>JAYRPZ010000067.1:0-86129 GCA_041910915.1 Acidovorax sp.
CGAAGGGGTGCAGGATGCGAATCGGGATGGGCTGCTAGGCGCAAACCGCAGCAATAGCCTTGCTATTGCGAGGATTTGCAACAACGCAGACCGCCCGATTCCGCGCCTGCACACCCGCGTGGAGATCGTGAACACGCTCTCAGCCACGGCGGCGCGCACGCCAGGCGCTGTACGCGCGCCAACCCAGCAGCAGCCCCAGCACCAGGGCGTACACCCCCACCTCCAGCCAGTTGCGTTTGCCAGCACGCATCCAGTAAAAGTGCAGCAGTGCCAACGGCGCCACGAGGTACACCGCCCGGTGCAGCGCACGCCAGCGCTTGCCGCCCAGCCAGCGCATGGCAGCATCGAACGAGGTCAGTGCCAACAGCAGCAACAGCCCCCAGGCCAGGGTGCCCACCAAAATGAAAGGGCGCTGGGCGATGTCTGCCAGCAGTTCGCTCCACTCCAGCCCCCTATCGAGCCAGGCATACGCCAGCAGGTGCAGCAAGGCGTAGGCAAAGGCCCACAGCCCCACCATGCGGCGCAGGCGCGCCAGGGCCGGCTGGCCCGTGAGCTGGCGCAGCGGCGTCACTGCCAAAGCCAGGCACAAAAAGCGCAGCGCCCACTCGCCCAGGCTGCGAATCAGCGCCTCGGCCGGGTTGGCACCCAGGGCATTGCTGGCGGCGGCAACCACGAGCCAGGCCAGGGGCGCCAGGCAGGCCACAAACACCAGCGGCTTGACCCACGCACGCAGCAGCCATGGCCAGGGCGTAGCCCTCGAACTTGCGCCAGCCATCAGTACCACTGGCGCAAATCCATGCCAGCGTACAGCGCCCCCACCTGGGCTTCGTAGCCGTTGAAGGGTAAGGTCTTGCGGCGCTTGGCGAACAGGCCGTCTTCGCCAATGCGCCGCTCACTGGCCTGGCTCCAGCGCGGATGCGGCACGCTGGGGTTGACGTTGGCATAAAAGCCGTATTCCTGCGGTGCCACCTGGTTCCAGGAGGTGGCAGGCTGGTGCTCGGTAAAGCGAATTTTCACCAGGCTCTTGATGCTCTTGAAGCCGTACTTCCACGGCACCACCAGGCGCAGCGGCGCGCCGTTTTGCTTGGGCAGCACCTGGCCGTACATGCCAAAGGCCAGCAGCGTGAGGGGGTGCATGGCTTCGTCTAAGCGCAGGCCCTCGGTATAAGGCCACTGCAGTACGCGCGAGCCCAGCCCCGGCATACGCGCTTTGTCAGCCAGGGTGACGAATTGCACGTACTTGGCGCTGCCCAGCGGCTCCACGCGCCGAATCAATTCGGCCAGCGAGTAGCCCACCCAGGGAATGACCATGGACCAGCCTTCCACACAGCGCAGGCGGTAAATGCGCTCTTCTTGCGCGCTGAGTTTCAGCAAGTCTTCCAGCGCCCAGCGCCCCGGCTTGCGCACCAGGCCCTCCACCTCCACCGACCACGGCTGGGTGACGAGCGTGCTGGCGTAGCGCGCGGGCTCGGACTTGTCGGTGCCGAACTCGTAGAAGTTGTTGTAGCTGCTGGCGTCTTGGAAGCTGGTGGGGCGCTCCACGGTGTGTGCGCCATCCACCTTGGAGGCGGCACCCGGCAGCGCGGCCAAGGTGGAGGCAGAGGCCCCAGCGGGTGCAGAGGCCAGTGCCTCGCGCCCGGCCCAGCTGGCCAGTGCCGCACCTGCGGCACCACTGGCCCAGTGGCGCAGCAACGTGCGCCGGTTGGCGTACACCGCCTGGGGCGTGATCTCGCTGCTGTGGGGGTGGATGAAACCGGTGTCAGAACGAAGGAGGCGCATGGCGGGCCAGACAAAACAAACAGGCTGGCATAGAGCGCCAGCTGGCTGGGCAAGTTCCTACAGCGCCTGCCAGAACTCCTTTTTTCATAGCTGCTTGCGCTTGACTGGAGCGGCTTAGAGGCCTTTTCCACCCCAAAAACCCGCACCCAGCACCCTGTTGGCGCCCTGTGCAGGCCACTCCCAAGGCCAAAGCCGCCTCTGGCCGTTGATTTCAAGCATCAAATATGCCTCTAAGCCAATACAGGCAAGCGCTAGCAGCTATTCTTTTGATAGCTCTTCCAGCGGCTCGTGTGCTGTGACGCCAAAGCGTGCGCCCAGCTCCTGCAGCAGGCCAAACTCTTGCAGCAAGGCGTGCAGGCGCTGGGCGCTGCTGCGCTTTTTCTGCCCGGTGTAGCGCGCAATGATGAGTTCGTTTTTCATGCTGTGCTCCCAGCCCACCAGCTCGGTGACGGTGACTTGGTAGCCACTGGCCTCCAGGTACAGGCAGCGCAGCACGTTGGTCAGCTGGCTGCCCAGCTCACGCGTGTGCAGGGGGTGGCGCCACAGCTCGGCCAGCGGCGTGCGCGCCAGTTGCAGCGCCTTGTGCTGGCGCAGGCAAGCGGCCACCTCGGCCTGGCAGCACGGCACCAGCACCATGGCGCGGGCGCGCTTGTGCAGGCCGAAAGCAATGGCGTCATCGGTGGCAGTGTCGCAGGCGTGCAGTGCGGTCACCACGTCAAAGCGCTCGGGCATGGCACCCAGCTGCGCCGACTCGGCCACCGACATGTTCAAAAAGTGCATACGCGCAAAGCCCAGCTGCGCCGCCAGCTGCTGCGAGGCCTGCACCAGCGGCGCGCGGGTTTCAATGCCGTAAATCTCGCCGCGCCCCAGGTCTTTGAAAAACAGGTCGTACAGGATGAAGCCCAGGTAGCTCTTGCCCGCGCCGTGGTCGGCCAGCAGCGGTGCGTGGCCGTCTTGCGCCAGCTCTTGCAGGAGCGGTTCGATGAACTGAAACAGGTGGTACACCTGCTTGAGCTTGCGGCGCGAGTCTTGGTTGAGCTTGCCATCGCGCGTGAGGATGTGCAGCGCCTGCAGCAGCTGCAGCGACTGCCCCGGGCGCAGCCCCAATTGCTCGGCCACCGTGGGCGCGCTGTTGCTGCTGGCTACGGCGGCGCGGGCCGTGGCGGTGCGGGGTGTTTTCTTCATGCGCCGGACGCCCCAGAAGCCCCCGTGATGGGGCAGCGCGCGCCCACATCCAGCTTGGCCCAGCCCTCTGGCCCCAGCTCGCGCAGCACCTGCATATTGCGCTCGTAGATGGTTTCCGCCTCGGGGAACACGGCCACTGCCGCATCAATGCTGTCTTCGCGCAGCAGGTGCAAGGTGGGGTACGGAGCGCGGTTGGTGGCGTTGGTCACGTCATCAAGCTCGGTGCCATCGAACTGGAACTGCGGATGGAAAGCCGCCACCTGCAAGATGCCACCCAAGTCCATGGCCTCGACCAGATCATCGGCCAGGGCGAGAAAGTCGTTGAAGTCCAGAAAGTCGTGCAGGCAGTGGGGAGCAATGAGCAAGGTGGTGTCGCGCTTTTCGGGCGAAATTTCTGCCAGCGCTTCCAGCTCCTGCTGCAGCTCTTCGGCCAGGGCGCGCGCATCGCTGGCCTGGCTCACCACGTAATGGATTTGCCCTTTCACGTGTACGCCTTTGGCAAACGGGCACAGGTTCAGGCCGATGACGGCACGTTCGAGCCAACGCACGGTGTCGGCAATCACAAGGTCTGGCGGGAAATCTGCAGGGGCCGAAGGGATGGTGCTGGGTGCAGGGGTGGACATGGTGGGGTTTTCTTTGGCGGCAGGAGGGTCAAGGGCAGCGTGGCATGGCGAAACATGACGCGCGGTGTGACGCGTGGTAAAGCGCACGGCGGGGCCAGGCAGGGCGGCAAATTTTAGGGGCTGGCAGGCTGGCTCAATCCCACAGGCGCTCGCCGGTGAGGCGGGCGTGTTCGCGGCTGGCGTAGCGGTCGGTCATGCCGGCAATGAAGTCGGCCACCACGCGCGCCTGGGCGGCGTCGCTGGCGGCAGCCTGGGCACGGGCGGCGAACTGGGGTTTCATCTCGTGCGGCTGGGCGCGGTAGATACCGAACAGGCTGCGCACCACCTGCTGCGCGCGCTGCGAGGTGTGCAGCACCTGCGGATGGCGGTAGAGCTTGTGCAGCAAAAAGCTTTTCAGCGCCTGCGACTGGGCGTGCATGGGCGCGCTAAAGCGCACCAGCGGCGGCGCCTGGCGCACTTCGTCCACGCTGCGCGGCTGGACCTGGGCCAGGGCCTGGCGGGTGGCATCGATCAGGTCGTACACCTGGGCGCTGAGCATCAGGCGAATGGCCTCGTAGAGCAGGCGCCGGGGCTGTGCGGCCAGGTGCGGGTGCTCGGCCAGGGCCTGGCGGCGGTAGCCCTCGAACAGCTCCAACTCGGCGAGCTGCTGCATGGAGAGCAGGCCGGAGCGCACGCCGTCGTCAATGTCGTGGGCGTTGTAGGCAATGGCGTCGGCCACGTTGCACAGCTGCGCTTCCAGGCTGGGTTGCTGGCCCAGCAAAAAGCGCGCGGCCACGCCGCCGGGCTCACCCTGCTCCAGCTGCTCGGCGTTGCGGCGCGAGCAGTGTTTGAGGATGCCTTCGCGCGTTTCAAAGGTCAGGTTCAGGCCGTCGAACGCGGGGTAGCGTTCCTCCAGGGCATCGACCACGCGCAAACTTTGCAGGTTGTGTTCAAAGCCGCCCAGATCGGCCATGCATTCGTTCAACGCGTCTTGCCCGGCGTGGCCAAACGGTGTGTGGCCCAGGTCGTGCGCCAGGGCAATGGCTTCTACCAGGTCTTCGTTCAGGCCCAAGGTGCGTGCCACCGAGCGCCCGAGCTGCGCTACTTCCAACGAGTGCGTCAGGCGCGTGCGAAACAGGTCGCCCTCGTGGTTGAGGAAGACCTGGGTTTTATAGACCAGGCGCCGAAACGCCGTGCTGTGAACGATGCGGTCGCGGTCGCGCTGGTAGTCGGTGCGGGTGGGCGCCGCAGGTTCCGGCACGCGCCGCCCGCGCGTGTGCGCCGGGTGGCAAGCGTAGGCAGCAAGCGTGTTCATCGGGGCAGCCTCAGGGCAATGGTTTGATGGTCAAATCGGCCTCAAAGCCTTATGAGATAAGCGCAAGCAGCTCTTATTTAAGGAGCGCAGCAGACGTCAATCACTTCACGCACCAGGGCGTCGGGGGCAGCGCGCACGCAGGCTTGGCCGGGGCCGTCGATAAGGACGAAGCGGATTTCGCCAGCTTCGGCTTTTTTGTCCACGCGCATCAGCTCCAGGTAGCGGCCAGCGTTGTCTTGGGCGTCGAGGATGGCGCCGCGCACGGGCAAGCCCGCACGGGCAATCAAGGTGGTGAGGCGCTGCACAAACGCAGCATCGACCAGCCCCAGGCGCTGCGACAGGTGCGCGGCCATCACCATGCCCGCACCCACGCCTTCGCCATGCAGCCACTGGCCGTAGCCCATGCCCGCTTCGATGGCGTGGCCAAAAGTGTGGCCAAAGTTCAAGATGGCGCGCAGGCCCGCTTCACGCTCGTCGCTGCCCACCACAGCGGCTTTGATTTCACAACTGCGGCGCACCGCATGGGCCAAGGCGGTGCGATCGCGCGCCACCAGAGCGTCGATATGCTGCTCCAGCCAGTCAAAGAAGGCCATGTCGGCAATCGGGCCGTATTTGATGACTTCGGCCAGCCCGGCGCTGAGTTCGCGCGGCGCCAAAGTGTCGAGTGCATCCAGGTCGCACAGCACGCGCTGGGGCTGGTAGAAGGCGCCGACCATGTTTTTGCCCAGCGGGTGGTTGATGGCGGTTTTGCCGCCCACCGAGGAGTCCACCTGCGCTAGCAGCGTGGTGGGCAGTTGCACAAAGGGCACGCCACGCATGTAGCAGGCGGCAGCAAAGCCGGTGATATCGCCCACCACACCACCGCCCAAGGCGAACAGCACGGTTTTGCGATCGCAGCCGTGCTGCAACAGGGCATCAAAAATCAGGTTCAGGGTGGGCCAGGTTTTGTGCTCTTCACCATCGGGCAGACGCACTTCATGCACCTGGGCGTACTGGCCTTGCAGCGCGGTGCGCACGCGCTCGGCGTACAAGGGCGCGACGGTGGTGTTGCTGACCAGCAGCGCCGCACTGGCGCGCGGCAAACCCGCGTAGCTGGCGGCATCGCCCAGCAGGCCGGTACCAATGTGAATGGGGTAGCTGCGCTCGCCCAGGTCAATGCCCAGGGTGTGAAGAAGGTGGCTCATGGGGGAGTTGAGAGAGGCTCTAGGGAGTATCAGAAGAAGGCGCGGTGGCAGCCCCTACTGTAGCGGCGCCAGCGGCGGGCGTGGCGGCCCACTGCAGCTGGTCGAGCTGCATGGTCATCAGGTTCACCACGGCATGGGCCGTGCCATGGCCTGCATCGACCACGCTGTGCGCCACTTCGCGGTACAGCGGATCGCGCTGGGCGTAGAGGTCGCGCAGGCGCTGCAAGGGGTTGGCCACTTGCAGTAGCGGCCGCTTGGTGTCGTGGCGCACACGGCGCCAAATTTCATCGGGGGTAGCGCGCAAATAAAACACCTGCGCCGCCGTGCGCAGGAGCGCGCGGTTCGCACTGCGCAACACCGCGCCGCCGCCCGTGGCCAACACACCGTGCGCGCCGCCCGCCAGCAACTCAGCCAACACGTTTTGCTCGACATCGCGAAATGCCTCTTCGCCATGGCTATCGAAATAGCTGCGAATCGTGCATCCCAAGTGTTGCTCGATGCGCTGGTCCGCATCGACAAAGTCCAACTGCAACCTGCGCGCCAGCAAGCGCCCAATGGTCGATTTGCCGCAGCCCGGCATGCCAACGAGAACGATCATAAAAACAGGGCAAAAAAATCCCCGGACGGGCCGGGGATGAAGGGGAAATTAAAGGTGAATTATTTCAGGGAGCGGTACCGCACTGTGCCTCAGTCCCTGTGATGGTAATGCTGGCCTTGCGTGTCACCGAAGAAGCACCCTTCTTGGCCGTGACCAAGAATTCGTCCGTCGTGCATTCTTCCGGTTTGCCGGCAATATAGCCATTTGCACCGGTGGTACCTTTTTTCAGCCAATCGGGCAACTCACTGAATTCCCAGGTCACGCCCGTAACACTGGCAGAGAAAGCATAGGTATAGAAATCGCCTACCAATGCCGCAGGCAAACGGCACGCCACATTCACACCATTGTTCGGGCAGTTGGTGATGAAGAAGTCTTCCGGTTTCACGCCACGCACGACCTTCATGGTGAGCTGTACGTTACGACGTTCCGTGGTGCGATCACCCACGACTGCCGTCGCCGTATAGGTGCGCTCAGGGGCATCATCTGCAACCGTGCCGGTGATCAGGCCATCGCTGCTCATGCTCAAGCCCTTGGGCAAGCCTGTGACTGTCCACTTGTAGGGTGGCAGGCCATTGGTGGCCACCATTTGGTAATTGAACGGAATACCGGTGGTTAGCTCGCCCAAATCAACAAACGCTTGTGTATTGAGGAGATAGGTCGTGCCCTCCAGCACATACACCTTGTCGTTGGAGGAGATCAGGTCGGCAATGCCGTTTTCCACGTTGTTGTCGGCACGGTCCGTTGCGAAATCGAGCACCACCATACCGGTGTTGTTGCCACTGATGACCGAGAACTGGGCGGTACCGCCTGCTTCGGTCTTCAAATGCAAGGTGCTACCTGATTGGCTGCCCGACACCAAACGCGCACCGGTGGCACCGCCTTCAATCGAGCGAATGCTGACCTGCAAATTGGCCGGGCCGGTACTTGGAACGGGCTGGTTGGCATCGTCAATCATTTGCACCACCACAGCGCTTTGATTTTTCATGCCAACGACGTTGTCATGCGTGCCGAGCACGCCTGGATAGTTGGAGTTAATGGCAATGTTGGCAGGGCGTTTCACAGATGTACCGCCACCGCTGCCTACTTCAATATCGACCGAAGCAGATTTCTGCATGCCATCGCGCGGATCCATCACGGAGCAGGTAATGCGCGCGGCACCAGCCTCATCACCCGAGTGGAAATGGAAAGAGTTGCCACCGGCATTCGCACCTAACGTAATGTTGCGATAAGCACCAGGAACCTTAATTTTCCCACCCGCACCATCATCGATTTCGACCATGTGCTCATCTTTACCATCAAGATAATAAAGAGCACCAACCTTCAAGCCAGAAGAAATATTACAGGCAAACGTATTTTCATCCATATTTGGAATAGGCGCCCCACCCACCGTTGCATTCACATGCAAAACCGTGGTGAAAGGGCTATAAACACTAATCCCTGGATACACATTTGCAACGTTCACAGGCAATTTAACTTTATCCGCCTGCAAAGTAATTTGGTATTCAGCAGATACGGCACCTGAACTTCCGCCGCCACCACCGCAGGCCGTCATCAACGCAGCCGCACTCACGACCGCCAAGGTTGTTGCAATTTTTTTCATCATTACCTCAAGCAAAAAGTACTCTTATTTTAAATTAATTTGCAGCGACGCGATCGGTAATCACTTTAGGCGTCACAAAAATCAACAACTCACGCTTTTCAGATTCTTTGGTTTGGCTCTTGAAAAGATTACCCAACACCGGAACATCGCCCAACACAGGAATTTTATTTTCTGTATTGGTTTCTTCCATTTCAAAAACCCCACCAATGGCTACTGTACCGCCATTTTCTACGAGCACCTGGGTTTGGATGTGGCGGGTGTTCACCGAGATACCCCATGGGGTAATGTCACCCCGGTTATCGCGGGTCACATCCAAATCCATAATGATATTACCCTCTGGAGTGATTTGCGGCGTCACCTCCAGCTTCAATACTGCTTTTTTCCACAAGATTTTGTAGGTATTATTTTCAAAAGCCTGGGTAGGAAATTCGTTACCTTGCTCAATCAAAGCCTTCGTCTGATCAGCAGTCACCAAACGCGGGCTGGAAATCACCTTACCCTTACCATCGGCCTCCATCGCGGAAAGCTCTAAAGTCAGGAATCGATTGGCTGAAGAGTTGAATATCGACAGGGCAAACGAACCCACCGTTGGCACACTGGAAAGAATGGCGGGCAAATTAACAAAGTTACCCTGAAGATTGGCCGGGCCGCCTTGGCCACTGGAGTTCAGGGCATTACCGTAGTCGGTACCCCAAGCCACGCGGTTGCCACCATTGCCCAAGGCATAACCACCATCGCCCCCCCGGTTGGCACGCAAATCAGTCGCACCCAAACGCACACCGAGAGAGCGGCCAAAGGTTTCACGTGCCTCCACAATACGCGCTTCAATCAGCACCTGCCGAATCGGAATATCCAATTTGGTAATCAGCGCACGCAATTCCTCCAGCTTGGCCGGGGTATCGGTAACAAACAATTGGTTGGTGCGGGGCTCGGCAATGACTGAACCACGCTCAGTCAAAAACCGAGCCTTGTTACTACCGGCACTCGTGCCTGAGCTGGTGGTACCGCTGCCTGTCAAATGCACTTGCAAGTCTGTGGCTTTGGCATAGTTCAACTGGTAGGCTTCGGTTTTCAAAGGCTCCAGCTTTTGAATAGCTTGCGCAGCTTCAAAATCTTTTTTCTGACGCTCGTCAATCTCGTCTTTGGGTGCAATCCACAACACCGATCCGGTCTTGCGCATTCCCAAACCTTTGGAATCCATGACGATTTGCAGCGCTTGATCCCATGGAACATCTTTCAAGCGCAGCGTGAGAGCACCCGTCACGGTGTCAGAAGTGACGATATTGAAGTTGGTGAAATCGGCAATCACTTGCAACAACGAACGCACTTCGATGTTTTGGAAGTTCAGCGAGAGTTTCTCCCCCGTAAATCCCGGCCCTTGGGTCAGCTTGCTGGTATCAACTTTCTTTTGCCGCACTTCCACGACAAACTGTGTGTCACTTTGATAAGCGTTATGCTCCCAATCCCCAGCAGACTCAATGCGCATCCGCACATGCTCGCCATGCTGCGTAGTAGTCACTGTTTGCACGGGCGTACCAAAGTCAACAACATCCAGCTTGCGGCGCAGTCCTTCTGGCAATGAAGAACGCAAAAACTCCACAACCAAACCCTTGCCTTCTTGGCGCAAGTCGACGCCTACCTGGTTGTTGGGCAAAGTCACGACGACACGGCCAGCACCGTCTGGGGAACGGCGGAAATCCACATCGCGCAAAGGCAAAGTCTCGGCATTTCCAGAATCTGCAAAATGTACCAACGGTTGCTGCGCAGAAGCAACCGACACCGTCGCCACAGGCTCCAAAATCACCAACAATGAGCGCCCTTGTAACTGGGCCTGATAAGTGGTGGCTTGTTTCAAGTTCAAGACCAAACGTGCACGCTCTCCAGCCTCAACGATATTGACAGACTTCAAGTTGCCTTGATTGACTTCGACCAGGGAGCGCCCCACGGCATTGGTTGCCCCAGGAATATCCAAAGCAATTCGTGCAGGAGCTTGGATGGCAAAACCGGTAGGCACAGCAGCCAACGGCTCCGCCAAGTCAATCTTGATAACCTCCGAACCGCCTTGCAACATCCCAGTCACGGACTGAATGGCGTTTTGTGCCCAGCTGAGCGAGGGCAGACTGCTAGCCAGCAACAGGCCCAACGTCAACGCGCTGCGTTTGAAAATTTGCGTAGTGAACTTCATCATGGTTGTGCCTCTTGCACCAGATCAAGCGTTGCTCGGCGCTCCATCCAGTCTCCCGAACTGTCTTGCACGATTTCGCGCAACTCTATTGCTGTCTCGGTAATTTTGACGATTTTTCCGTAATTCATACCCAGGTAATTGCCAATTTTTACGGGGTAAATCAGGTTATTGACTCGTAGCAACGCACTGGGACCACTGGCTTTATCGAGATAGCCGACCATTCGCATGGTATCCAAAGGCACACTCTCCAATTCTTCCTTACGCCTAGCCAGCTCAGGCGCAATCAATGCCGCATTCGAGGCCGTTTGGTTGGAGTCCCGACGCAAGGCCTGCGTGAGCTTGCCTGGACTAAAAGGATCGTACTCTCCCTCCCCCAGATAAGCCTGAGGAGTGAAATCTTTAGGCGCAGTCAACGGTGTAACTCGCGGCTTGGTATTCGCCCGCTGGCTGGCCATCCATTGCTGCAACTCTTCTTGGTCGCTGGATCCACAAGCAGCCAAAAGTGCAGCCATAGCCAAGGTAGCTCCCACTTTCAAAAAACGGCTCATTTTTTCTTCCCTTCCGTAGCTTTACGCTGCGCCTGGATTTCTTCTGGATCCAAATAACGGAAGGTACGTGCCGTCGTGTCTAACGCAAGAGTGCCATTAGCATCCTTGCTGACGGGCGTCAAAGATAAATTATTCAGGGTCACAATGCGCGACAAATGCGCAACATCTGAGGCAAATGCACCAATGTCGTGATACTTCCCTGTGACACGCACAGAAATTGGTAGCTCTGCATAATAATCGCGCACAACAATCTGACCTGGGCGAAACAATTCAAATTGCAAGCTGCGTCCTAGACCTGCTTGGTTAATGTCAGAAAGGAGCGCTGCCATTTCAGCCTTGCTGGGCAACTGCTTTTCCAACTGAATCACATATTGCTGAATTTGCTCACGTTGTTTCTTCAGGAGATCCAAACTGACAGCTTTGAGTAGTTTTTTTTCGTAATCAGCACGCAACGTCACTTCGTTAGCACGCTCAGTTTCTAGCTCAGCCTCGTAGTCAGACAGGAAGGCAAACCATGCGGCCACAGCAGTTCCCGCGGCAATCATGACACACAGCAAAACACGCGGAATAACCGGCCAAAGTGATGGATCCTTAGGATCCAGATCAGTAAATTGCTTTTGCAAATCTTGTTGCAATGCAACAAAATCAATCGAAGGGGTTTTGATTTTTTTTGCCATAAACCGCCACCCTCACTTGCTGGCCGAAGTGCCAGCGCTGGCCTCTGCCGCTTTTTGTACTTCGCTCGAACGCATCAAGCGAAAACGCAAATTAAATGACGCCACACGACGTTGGTCACGTGGGCTCAAGGCCACATTGGCAGCAACCACCTCAACCAACTCAGGCTTCGAGATCCATGGCGTGTTATCTGCCAAATTACGCAACAACTCAGAAACCCGTTCGTTAGATTGCGCCATACCCTGCAGTTGAACGGTTTGATCAGTTTGCTTGAGGGTAGTGATATACACACCGTCAGGCAATTGATGAATCAGCTCATTGAGCATATGCACAGGAAGATTACGATCAGACTGCAAGTCTTCAACCGCTTTTTGCCGTGCACGCAAAGCCGTAATTTCGTCTTCAATCGAAGCAATTTCCTTAATCTGGCCTTCCAGCACTTTTATTTCACTGGTAAGGTAACCATTGCGCTCGCGTTGCTGCTCAATCATTGATTGAAACCAGGTGTAGATGCCTCCTGCAATCAACACCCCAACCAAAAAAGAGGCGAACATGGTCGCCTGGAACATTTCCCTGCGTCGCTTACGTGCCGCCTCACGATGCGGCAAGAGGTTGATGAGTATCACTGCAGAAACCTCCGCATGGCCAAACCGCACGAAGTGAGGTAAGACGGTGCCTCTCGCACCATTTTCTTTAAACGAACCCCGTTACCAATTTCCATACCATCAAAAGGATTGACGGTAATGCTGGCAAAACCCGTATGTTGCGTGACAGCCTCGTTCAAGCCAGGCAATGGCGCTGATCCGCCTGCCAACAAAATGTGATCGACCCGGTTGTAAGGAGTGCTGGTAAAAAAGAACTGCAAAGCTCGCCCAATTTCCTGTGCAGTACTCTCGACAAAAGGACGCAAAACGGTCGATGCGTAGTCTTCAGGCAACTCGCCATTGCGCTTTTTAGCTTCAGCCTCTTCTGCAGAAAAGCCGTACTGTCGCACGATCAATTGCGTCAACTGAGAGCCACCAAAAGCCTGGTCGCGGTCGTACAAGACTTCATCGTTGCGCATCACCTGCATGCTGGTAGTCAATGCGCCAATTTCAAACAGCGCAACCACAGCATCTTTGCCTTGGTTGGGCAGCGCTTCGATCACGCGCCCAGCAGCGAGGCGCGCTGCATTGGACTCAATGTCCACAATCACTGCTTTCAATCCAGCAGCCTCTGCCAAGCCCTCACGGTCTTGCACTTTCTCGCGTCGCGAAGCAGCTATCAGTACATCCACGTCGCCTGGGGAATTTTTGTTGGGTCCGATGACGCAAAAATCCAAGCTCACTTCCTCCAAAGAGAAAGGGATGTACTGGTTCGCTTCAGACTCGACTTGCACTTCCAGCTCCTGGTCGCTCATGCCGCCGGGCAAGGAAATGCGTTTCGTAATGACGGCAGAAGGAGGCAGTGCAAGTGCAACGTTCTTGGTACGAGTTCCACTTTTTTTCACCAAGCGACGCAAAGCCTCAGCCACTTCATCAAATTTTTCGATGTTGCCGTCGGTAATCCAGCCTCGCTCCAGAGGCTCAATCGCGCAGCGCTCAAGCACTAACGCCCCGGCTTTGTCGCGCCCGAGCTCGACCAGCTTGACGCTCGAGGAGCTGATGTCGATCCCCAGCAATGGCGCAGGTTGGCGACTGAACAATGACTCCAGTGAGATCAAGATGGACCCTCCGTGATATGCGCAAAACCGCAGTGAAACTTAATACTTCGCGTGAATCCTAGCAGCATGGCAGAGGCACGGCAAAGAGATCCAGACAGCAACGCCGGCTCTCACGTTGCCAAAAGCAGACGCACCAAGTAGCGCCAAGTTGGTTTATTGCGCCTTACCCCCACCATTTCAAAATGGCATTTCTATAATGCCTGTCCCTTTTTCTGCACTGCCGTATGTCTTCCTCGCACGCGCCTGAAAAAAATCCCCCTCCATCTGTGCGCGCTCCTTCGGTACGGTGGCTGCACTGGCTAGGCAAAGGCTTGGCAGTGTTGGTCGGCTTGGCCATTGCGGGCGCCTTGGCGCTTGCCCTGACGGTGGCTGTGGCACTGGCAATGGCCTACCCCAACTTGCCCGATGTCTCTGATCTTGCGGACTACCGCCCCAAGCTACCTATGCGCGTGTATTCCAGCGAAGGCGCGCTGCTGGGCGAATTTGGCGAAGAACGGCGCACGCTCACACCCATAGATGCCATCCCTCAGGTCATGATCGACGCCGTGTTGGCAATCGAAGACGCGCGCTTTTTTGAGCATGGTGGCGTGGACTACAAGGGGCTGCTACGTGCTGGCTTGGCGAATGTAGGCAAAGCCAAAAGCCAGGGTGCCTCAACCATCACAATGCAAGTGGCCCGCAACGTATATTTATCGTCAGAAAAAACATTCACGCGAAAAATTTACGAAATATTACTTACTTTCAAATTGGAACACTTGCTGACAAAAAATCAGATTTTAGAAATCTACATGAATCAGATTTTTTTAGGCAACCGTGCTTATGGTTTTGCGGCTGCTTCTGAAGCTTATTTCGGGAAACCTTTGCAATCTATTTCAATTGCTGAAGCGGCCATGTTGGCAGGCCTGCCCAAGGCCCCATCGGCGTACAACCCCATCAACAACCCCAAAAGGGCACGCGTACGCCAGCTCTACATCATCGAGCGC
This sequence comes from Acidovorax sp., assembly GCA_041910915.1. Lineage (GTDB taxonomy): Bacteria > Pseudomonadota > Gammaproteobacteria > Burkholderiales > Burkholderiaceae_C > Paenacidovorax. Next base: position 14,357 of record JAYRPZ010000067.1, read on the forward strand.
ATGGAAAGTAATGGCTTCATTACGGAAGAGCAGGCTGAAGCGGCCAAGCAAGAGCAACTCAAAATCCGCCCCAATAGCCACAACAGCCAAGTACATGCTGAGTACGTTGCAGAAATGGCCCGTCAGCTGGTGTTTGCCCAATATGGCAACGATGCCTACACGCGTGGCCTGAACGTGTACACCACACTGCGAGCGAGCGAACAAGAGGCAGCCTACAAGGCCCTGCGCCGAGGCATCATGGACTACGAAAAGCGCCAACATTACCGCGGCCCAGAAAGGTTTGTCACACTGCCTTTAGCTGCAGAGGAAATGGAAGATGCCATTGATGACGCCCTCGCCAGTCACCCCGACAACGGCGACCTGCTCGCTGCGGTCGTGCTAGAGGCGAACGCCCGAAAAATTGTTGCTTCCCGCGGAGATGGTGATGTTCTCGAAATCACTGGCGAAGGACTCAAGCCTGCACAGTCTGGCTTGAGCGATAAGGCACCACCCAACATCAAGATCCGACGTGGTGCGGTCATTCGCGTAGCCAAGACCCCCAAAAACACCTGGGAAATCACCCAACTGCCCCAGGTAGAGGGTGCATTCGTCGCCTTGGATCCACGCAATGGAGCAATCCATGCACTTGTAGGTGGCTTTGATTTCGACAAAAACAAATTCAACCACGTCACTCAGGCCTGGCGCCAGCCAGGCTCCAGCTTCAAGCCGTTCATCTATTCCGCGGCACTCGAAAAAGGCTTTACTCCGGCCACGGTGGTCAACGATGCGCCGTTGTTTTTTGACGCGGGAACAACAGGTGGTCAAGCTTGGGAGCCCAAAAATTACGACGGCAAATACGACGGCCCCATGACGCTACGCACAGGCCTGGCCAAGTCAAAAAATATGGTCTCGATCCGCGTACTACAGGCCGTGGGTACAAAAAATGCACAGGCTTGGGTAGCTCGGTTTGGCTTTGATGCAGAAAAGCACCCACCCTACCTGACGATGGCGCTCGGCGCAGGCTCAGTCACCCCCATGCAAATGGTGTCGGCCTACGCTGTTTTTGCCAATGGTGGCTACCGCATCGATCCGTGGTTGATCACCCGCGTGACCGACCACAAAGGTAAAACACTGTCTGAATTTACCCCGCCCCCGCCGACTGAACAGGCCCGCGCTATTGATGCACGCAACGCCTTCATCATGCAAAGCCTGCTGCAAGAAGTCACCCGTTCAGGCACTGCAGCACGTGCTCAAGCAACGCTGAAACGTCCTGATCTTTATGGCAAAACAGGTACCACTAATGACCAAGTGGATGCATGGTTTGCTGGCTTTCAACCCCATTTAGCTGCTGTCAGTTGGATTGGCTACGACCAACCGCGCAACCTCGGCAGTCGCGAAACCGGTGGTGGCTTGAGCTTACCGATCTGGATCAGCTACATGGAACAAGCACTCAAGGGTGTACCTGTGGTCGAATCACAGGCCCCTCCCGGTGTTGTCAACCTTGGTGGGGAATGGTTCTACGAAGAATACGCACGCAACAGCGGCGTGCCCAGCTTGGGACTCGACAACACAGGCACTGCGCCTATGACAGGCACGCCTGCTGACGTTGCGCCACCAGCACCCGAGGAACGCAGCCGCATCCTCGACTTGTTCCGCAACTGATAACTGGTCCGCGCTCCATTCCTGTCGGATTGAGCGCGGCACCCACTCACTAGCACTCTCGCATTGGCAGCACCATGCCCGCCTGGGCATTGGCGCAGTGCTGCAGCTGCGACCAAAAATTCGCGCCCTGCCGCGTATCGCACCACTGCCCCTGCGTCCAGCGGTAGTGAAAACCGCCCGCACGCGTGGCCAACCACACTTCATGCAGTGGTTTTTGCAAATTCACCACGATCTGGGTACGGTTAGGAAACACCAACGTCAGCACAGCGCCAATACGCTGCACATCGACATCCACATCGGTGCAATCGTTCCACTGGTCACACAATCGCTCCACAGTGCACAACAATTGCTCAGCTTCATTCATAAACTCAAGGTCAGTCATACAATTTATGCATGTTGAGAGTGACTCCCATTCTAGGCGCAGCCGTTGTTACGGCCGTCGCGACCCTTAGTGCCTGCGGACAACGAGGCCCCTTGTACCTCCCTACTGAGTCTGCCGCACAAGGACGCGCGACCCTACCGCAGTCACTGAGGCCCAGTGCGCCGGACACCACAGCTGTCGCACAGCCAGCCTCCTCCCCTGTTTCTTCTCCCACCACCACCTCCACACCATGAGCATTCCAGCCCTGCCCGGCCACCCGCATATTGCCTATCGAGGCGCAGACCTGTACATCGAAGATGTTGCCCTGGCCGATTTGGCCCGCACCCATGGCACACCGCTATACGTCTATTCGCAAAACACCATGCTTGACGCACTGGCAGCCTACCAACGTGGTTTTGCTGGGCGCAAAGTGCAAATTTGCTTTGCCATGAAGGCCAACTCATCGCTGGCCATCTTGCAGCTGTTTGCTCGCGCGGGGTGTGGCTTTGACATCGTCTCTGGTGGCGAGCTAGCACGTGTACTCGCAGCCGGTGGCGACCCAGGGAAAGTGATTTTTTCCGGCGTCGGCAAAACCCGCGCAGAAATGCGCCAGGCGCTGGATGTCGGCATTGGCTGCTTCAATGTGGAAAGTGAAGCCGAGCTGGAAGTGCTCAACGAAGTTGCCTTGAGCATGGGGCTGCGCGCACCCGTGAGCATCCGCGTCAACCCCAATGTGGACCCTAAAACCCACCCCTACATTTCGACAGGCCTCAAAGGCAACAAGTTTGGCGTAGCCCACGAGCGCACCGTGGCCACCTACCAACGAGCAGCGAGCCTGCCTGGCCTGCGCGTTGTGGGCATTGATTGCCATATTGGCTCGCAAATCACGGAAGTCTCGCCCTACCTGGATGCTGTAGATCGTGTGCTCGATCTGGTGCAAAGCATTGAAGCAGCAGGTATTCCAATCGCCCATTTGGACTTTGGCGGTGGCCTGGGAATTACCTACCGAGACGAAGAGCCACCAGCCGCCGACGCCTTGTGGGCGGCACTTCTGGCGAAGCTCGATGCACGTGGTTACGGTGATCGCACCATCATGATCGAACCTGGACGCTCGCTGGTGGGTAACGCGGGGGTCTGTCTCACCGAAGTGCTCTACCTCAAGCCTGGTGAGCAAAAAAACTTCTGCATCGTCGATGCAGCCATGAACGATCTGCCCCGCCCCGCGATGTACGAGGCCTACCATGGCATCGTCCCGCTGCACGTGCGCAGCGAACAACCCAGCACCTGCTACGACGTGGTCGGCCCCATCTGCGAAAGCGGTGATTGGCTCGGGCGTGAGCGTACGCTGGCCGTACAGCCGGGCGATTTGCTTGCCGTGCTCTCCACAGGTGCCTACTGCGCCTCCATGGCCAGCAACTACAACACCCGTGGACGGGCTGCAGAAGTTCTGGTGCAAGGTGCACAAGCTCAGTTGGTACGCCGACGTGAAACGGCTGCTGACACATTCAGCCACGACATCCTGCCCACCTGACCCCCGCTGCGGTGCCTACTGCGCAAAGGAAAAGAACCCTGAAAACGGACGGCTATCCAGGAGCCCCCTGGATATCCACCTTATATTTAAGGGTTTTCACCATATTGCAATATAACTATGGCACCGATAGAGCTGTACCGAGACCAAAACCATGCCTGCCTGATGTTCACCGACTTGATCGAGGAAGATGGGCAGGCCATCCAGGCCAACCAGTTCTTGATCGTTGATGACGATACGGGTGCGGTACTTGATCCAGGTGGCAACCTGGCTTTCAACGAGCTTTTCATGGGGATGCGGCGATTCTTTCCACCGCAAAAGCTCTCTTACGTACTGGCTTCACATGCCGATCCAGACATCATTGCATCGCTGGATCGTTGGCTCACCAGTACCGATGCCACGCTCGTGATTTCGCGCATCTGGGAGCGTTTTGTGCCCCACTTCACGAAAGTTGGCAAAACAGAAAACCGCATCATTGCCGTGCCTGATGCCGGAGCGCACCTGCCATTGGGGCGCCACAACCTGATGCTGGCGCCTGCACACTTCATGCACTCGGAAGGCAATTTTCACTTCTACGACCCGGTCAGCCGCATTCTCTTCACAGGGGATCTGGGGGCCTCGATGACCACCGGGCCAGAAGCACGCGTACCAGTGACCGATTTGCAACCCCACATTCCGCGCATGGAAGGCTTTCACCGACGCTATATGGTGTCCAACAAAGTGTTGCGCCTGTGGGTACGCATGGCTCGCCAACTGGACATTGCGATGATCGTGCCGCAACACGGTGCCCCCATCATGGGCGTGGCAGTGGAAGAATTTTTGTCATGGATCGAATACTTGGCGTGCGGTATCGACCTGATGGACGAGCGTGCCTACCAAGTCCCCAGCGCACACATTGACCCCGTACTGCGCCAGGTACGGCCAGGCTTGCAAGCTGCCAACGGGTAAGCACACTGGGCTGCATCCCCCTGGAAGATGCAGCCCACCACGCCAACATCAAAATCTTATAAAAAAAGCCTCTAAGCCTTAATAGACAAGCGCAAGCAGCTATTTTTTCAATAGCAAAACTATGCTGCAGCTTGCCCAGCGTCACCGTACGTCTGGGCACGGCGCAACGCCGCCAAGGCACGCTTGTTGCGCTGACGCGGCAAGCGCTGCGAAGCAGGCGTGCCATTGATATAGGCCAGTCCCAACTCCAACGCCACGCTGGGCCCTGCCCCATCGCGTCCTTGGGCTACATACGGGCAGTAACAGCCACTATGGCGCGCTTGTATCGCCCGCACTGCGTGCCACACCATGCGTGCCTTTTTGTGGGCACTGCCGCCGTAGGGCAACACCCGTAAGCGCGCTGACAAAGCCAGCACCAACCCACGTTGCTGTCCGCTGTGCAAAATGTCTGTGCGCACGGTACGCCAGCTCACTCCATCGTCCAGGGAGTACTGCCAATTACCTACCCGGGAATCGAGCGCCTCCATCACGATCCCTGCACAATCCGCCATGGTCTGGGCACTTGCCGCCAGCAATTGCGCCACACTGCAGCCCCCCAGCCCCGATGCCTCTCGGGAAACAGGCAACGCCCCCACCGAATGCCAAGGTGTGTTCCATCCTGCCAAGGAAAGGCTAGATGGCAGCCCATCCATCACCACACCTTCGTTGGCCACCGAAGAAGAACGCAGAGAAAAAAACATGGACATAGCAGGCGAGACGCTGTAGAGAACATTGCGCAGGAGTCTAGAAACGAGACTGTTCGGCGTCCATCGCCCAAATGCATTAGTGCGCAGTCCCACCCGCTTGGGCAATACTCGGGGCCATGTCTGCCGTCTGCGCTCCCCCCGCCGCACATTTGCTCTTGGTGGATGACCACACCCTGTTTCGTACCGGTCTGCGACTGATCGTGCAAGACCACCCACAGGTGGCCCATATCACCGAAGCAGGCTCTATTGCCCAAGCCTGTGCCCTGGCACCTGCGGTGCAGCCGCCCATCGATCTGGTCTTGCTGGACATTCAAATGCCAGGCATGAATGGCCTGGACGGCATGCGCCTGCTGCGCCAAAACTTTTTACATGCACGCGTGGTGGTGGTCTCTGCCAGCGTTGCCCCGGATGCCGTGCGCGAAGCCCGCGCACGTGGCGCCGATGGCTTCTTACCCAAATGCGCCAGCAGTACCGACATTTGGGATGCCATCACACTGGCCCTGCAGGGCCAACCTTGCTTTCCAGACAATCATCTCAGCTCGGCGTTGCCACCCAGCCCCCCGGTCGGCGCCCCAGCCCTTACCGCCCGACAACGCGATGTGCTGCAACTGCTGTGTGCAGGCAAACCCAACAAAGTGATTGCACGTGATTTAGGGCTGAGTGAAAACACGGTGCGCGTGCATGTGGCAGCCATCTTTGCGCAACTGGGCGTCAACAGCCGCAGCAGTGCTCTGCTGGCAGCACAACGCCTCGGACTGGTCGATACGCCCTGGAGCCCTCCTCTGAATGTCCAAGCCGCCTGACGTGGCACCCCCATCGCAAACGCCACCACGCATCTGGGGCACGTGGCGCGATATCGTCCATGCGCTGCGCTGGGAGCGCGATGCCGTGCTGGCAGAACAGGTCGGGCTGCTGCGCCGCAGCTTTCCCGCCACGCTGGTAGCGTCGTACATCAGCGCGCTGGGCACGGTCTGGATCATGGCCCTGGTACTGCCTCTGGCACCCATGCTGTGGTGGCTGGCCGCCCACACGCTGACCGTGGCGGGCGTCTATGCCTGGCTGCGCCCCATCCCCCTGCCTGGCAGCAATGCGGCGGCGAATGCCTGGCGGCTCATGGCGTGCATGGTGGCCATGGGCCTGACCTGGGGATCGCTGGGCATGGTGGCACTGCGCCACGGTAGCGACCATGAGGGCGTGGTGTACGCCATCGGCATTCTCAGCACCGTCAGCGCGGGCGCCCTGGGCCTGGGAGCACCACTGTTCAGCGCCTATCTCACTTACCTCTCCTGCACCATGGGCAGCGTACTGGTAGCGCTGGCGCTGGTGGGAGGGCCCGTCACGCTGCCCGGCTGCACGCTGGTGGCTGTGTATTTTCTGCTCACGGCCCACCATGCACGCAACTTGGCACAAGCGGCACGCCAAAGCATTGAGCTGAAGTTTGACAACGAGCGCCTGGTAGCAGAACTGCGTGCCGAGTCAGCGCGCGCCATCCAGGCCCAAGCGCAAGCGGAACAAGCCAACCAGGCGAAATCGCGCTTTCTTGCCGCAGCCAGCCACGACCTGCGCCAACCCCTGCACGCCCTGGGCCTGTTCCTCGATACCCTGGCGCGCAGCCCCCTGGGCCCACAGCAGGCTGAAGTACTGGGGCACGCACGCACCGCCTCAGCGGCCGCAGCAGAGATGCTGGGCACCCTGCTGGACTACTCCCGCCTGGAAGCCGGGGTGGTTCACGCCCGTGCTGCGCCCTTTGGTGTGCAAACGCTGCTCAGTATGCTGGAACAAGAATTTGGCCCCCAGGCCGATGCCAGCAACTTGGTGTACCGCACGCGTGAGACCAGCGCCGCCGCTTATGCCGACAAAGCCCTCACAGGCCTGGTGATGCGCAACTTGATTGCCAACGCCCTGCGCTACACCGACAGCGGCGGCGTGCTCATTGCCTGCCGCAAGCGCGGTGACCGCCTGGCACTGGAGGTGTGGGATACCGGCTGCGGCATTGCTGCCGAACATCTGCAAGAGATTTTTAACGAATTTCACCAGCTGGCGAACCCAGAGCGCGACCGGCGCAAAGGCCTGGGCCTGGGCCTGGCCATCGTGCAGCGCTTGGCAGACACCATGCACACCGAGGTGCAAGTGCGCTCACGCCCCGCACGAGGTTCAGTGTTTCGCCTGTACCTGCCGCCCTGGCACCAGGCCTTGCCGGACGAGGGCCCCAGCCTGGCAACCATCCCCACCCGGCGCCTGCATGGGCTGCGCCTGCTAGTGGTAGATGACGATGCGGCTGTGCGCCAGGGCATGGAGGCCTTGCTAAGCAGCTGGGGCTGCCAGTGTCTGTGCGTGGACAGCAGCACCAGCGCGCTCGCCGCCCTGGCGCACATGCCCGCACCCGATGTAGTGATTACCGACTTTCGCTTGCGCCACGAAGAAACCGGCAAGCAGGTACTGCAAGCGCTACAAGCCCAGCTCGGCCGCGCGCTACCAGCCATCATCATGACCGGCGACACCTCGCCCCAACGCCTGCGCGATGCCCAATCTGCCGATGCGGTGCTGCTGCACAAGCCGGTCTCTACCGCCCAGCTACAGCAAACGCTGCTGCACTGGGCCCCAGTTCACGCGCCGCACACTTCGACACCAGCCTCTTGAGCCGCCTGAAATGCTCTTTTTTCAGGAGCTGCTCGCGCTTATCCAGCAAGGGCTAGAGGCCATTTTGACCATTCATTCTTGAGAAAAAACGGTTTACAGCGTGCCGTAGCTGTGCAAGCCCGACAAGAACATATTCACCCCCAGGAACGCAAAGGTGGTGACCACCAGGCCCACCAGGGCCCACCACGCCGACACCGTGCCACGCAGCCCCTTGACCAAGCGCATATGCAACCAGGCGGCATAGTTCAGCCAGACGATCAAAGCCCAGGTTTCTTTCGGGTCCCAGCTCCAGTAACCACCCCAGGCCTCGGCGGCCCACAGCGCACCCAGCACAGTGGCAATGGTGAAAAAGGCAAAGCCGACGGCGATGGATTTGTACATCACGTCGTCCAGCACCTCCAGGCCCGGCAGCTGGGCGGCAATGCGCTTGCGCGCCATCAAAATGCCACCCACCGCCAGCGCGGAAATGCCGAAATACACCATCCAGTAAGCACTGCCGCCTTCCACGCCTTTTTGGCGGAACACCAGCGGCTCAAAACACAGCACCATGCCCAGCAGCCACAGCGGGGCCAACTTGTACCAGCGCGTTTCACTGGCTTGTTGTTTGATCAGGTAGGCAAAGGCCACCATCGCTGCCAGAGCAAAGGTGCCGTAGCCGATGAAGTTGGCCGGCACGTGCAGCTTCATCCACCAGCTTTTCAGTGCCGGCACCAGCGGCTGGATTTCATGCGCCTCGCGCACCACGGTGTACCACAGCAAAAAGCCCACGGCCGCACTCACCACCAGCATGACGAACGCACCCAGGGCACGCGTGCCGTAGTGCTGCTCGTAGTACAGGTAGAACAAAGCCGTCATCCAGCAGAACATGACGAACACTTCGTACAGGTTGCTCACTGGAATGTGGCCCACGTCGGGGCCGATGAGGTAGCTCTCGTACCAGCGCACCATGGTACCCACCAAGGCCAGCACCACCGCCACCCAGGCCAGGCGCGAACCCACCAGGGTCATCACCGACCCTGTGCCCTGGCCCTGACCACCGGGGCTGAACATGCCTATCCAGTAAAACGCCGTGCTCATGAAAAAGATCATGCTCATCCACAAGATGGCAGATTGGCTGGAGAGGAAATACTTCAAGCCAAACACGGTCTCTGAGCGCGCGAGATTGCCCGCCTCACCATCTTGGTACAGCGCCAAGGCCAGCAGCGACAGCGCTGCCACCACCAGCATCAAGCGCCCAAGCGGACGCCAAAACCACCCTAGCCAAATAGCACTGGGAATGGAGCCGAGCAAAATGCCCTTTTCATACCCATCCATGTAAGCACCATAGCGCTGCAGCGCATACAGGCCCCCGACCACCGCCAAGGCGGCAAACAGCCAATCAAACCAATTGCGCCGGGCGAAATAGCCTTCGTGCAGGGTCAAAGTCGTGGTCGCAGTGTTCATGTGGAGGCTCCGGGCGGCTGTGCGCCAATGAGTTTTTGACTGAGCTGGACGAATTCTCTGTCGCCATCCAGGGTCTTGCGGTTGGTGGACAAGGCCATGGTGGCATGGACAGGGCCTGCACCCGTGCTGGCCTGCGCACTTTCGGGAGCAACAGACGAAGTGGGCGCCAACCAGACCCAAATGCGTCGATCACGGATGTAGAGCATGGCAAAAATACCAATGATCAACAGCACACACCCCAGATAAACCACATTTTTCCCGGGGGCACGAGCCACCTGGAACACGCTGGCTTGCACCTGTTCAAAATCTTTCAGCTCAAACGCCATGGGGGCCGGGTAGTGCTGCACATCGCTCAAGGCGAACACGGCCTGGGTCATGAAGCCCTGAGTGAAGTCACCAGGCTCCAAAGGAGCTTGGCCTGCTTGTTGACGCGACACCTGTGCCAGCTCAAACAACACGCCATTCAAAATCCGCACCAAAACCTCCCCGGCACGTTCACGTTCGGTTTCGGGCACATTCGCTTCCATGAATTCAGAAATCGCCTGAAAGCCACCGCGCCACTGCCCGTCCTCACCACGCCCACCGGCAAACAGGGCCAAAGCACGCTGGGCTGAAAGCGCCAGTTGCTCGGCCAGCTCTTTGCGCTCGCCATCCACCGCCTGGGCAACGTAGCGGCGCACAGCTTTTTCGCGCTGCGCAGGATCGTTCAAGGCCGTACGCAGGCGCAGAAATCCGTCCATGCTGCCCTGCTCATCCGCAGGCATACGCAGGTAGCGGAAAGGCTCAGCGGGGGTGTCGCGCACACCCAGCAAAAACACCGGGCCAGCTCCTTCACCCATATCCACCGGCAGCATGTAGTTGTGGTATTCGCGGGCTTGGCCGGAAGCATCGCGCAGCTTGTAGGTCACGCTGGGGCCTACATTGCGCAGCTCTTTGTTGCTGGTGGTTTTGTGCCCTGCACCCATGCGGGCATCAATCGAAGCACGCAAGTCCACTTTGCGCACATCAGCACCTGATGCGCCAGCTTGGTCACTGAAATTTTCTACGTTGATCGTGCGCAAACCGGTGAACTCCAGGGTCAAGGATTGGCCGCCAGACCCGTTGTCCAACTGGGTTTGCCCCCCCACCACGCCTTGCACCTCAAACGGCTGTACGCCCGCAGCCATGGGCACAGCCTGCAATTTCAGGCGCGAGCCACCATCATCGAAACTGGATTGGTAAATCTCAATGCCTTTGTAGCTGGCGGGATGGTTGACTTCGATGCGCGCAGGCGTTTTTTCGCCCGTAGCTTTGTCGTGGATGATGATTTCACTGGCAAACAGCTTGGGCATGCCGGTGGAATAGTGCTCAATGATGAATTTTTTCAATTCCACCGCAAAGGGCAGCTCTTGCAACAGCACGCCATCGGATTGCGCCAAGATGGCGGTGCTGGCTACTGTGCCTTCGGCCACTACCAAATTACCCCGGAAGGTAGGGTTGCGTTCAGACAAGAAATGCTCGGGCTTGACCTCAGAAATCAGCCCGCCCCCAGCGTAGGGTGTTTTGTTGCCAAACCACATTTGCGCCCGCACGATGAGGTCGCCATCGAGCAAGCCACCCACGCAAATCAGCACGATGGCGCTGTGCGCAGCGATGTAGCCAATTTTGTGTGCGCCACCCGTTTTGGCTGCCACCATCCAGCCCTCACCTTGAGGCAGGGGGCGCTGCTGCAAGCGCACTTTCCAGCCACCACTGACCAGCAATTTTCCAATGCGTTGTGCCGCAGCAGCGGGGCTCTCGTCTGGGACATCGGCTTGGGCCTTGTGGTGAAAAGCCTGCAGGTTTTGCACCCGGATGTTTTCTTTGTAGTTGCGCAGATCAGCCAGATATTTTGGTGTGTGACGCGCAATACACAGCGAGGTGCTCAACACCAAAAATGCCAGGATGAGCAAAAACCACCATGCGCTGTACACCGCATTGAGTTTCAACGTCAAAAACAGCTCGGCCCAAAAAGGCCCAAACTGGTTCACATAGTTGTTCACGGGTTCGTGCTGCTTGAGCACGGTGCCAATCACCGAGGCGATGCAGATCACCGTCAGCAAGGCAATGGCAAAGCGCATGGATGACAGCAGCTCCACCACGGAACGCAGCGCGGGTGAACGTGTGGGGACATGCAGCCCTTGTGTGGAATCAGTCATGCAGCAACGAAAAGGCACGGGCCATGAAAAAAGGCGGGCCATCGGTTGCGATGGTCCCGCCCGTGTGGGGTCTGGGAATGGCGTGGCGCCTAAAGGTTCCGAAGCTCAGGTCAGCCCCTCGGAATTTTGACGCCTATCAATCAGCGCAGGCCAGCGATGTAGTCAGAAACCGCCTTGATTTCACGGTCTGTCATCTTCGCAGCTACGCCCGTCATTTGGGTGCTGTTGGTGCGCTTGCCATCGCGGAAATTCACCAGCTGGGCCACCGTGTAATCAGCATGTTGGCCCGACAGGCGCGGGTACTGTGCAGGAATGCCCACGCCGTTGGGGCTGTGGCAGCCAGCGCAAGCGGCGATCTGGCGGTCTTGCAGGCCACCACGGTAAATACGCTCGCCCAGGGCCACCAAGTCTTTGTCTTTGGCGGTATTTTCAGCCGCTTTTTGCTTGGCCAGCCAAGCCGATACGTTGACCACATCTTCATCCGTCAGCACGGCTGCCATGCCCGACATCACGGGATCCACGCGCTTGCCGCTCTTGAACTCCATCAGCTGTTTGGCCAGATACTCCGGGTGCTGCTGTGCCAAGCTGGGCTGGTTAGGGATCATGGAATTGCCATCGGCACCATGGCAGGCGGCGCACACGGCGGCATAGCTGGCCTCGCCTTTGACCAAATCAGGTTTGGCAGCGGCTTGGGCAAAAGCCGGGAGGGCGGGAGCTGCCAGCGCGGCAACTGTCAACAAGGAGGCGAGCAACTTCATATCGAGGGCAGTCTGGTTATGTCAGCAAAAATCGGCGCAATTCTACAATGAGGGATTCACGCCCTCTTTGCCTCACACATGACCAAGCTTTGCGCTGCATCTAATTCAGCCCCCCTTCCCCCTCCTGCTCTTGATGCGAAGCAGGCCATGGGCTGGATGCACACGGCGCGTTTTCTCACCACGGCGGCGCAACTCAACCAGTTGCCGCCCATTGACGTGGCAGAGATTGCCTTCGTTGGCCGCTCTAATGCAGGCAAGTCCACCTGCATCAACACCCTCACGCAGCAGCGCCAACTGGCTTTTGCCTCGAAAAAACCAGGCCGCACGCAGCACATCAACCTGTTTGCCCTGGGCAAGCAAGGCGTTACCGACGCCGTGCTGGCCGACTTGCCCGGCTACGGCTATGCCGCTGTCTCGCGCACCGACAAACAGCGCTGGCAACAGGTGATGGCCAATTACCTCGTCAGCCGCAAGGGTTTGACCGGCATTGTGCTGTTGTGTGATCCGCGCCTGGGGCTGACCGAACTCGATGAAGCGCTGCTGGAGGTGGTGCGCCCGCGCGTTGAAGCCGGGTTGAAATTCCTGGTGCTGCTGACCAAAGCCGACAAGCTCACCCGCTCTGAGCAAGCCAAAGTGCTCTCCATCACGCGGCTGCAAGCAGGCGGCGGCGAGGTGCGGCTGTTCTCAGCCCTCAAGCGCCAAGGGGTGGAAGACGTGGCACAGCTGCTGTGGCAGTGGTCACACCCAGCCACTGCGCCAGCACCGACCGAACCTGAGCCTGAACCTCTGGCGCTGGACGAGGACACGGCGCCAGCAGCGCCCCCACTGGCCGCCATCGCTCCTAAATAAGGAGCTGCTTGCGCTTAACTGGCGCGGCTTAGAGCCATTTTTGACTCTTATTTTCAGGCATATACCGAAGGCTCGCCCTCGGGGCGCGACTTGAAGCGCTTGTGTACCCAGTAGTACTGGCTTGGCATGGTGCGGATCACAGCCTCCAGCTCGCGGTTCATGCGTGTGGTGTCAGCCATCACATCTTCGGTGGGAAAGTTCTGCCAGGCCGGCGTGATCTCGGCCACATAGCCCGTTGGCGTCATGCGCGTGTACATGCCCAGCACCTTGGCCCGGCCCAGGCGGGCAAAGCGCGAGAGCGAAGGAATCGTGGCTGCCTGCTGACCAAAATACGGCACAAAAATCGACTCTTTAGGGCCGAAATCCATGTCCGGCAGCAGGTACAGCAAGCCGCCCTGGCGCAGGTTGGCAATGATGGGTTTCACACCGTCATCGCGGTTGAGCATCTTCACCTCACCAAAGCGCTGGCGCCCGGCCATGAACCAAGCATCCAATACCGGGTTGGGATGGGTGGAAAAAATCGACGTGAACGGCCGCTGGGTGTGCAAAGGCAAAGCCAGCCCCCCTGCATCCATACCGTAGAAATGGGGTGCGAACAAAATCGTGGGCGCCGTGCCGTCCAGCTCGTGTACCGCCCCTTCGAGCTTGACGCGGGCACGCACCACCTCCTCGGGCGCAGACCACAGCCAACTGCGGTCTAAGAACGCCTGGCAAAAGTACACAAAAGTCTCTCGCACCCACGCCCGGTGCTGGGCCGCGCTGGCCTCGGGAAAACACAGCTGAAAGTTACGCAAGGCAATGCGCCGACGCGGTACCGCCAGCACATACAGCACCTGCCCCAACAGCCACCCCAGCGCACGCAACAACGGCAGCGGCAACACGGCCAAGCGCTGCATCAGCCACACGCCCACGCGTGCCCCCATGTGCGTGCCCTTCATGCTGCACTCCCTGCAGAAGCGCGTGTCGGCTCTTGGCGTGGTTGCTTGTAGCGTGCATAGCCCCACAGGTACTGCTGTGGGCACTGGCGAATCAAGCCCTCCATGGCCTGGTTGAGTTGCAACACCGCTGGCTCCAGCGCATCCGACAAAGGCATGGGCAAATCCTCCACATACACCACATAACCGCGCCCCCAGGGCAAGCGCTCGCAACGCGCCAGAATCACCGCAGCACCTGTTTGCTGCACCAAACGAGCCGCCAGCGTCATCGTGTACGCGGGACGGCCAAAAAACGGTACCCACAGCCCTTGGCCCTCTGGCGGCACCTGATCAGGCAACAAGCCCACAGCGCGCCCCTGGCGCAGCGCTTTGATCATTTGGCGCACGCCGCCCATGTCGGTGGGCACGGCTTGAATACCGGGGCGATTGCGTACTGTGCGCAGCACCTGCGCCAGCCAGCGCTGGCGGGCCGGACGGTACAAGATGGTGATATCGCCATGCTCGGCAGCCCAGCAACGTGCTGCGGCTTGCACCGACATCTCGAAGCAGCCCAGGTGAGGCGTCAAAAACACAATCCCCTTGCCCCTGGCCCAGGCACGTTCCACACATGCGGGGTCATGAAAATGTGCTGCCACAGGCTGCCCCAACCACAAGCGCGGCAACTCGGCAACCATGCGCCCTGCGTGGGCCACGGCAGCACGCACCTGGGCAAAGCGGTAGCCTGCCTGCGCGGTATGAGCGATCAAGCGACGCCGGTACGTCGGTGAGGCGACAAACACCAACCACCCCAACACAGCCCCCAAGGCGTGCAAGAGCGGCAAAGGCAGTACAGAGAGAAGGCGTAAAAGGAACAACAACGGGGGGAAGAATTAGAATGCGCGGGTCGCCGAGTTAAATGAGCAACTTGCAGGGCGACGGTAAAAAAAACTGCTAAAGCGTTCGCCAAAGCTCCGCAAGGCTTGGGCAACGCCCCAACAGCCAGACTAACGCAGGAGTTTATTCACAAATGGCGAACGACTTTCTCTTCACTTCCGAATCCGTCTCTGAAGGCCATCCCGACAAAGTGGCCGACCAGATTTCTGATGCCATCCTTGACGCGATTTTTGAACAAGACCCGCGCTCACGTGTCGCCGCCGAGACGCTGACCAACACCGGTTTGGTCGTGCTGGCCGGTGAAATCACCACCAACGCCCATGTGGACTACATCCAGGTGGCGCGCGACACCATCAAGCGCATCGGCTACGACAACACCGAGTACGGCATTGACTACAAAGGCTGCGCGGTGCTGGTGGCCTACGACAAGCAAAGCAACGACATCGCCCAAGGCGTGGACCACGCCAGTGATGACCACCTGAACACGGGTGCAGGTGACCAGGGCCTGATGTTTGGCTATGCCTGCGATGAGACGCCCGAACTCATGCCTGCGCCCATCCACTACGCCCACCGTTTGGTCGAACGCCAAGCGCAACTGCGCAAAGACGGCCGCCTGCCCTTCCTGCGCCCAGACGCCAAGAGCCAAGTGACCATGCGCTACGTCGATGGCAAGCCGCACAGCATCGACACCGTGGTGCTCTCCAGCCAGCACAGCCCAGAAATGAGCGACGGCCACCACATGAAGCCTGCCTTCATTGAAGCCGTGATCGAAGAAATCATCAAACCGGTATTGCCCAAAGAGTGGATCACGGCTGAGACCAAATACCTCATCAACCCCACGGGCCGCTTCGTCATTGGTGGCCCGCAAGGTGACTGCGGCCTGACGGGGCGCAAGATCATCGTGGACACCTACGGCGGCGCCTGCCCGCACGGCGGCGGCGCCTTCAGCGGTAAAGACCCGACCAAAGTGGATCGCAGCGCAGCCTATGCGGCACGCTACGTGGCAAAAAACGTCGTGGCTGCTGGCCTGGCGCGCCAGTGCCAAGTCCAAGTGGCCTATGCGATTGGTGTGGCACGGCCGATGAACGTCACCGTGTACACCGAAGGCACAGGCGTCATTCCCGACGAGCACATCGCCAAGCTGGTACAGGAACACTTTGACCTGCGCCCCAAAGGCATCATCCAGATGCTCGACTTGCTGCGCCCGATCTACAGCAAAACCGCCGCCTACGGCCACTTTGGCCGCGAAGAACCCGAGTTCACCTGGGAAAGAACAGACAAGGCGGCGACGCTGCGTGCAGCGGCGGGGCTGTAAGCCCTGCAGCCATAGCTGCCACATCCCCACGAAAGACCACGATGGCACGGCCAGCGTGGTCTTTTTGCTCTGTGTAGCCGCGCACCGCACCCTGGGCCACCATCACAGCACACCGCTACACTGACGCCCTAGATCGCCTCAAAAGCTCCTTATTTCATAGCTGCTTGCGCTTGACTGGCGTGGCTTAGAGCTCAAAAACATTCACATTCCATGTTCGATACCGCCGTTCTCATCGGGCGCTTTCAGCCCGTGCACTCGGGCCATTTGGCGCTCTTGCACGCAGCGCTGGCGCAGGCGCGCCAAGTGGTGGTGGTGGTGGGCTCGGCTTTTCAGGCACGCACACCCAAAAACCCCTTCACCTGGCCTGAACGTGCTGCACTCTTGCGTGCGTGCCTGCCCGAAGATGTGCAAGCGCGCCTGCACGTCCTGCCCATGCGCGACTTTTACGACGAGCCACGCTGGGCACAAGCGGTGCAAGCAGCCGTGCATACCGTGGCTGCAGCCCAGACCGCGCAGCCGCGCATTGCGCTGGTCGGGCATTTCAAAGACGCCAGCAGCAACTACCTGGAGGCCTTCCCAGAATGGCCCTTGATTCGCCTGGAGCGCCAGGGCCAAATCGACGCCACCGCCGTGCGCGATGCCTGGCTGGGCACCCCTAGCACGGTCACCGCCACGCAACGCGATGCCGCCCTCGCACCCTTTGCCGCGCAACTACCCGCCCCGGTGCACCAGTGGTTGCACGATTTCGCCCAAAGCACACATTACCCAGCACTGCAGCACGAATGGCGCACGTTGCGAGCCTACCGCCAGGCTTGGGCCACAGCGCCCTACCCGCCCGTGTTCGTCACCGTCGATGCCGTGCTGCGCTGCCAAGGGCAAGTGCTGCTGGTACGCCGCGCACACGCTCCCGGCGCGGGCCTGTGGGCGCTGCCCGGCGGCTTTTTAGAGCCGCACGACACCCTGTGGCAATCATGTTTGCGTGAATTGGCCGAAGAAACCCACCTGGCACTGAGCGAAGCGAGTCTGGCTGCCGCACTGCGCCAAGTGCGCGTCTTCGACCACCCGCAGCGCAGCCAGCGCGGGCGCACGATCACCCATGTGCACTACTTCGACTTGGATGGCCCCAGCCTACCCGCAGTGCGTGGCGGCGACGATGCAGCCCATGCCAGCTGGGTACCGTGGAACCATTTGCCCGCCCTGGAAGAGGCATTTTTTGAAGACCACTTCCACATTCTGTCCCTGGCTCCGCCAGCCCACCTATGACCCTGAACACCACTGACAAGGCCCGTTACGGGTTTTTGCTTTTGCTGTGCACAGCCATTGCGTGCATTTACCTGCCTGGCCTGGACAACGCGCTGCTGTTTGACGACTTTCACCTGAAGCTGCGCCTGATCCACAAAAACTACGGCAGCCTGTGGGAGCTCAAGCAGCGCCTGGTGTCGTACGGCAGTTTCGTCTGGCTAGAGGCGCTGTGGGGTGAGAACTGGCCAGCGCAACGGGTGGTGAACATGCTCATCCACATGACCACGGTGCTGGCGGTGTACGCCTGGTTGCGGCGCTTGCTGGCGCACGCCCAATTTCCTAGCGACATGGCCCATGCTGCGCACTTCGGCGCCTCACGCGAAGCAGCCTTGGCTGTGGGGATGGTGGTGTTTGCCCTCAATCCGATGGCGGTCTATGCCGTGGCCTACCTCATTCAGCGCTCCATCTTGCTGGCCACGCTGTTTTCCGTGCTTGCTTGCCTGGCCTTCATGCGCGGGCTGGCCAGTGAGCAGGCAGGTAGAAAAATCGCTTGGTACAGCGCGGCCTTGGTAGCTTATGTGCTGGCGGTTTTGTCTAAAGAATACGCCATCATGACAGCAGTACTGGCACCCCTGCTGTACGTGTACGTGCGCCGCCCACAAGCGCGCACCATCGCCGTACTGGCAGGCACCGCGCTGCTGCTGGTGAGCAGCGTGGCAGCGTTTTTCTACAGTCTGTACAGCGAGGTGCTGGGCCGTCCTTTCGATGCGCAGTCGATCGCCTTCGTACAGCACCTTGACGCCCACTATCCCGGTACAGCGCAGCACATCTATGCACTGAGCATCTTCAACGAGGCTGGCTTGTTCCTGGCCTACGGCCTGCGTTGGCTGGTGCCCTATACAGGCTGGATGTCGGTGGACATGCGCCCTGCCTTTCCTGTGAGCTTTGCCTCCCCCTGGCATCTGGCTGGAGCACTGGGTTACGTACTGATAGGAGCAAGCGCAACCTGGGCTTTGTTGCGCCGACGTGACATTGGCCAACTGCTGGGCCTGTTGTTGCTGCTGCCCGTGCTGTGGTACTTCACAGAGTTTTCCACCGTATGGATTCAAGACCCCTTGGTGCTGTACCGCAGCTACCTGTGGGCCGTGCCTCTGCCAGGGTTGCTGGCCGTGGTGCTGACAGGCCTGCGCCCACGCACCATTTATGTGCTGGGGTTGGTGCTCACGCTGGTGCTCGCGCCGTTGGCCGTAGAGCGCGTGCTGTCGCTGAAAAACGAACAAACAGCCTGGCAAGACGCCATCGACAAAATCGACCGCACCGCCCCCGCCAACGCCCTGGGACGCGCACGCGCTCACATCAACATGGGCGTGTACCTGATGGGCAAACAGCGCATGGAGGAAGCACAGCGCCAGTTTGAAATAGCCATCGCCTACAACGACCCAGGCGATATGGCCACCGCGCCCCGGGTGAATTTGGGTGTGCTTGCACACAAGCAAGGCCAGCACGCCAAAGCACTGGAATATTTTGCGGCTGCACGCCAGCTAGGAGCCGACGGCATCAGCATGGCTTTCTATAGCGGTTTATCGCAATTTGCGCTCGGGCAGTTTGCCCAGGCTGAAGCCAGCTTCAAGCGCACCCTGGATATCCTGCCGCAGCATCCCGGTAACCAGCATCTGGAGCCGTTGATGCGCGAGCGTTACGCCGATGCGGCCTTGGCCGCACAGCATTTCGATGTCGCCATTACCGAGCTGCGCACCTTGGCCCAGCGCCAGCCCGAACCCGCTGGGGTGCGCGCCAAACTCGATGCAGCGCTCAAAGCCCAGGCCCAAGCGCGCAGCACTGCCCCCAGCAAGCCATGAGGCTGCACTACCGTTTGGCAGACACTGCCCAGTGCCTGCCGTGAGTTCCACCATGCGCATCCTCCACGTGGGGAAATTCTTTCCGCCTCACCCCGGGGGGATGGAAGTGTTTCTGGCTGATCTGATCGATGCCCAGCAGCGCCAGGGCCTGGACGCCCACGCCCTGGTACACGGCACCCCCCTGCCCAACGACCCACCCTGGCTACAGCGCGTGCCGGTGCAAGCGCACCTGAGCTACGCCCCGATTGCGCTGGGCTTTCGACGGGCACTGCGCCGCGCCATTGCGCGCCTGCGCCCGGATGTGCTGCACCTGCACCTGCCCAACAACTCGGCGCTGTGGCTGCTCACACTGCCCAGCGCACGCGGCATCCCCTGGGTCATCCATTGGCACTCTGATGTGGTGGATGCCCGCTTCAGCACCGCCGTGGCGCTGGCCTACCGGCTGTACCGGCCTTTTGAACAGGCGCAGCTGGAGCGGGCTGAGCACATCATCGCCACCTCGCCGCCCTACCTGGCAGCCAGCACGGCGCTGCAAGCCTGGCACGACAAGACCAGTGTGGTGCCCCTGGGCATACGCCTGCCGCCTGCCGCACCAACGCAGGCGGCACCAGCACAAGACAACATCGCCCTGCCCTGGCGCGCGGGTGTGTTGCGCTTGCTATCGGTGGGGCGGCTGACCTACTACAAAGGTTTCGAGACTTTGATTGAAGCCGTGGCAGGCTTGCCGGGTGTGGAGCTGGCGATCGTCGGCGCGGGTGAAGAGCACGCAGCGCTGCTCGCACACATTCAAGCCTGTACCCCTGCAGGAGAAGTGCCACGCACCCAGCTGCTCGGCGCAGTGGACAACGAGCGTAAAAGCGCCCTGCTGCACGCCTGCGATGTGTTTTGTCTCGCATCGTGCGAGCGTACCGAAGCATTTGGTATTGCCGTGCTGGAAGCCATGCAGCAGGCACGGCCCTGCTTGGTATCCAATCTGCCTGGCTCAGGCCTGCCTTGGGTGGTAGAGCAAGCAGGGGCAGGCATGAGCGTAGCGCTGCAAGATGTGGCCGCCTGGCGCACGGCCATCAGCAGCTTGCAGGCTGACCCCGCGCTGCGCGCCCGCTTAGGCACTGCCGGGCAAGAGGCGCTGCCCCGGCTGTTTGGCATTGATGCCTGTGCCGCGCGCATCTTGGCGCTGTACGGCAGCGTGCAACCAGATCAGCCTTCTGCACCGTACCCCATGGCGTCTCACACCAACGCCGCCCCCCAGCAAAGCGACACCCTCATCGTCATCCCTGCGCGCGATGAAGCCAGCACGATTGGCGCCGTGGTGCAAGGCCTGCGGGCGGCAGGCTGGCACGAAGTGCTGGTGATCAACGACCACAGCCGCGATGCCACCGCCGAGATTGCCCGGGGCGCCGGAGCACGGGTGCTTGAGCCCACCCTGCCACTGGGGGCCTGGGGCGGCATGCAAGCAGGCATTCGCTACGCCTTGCGCCAGGGCTACCGCTACGCCATCACCATGGATGCCGATGGCCAGCACGAGGTGGCAGAAATCCCGGCCCTGCTGGCCGCTGCCACACAGGCTGACCTGGTGATAGGAGCCTACCCAGAACGCGCCAGCCGCCTGCGCCAATGGGCATGGCACTGGTTTCGGCATTTGGCAGGCTTTGAGCTGCGCGACCTCACGTCAGGCTTTCGCCTCTACAACCGGGCTGCCATGCAGGTGCTGGCCTCGCGCGAGGCCAGCTTGCTTGACTACCAAGACCTGGGGGCACTGCTGCTGATCCGCCGCTGTGGCTTGCACATTGCCGAAGTACCCGTGAGCATGAACCTGCGCAGTGCCGGTAAATCACGCATTTTTCACTCTTGGTTGAGCGTGGCCAAATACATGGCCGCCACCACCTTGCTGTGCCTGGCACGCTGGGAACCTCCCGGCGTGCGCCGCAAAGCCCCCCCCCCGCGCCCATAAAGCCCCCGGCACAAGCCACCGCACCAACCCATGCAACTGTTGCAGCTGTGGCGTACTCGTAGTGGGTTGCTGCAGCGGTTCAACTGACCCCTGGCACTCCTTTATTCATAGCTGCTTGCGCTTACCTGGCGTGGCTTAGAGGCCAAAAACATGCATATTTCCATCTTCTCCCTGGGCTGGCGCAGCCTGCTGCGTGACCTGCGCACCGGAGGCCTGCGCCTGATGTTTGCTGCCGTCGCCCTGGCGGTGGCGGCGCTGAGTTCTGTGGCGTTTTTTGCCGATCGCCTGAACGCCGGGCTGCAGCGCGATGCGGCGCAGCTGCTGGGCGGCGATGTGGTGGTGGCCAGCGATCAACCGCCGCCCGCCGCGTTCGCCGCCCAGGCCCAGGCCTGGGGCCTGGCCAGCAGCCAAACGCTGGACTTTCCCACCATGGCCCGCGCCGAGGAAGCCCACGGTGGTGCCAGCCGCCTGGTGGCACTCAAAAGCGTAGCCCCTGGCTACCCCCTGCGCGGCCAGTTGCGCAGCGCCAGCACCCCGGGCGCACCCGATGAAGTGAGCAGCCCCGACGTACCCGCCCCCGGCCAGGTGTGGGTGGACGCCGCCCTGCCGGGCGCCCTGGGCCTGCACATGGGCGACACGCTGCTGCTGGGCGATGCACGCCTGCAGGTGGCGCGCATCCTGACCCAAGAGCCCGACCGGGGCGCGGGTTTCATGAACTTTGCCCCGCGTGTGCTGATGAACGTAGCCGATTTGCCCGCCACCGGCCTGGTGCAACCGGCCAGCCGCATCACCTACCGCTTTGCCGTGGCAGGCACCGCCCAGGACAGCGCGCGCTTTGCCCGCTGGGCCGAGCAGTACGTGGCCAGCGCGGGCGTGCGCGGCCTGCGCGTGGAAACCCTGGAAAGCGGCAGCCCGCAGATGCGCCAAACCCTGGAGCGGGCGCAAAAATTCTTGCATCTGGTGGCCCTGCTGGCCGCGTTGCTGTGCGCCGTGGCCGTGGCACTGGCGGCGCGCAACTTTGCCAATGCCCATTTGGATGGCGCTGCGCTGCTGCGCGTGCTCGGCCTGGGGCAGCGCCACATCGCCGGGGCCTACCTGGTGGAATTTGTGCTGGTGGGCCTGGCCGCCAGCCTGCTGGGCCTGGCCCTGGGCTGGGGGCTGCACCATGCGTTTGCTGCCCTGCTGGCCGATTTGGTGCGCGCCCAATTGCCCGCACCCGGGCTGTGGCCCGTGGCGCTGGGCCTGGGCCTGGGCATGACGCTGCTGTGCGCCTTCGGCCTGCCGCCCGTGCTGCAGTTGGCCCAGGTGCCGCCGCTGCGCGTACTGCGCCGCGAACTGGGTGCGCTGCGCCCAGCTTCGGCCGCCGTGCTGGGGCTGGGTGTGGCGGGTTTTGCCGCCCTGCTGCTGGCCGTGAGCAGCGACCTGAAGCTGGGTCTGATCGCCGTGGGCGGCTTTGGCGCCGCCGTGCTGCTGTTTGCCGCGCTGGCCTGGCTGGCGCTGCGCCTGCTGGCACGCCTGGTGCCGCAGCAGGCACCGCGCTGGCTGGTGCTGGCCACACGCCAGCTCACGGCCCGCCCGGCCTATGCCGTGGTGCAAATCAGCAGCCTGGCGGTGGGCCTGCTGGCGCTGGTGCTGCTGGTGCTGCTGCGCACCGACCTGATTGCCAGCTGGCGCGCCGCCACACCCGCCCATGCGCCCAACCGCTTTGTCATCAACATCCTGCCCGACCAGGCCCAGGCCTTTGAGCAGCACTTGCGCGCTGCGGGCGTGCAGCGCTACGACTGGTACCCCATGTTCCGAGGCCGCCTGGTGGCCATCAACGACCGCCCCGTCGGCCCGCAGGACTACACCGATGAGCGCGCCCAGCGCCTGGTGGAGCGTGAATTCAACCTCTCCCACACCGCCCAGGTGCCCGAGCACAACCCCGTGGTGGCCGGGCGCTGGCAGGCCGAGGAAGCGCAAGCCGTGAGCGTGGAGCAAGGCCTGGCCGACACCCTGGGCCTGCAACTGGGCGACAGGCTGCGCTTTGACATTGCGGGCATGACAAGCGAGGCGCGCATCACCAGCCTGCGCCAAGTCGATTGGAGCTCCATGCGGGCGAATTTCTTCGTCATTTACCCCCAGGCCGACCTGCAGGCCCAGTTGCCCGGCCTGCCGGTGACCTACCTGGCAGCCTACCGCGCACCCGACAACCCGGGGTTTGACAACGCCTTGGTGCGCCAATTCCCCAACGTCACCAACGTCGATCTGGGCCAAACCCTGGCCCAGGTGCAGCGCGTGCTCGACCAGGTGATCCGTGCCGTGGAGCTGCTGTTTGGCTTCACCCTGGCGGCTGGCCTGGTGGTGCTGTTTGCCGCCGTCGCCGCCACACGCGAGGCGCGGGCGCGCGAATGGGCCATCTTGCGCGCCCTGGGTGCCCCCAGCCAACTGCTGCGCCAGGTGCAGCGCGCCGAACTGGCGGGCCTGGGCCTGCTGGCCGGTGTGCTGGCCAGCAGCGTGGCCGTGGTGCTGGCCTGGGCGCTGGCGCGCTGGGTGTTTGACTTTGCCTGGCAGGTGCCCCTGCTGGCGCCGCTGGGCGGTGCGCTGGCCGGGGCCGTGCTGGCCCTGATGGCCGGGTGGTGGAGTTTGCGTGGCGTGCTGCAACGCCCGGTGGTGCAAACCCTGCGCCAGGCCAGCGAGTAACGCGCCGCGGGAGCGGGCAGGGCCATATGCCGCCGGGTGAGGCCGGGTGAAGCCACTGAAGCCACTGAAGCCACTGAAGCCACTGAAGCCACTGAAGCCACCAAGCATCAGCCAGACTTCTCCAAAAACGAAGTCATAGCCATTTTTTGCATGAGAAAATGCCACCATCTTCTCCATACAAGAATTCACCGCTGGTATGACCGCCCTCCCGCTTGGCCAGGCGCGCCGCCTGGATGTGACCTCGCTGCAGCTGTTTGTGGCCGTGTGCGAGTGCGGCAACATGGCCCGCGCCGCGCAGCAGGCCTTTCTGGCGCCCTCAGCGGTGAGCAAGCGCCTGGCCGACCTGGAGGCTCACCTGGGCACCGCACTGCTGCAGCGCCACAGCCGGGGCGTGCAGCCCACCGCCGCCGGCCAAAGCCTGCTGCACCACGCGCGCAAGCTGCTGTTTGGCCTGGAGCGGCTGCACAGCGAACTGGCCGAATACGCCAGCGGGGTGCGCGGCCATGTGCGCATCCACGCCACCATTTCCGCCATCGTGCAGTTTTTGCCCGAAGACCTGGGGGCGTTTGCACGCGCGCACAGCCAAATCAAAATTGATTTGCAAGAACACCTCTCGCCTGCCGTGCTGCAGGCGGTGCAAGAGGGCGCCGCCGATGTGGGCATTTGCCACCTCAGCGCCGCCACCCCCACCTCAGCGGCATCCCAGAGCCTGCAAAGCCGCCCTTACCGCAGCGACCATTTGGTGCTGGTCGTGCCGCAAAGCCATGCCTTGAGCGCGCGCAGCGCTCTCGATTTTGAAGAAGCCCTGAGCGAAGACATCGTCGGCCTGCACGCGGGCAGCAGCATCAGCCTGGCGCTGCAGCAAGCGGCGGCGCGTGCGGGCCAGCCCTTGCGCCAGCGCATCCAGGTCACCAGCCTCGACGCCATGTGCCGCATGATCGACCAGGGCCTGGGCGTGGGCGTCTTGCCCCACCGCGCCTACCAGCTGCTGCACGGCCTGGGGCGGCTGGCCGCCGTGCCGCTGAACAACGCCTGGGCGCAGCGCGAACTGCGCCTGGTGGCACGCGACTTTGCCAGCCTGCCACCCACAGCGACGCTGCTGGTCGAGCACCTGAGCCCGCTTCCTACAATGAACCACTCCACCCTTCCCCACTGAAAAGAGAGCACCATGGGACGCACCCTGTACGACAAAATTTTTGACGAGCACGTCGTTCACACCGAAGAGGACGGCACCGCCGTGCTCTACATCGACCGCCATCTGGTGCATGAAGTCACCAGCCCCCAAGCCTTTGAAGGCCTGCGGGAGGCGGGCCGCAAGGTCTGGCGCGTTAGCTCCATCGTTGCCACCGCTGACCACAACACGCCCACCACCGGCTGGGAGCAGGGTTACGACGGCATTACCGACCCCATCAGCAAAGAACAAATCACCACGCTGGACAAAAACATTGCCGAAGTGGGTGCGGCTGCCTTCTTCCCCTTCATGCACCAGCGCCAGGGCATCGTGCACGTCATCGGGCCGGAAAACGGCGCCACGCTGCCGGGCATGACGGTGGTGTGCGGCGACAGCCACACCAGCACCCACGGCGCGTTCGGCGCACTGGCGCACGGCATTGGCACCAGCGAGGTCGAGCACGTGCTGGCCACGCAAACGCTGCTGGCCAAAAAAGCCAAGAACATGCTCATCAAGGTGAACGGCAAGGTGGCCCCGGGCATCACCGCCAAAGACATCGTGCTGGCCATCATCGGCAAAATCGGCACGGCGGGCGGCACCGGCTACACCATTGAATTTGCGGGCCAGGCCATTTCTGATCTGAGCATGGAAGGCCGCATGACGGTGTGCAACATGGCCATCGAAGCCGGTGCGCGCGCCGGGCTGGTGGCGGTGGATGACAAAACCATCGCCTATGTGCAAGGCCGCCCGCTGGCGCCCACCGGCGTGGAGTGGGACCAAGCCGTGGCCTACTGGAAAACGCTGCACTCCGACCCCGACGCGCACTGGGATGCCGTGGTGGAGCTGAACGGCGCCGACATCGTGCCCCAAGTCACCTGGGGCACCAGCCCCGAGATGGTGCTCGGCATTGACGCGCGCGTACCCGATCCCGACAAAGAAAAAGACGCCAACCAGCGTGCCGCCATCGAGCGCGCCCTGACCTACATGGCGCTGGAGCCGGGCAAACCCATCAACGACATTTTTGTGGACAAAATCTTCATCGGCAGCTGCACCAACAGCCGCATTGAAGACATGCGCGAAGCCGCCGCCGTGGTGAAAAAACTCGGCCAGAAAGTGGCCAAGAATGTGCGCCAAGCGCTGGTGGTTCCTGGCTCCGGGCTGGTGAAACAGCAGGCCGAAGCCGAGGGGCTGGACCAAATTTTCAAAGCCGCAGGCTTTGAGTGGCGCGAACCGGGCTGCAGCATGTGCCTGGCCATGAACGCCGACCGGCTGGAGCCGGGCGAGCGCTGCGCCTCCACCAGCAACCGCAACTTTGAAGGCCGCCAGGGTGCGGGCGGACGCACCCACCTGGTCAGCCCTGCCATGGCGGCAGCGGCGGCCATCCACGGCCATTTTGTGGACATCCGCCAGTTCACCTGATCTGCCCAAGGAGACTCACCATGCCCAAATCCATCGCTGCATTGCTTGCCCTGGCCTTCGTGCTGGCAGGTTGCAACACCGTCAAAGGCGTAGGCCAGGACGTGCAAAAAGCCGGCGACGCCATTGAGCGCGCGGCCAAATAAGGCCCACCTCCCCAGCCACTGGCGCTGCCCCTCTCTTTTTGCGAAAGCACTCTCTCATGGACAAGTTCACCCTCCACCAGGGCCTCGTGGCCCCCATGGACCGCGAGAACGTCGATACCGACGCCATCATCCCCAAGCAATTTCTCAAGTCGATCAAGAAAACCGGCTTTGGCCCCAATTTGTTTGACGAATGGCGTTACCTCGATCAGCCCGGCCAGCCTGGCGTGCCGGAATCAGCGCGCAAGCCCAACCCGGACTTCGTGCTCAACCAGCCGCGCTATGCAGGCGCCTCCATCTTGCTGGCACGCAAGAACTTTGGCTGCGGCTCCAGCCGCGAGCACGCGCCCTGGGCGCTGGCGCAGTACGGTTTTCGTGCCATCCTGGCTGAAAGCTTCGCCGACATTTTTTTCAACAACTGCTTCAAAAACGGCCTGCTGCCCATCCAGCTGCCCGCCAACGTGATAGCCCAGCTGTTTGACGAAGTGGCCGCCTTCCCTGGCTACCAGCTCACCATCGACCTGGAACGCCAGGTGGTGATCCGCCCGCAAGGCCAAGAAATTGCGTTTGACGTGCTGCCATTTCGCAAGTACTGCCTGCTCAATGGCTTTGACGACATTGGCCTGACGCTGCGCCACAAAGAAAAAATCCAGGCCTTTGAAGCCCAGCGCCTGGCCACCAAGCCTTGGCTAGCCCACACCATGTTGGCCTGAGCCTGCACGCTCAAAAACTCATACCAAAACCGGCTCTAGCGCTTGCCCAGCAAGCGCAACCAGCTCCTAAAAAAGAAGCAACATCATGAAAATCGCAGTTCTGCCGGGTGACGGCATTGGCACCGAAATCGTCGCGCAAGCCGTCAAAGTGTTGAACGTGCTCGACCTGAAGTTCGAGATGGAAACCGCCCCCGTGGGCGGCGCGGCCTACGCCGCTGCAGGCCACCCGCTGCCCGAAGCCACGCTCAAGCTGGCCAAAGAAGCCGACGCCATCTTGTTCGGCGCCGTGGGCGACTGGAAGTACGACAACCTGGAGCGCTCCCTGCGCCCCGAGCAAGCCATTTTGGGCCTGCGCAAGGCACTGGGCCTGTTTGCCAACTTCCGCCCTGCCATCTGCTACGAGCAGCTCACACACGCCTCCAGCCTCAAGCCTGAACTGGTGGCCGGGCTGGACATCCTCATCATCCGCGAGCTGACGGGCGACATCTACTTTGGCCAGCCGCGTGGTCGCCGCGTGGCCACCGATGGCCACTTCCCAGGCAGCGAAGAAGCCTTTGACACCATGCGCTACTCGCGCCCAGAAATTGAGCGCATTGCCCACGTCGCCTTCCAGGCCGCACAAAAGCGCAACAAGCGCGTGACCAGCGTCGATAAAGCCAACGTGCTGGAAACCTTCCAGCTGTGGAAAGACGTGATGATCGAGATCGGCCAGCAGTACCCCGATGTGCAACTCGACCACATGTACGTGGACAACGCCGCCATGCAACTGGTGAAAGCACCCAAGGCGTTTGACGTGGTGGTCACGGGCAACATGTTTGGCGACATCCTCTCGGACGAAGCCGCCATGCTCACCGGCTCGATTGGCATGTTGCCCTCGGCCAGCCTGAACGACAAAAAGCAAGGCCTGTACGAACCCAGCCACGGCAGCGCCCCCGACATCGCGGGCAAAGGCGTGGCCAACCCGCTGGCCACCATCTTGAGCGCGGCCATGATGCTGCGCTTCTCCCTGGGCCAGGCCGAAGCCGCCGACCGCATTGAAGCCGCCGTGAAAGCCGTGCTGGCGCAAGGCCTGCGCACGCCCGACATTTACAGCGAAGGCACCACCAAGGTCGGCACCGAGCAAATGGGCGACGCCGTGGTGAAGGCGCTGGGCTGATCACGCTCTTTATTTGATAGCTGCTTGCGCTTGATGCATAAGGGCTAGAGGCCGTTTTAGCCATCAAAATTTGCACTGCAGAGCCGCTACAGGGCCTGCCTGGGGGTTCACAGCCCTGGGCAGGCTTTTTTATGCTCAAAATCACAGCAAAAACAGCCTTTCAGCCTTGCTGGGCAAGCGCAAGCAGCTCCTGAAAAAAGAGCATTCATGAAGCCGTCATGGAGAAGGTGCATCCGCGTACAATGCGGCCCCATGTTTGCCGCTCGCCCCTTGACTGTCTCAGCCCACCGCATTGCCGTGGTGGCGCGGGCTGCGCGCGCACACAAAACCACGACCATTAAGAGCTGACCCCAGCTCAGGCATCGTCGTGCGCCCTCCCTGGCCAGACGTGCCGGGAGCGAAGAAAAAACAAGCCACCGGTCGGGTGCGAACTGTTTTTGTTAACTTTGCTTTGAAAGGGCATGTGAAATGAGCAAGCAATTGGTAGGCCTGGTGGGCTGGCGCGGCATGGTCGGTTCGGTCCTGATGGATCGGATGCAGGCCGAAGGCGATTTCGCGCTGATCGAACCCGTTTTCTTCTCCACCTCCAACGCTGGTGGCAAAGCCCCTGCGATGGCCACCGTCCACACCCAGCTCAAAGACGCCAACGACATTGCCGAGCTGGCCAAGTGCGACATCATCATCACCTGCCAGGGCGGTGACTACACCAAGGAAGTGTTCCCCAAAATCCGCGCAGCCGGCTGGAGTGGCCACTGGATTGACGCGGCCTCGTCGCTGCGTATGGAAAACGATGCTGTCATCGTGCTCGACCCGGTGAACGACGACCTGATCCAGAAAAAGCTGGCCGCAGGCGGCAAGAACTGGATTGGCGGCAACTGCACCAACTCCATTTTGCTGATGGGCCTGGGCGGCCTGTTCAAGGCGGGGCTGGTGGAATGGGTGTCGTCCATGACCTACCAGGCGGCTTCGGGCGGCGGCGCCAACCACATGCGTGAACTGCTCAAGGGCATGGGCGTGGTTCACGCTGCCGTGGCCGATGAGCTGGCCACGCCCGCCTCGGCCATTTTGGACATTGACCGCAAGGTGGCCGCCACCATCCGCGAAGACGTGCCCACCGAGTTCTTCGGTGCGCCACTGGCCGGTGGCCTGATCCCCTGGATCGACGCCCAGCTGCCCAACGGCCAATCCAAGGAAGAGTGGAAGGGCCAGGCCGAAGTGAACAAGATTTTGGGCACCGAAGCCACCATTCCGGTCGATGGCCTGTGCGTGCGCATTGGCGCCATGCGCTGCCACAGCCTGGCGCTGACACTGAAGCTGAAGAAAGACCTGCCGCTGGCCGAAATCGAAGCCCTCATCCAAGGCGGCAACCCCTGGGTGAAGTTCGTCGCCAACGAACGCGCGCTCACCGTGAAGGAGCTGACCCCAGCCTCCATCACCGGTGGCCTGCAAGTGGGCGTGGGCCGTGTGCGCAAGCTGAACATGGGGCCGGAATATGTGTCGGCCTTCGTGATTGGCGACCAGCTGCTGTGGGGCGCTGCCGAGCCGCTGCGCCGCATGCTGCGCATTTTGCTGGCCGCCTAAGCCAGGCCCGTGGTGCGCTGCACAGCGCACCCAAGCACCAAATAGGCCCTTGCCACCGCACTTTTCGGGCCTTTGCGCTGGGCCTGCACTTGTTATGGTGCAGGCAGGCGGAAAAGAGCACCGCCGTCGCATTGTTCGGTGGCAAGCCACACACCCCACGGGTGCTGTGCGCTAGAAACGGCTGGTTACCGGTCGTTGTCCTTGGCCAACACGCAAATGCACCCAAACGGCTTGGTAGCCCCGCTGTGCTGCCCTGTCCGGGGGCTGCGCTTGTCACTACAAAACAATGCTGCTAAGGTGCTTTTCTCCTTGGACGGACACACACGAGAGGGAGAGGGCAATGGCTTGGACCCCCGGGCAACCGGCGCCTCGCGGGCGCTTGGGCGCACGCCCCTCTTGCGTGCGCCCTTTACCTTTTCAGCGCTACGGCGGAGACCACCCATGACCATCACGCCGAAACACCGCGCCCCATCCCTTTTTCAGCAGATGGCACAAATGCACCGTTGGAAATCCTCTGCCCTGGCAGCCGCCGTGGTAGCCCTGAGCGGCCTGTACGCAGGCGAGGCCACCGCCCTGGCGCTGGGGCGTGTCGCCGTTTTGTCGGCCCTGGGCGAGCCCCTGCGTGCAGAAATCGAGCTGCCCCAGATCACCGCTGCCGAGGCTGACTCGCTGCGCACCCAAATCGCCTCGCCCGAAATGTTCCGCGCCCAAGGCATGGAATACACCAGCGCAGCCGGTACCGTGCAAGTGCAGCTGCAACGACGCCAAGACGGCAACATGGTGCTGCGCCTGACCAGTACACGCCCCATCAACGAGCCCTTCGTCGATCTGGTGCTCGATGCCTCCTGGGGCTCGGGCCAGGTGCTGCGCAGCTACACCCTGCTGTTCGATCCACCCGCACTGCGCAAGCCAGCGCCCAGCGTCACCACGGCCGCGCAAAGCCGCAGTGCTGCACCCGCAGCAGCCCCCGTACGTGCACCTGTGAAAGTGGAGCAGGCGCAAGTCGCCGCGCCTTCAGCAGCCAGCACGCGCACAGAACCTACGCCGCGCCCTGCACGCAAACCGCGCGCTGCCACGCCTGCCCCTGATGCGGAGAGCAGCGACACGGTCACCGTGCGCCCTGGCGACACTGCAGGCCGCCTGGCCGCTGCCCATCGCCCGGCGGGGGTCTCGCTCGACCAAATGCTGGTGGCCTTGCTACAGCACAACCCTGAGGCCTTCGTTGATGGCAACGTGAACCGCCTGCGCTCAGGCAGCGTGCTGCAGCTGCCCAGCAGCGAACAAGCCCAGGCTGTTTCAGCAAGTGAAGCGCGGCAACTCATTGCGGCACAGAGCCGCGATTTCAACCAGTTTCGCAACAAGCTGGCAAGCACAGCCCCCAGCGCTGCCGTGGCCAGCGCTGGCCGCGCTGCCAGCGGCAAAGTGCAAACAGAGGTGCAAGACCAGCGCCCCAGCACTACAGCCCCAGACAAGCTGACGCTCTCTAAAGGCGCCATGCAAGGGCGCAAAAACGCCGACGAAGAGTTGGCACGAAAAAAGCAAGAGGAAGCGGCCAGCACACGTTTGGCTGAGCTCTCGCGCAA
This sequence comes from Acidovorax sp., assembly GCA_041910915.1. Classification (GTDB taxonomy): domain Bacteria; phylum Pseudomonadota; class Gammaproteobacteria; order Burkholderiales; family Burkholderiaceae_C; genus Paenacidovorax. The sequence continues at coordinate 46,068 of JAYRPZ010000067.1, forward strand.
CATCGCAGAACTTAAAACCGTCAGCGCCTCTGCGGCCACGGCAGCGCCTGCTGGCAAAGCACCCGCCAAAGCAGCCACAGCCTCGGCACCTGGCGTCAACATCAATACGTCAGCACCACTGGCAAACATTGCCAGTGCGCCAGCATCGGCAGCGGTGACACCTGCGGCATCAGCAACGGTGGCTGCATCAGCAGCTGTCGCAGTGCCTGCCAGCGCCGCGCAGGCGGCAGCCTCCGTAGCAACACCCCAAATCAGCGCTTCTGCCCCCGTGGCAGCAGCCTCTGCAGCGCAGGCTCCGGCCAGCACTGCAGACGAAAACCGCAACGAAACTGCAGCCACTGCCGCTGAAGCACCGGTTGTTGCAACGCCGGTTGCCTCGGCACCAGCACCAGCACCAGCGCCGCGCCCGGCCCCCAGCCCAGCCCCCGAGCCCGCACAAGAGCCCAGCTTCATGGATTCGCTCCTTGAAGACCCCCTGCCGCTGTACGCTGGTGGTGGCCTGCTGGCCCTGTTGCTGGGAGGTTTCGCTGGCTGGCGCGTGTGGCAACAACGCCGCGCAAAGAAAGCCGGGGTTGACAGCAGCTTCATGGAAAGCAAGTTGCCGCCCGACTCCTTCTTTGGCCAAAGCGGTGGCCAACGCATTGACACCGGCAACAGCGACCTGTCCACCGGCGCCTCCTCCTCGCTGGCGTACTCACCTAGCCAGCTCGATGCAGGCGGCGACGTTGATCCCGTGGCCGAAGCCGATGTGTACCTGGCCTATGGCCGAGACTTGCAGGCCGAAGAGATCCTCAAGGAAGCAGCGCGCCACAACCCAACGCGCACATCCATCCAGGTCAAACTGGCGGAGATTTACGCCAAACGCCAAGACCGCAAAGCCCTGGAAGCTGTGGCCAACGACTTGTTTGCCCACACCCAAGGCCAGGGCGCCGATTGGACGCGCGTGACCGACCTGGGCCGCAGCATCGACCCTGACAATCCGCTGTACCAGCCCGGCGGCCAACCCGCCGCCGCAGCAGCAGCTGACACCAACCCAGCAGGGTTGTCGAACTTCCCCATGACCATGCCGGTGGCGGCAGCGGCGGCAGCCACCGCTGCGGCATTGCCACCAGACCTCGATCTGGACTTGGATCTGAATCTTGGGGTGAATGAACCTGTGAACCATGCCGAGCCTGGTGGCTTTGCCCAGGCCATGGCAGCCGCGAGTGCGCCCGCGCCGGAACCAGCACCTGCCGCACCACCCACGGCACTCGAGCCCTCGTTCGATCTGGAGTTTGACACCTCGGAACTGGGCTTGCCTAGCACCACAGCCACAGAATCCGCTCCAGCCCCTGCGCCACTGCCAGAACCCCTGGACATCTCCATGGACTTGGGAATGGACATGGATCTCGGCATGGACACGGCCCAAGACAGCACACCTCAGCCGATGGAAGCGGCGGCAGAACTCCCGCCCTTGCCTGAACTGCAGGCCATGCCCGAGCCCGAGCCGGCCGAAACGGCCACCTCAGACAACCTGGTGCCCATGCTCGACTTCCCCACGGCGGCCGAGTTGGAGACCCCTGCTGTGGCTCCAGCCACGGCACCGGAACCGGTGCAAGAGGCGTCGCTGGAGTTCGATCTGGGTGACCTGTCGCTCGACTTGGGCGACAGCAGCACAAACACCTCGGGACTGGACACCAGCGACGAAAACGACGACCCGCTGGCCACCAAACTCGCTTTGGCGGAAGAGTTCCATGCCATCGGCGACAGCGATGGTGCCCGCAGCCTGATCGAAGAAGTGGTTGCAGAGGCCAGCGGTGCGCTGAAAGAGCGTGCTCAAAAGCTGCTGAACCAGCTCGGTTGATTGATGCCCACCACACCCCTTCCTCTTGCGGGTGCGGGTGGCCGCGTGGCCTTGGGCGTGAGCTACCACGGCCAAGGCTTCAGCGGCTGGCAAAGCCAGCCCAGCGGCAACACCGTACAAGACCACCTCGAAGCGGCCCTGGGCCGCTTTGCCGCTTTGGCTGCACCCCTGCCCACGCTGTGCGCAGGCCGCACCGATGCAGGCGTGCACGGCCTCATGCAGGTGGTGCATTTCGACGCCCCCGTGCAGCGCACGCCGTTTTCCTGGGTGCGAGGCACGAATGCGTTTTTGCCGCCGGGCATTGCCGTGCAATGGGCCCACCCCGTGCCGGCTGAATTCCATGCCCGCGCCTGCGCCACTGCGCGGCGCTACGCCTACGTGCTGCTGCAATCGCCCGTGCGCCCAAGCGTGGAAGCCGGGCGCGTCGGCTGGGTGTTTCATCCGCTCGATGGCGAGGCCATGCGTGCGGCAGCCCAATACCTGCTGGGCGAGCACGACTTCACATCGTTTCGCGCCAGCGCCTGCCAGGCCAAAACGCCCATCAAAACACTGCACCGCATCGATATCCACCGGCGTGGCCTGCCCGCCAGCGAGGCCGAGGCCGGGCAAGACGCCACTTGCTACTGGCGCTTTGAGTTCGAGGGCAATGCGTTCTTGCACCACATGGTGCGCAACATCATGGGCTGCCTGATTGCTGTCGGCCAAGGCCTGAAGCCCCCCACATGGATGGCCCAGGTGCTGGCTGCGCGCTCACGCGATGCGGCAGCGCCCACGTTCTCGCCCGATGGGCTGTATTTCCTCGGCCCGGTCTATGACCCGCGTTGGGGCTTGCCCACACGCACACCGGCCTATGATTGGCTGCCATGAGCAGCAGCCCTTCCCCTCTCCCCCCACCCTCTCCCCCCCTGCGCACCCGCATCAAGATGTGCGGCCTGACACGCGAGCAAGACGTAGATGCCGCTGTGGCCGCGGGCGCTGATGCCATTGGTTTTGTGCTCTACGCCAAAAGCCCGCGCGCCGTCACCCCGCAGCGTGCGGCGGAACTGGCTCGGCGCCTGCCACCATTTGTCACGCCGGTATTGCTATTCGTCAACGAAAGCGCTAGCAATGTTATAGCTGCTAGCGCTTGTGTAGCGGGCGCTACAGTCCAATTTCATGGTGATGAATCAGCGCAAGACTGCTGGGCAGCTAGCGGTCAGGGTGCGCGGGCCTGGGTGCGCGCAGCACGCATTCCGCTGGGCCACGGGGCGGCGCAGTTTGACCTCGTAAAATACGCCCACGATTTTTCACAAGCCCAAGCCATCTTGCTCGACGCCCATGTCGAGGGGTATGGCGGTGGCGGCAAGGCATTCGATTGGTCACTCCTTCCACCAAACGTCAACTGTCACCTCGTTTTGTCTGGTGGACTCACGCCTGCAAACGTGACCGATGGCATCTTGCAAGTGCGCCCGCGCTGCCGTACGCTGGCCGTTGATGTCAGCTCCGGCATCGAGCAGGACGGCCCTGACGGCCTGCCCCTCAAGGGCATCAAAGACGCCGACAAAATTCACCGCTTCGTCGCCGCCGTGCGTGCGGCCGACGCCCAACTTGCCCAGAACACCCATGCCTACTTACCAACAACCTGACGCACGCGGCCACTTCGGCCCCTACGGCGGCAGTTTCGCCAGCGAAACACTCACCCACGCCCTGACCGAGCTGCGCGAGGCCTATGCGCGCTACCAAAACGACCCTGAATTTCAGGCGGAATTTCGCTCCGAACTGGCGCACTTCGTCGGCCGCCCCTCGCCCGTGTACCACGCTGCCCGCACCAGCCGCGAGCTGGGCGGCGCGCAGATTTACCTCAAGCGCGAAGACTTGAATCACACCGGCGCACACAAAATCAACAACGTCATCGGCCAGGCCATGCTCGCCCGCCGCATGGGCAAGCCGCGCGTCATTGCCGAGACCGGCGCAGGCCAGCACGGCGTGGCCACTGCCACCATCTGCGCCCGTTATGGCTTGGAGTGCGTGGTGTACATGGGTGCCGAAGACGTGCAGCGCCAAAGCCCCAATGTGTTTCGCATGAAGCTGCTGGGCGCCACCGTGGTGCCAGTGGAGTCGGGGAGCAAAACGCTGAAAGACGCCCTCAACGAAGCCATGCGCGACTGGGTGGCGAATGTGGACAACACCTTCTACATCATTGGCACTGTGGCTGGCCCGCACCCCTACCCCATGATGGTGCGCGACTTCCAGAAGGTGATTGGCGAAGAGTGCCTGGTGCAAATGCCCGAGTTCCTCGGCCCCGGCCACCAGCCCGATGCGGTGGTTGCCTGCGTGGGTGGCGGCAGCAATGCCATGGGCATTTTTTACCCCTATATCGACCATGTGAACACGCGCCTCATTGGCGTGGAAGCCGCCGGTGAAGGTCTGGACAGCGGCAAGCACTCCGCCAGCCTGCAGCGCGGCAGCAGCGGCGTGCTGCACGGCAACCGCACCTTCATCTTGCAAGATGCCAACGGCCAGATCACGGAAACACACAGCATCAGCGCGGGGCTGGACTACCCCGGCGTGGGCCCGGAACACGCCTGGCTGCAGGAAATTGGCCGGGCGCAGTACGTCGGCATCACCGACAGCGAAGCGCTGGAAGCTTTCCACCACCTGTGCCGCACCGAAGGCATCATCCCCGCGCTCGAATCCAGCCACGCCTTTGCCTACGCCATGAAGCTGGCCAAGGAAATGCGCCCCGACCAATCCATTTTGGTCAACCTCTCGGGCCGGGGCGACAAAGACATTGGCACCGTGGCCGACCTCTCGGGCGTGGATTTTTATGACCGTCCGTCCTCGCGCGGCATCAAAGTCAAGGGAGCGGAAAAAGCATGAGCCGTATTCAACACACTTTCGAGCAACTGCAAGCCAAAGGCCGCAAAGCACTGATTCCTTATGTGACGGCAGGTTTTCCATTCGCCGACATCACCCCCGCACTGATGCACGGCATGGTGGAGGCCGGAGCAGACATCATCGAGCTGGGCGTGCCCTTCTCTGACCCCATGGCCGACGGCCCGGTGATCCAGAAAGCTGGCGAAAAAGCCCTGGCCCTGGGCGTGGGCATGGTGCAGGTGCTGGAGATGGTGCGCCAATTCCGCCAACGCAACGCCACCACCCCGGTGGTGCTGATGGGCTATGCCAACCCCGTAGAGCGCTACGACCAAACCCACGGCAATGGCGCCTTCGTGCGCGATGCCTCCGCCGCAGGCGTGGATGGCGTGCTGGTGGTGGATTACCCGCCCGAGGAATGCGAAGAATTTGCTGCGCAGCTCAAGGCGCAGAACATGGACTTGATCTTCCTGCTGGCCCCCACCTCCACCGAACTGCGCATGCAGCAGGTGGCGCGCGTGGCCAGCGGCTATGTGTACTACGTGTCGCTCAAGGGCGTGACGGGTGCGGGCACCCTCAACACCGACGAAGTGCAAGCCATGCTGCCCGTCATCCGCCGCCATGTTCACATTCCGGTGGGCGTAGGCTTTGGCATTCGCGACGCGGCCACGGCCCAGGCCATTGGCCGCGCGGCCGACGCGGTGGTGATTGGCAGCCGCATCATCCAACTGATCGAAGACCAGCCGCATGAAAAAGTCGTCGCCCTGACGGTGGACTTCCTGCGCGGCGTGCGCAAGGCCCTCGACGCATAATCCCCGCCCATCCCTGCGCCCGGCCAGCACGGTGCGCAGGGCATGCATGACAAAGGAACCGCAATGTCTTGGCTTGAAAAACTTCTACCCGCCAAAATCCAGCACACCGACCCCGCCGAACGGCGCCAAATGCCCGAGGGCCTGTGGATCAAGTGCCCCAGCTGCGAGACGGTGCTGTACAAAAACGATCTGGAACTCAACCAAAACGTTTGCCCCAAGTGCAGCCACCACCACCGCATTGGCGCGCGTGCGCGCCTGAACGCTTTTTTGGACAACGAAGGGCGCTACGAAATTGGCCAGGAGGTCATTCCCGTCGATGCGCTCAAATTCAAAGACAGCCGCAAATACCCTGAGCGCCTGAAAGAGGCACTGGAGCAAACGGGTGAAACCGATGCCCTGGTGGTGATGGGTGGCTCCGTCAAAAGCATCAACGTGGTGGCGGCCTGCTTTGAGTTCGACTTCATGGGCGGCTCCATGGGCTCGGTCGTGGGCGAGCGCTTTGTGCGCGGCGTGGAAACAGCCATCGAGCAAAAAGTGCCTTTCATTTGCTTTACCGCCACCGGTGGTGCGCGTATGCAAGAAGGCCTGTTCTCGCTCATGCAAATGGCCAAAACCAATGCCGCGCTCACGCGCCTGGCGAAAAAAGGCCTGCCCTACATCAGCGTGCTCACCGACCCCACCATGGGCGGGGTGTCAGCCGGTTTTGCCTTTGTGGGTGACATCGTGATTGCTGAGCCCAAAGCGCTGATTGGCTTTGCTGGCCCCCGGGTGATTGAAACCACCGTGCGCGTGAAGCTGCCCGAAGGCTTTCAGCGTGCGGAATTTCTGCAAGAAAAGGGCGCGGTGGACATGATTGTGGATCGCCGCGAACTGCCCAGCACCATTGCCCGCAGCCTGGCCATGCTGCAACGCCTGCCTGCCGACGCGGTGGCCTGACCGCCGCCCCCCGCCGGGCGGTGGCAGCCTTACCCGCCCGCTTCCTCCCATTTTTTGCTGATTGCGATTGCCATGCCCTCTACCGCCACCCCCCTGACCGCCGAACAAACCCAGCAACTGCGCACCCAACTGCTGCAGCGCCAAGAGCAACTGCTGCAAGAGCTGGACGAAGCACAGCGTGCCACCCTGGCGCAACTGCCCAACCACGGCGACGCGGCCCACCCAGACGACCGCAAAGAGCACACCGAAGGCATGTTTTTCAACCGCGTGCGCGATGCCGAAGCCGCGCGCGACCACGATGAGCTGGTAGCCGTGCGCGCCGCCCTGGCACGCCTGGACGAAGGCAGCTACGGCGAATGCACCGACTGCGGCAAAGACGTTGGCTGGCCACGCCTGCACGCCCAGCCCCAGGCCGCGCGCTGCCTGGGCTGCCAAACCAAGGCCGAAGCACGCCACTGACCCACACAGCGCGCGCGCCTCCTGCCATGTCCACGCATACCACCGACCACCCCGACAGCCCCGCCACGCCCACCGCCTTTGAACTCGTCGGTGGTGAAGTGCCGCTGCGCCAGGTGGTCGATCGCTTCTACGACCTGATGGAGCTGGAAGAGCGCTACCAGGCCCTGCGCGCCACCCATGGCAGCAGCCTGGACGAAGCGCGCGACAAGCTGTTTTGGTTCCTCTGTGGCTGGCTGGGTGGGCCGGACTACTACCAAGAACGCTTTGGCCACCCGCGCCTGCGGGCGCGCCACCTGCCGTTTTCCATTGGCATCCGCGAACGTGACGAATGGGTGGCCTGCATGGCCCAAGCCATGCACGAATGCGGCTGGCCCGAGCCGCTGCGCGCGCGCCTGCACGAAAGCTTTGCCAACACCGCCGACTGGATGCGCAACCGCGCAGGTTAAGCGCATAGCCCCTGGCGCCGAAAAATAAGAAGAAAATCGGCCTCTAGCGCTTATCCAGCAAGCGCAAGCAGCTCCTTTATTGATAGCACACTGGCTCTGCTGTCGCTGCACTGTCGAGGATGCGTATGTCTCCCACTGCCTTGATCTTTGTGCTGTGCCTGGTCATCGCCGGGCTGTGGGCTGTGATGGCCTACAACCGCTTGGTCACGCTGCGCAACCGCATCGCCAATGCCTTCGCGCAAATCGATGTGCAACTCAAACGCCGCCATGACCTGGTGCCCAATCTGGTGGAAGTGGCCCGGGGCTATCTGCAGCACGAGGCCAGCACCCTGCAGGCCGTGGTGGCCGCCCGTGGCCAGGCCGTGCAAGCAGCGCACAGCGCGCGCAGCCAGCCCCTGAACGCCGCCCATCTGGGCGCCTTGGCCGCTGCTGAAAGTGCCCTGGGCAGTGGCCTGGGGCGTTTGCTGGCGGTGGCTGAAAGCTACCCCGAACTGCAAGCCAACGAGCAAATGCGCGCCCTGCACGAGGAGCTGACGAGCACGGAAAACCGCATCGGCTTCGCCCGCCAGGCCTTCAACGACCAGGTGCTGGAGTTCAACGACGCTGCCACGCAGTTTCCCGCCCTCATCGTGGCGCGCCTGCTCGGCTTCACCCCGGCCACCATGCTGCAAGCCACGCACAGCGAGGCCGAACGCGCGCCGCCGCGTGTGCAGTTCTAACGCCTCTCCCGGCTGGTACACAACACCCCCGCCACTGCCCCTGCCCGTACTTTTGCCATGCGCTTTTGGGACCGCCAAGCCGCCGCACGCACGCACACGCGCCGCCTGCTGCTGGCGTTCGCGTTCACCGTGGTCGTACTGCTGGTGGCCGTGCATGGCGCGCTGGCCCTGGCCTGGTGGTGCATCGCCTGGCTGCTGCCGGGCCATCTGGACTTTCCTGCCGGTTTTTTAGTGACCAATATCGGTGTGTCTCTGGCCCTGGTGCTGGGTGGCTGGTGGCTGGAAACGTCGAACCTGCGAGCCGGGGGCGTGAAACTGGCGCAGCGCGTGGGCGCGCGGGAGGCGCGGCCCGGCAGTTCCCACGCCGAACAGCGCCTGTGCAACGTGGTGCATGAGCTGTGCATTGCCGCCCACATGCCCGAGCCGCAGGTGATGGTGCTGCCGCGCGCCGAGGCCATCAACGCTTTTGCAGCGGGCTGGGACGCACAAGATGCCGTGGTAGCTGTCTCGCAAGGGGCGCTGGAACACCTGACGCGCGAGGAACTGCAAGGCATGGTGGCGCACGAACTCAGCCACCTGCACGAAGGCGACACACGGCTGAACATGCGCCTGGCGGGCATGTGCTACGGACTGGAGCTGGTGTACCGCTTTGGCGAGCAGCTGCGCGAACGCCGTGGCCTGGCTTGGTGGTTTGGCTCGGCCATTGTGCTGGCGGGCAGCGTGGGCTGGTTGGCCGGGCGCGTGCTCAAGGCTGCTGTGGCGCGCCAGCGCGAACACCTGGCCGACGCGCGGGCGGTGCAATGGACGCGCAGCCGCGACGGCCTGGGTGCCACCTTGCGCAAAGTCATGACCCAGCAAGCCCAGCTCCGCCGCGCCGCCAGCCACCAGCCCCTGGGAGGCCACACCGGCCTGGAGCACCCGGCGCTGCAGCACATGCTGCTGGTCGAGCCACCCCACCGCCGGGCCTGGCAAGACCATCTGGACAGCCACCCGCCGCTGGCCGAGCGGGTGCGGCGCATTTATGGCCGGCCCATGCCACCACTGCCCTTGCAGCCGCTGCAGCACCCGCCCGAGCCACGCCCGCCAGCTGCAGCCAGCGTGCCAGGCGCCGTGCCCCTGGCAGCGCTCCACGACCCCTACGCCTGACCCCAACGCAACCAGGCCTGGGCTGGGCTGCCTATAATCGCGGGCTCACTTGAATGACCCAGCGACTGCCTCTCGGAGAACCCATGAGCACCACCACGCAACACGCCCACGTCCTGATCCTTGGCTCCGGCCCGGCCGGTTACACCGCCGCCATCTACGCCGCGCGCGCGAACTTGCAACCGCTGCTCATCACCGGCATGGCGCAAGGCGGCCAGCTCACCACCACCACCGAGGTGGACAACTGGCCTGCCGACGTGCATGGCGTGCAAGGCCCGGAACTGATGCAGCGCTTTTTGGAGCACGCCGAGCGCTTCAAAACGCAGATTGTGTTTGACCACATCAATCAAGTGGACCTCTCCAAGCGCCCCTTCACCCTCACCGGCGACAGCGGCAGCTACACCTGCGACGCGCTCATCATCGCCACCGGCGCTTCGGCCAAATACCTGGGCCTGCCCAGCGAGGAAGCCTTCATGGGCCGGGGCGTGTCGGCCTGCGCCACCTGTGACGGTTTTTTCTACCGCGACCAAGACGTGTGCGTGGTGGGCGGCGGCAACACCGCCGTGGAAGAAGCGCTGTACCTGTCGAACATTGCGCGCAAAGTCACGCTGGTACACCGCCGCGACAAGTTCCGCGCCGAGCCCATCTTGATCGACAAGCTGATGGAAAAGGTCGCCGCCGGGAAAATTGAGCTGAAAACCTTCTTCACTTTGCAAGAAGTGCTGGGCGACACCAGCGGCGTGACCGGCATTCGCATCCAAAGCACGCAAGACGGCCACACCGAAGACATTGCGCTGCAAGGCTGCTTTATTGCCATTGGCCACGCCCCGAACACCGAGATTTTCCAGGGCCAACTGGCGCTGGAAAACGGCTACATCGTCACCCAAGGCGGCCTCAAAGGCTTTGCCACACAAACCAGCGTGCCCGGCGTGTTTGCGGCGGGCGATGTGCAAGACCACGTGTACCGCCAGGCCATCACCAGCGCAGGCACGGGCTGCATGGCGGCGCTGGATGCCCAGCGCTTTTTGGAGCAACAGCAGTCGTAAGCGCAGGGGCGCTATAATCGCGGGCTTTGCCGCAACTTGAGCGGCGAAAAATACAGGGTCACCGCCACCCTTGAACTGGCGAGGTGAGGCTGCTCTTGGCGCCCTGCTATTAAATGCAGGTTTCGCGCTGCGGCAGCCGTTGTAACTATCGGAGTGTCCTCATGGCACGCGTATGTGAAGTAACGGGCAAAAAGCCCATGGTGGGACACCATGTGTCTCACTCCAACATCAAAACCAAGCGCCGTTTCCTGCCCAACCTGCAGTACCGCCGTTTCTGGGTGGAGAGCGAAAACCGCTGGGTGCGTCTGCGTGTCTCCAGCGCTGCCCTGCGCCTGATCGACAAAAACGGTATCGACTCCGTGCTCGCAGACATGCGTGCCCGTGGCCAAGCTTAATTTCCACTGAAGGAGAATCAACATGGCTGCAAAAGGCGGACGCGAAAAGATCAAGCTGGTGTCTACTGCTGACACCGGTCACTTCTACACCACCACCAAGAACAAGAAGACGATGCCTGAAAAGATGTCGATCATGAAGTTCGACCCCAAGGCGCGCAAGCACGTCGAATACAAGGAAGCCAAGCTGAAGTAATTCAGCCCGGCCCTGCCATAAAAAAACCGCCACAGCCTTACGGCTTGGCGGTTTTTTTATGGGCGCACGCTAAAAAGCCCTACAGCCCCACAGCGCTACAGCCCACCCAAGGCCAGGTACTTCATCACCAGGTACTCATCGAGGCCGTGGCGCGAGCCTTCGCGGCCCACGCCTGAGTATTTCACCCCGCCAAACGGTGCCACCTCGGTGGAAATCAGCCCGGTGTTCACGCCCACGATGCCGTACTCCAACTGGCGCGACACCCGCCACACGCGCGCATGGTCGCGCGTGTAGAAATAGGCGGCCAGGCCGTATTCCGTCTCGTTGGCCAGGCGCAGCACCTCAGCCTCGCTGTCAAAGCGCAACAGCGGGGCCACAGGGCCGAAAATTTCTTCGTGCATCAAGGCCATGCCCGGGGCCACATCGGCCAACACAGTGGGCTGGTACCAGGTGCCGCCCAGGGCATGGGGCGCGCCACCACACACTACGCGCGCACCGTGTTGCACGGCGTCTTGCACCAGGCGCTGCACCTTGGCCAGTGCGTCTTGGTCGATCAGCGGGCCTTGCACCACACCCTCATCCATGCCATTGCCCACGCGCAGTTGGGCCACAGCAGCAGCCAACTTCTGCGTGAACGCCTCGTACACCCCGGCTTGGATGAAAAAGCGGTTGGAGCACACGCAGGTTTGCCCGGCATTGCGGTATTTTGCGGCCAGGGCACCGGCCACAGCGGCATCCACATCGGCATCATCGAACACGATGAAGGGCGCGTTGCCACCCAACTCCAGCGAGAGCTTTTTCAGCGTTGCGGCGCTGTCGCGCATCAACAATTGACCCACGGCGGTAGAGCCGGTGAAGCTAAGCTTGCGCACCACCGGGCTGGCCGTCAGCACACGCCCAATCGCCGGGGCATCGCCGGTGACCACGTTGAACACCCCCGGCGGCACCCCGGCACGCTCGGCCAGCACCACCAGCGCCAGCGCCGACAGCGGGGTTTGCTCGGCGGGTTTGAGCACCATGGTGCAACCCGCGGCCAGCGCAGGTGCCACTTTGCGCGTGATCATGGCGCTGGGGAAATTCCACGGTGTGATGGCAGCGCACACCCCCACAGGCTCACGCATGACGGCCAGTTGGCGGTCTTTCGCGGGCGAGGGAATGATTTCCCCATAGGCGCGCTTGGCCTCTTCGGCAAACCACTCAATGAACGATGCAGCGTAGGCAATCTCGCCGCGCGCCTCGGCCAGCGGCTTGCCTTGTTCCGCCGTCATCAACTGCGCCAAGTCCTCTTGGTGCGCCAACATCAGCTCGAACCAGCGGCGCAGCACGCGGCTGCGCTCCGCTGCCGTGGTGTCGCGCCAGGTGACGAACGCGCGCTGCGCTGCATCCACGGCGCGCTGCGCCTCTGCACTGGCGCAATCGGGCACCTGGGCCAGCAAGGCAGCCGTAGCCGGGTTGTGTACCGCAAAGGTGCGGCCCGTATCAGCTTGCACCCACACACCGTCGATGTAGCAGGCATCGCGCAACAACGAGGGATCGTTCAGCTTCAGCATCTCCACCATGGGAACCTCTCAGGAAAGAGCCAAAAAAGCGCCGTCTGGCGCTTACTTACGCTGCCAGACGGCGGCAAAAAAACCATCGCAGCCGTGCTGGTGCGGCCACAGGCGCACATAGCGCGAGCCGCTGTCACCACCGCTGCACAGGCTGGCTGCCTGCTCTACCTTCAGTTGCGCCAGCAGCTCACCGGCATCCAGCGGCACGAACTCGGGGTGGGCCGCGCCAAAGGCCTGGGCAATGGCTTCGTTTTCTTCGGGCAGCACGCTGCAGGTGGCATACACCAGGCGCCCCCCGGGTTTCACCAAGCGCGCAGCGCTTTGCAAAATGGCACTCTGCTTGGCGGTCAATTCCTGCACGCTCTGGGGCGACTGGCGCCACTTCAAGTCGGGGTTGCGGCGCAAGGTGCCCAGGCCGGAACAGGGGGCATCGACCAGCACGCGGTCCATCTTGCCCGCCAGGCGTTTCACGCGGTCGTCGCGCTCATGCGCCAGTGCGGCCGGGTGCACGTTCGACAGCCCCGAGCGCGCCAGGCGCGGCTTGAGCGCTTCGAGCCGGTGGCCCGACACGTCAAACGCATACAAGCGCCCGGTGTTGCGCATGGTCGCGCCAATGGCCAGCGTTTTACCGCCCGCACCGGCGCAAAAGTCCACCACCATCTCGCCACGCTTGGCGTCGAGCAGCAGCGCCAAAAGCTGCGAGCCTTCGTCTTGCACTTCGATGGCGCCACGCACAAACGCGGGCACGCGCGTCAGGGCCGGTTTGCCTTGCACACGCAAGCCCCAGGGGGAGTACGGCGTTGCTACAGTTTGAATAGCTGCTTGCGCAAGCTCCTGGCTGATTTCCTCGCGTTTTGCCATCAAAATGTTGACGCGCAAATCCAGCGGCGCGGCCTCTTGCAGGCTGCGCGCCAGGGGCCAGAAGGCGGCGCCCAACTGGGCCTTGAGCGGCTCGGCCAGCCACTGCGGCAGGTTGTGGCGCTGGGGCTCCATCAGGTCGGCTTCGGGCACGGCGTCGCACTCATCGACCCAGGCGCGCTCCTGCGGGGTCAGCGCGGTTTTGAGGAAATCGCGCGGGCCGTGAAAGCCCAGGATGGCCAGGCGCCGCTCTTTCGGGCCGCTGCCCGAACGTGCCAACTGCTCCAGCAGCGGCTTTTTGCGCAGCACGTTGTACACCGTCTCGGCCAGGGTGGCGCGCTCACGCGGGCCCAGGTTGCGGTGTTGGCGAAAGTAGCGCGACACCACGGCATCGGCCGGGTGGGCAAAGGTCAGCACCTGCTGCAGCAGCTCGGCGCAGGCGTCTAAAAGGGCTTTGGGATGCATGGCCGGATTGTCCCACGCAGCCGGGGCAGGCTTACGCCGCCAGCTCTGTGGGCGGGCTGGCGCAGCAGCAGTTGCGCCCCTGTGCCTTGGCCTGGTAGAGCGCGGCATCGGCGGCGCGCAGCAGCTGCTCGGGGTCTTCGCCCAGCCGGGGCGTATCCGCAGCAAAGCCCACGCTCACCGTCACGCAGGGCCCCAGCGGCGAGGCCGGGTGGGCAATGGCCGCAGCCTGCACCGCCGCGCGGATGCGCTCGGCACTGGCCTGGGCATCGCCCAGGCGCGCGCCGGGCAGCACCAGCACGAACTCCTCACCGCCATAGCGCGCCACCAGCTCGCCCGCACGCTGCACCCCGGCGGCCAAAATGTGCGCCACCTGCTGCAGGCAGGCATCGCCCGCCTGGTGGCCACAGTGGTCGTTGTAGCGCTTGAAAAAATCCACGTCGAGCATGATCACGGCCAGCGGCATGCCCTGGCGCACACTGCGCTGCCATTCGGTTTGCCACACTTCGTCGAACTTGCGCCGGTTGGCCAGGCCGGTCAGGCTGTCGGTGGTGCTGAGGGTGGACAGGCGACGGTTGGCCTCTTGCAGCTCGGCGGTGCGCTGGCGCACCTTGTCTTCCAGCCGGGCATTGGCCGCTTGAATCTCCCGCCCCAACTGCTCGCGTGTGCGCAGCTCTTCGCGCAGGCGGCGCGAAAACACCACGCTCACCCCCAGCAACAGCAGCACCGCGCCCACACGCAAGCCCAGCGCCAGGGCGCGCATCCGGGCAAAGCGCTGGGCCTGCGCGCCCAAATCGGTCGTCAGCGCGCTGATGGCGGTTTCGCTGTTGATTTCGTAGATTTTTTTCGTCAGCAGGTAGTCGTTGTCGTACAGCAACTGGCGCGCGGGTGCCCAGGCGTCTTGCTGCATGGCGGCCAGGGCTTGGGCTTCGATGGTGGCGAGCTTGTCATGCTCGGCCTGCACCGTGGCCAACTCGTCTGACAGGCCCAGGCTCTGGGTGAGCTGCTGCACCGACTGCAAGGTGCTTTGCAAATCTTCGTACACCCGGGGGTAGGTGCTGGCGCGCAGGGTGTTTTCTTCCAAAACGGCCACCATCAACATGCCATTCAGTTCCTGGCGCAGGCGCACCATGCGCTCTAGCTGGGTGTGCACCGCCAGGTGGCGCTGGTGCATTTGCTCGTGGCTGATGTCCACATACCAGCCAATGGCAGCCGTGACCACCAAGATGGCGATGGCGATGTAGATGCTGCCCAGCAATTTCATGGCGAATGCCTAACAGGGAGGCGGTGGAGGGAAGGGTTATTCGATCACTTTGTCGGCTTTTTTCAGCAGCGCAGGCGCAATTTCCACCCCCTGCGCCCGGGCGGCACGCAAGTTGATGACCAGGCTGAACTTTTCCACTGGCCCCCACGGTATGGTGCCCACCGGCGTGCCCTTGAACACCAGCGCCGCCTTTTTGCCAGCGGCGTAACCCACCAAAAAATAGTCCAACCCATACGCCGCCACGGCGCCGCGCCCCACGCTGTCCACATCTCCGGCAAACAGCGGAATGCGGTGCGCGTTGGCCACGGCCGCCAAGGCCTCCAGATTGGCCACCGTGGTGTTGTCCGAGGTGATGGTGAAAGCCTGCACCTTGCCCACCAAGGACGTGGCGGCAGCCCCCACCTCGCTGCTGCGGCTGATGGGCACTTCCACCAGCTCCAGGCCCAGTTGCCGCGCCGCCGCGCGCATGGCCTTGGTGTGGGTGACGGAGTTGGCCTCCGCCGGGTTGTAGATGGTGCCCCACTGGCGCGCCTGGGGGGCCATCTTGGCGTAGGTCTGCATTTGCAGCTCCACCGGCCACAAATCGCTCACGCCCGTGACGTTGGTGCCCGTGGCCCGGCCATGGCCACTGTCGGCGGGCACAATGGCCGCGCCCAGCGGGTCGGTGATGGAAGAAAACACAATCGGAATGCTGCGCGTGGCCTGCACCGCGGCCTGCGTGGTGGGGGTGGCAATGCTGTGGATCAGATCCACACGCTCGCGCACCAGCGTCTGCGCAATGCTGCGGGCGTTGTCCACGCTGCCTTGGGCGTTGTGGCGCAGGTAGCTGAGGTTCACGCCTTCTTTGAAGCCCATGCTTGCCAGCGCGGCTTCAAAGCCTTTTTGGTCGGCATCCAGGGCGGCGTGGGAGACGATTTGCGTCACGCCAATGCGAATCGAGCGCCCCTGGGCCCAGGCGCCGCCGCCCACGCCCAGCGCGCTGGCAGCGCCCCAAAAACCACCAGCACGCAAAAAATCGCGCCTGTCCGGGCGAGCGGGATGAGAGTGCATGGTGCGTGCGCGATGAACGCGAAAAAGTGGTGAACGAATGTGAGGCACAGAAAAACACTGCACCTCCTGATTTTTTACCACACTGTTAAATCAAGTAATCAAAAAAATACCAGCCAAGTTTTTGACTATCACCCCACCAGGGGCTCTTCCTGCAGGGCCTGCAGTTGTTCGCGCAGCAGCGCCACCTGGCCGTGCCAGTAGTCGTGCGATCCAAACCAAGGGAAGTTCTGCACAAAGATAGGGTCGCTCCAGCGCTGGGCCAGCCAGGCGCTGTAGTGAATCAAGCGCAAGGTGCGCAAGGGCTCGATGAGTGCGAGTTCACGCCGGTCAAACGGGCGCACCTGCTCGTAGCCATCGAGCAGCGCCGACAACTGCTGCGTGCGCTGGCGCCGCTCGCCCGACAGCAGCATCCACAAGTCCTGCACCGCCGGGCCACTGCGGGCATCGTCCAAATCCACAAAATGCGGGCCACCGCGCCCTGCTTCGTCCAGCGGCGTCCACAAAATATTGCCGGGGTGGCAATCGCCATGCAGGCGCAGCTGCGTGACGTTTTTCCAGTCAAATTGGCCTCCAGCCCTTTGCTGGCAAGCGCGAGCAGCTATCAATTCAAGAGCTTGATCGCACGCCTGCTGCCAGGCAGTGCGCAGCTCCAGCGGAATCACGTCCTGCGCCAGCAGCCAGTCGCGCGGCTCCTGGCCGAATTGCTGCAGGTCCAGCGCCGGGCGCACCTGAAAATTCCTCTCTGCCCCCACGCAGTGCAAGCGGGCGATAAAGCGGCCCAGCCACTCCAGCACCTCAAAATCGTCCAGCTCCGGCAAGCGCCCACCGCGCCAGGGGCTGACGCTGAAGGCAAAACCCGCGTGCTGGTGCAGCGTGGCCCCGTGCAGCAGCAGCGGCGCCACCACAGGCACTTCGGCCACCGCCAGCTCGGTGGCAAAAGCGTGCTCTTCCAGAATGTGTGCCGTGCTCCAGCGACCAGGGCGGTAGAACTTGGCCACCACGCGCGTGCCGTCTTCCAGCGCCGCCTGGTACACGCGGTTTTCGTACGACGACAAGGCCAGTAAGCGGCCATCACCGTACAGGCCCACGCTGGCCAGTGCGTCCAGCACGGCATCGGGGGTCAGGGCGCTGAAGGGGTGCGCAGCCACAGGGGAGGAATCGGGGGCGGAATCAAGGGAAACAAAGGTCATGGTGGCATTGTCGCCAGAGCGTCGCCCCGCCTTGTCCCCCGGTGGCTGCTCAGTGCTGGTGCAGCAGCGCGGCCACGGCGCGCGGGTAAATCACGTGCTCTTGCGTCAGTACGCGGGCGGCCAGGGTGTCGGCGGTGTCGCCCTCCAGCACGGGCACCACGGCTTGCTCCAAGATGGGGCCCACGTCCAACTCCGCTGTCACCAAATGCACGGTGCAGCCGGCAAATTTGCAGCCTGCATCCAAGGCCCGCTGGTGGGTGTGCAAGCCGGTGAAAGCGGGCAGCAGCGAGGGGTGGATGTTCACCAGACGCCCGGCGTAGCGCTCGACAAACGCGGGCGTGAGAATGCGCATAAAACCTGCCAGTACCACCACGGTGGGGGCATAGCGGTCGATGACCTCGGCCAGTGCGGTGTCAAAGGCTTCGCGGCTGGCAAACTGCTTGTGGTCTAGTACCTCGGTGGCAATGCCCTGCTCGCGTGCAAACGCCAGCCCCTTGGCATCGGCTTTGTTGCTGACCACGGCGGCCACGCGCGCACCCAGGCGGTGGGCCCAATCCTGCTGCTGCGCCGCGCGCACGATGGCAGCCATGTTCGAGCCGCCGCCAGAGATCAAAATGACGATGTTTTTCATTCTCTGGATTATCCCGCCATGCCCTTGGATCCCCGCCAACAGCCACTGACGCCGGTGCAGGCGCGTGTGCTCGCCACCTTGATGGAAAAAGCGCGCACCGTGCCCGACAGCTACCCCCTCACGCTCAACGGCGTGGTCACCGGGTGCAACCAGAAATCCAGCCGCGACCCCGTGCTGCAACTCACCGAAGCCGAAGTGCAAGAAGCCTTGCACGCCCTGCGCCGCGACGGCCTGGCGGTGGAAATCAGCGGCCAGCGCGCCACCCGCTGGGAGCACAACTTCCCACGCGGTGTGGGCGTGCCCGACCAATCGGCCGTGCTGCTGGCGCTGCTCATGCTGCGTGGGCCGCAAACGGCGGGCGAGCTGCGCATCAACGCCGAACGCTGGCACCGCTTTGCCGACATCTCGTCGGTCGAAGCCTTCCTCGACGAGCTGCAAGAGCGCAGCGACGACAAAGGCGGCCCCCTGGTACAGCTGCTGCCGCGCGCCCCCGGTGCCCGTGAAGCGCGCTGGATGCACCTGCTGTGCGGCCCCATCGACGTTCAAGCCCTGCAAGCAGCCCAGGCCCACGGCAGCGCCAGCACCCACCAGGCCCTGCAAGAGCGCGTGCAGACGCTGGAGGAACAAGTGGCACAGTTGCAGGCCCAAGTGGCCCGCTTGTGTGCGGAACTGGGCGTGACGCCCTGACACCTCCCCTGAACGCCTGGCCCAGGCACTGAACTTTTGCCCGTTTTTTCTCCAAGGATTTTTGCCATGAACGCTTCCACCCCCTCCGCCCCGCTGCTCGATGCACTGATGCAACAGCTGCAAGGCGCGCCCCTGCAGCAGCTGGCGCAGCAACTGGGCACCAGCAGCAGCCAGGTTGAAAGCGCCGTGGGCCCAGCGCTTTCGCTGCTGCTCGACGGCCTGGGGCGCAACGCAGCCCAGCCCGAGGGCGCCAGCGCCCTGTTGCAAGCCTGGCACCAGAGCCATGCCAGCCACGGCACTGCAGCAAGCGCAAGCGCTGCCCCACAAGGTGCCCTGGGAGCCTTGGGCGGACTAGGTGGCCTGGGCGATCTGCTGGGCAACGTGCTGGCGGGTGCAGGCGCAGGTGCCAGCCCGCGCGCCGGTGGCGCCAGCGGCATGGAGGCCGGAGCCGCCATCCTCGGCCAAATTCTGGGCGGGCAGCGCCAGCAAGCGGAAAGCCAGCTGGGCGAGCGCAGCGGCCTGGGTGCGCAAGCGGGCCAGCTGCTGGCGCTGCTGGCCCCCATCGTGATGCAGTTTCTGGCCCAGCGGGCAGCCGCGGGCCAGCTCGACGCCAGCAGCCTGGGCAATGCCCTGGGCCAAGAGCCCAGCCGCCAGCCCCAGCCGCCCGCCGACGTGGCCGGCAGCCTGCTGACAGGCCTGCTCGACCAAAACCGCGACGGCAAGCTCGACGCTGGCGACCTGCTGCAACTCGGCGCGGGCCTACTGCGCGGGCGCCGCTGAGTGCCGCTGAGTGCCGCCTGCGGTGGTGGCCCGTGCGCGCGCCACCACCGCCTCGCGCGCGCAAATCTTCGATAATGCCCAGTTCGCCGCCCCTGCGCGGCCTTTTGTTTTTGCCCCTGCCCCATGAGCGACTCCACCCCTGCCTCCACCGATGCCGCCACGGCTGCCTCCACCCCTTCGGCCACCACGGCTGCCCCTGCGGCTGTACACGACCCCATCCGCACCCTGCTGGAGAAGGCACGCGAAGAAATCAGCCGCAACGCGTTGGCCGAGGCCGCCCAAACGCTCAACCAAGCCCAGCGCCAGCGCCCGGGCGACGCCCGGGTGTTCATGCTGGCAGGGCTGATGGCCGAAAAATCGGGCAACGTGGCCGGTGCGTTCGATGCGCTGCGCAAATGCGTGGCCCTCTCGCCCGACTGGGGCCCCGGCCTGCTGGAGCTGGCGCTGCTGCACGCGCGCAACAACCAATTTGCCCAAGCCATTGAGCTGGCCGAAAAAGTAGCCCGCCTGGAGCCGCGCAACCCCATGGTGCTGGCCGGTGTGGTGGACATTGCCACGCGCGGCGGTTACCTGGACATGGCGGTGGCACACCTGCGCCGAGGCCTCGAAGTTTTCCCCGACGATGTACAGCTGCAGCAGTACCTGGCCCGTAACCTGAGCACCCTGGGCCGCTGGGAAGAAGCGATTGCGCAATGGGATGCCCTCATCGCGCGCCAGCCCGCAGATGCCATCACCCGCCTGGGCCGCGTGCAAACCTTGCTGGCTGCGGGCCAGCCCGAGCGCGCCATTGCCGACACCCTTGCCTTGCTGGAACAAGAACCCGGCAACGCCGTGTTCGCTTACTACAACACCCTGGCACACGGCGACACCCCCGCACACCAGCCGCCCGAACTCAGCCAGGAGCTGTTTGACGGCATGGCCGAGGTGTACGACCTGCACGTCGTGCGCCGCCTGGGCTACTACCTGCCGCGCGAGGTGGCACAACAAATCAAGGCACTGCACCCCGAGGGCGAATACCACGTGCTCGACCTGGGCTGCGGCACCGGCCTGCTGGGGCTGTACCTGGGGCGCATCGAAGGCTTTTTGATCGGCGTGGATTGCTCGCGCCAAATGGTGCAGCAGGCCAAGCGCCATGGCGTGTACGACCGCTTTCACACCGTCAACCTGCACGATGCGCTGGCGGAAACCCCCGATGCGCTCTACCACGTCATCACTGCGCTGGATGTATTCATCTACGCTGGCGCACTGGATCAGGCCATCCCCAACGCTCACCGCATCCTGCGCCCGGGCGGGCACTTCATCTTCTCGTGCGAAACCGCGCCCGAAGGCGGCGCTGAGCTGGTGCTGCAAAGCAATGGCCGCTACGCCCACCGCCGCGACCATGTCGAGCAGCTGTGCCGCAACGCTGGCTTTGTGCGCGTGGACGTGGAAGACGTGGTGCTGCGCAAGGAAAACGACCAACCGGTGCATGGCTTTGTCATCACCGCCCACAAAGCAGCTTGAGCCTGCCCCAAGAGCTATGTATTTGATAGCTGCTCGCGCTCACCCAGAAAGGCCAAACGGCCTTTTTGAACCCCAAATCAAGCCCACTGCAGGCTGCGTGGGGCGCCGGGGCAGCCACAGCAGCCTACCCAGGGCGGCCTGCGCCCTCGGCAAGGCGAAAAACACCCATCAAAACAGGCTCTAACCCTTATGCAGCAAGCGCAAGCAGCTATCAAAAAGACATGAAAATCTTCCGTGGCTTTCACCGCACGGGCCTGGCACCGGCGTGTGCGCTGACCATTGGCAACTTCGATGGCGTACACCGTGGCCACCAGGCCATGCTGGCGCTGCTGGGCAACGAAGCGCGTATGCGTGGCGTGCCCAGTTGCGTGCTGACCTTTGAGCCTCACCCACGCGACTACTTCGCCGCAGCGCTGCGCCGCCCCGAGCTGGCACCGGCGCGCATTGGCACGCTGCGCGACAAGCTCTCGGAGCTGGAGCGCTGCGGCGTCGATCAGGTGGTGGTGCAGCCGTTCAACGCCGCGCTGGCATCGCTGTCGGCGCCGCAGTTTGTCGAGCAGGTGATCTGCCGCGGCCTGGGTGCGCGCTACGTGCTGGTGGGCGACGACTTTCGCTTTGGCCACCAGCGCGCGGGCGACTACGCCCTGCTGGACGCCTGCGGCCAGGCGCAAGGCTTTGACGTGGCGCGCATGATGAGCTACGAAGTCCACGGCCTGCGCGTCTCCAGCACCGAAGTGCGCGCCGCGCTGGAGCAAGGCCGTATGCAAGACGCTGCCCGCCTGCTGGGGCGGCCCTACAGCATCTCTGGCCACGTGGTGCATGGGCGCAAGCTCGGGCGCCAGTTGGCCGAAAGCGGCCAGGGTGCGGGCGATGGCTTTCGCACCCTGAACCTGCGCTTTGCCCACTGGAAAAGCGCAGCCAGTGGCATTTTTGTGGTGCAAGTGCATGGCCTGAGCGACACACCGCTGCCCGGCGTGGCCAACCTGGGCGTGCGCCCCTCGCTCGACCCCAACGATGTCAACGGCGGGCGCGTGCTGCTGGAAACCCACTGCCTGCAGTGGCCTGAGCACCTGGGTGCGGAAGGCGGCTATGGCCGCATCATCCGCGTAGAGCTGCTGCACAAATTGCACGACGAACGCAAGTACGACAGCCTGGCCGCCCTCACTGCGGGCATTGCCCAAGACTGCGCTGACGCACGTGCCTTTTTTGCCTCACCGGACTACAGCGGCACCCACCGCCAGACCACGCGCGACCGAATTTGACGGGGCAGCGCCTGCCCCGCACTCCTTCGCCCTTTGGGGCTGCCCCGTGCCGCCCTGTGCCCTGTTTTGAAAGTTTTGCCCCATGTCCACCCCATCTCGCCCTGCCAAAGACACCGCCGCCAAAGCCGCCCCGGAAAGCGCCTACCGCGCGACGCTGAACATGCCCGACACCCCCTTTCCCATGCGCGGCGATCTGCCCAAGCGCGAACCGGCCTGGGTGAAGGAATGGAACGAGCAGGGCCTGTACCAGCAACTGCGCGCTGCACGCAAAGGCGCGCCCAAATTCATCTTGCACGACGGCCCGCCCTACGCCAACGGCCAGCTGCACATTGGTCATGCGGTGAACAAAATCCTCAAGGACATGATCGTCAAAAGCCGCCAGCTGCAAGGCTTTGACGCGCTCTACACCCCCGGCTGGGACTGCCACGGCCTGCCCATTGAAAACGCCATTGAAAAGCTGCACGGGCGCAACCTGCCGCGCGATGAAATGCAGGCCAAGGGCCGCGCCTTTGCCACCGAGCAAATCGCCCAGCAAATGGTGGACTTCCAGCGCCTGGGCGTGCTGGGTGAGTGGGACAACCCCTACAAAACCATGAACTTCGCCAGCGAAGCGGGCCAGCTGCGCGCGCTGAAAAAGGTGATGGAGCGCGGCTTTGTGTACCGGGGCTTGAAGCCCGTGTACTGGTGCTTTGACTGCGCCTCCTCGCTGGCCGAGTTTGAAATTGAATACCAAGACAAAAAGAGCCAGACGCTGGACGTGGCCTTCAAAGCCCACGCCCCCGCGCAGCTCGCCGCTGCCTTTGGCCTGAGCACTTTGGCCAAAGACGCGTTTGCCGTCATCTGGACCACCACGGCCTGGACGCTGCCCGCCAACCAGGCGCTCAACCTCAACCCCGAACTGCCCTACGCGCTGGTGGATACCGAGCGCGGCCTGTTCGTGGTGGCCGAAACCCTGGTGGGCGCCTGCTTGGCGCGCTGGGGCCTGAGCGGCGAGGTGCTGGCGGTGGTTCCTGGCGAAAAACTGGGCGGCCTGGAGTTTGAGCACCCGCTGTACGACACCGACCCCGGCTACCGCCGCCTCTCGCCCGTGTACCTGGCCGACTACGCCACAGCCAGCGACGGCACCGGTATCGTCCACTCCGCACCCGCCTATGGCGTAGAGGATTTCAACTCGTGCGTGGCGCACGGCATGAAGTACGAAGACATCCTCAACCCCGTGCAAGGCAATGGCCGCTACGAAGAGACACTGGCGCTGTTTGGCGGCATGAACATCTGGAAAGCCTGCCCCGTCATCATCGACACGCTGCGCGAAGCGGGCCGCCTGATGGCCACGCAAGAAATCACCCACAGCTACCCGCACTGCTGGCGCCACAAAACCCCGGTGATCTACCGCGCTGCCGCGCAGTGGTTTGTGCGCATGGACGAAGGCGAAGGCGTGTTCACCGACCCGGCGCAAAAGCCCGCGCAAACGCTGCGCCAAATTGCCCTGGAAGCCATTGAGCACACCCACTTCTACCCCGAGAACGGCAAGGCCCGCCTGCGCGACATGATTGCCGGGCGCCCGGACTGGTGCATCTCGCGCCAGCGCTCGTGGGGCGTGCCGCTGCCCTTTTTCCTGCATGTGGACACCGGCGCGCTGCACCCGCGCACGCTGGAGATCATTGACCAGGCGGCAGCCATCGTTGAGCAAGGCGGCATTGAAGCGTGGAGCCGCGTGAGCGCCGCCGACATCCTGGGCGCCGAAGAGGCTGCGCACTACACCAAGAGCACCGACATTTTGGAAGTGTGGTTCGACTCCGGCTCCACCTTCTGGCACGTGCTGCGCGGCACGCACGCCGGGATGCACCACGATGAAGGCCCCGAGGCCGACCTCTACCTGGAAGGCCACGACCAGCACCGCGGCTGGTTCCACAGCTCGCTGCTGTTGGCCAGCGCCATCTATGGCCGCGCGCCCTACCGTGGCCTGCTCACGCACGGCTTCACGGTGGATGGCCAGGGCAAAAAAATGAGCAAGTCGCTGGGCAACACCGTCTCGCCGCAGGAAGTCAGCAGCAAGATGGGCGCCGAGATCATCCGCCTGTGGGTAGCCGCCACCGACTACTCGGGCGACCTGGCGATTGACGACAAAATTCTTGCCCGCGTGGTGGACGCCTACCGCCGCATCCGCAACACGCTGCGCTTTTTCCTGGCCAACACCAGCGACTTTGACGCAGCGCAGCACGCCGTGCCCTACGAAGACATGCTGGAGATTGACCGCTGGGCCTTGGCACGTGCGGCGCAGGTGCAAGAAGACATCTTGGCGCATTACCAGGTGTATGAGTTCCACCCCGTGGTCGCCAAGCTGCAGCTGTTTTGCTCCGAGGACATGGGCGGCTTCTATCTCGATGTGCTCAAAGACCGCCTCTACACCAGCGCCGCAGGCAGCCTGGCACGGCGCAGTGCGCAAACAGCGCTGTTCCACGTCAGTGAAGCCATGCTGCGCTGGATGGCGCCCTTTCTCTCCTTCACCGCTGAGGAAGCCTGGCGCGTGCGCGGCCACCAGCAGTCCATCTTTGTGCAAACCTACCAAAGCCTGCCAGCGGGCAATGCGGCGCTGCTGGAAAAATGGTCGCGCATCCGCGCCATCCGCGATCTGGTGAACAAGGAAATCGAAAACGTGCGCTCTGCTGGCCACATCGGCTCCTCGCTGCAAGCGCGCGTGGTACTGACCGCGCCACCCGAAGACTTCGACCTGCTGCAATCGCTGGGCGAAGACCTGAAGTACCCCTTCATCGTCTCGCAAATGGCGCTGCGTGCGGGCGACGCGCTGCACATCGAAGTCACGGCGCTAGAGCTGGCCAAGTGCGAGCGCTGCTGGCACTACAGCGACGACGTGGGCGCCAACCCTGAGCACCCCACCCTGTGCAAGCGCTGCGACAGCAACTTGCACGGCAGCGGTGACACACGGACGCACGCCTGATGGCCCGCACCAGCAAAAGCGCCTCCAGCAGCGCCACTGGCAAAGGTGCGGCCACCAGCGCGGCAGAGCGTACGCACACCAACGCCAGTGCCTCCAGCCTGGCGCTGTGGCTGGGCTGGGCCACGCTGCTGCTGGTGGCCGACCAGTTCACCAAAACGCTCATCCTGGGGGCCTACCGCCTGGGGGACGCCACCTACGTCACCAGTTTTTTCAACGTGGTGCGCGCGCACAACACGGGCGCGGCCTTCTCGTTCCTGGCCGACGCCGGTGGCTGGCAGCGCTGGGGCTTTACGGCCTTTGGCCTGGTGGCGGCGCTGTTCATCATCTGGCAACTGCGCCAGCACGCAGGGCAGCGGCTGTTTGCCTTTTCCCTGGCCAGCATTTTGGGCGGCGCCCTGGGCAATGTGATCGACCGCCTGCTGCACGGCTACGTGGTGGACTTTCTCGACTTCCACTGGAGCGGCACCCACTTTCCCGCCTTCAACCTGGCCGACAGCGCCATCACCGTAGGCGCGGTGTGCCTCATCGTCGATGAGCTGCTGCGCGTGCGGCGCACCAGCAGCTAGGGCTGCACACCCCCAGCCGCCCGGTACCTGCAGCCATGACGCACCTGCTCAACCTGCTGGCTGCCATCGCCTTGCTGGTGTGGGGCACGCACCTGGTGCGCGCCGGGGTGCTGCAGGTGTTTGGTGCCAACTTGCGCGCCCTGCTGGGGCGCAGCACGGGCAACCGCTTCAGCGCTGCGCTGTCGGGCCTGGGGGTGACGGCGCTGGTGCAGTCCAGCACCGCCACTTCGCTGATGACGGCCTCCTTCGTTGGCCAAGGGCTGATTGCCTTGCCTGCCGCCCTGGCGGTGATGCTGGGGGCCGATGTGGGCACGGCGCTGATGTCGGTGCTGTTTTCGCTCGACCTGTCATGGCTGTCACCACTGTTTTTGCTGGTGGGAATCGTGCTGTTCCTGGCGCGCCACGACACCATGCTCGGGCGCCTGGGCCGGGTGCTGATTGGCCTGGGGCTGATTTTGTTGGCGCTGCGCCTGGTGGTGCAGGCCAGCGCACCGCTGCTGGCCGCGCCGCTGGTGCGCTCGCTGCTGGCGGGCCTGGGCAGCGACCTGTCCACCGAGCTGCTGCTGGGCGCGGGCCTGGCGGTGATGGCCTACTCCAGCCTGGCCATCGTGCTGCTGCTGGCCACCATGGTGGCCTCGCAGGTGCTGCCCATCGACATCGCGCTGGGCGTGGTGCTGGGGGCCAACCTGGGCAGTGGCGTGCTGGCGGTGCTCACCACTTTGCAGTCAGCCGCCAGCGTGCGCCAGGTGACCGTGGGCAACCTGGTGTTCAAGCTGCTGGGCGTGGCGCTGGTGGCGCCGTGGCTGGGCCTGTGGTTGCACCACGTTCACCCTCTGGTGGGCGACGGCGCGCACAGCGTGGTGCTGTTCCACCTGGCCTTCAACCTGGCGGCGAGTCTGTGCTTTTTGGGCGCCACCGACGCACTGGCGCAGGCCCTGGTGCGCTGGATTCCCGAACCCACCGAGGCTGCCGGACACGCGCCGCCACGCCCCAGCCACCTTGACCCCTCGGCCCTGGCCACACCGTCGCTGGCGATTGCCTGCGCGGCGCGCGAGGCTCTGTACCAGGCGGACTTGGTGGAAAGCATGTTGGTGGGGGTGATCAACGTCATCCGCGACGATGACGTGCAGCTGTCGTGCCAACTGCGCGCGCTCGATGACACCGTGGATGGCTTGTACGCCGCCATCAAAGGCTACCTCACGCAAATCTCCCGCACCGGCCTGAACAAGCGCGAAGGGCAGCGCTGGACCGAAGTCATCAGCTTCACCATCAGCATGGAGCAAATCGCCGACATTTTGGAACGTGTGCTGCTGGAGCTGGAAGGCAAGAAAATCAAACAAGGCTTGCAGTTTTCTGCGGCGGGCATGGCAGAAATCCAGGCCCTGCACGCCCAGCTGCTGGACAACCTGCGCCTGGCCATGGGCGTGTTTTTGCACAGCGAAGCGCGCGATGCCTACCGCCTGATGGAAGAGAAAGGGCGCTTTCGCGAGCTGGAGCGCCGCTATGCCGCCGCCCACCTGGCACGCCTGAGCGAGCGCACGCTGCCCAGCATGGAAACCAGCTCGCTGCACATCGACCTGCTCAACGAATTTCAGCGCATCAACTCGCTGCTGTGCTCGCTGGCCGAGCCCCTAGTGGAGCCGCCACCCCCACCCCACAACGCCCGCTCACGCCCACGCAAGCCACACCGCACGCCCTGAAAAACTTCATTTTTCATAGCTGCTTGCGCTTGCCTAGCAAGGCTTAGAGGCCGATTTGACCACTATTTGAACGCCAAGCCACTGGCGCGGCGCACCTGCTGCGCCATGGCGCTGCCCAGCAGCCCTGGGCGCGGCTCCACCACGGTGAGGAACTCCTTGGCGCGGGTGATGCCGGTATAGACCAGCTCGCGCGTGAGCAAGTCGCCGCCCGCGTCGGGCAGCAGCACCACGGTGTGAAAAAACTCCGAGCCCTGGCTTTTGTGGATGGTCATGGCAAAAGCGGTTTCCACATGCGCCAGGCGACTGACGGACACACTGCGCAACTGCTCGCCATCTAAAAAATAAGCGCGCAAGGCTTGGCCTGCGCCGGGTGCGGGTAGCACCACGCCCACGTCGCCATTGAACACGCCCAGCGCTTTGTCGTTGCGCGTGACCATGACGGGGCGGCCCGCAAACCATTCGCCCTCGGGCTGCAGCAAGCCCGCTCGGGCCAGGGCGCTTTGCACCTGCTGGTTCATGGCACGGTCGCCCCAGGGGCCGTCATGCACGGCGCACAGGATGCGAAAGCGGTCAAAGGCTTGCAGCACGCGGCTCACCCAGCGGGCGTGCTCTTGCACCGTGTCGCCAGCGCTGCTGGGGCGCGCGCGCATTTCCTGCAGGTAATGGGCATAACACGCGGGCGCACAGGGGCGGCCTTGCAGAGCGAGCCGCACCACGGCGTCTGTGTGTACCGGGGCAGGCAGCACAAACACCTTGCCAGCCTCAGGCGCAGCGCCCGGCTGCAGTGCCTGCTGGGTGCCACGCTGCAGCAGGTCGTAGGCCGCCATGGGCACGTCTGCATCGCCTGGCACCACCTGGGTGGAGCGTGCCACTCCGGCGTTCACAGCGCGGGCCAGCGCGCCAATGTCGCTGCCAAAGCGGCGGCTGTGGCGCAGCATGACGGTTTGCTGCTCCAGCGCACTGCCCACCTGCTGGGAGGGCGGCAGCTCTTCGCCAGCTACCGATTGCAAATAGGCACAGGTGGCCGGGCTGTAGCGCGCTGCCTGGGCCTGGGCACACAAATCGCCCAGTACCGAACCGGCCTCCACCGAGGCGAGCTGGTCTTTGTCGCCCAGCAAAATCAGCTTGGCCTGGGGTGGCAAGGCCTGCAGCAGCGCCGCCATCATCTCCAGATGCACCATGGAGGTTTCATCCACGATGAGCACGTCCACATCCAGCGGGTGCTGGGCGGTGTGCTGGAACTGGCGGCTGCCCGGGCGCATACCCAAGAGCGCGTGCAAGGTGCGGGCTTGGCCCATGCGCTCGGCCAAGGCGTGCAAATGGATCTCCTCGCCCAAACTGGCTTGCAGGCTGGCCAGTGACTGGTCAATGGACTGGCGCAGGCGCGCAGCTGCCTTGCCGGTGGGTGCAGCCAAGGCCACGCGCAGCTGCGCCGGGTGGGCGCTGGTGGCCAGCAGCAGCGCCAGCAAGCGCGCTGCGGTGTAGGTTTTGCCGGTGCCTGGGCCCCCGGTAATCACCGTGAGCTGGCTGCGCAGGGCCAGCGCGCAGGCAATTTTTTGCCAATCGGTGACAGGGGGCACAGCTGCCCGATCGGTAGCGCTGGGCGGCGGGAACAGGCGCTGCAGCCAAGCGCGCGCAGCGGCCTCATCTACGTCTTGCTGCGCAGCCGCGCGCTGGGCCACAGCCTGCGCCACCTGCTGCTCGTAGCCCCAGTAGCGGCGCAGGTACAGCAGCGGCGCTTCGGGCGTGCCGCCCAGCACCAGGGGCTGGCCGGTATCGGGCGCACCGCTGGCCACACAGCGCACCACAGGGCTGCGCTGCAGCGCCTGCAGCCAGGCACTGAGTGCGCCAGGCAACTGCTGCCACAGCGCGCTCAAGGCCTCGCTGGTCTGGGTGGGCCAGGCCAGCAAGCTGTACGGCGGCGACACCACCTCCAGCAGCGGCAGGCAGACGTGGCCGCGCCCTTCCATGTGGGCCAGCAAGGCGGTGGCCACCAGCAAGGCGGGTTCGGCCTGCGCGGCGGAATCGACCTGCCGGTCGTGGTGCTGCGCCACAAAGTCGGCCAGTGCGCTATCGAGGCGGCGCAGCCAGCCTTGCTCAGACCAATCGCGCAAGGTGTGGAGGGTGGAATTCATCGGCAAAGGCTCCAGCGACAAGGTTCAGGCAGCAGTGGCTGCGGCGTCGAGCATGGCATCGAGCGCGTGCAGTGCCTCGGCTGGCAACGTGAGGGTGCAAACGCCACCTGCCGGGCCGTGGATGCCGCGCAGGAAAAAATACACCGCACCGCCCAGGTGCTGGGCGGGGTCGTAGCGGCTGCCCAGGCGCGCTTGCAGCAGGCGATGCAGCGCCAGCAGATAGACGGCGGCCTGCACGTCGTAGCGGTGCGCGGCCATGGCGCTGGCCAGGCCGGGGGCGTCGTAGGCGCTGTCGTCCGGCCCCAGGCTGTTGGATTTGTAGTCCAGCACCCAGTAGCGCCCTTCGTGCTCGAACACCAGGTCGATAAAGCCCATCAACATGCCGTGCAGCGTGCTGGTGGCCAGGCGCGCGCGCTCAACGCCTGGCAGCAGGTGCTGGCGGCACAGGGCGTCGATGGCGGTGGTGTCAATGCAGCGCGCAGGCAGCCAAAACTCCATTTCTGAGCGCACCGTGGGCAGCTCGGCCAGTGCCACACCCAGGCCGGGCAGCGGCGTGTGCGCCACGTCGGTCAGCCAAGCCACCAGCGCGGGTGCCTGCTCTTGGTAGTCGCTGCGTTCGCAGCGCTCTTGCAGGCGTGCCTGTAGGGCCTCGTTGCCACGCAGGGCAAAGCGCTGCTGCGCCAGCCAGTCGAGCTGCTGGTGCAACCAGTTGCCCGTCAGCGGCCCGCGCTGAAAGTGGTGCCAAATGGCTGCACTGGCCTGGGCACCGGCCACCGTGGCCACAGGAAGCGGCAAGGCCATACCCTGCCCCGGCAACACCTCGTCATCAGCCGGGCGCAGCACCTGCAGGGGCGAAGTGGAGGAAGGGGGCAAAGAAGCTGCGGCAAGCGGTTGCTTGAGGTCGCGCGTTAAACGCGAGTAGCTGGCAATGCCCCAGTTGCGGTCAAAGTCGGCGCGGTAGTCAGGCCGCTCTTGCAAAGGCGCCAGCACCTCGCGCAGCGCCAACCGGGTGACGCCGGGGCGGGTGCCCGCCACATCCTGCAGCACGATGTGCCCCCCTGCCCCACTGCCTTGGGCCAGCGCTTGCA
Organism: Acidovorax sp.; assembly: GCA_041910915.1. GTDB lineage: Bacteria > Pseudomonadota > Gammaproteobacteria > Burkholderiales > Burkholderiaceae_C > Paenacidovorax. The sequence continues at coordinate 76,598 of JAYRPZ010000067.1, forward strand.
AGGGCTGCAACCAATCGCTGGCCTCGCGCGCCGCAGCGCCGCCGAGCAAATAGCCCAAGGCGCTTTGGTGCGTTTGGCAGCTTTTGCCATTGCCCACTTTGAGTGCGGCAAAGCCCAACCACAGTGCGTGGCGAGGGCGCGTCAGGGCGACGTAGAGCAGGCGCAGGTCTTCGCGCAGGCGCTCTTGTTCGTAGCGGGCCTGGGCGCTATCGCTCATCTCCAACACCAGCTCGCGCCCTCCACTCGGCGTGGGCAGGTAGGCAGATTTGACAAAGCGCGCATTGAAGCCACGGAAGCTGCAAGCAAACGGCACGCACACCACCGGATACTCCAGCCCCTTGCTTTTGTGGATGGTGACGATCTTGATCAGGTCAGCATCGCTTTCCAGGCGCACCACCTGCTCGTCGCTTTGCTCGGCGTTTTCAGCGATTTGGTTCATCAGCCAGCGCACCAGGGCCTGCTCACCCTCCAGCTCGGCGCTGGCGCTTTGCAGCAGTTCAGCCAAGTGCAAAAAGTTGGTCAGGCGGCGCTCGCCACCGTCGCTGTGCAGCCAGCGTGCCGCCAGGGCAAAGCGGTGCAGGGTCTGGCGCAGCATGGCCAGCACACCTTGGCCCACCCACACTTGGCGCAGCGCGCGCAGGGCATCCACCTGGGCGTCGAACAGCGCATCGTCACGCACCAGCTCGGCCAGTTGGGCCAGGCTCAGGCCCAGGCTGGGCAAAGCCAGCGCAGCGCGCACCAAGGTAGCGTCTTGCGGTGTGGCCACGGCACGCAGCCAGTACACCAAGTCACGCGCTTCATCGCTTTGAAAGACCGAGTCTTTGTCCGACAGATACACCGAAGCCAGCTGGCGCCGCTGCAGCGCACGGCGCATGGCGGCGGCCTCGGTGCCAGAGCGCACCAAAATGGCAATGTCTTGCGGGCGCAGGCGCTGTAAGGGCTGGCCCGGTACCTGAAAGCCGTTGGTGGGGTCGTTCAGCCACTGGGCAATTTGCTCGGCGCAGTGCTCGGCAAAGGCTTCGCGCATTGGGCCTGCGCTTTGCAGCTCCAGGTCATGCACCAGCGTCAGCGCGGGCAGCACCCCCTGCGCATTCACCCACTGCTCGGCGCGCCCGTGGGCCTGCACAGCGACAAAGGGCAAGGGGTTGGCCCCGTCGCTGCTGGCAAATTGAAAGGCTCCCCCTGGTTGGCCCTGGGCCGCAGGGCGGGTCTCGGCCTGCAGAAAGCTGTGGTTCACCGCCTGCACCAGCGCCTGGGTGGAGCGGTAGTTGACCGACAGCGCATAGTGGCGCCCTTCTGTGGCCTGGCGCGCTTGCAGGTAGCTGTAAATGTCGGCACCACGAAAGCCGTAGATGGCCTGTTTGGGGTCACCAATCAGCAGCAAGGCGCGCTCGGGGTCGTTGTCCGCCGTGCGGTAGATGCGTGCAAACAGGCGGTACTGCAGCGGCGAGGTGTCTTGAAACTCATCAATCAGCGCCACCGGGTACTGGCTGGCAATGCGCTGGCGCAGGCGCTCGCCGCTGGCGCTGTGCAGCGCGGCGTCCAGGCGTTCGAGCATGTCAGCAAAACCAAACGTGCCCTGCTGCTGCTTGAGCTGGCGCAGGCGCTGCGCCACGCTGGCGGCGGCGTGGCGGCGCGCGGCGCTGCTGGGCTGGGGCAGGGCTTGCAGCGCGGCTTGCAAGGTGGTGAAGGCCGCAAAAGCCTCCTGCTCTGCCGAGGTCAGATGCACCGGCCCGGCACCGTCTTTGCGAATCTCGGCCCAGGTTGTGTGGTTCAAACGCGTCCAGCCGGTGGCCAGCGCGGGCACCACGTCGGCGTCTTGCCCGTCGGCCCAGTGCTGCAGCTTGTCGAGCCAGCCGCTGAGGTTTTTGAGCGAGAAACTGCGGCCATCCCAGCCATGGTCTTTGGGCGGGTCTTGCGACAGCACAAAGCCGCGCATCACCGCCACCCGGCTGCGCCAAAACGCGCGCAGCGCCTCTAGCTGCTGTTGCTGGGCATGGTGCGCCTGCATCAAGGTCTGCCACAAGCTGCTGCCAGCGTGGGCATCCGCGGGCACCTTGCCCAGCAACGACTGCACATCGGCCAAGAGCGCATCCACGCTGGGCCACACTTGCAGCACCTGCGCCAGGGCATCGGCCCCCAGGCCGTAGCACTGCTGGCGCCAGTAGTCCTGCACGGCCTGGGTGAGCAGGGCTTTTTCATCGGCCACCAGCTCTTCGTCGAACAGGCTGGCACTGTCAAAGGCGTGCTCGCGCAACATACGTTGGCACCAAGCGTCGATGGTGTGGATGCTGGCCTCGTCCATGCCCTCGGCGGCCATGGCCAAGCGCCAGGCGGCCTGCTGGCGCGCGGCAGGGTCAGCGTAGTCGTGCAGCAGGCTTTGCAAGTGATCGTCCACCGCCTCGGGCGCTAGCTCCCCACGAAAGCAGCGCGCCGCTTCCAGCAAACGAGCGCGGATGCGGTCAGACAGCTCGCGCGTGGCCGCGCGGGTGAAGGTCATCACCAAAATGTCGGGCGGCATCAGGGGGCGGGCAAAGCGCGTGTCGGGCGTGCCGTGGCCCAGCACCAGGCGCACGTACAGCGCGGCAATCGTCCAGGTTTTGCCAGTGCCCGCGCTGGCCTCGATCAGGCGCGAGCCCCACAGCGGGAAGCTGCGGGCGTGCAGGGTTTCAGACATGGTCAGTTCCGTTCTTGCCAAAGGTCAGACAGCGGCGGCATCCGCCTCGCTGGCATGGGGCTGCGCGCTCACGCACGTGCTGGCCCATTGCAGCAGCGGCCCATAGACCTGCGGTGCCATCTCGGCCAGCCCTCTGCCATCGGGTGCGCGGGCGGCGCACAGCGCGGCAAAGTCGGCAAAGGTGCGTGCCAGGCACAGTTCGTGGACTTCGGCCAAGCTGTCGTCGTAGTCGCTGCCTTCATAAGCGGCTTCGGCCTTGGCCCAGTCGGGGGCGTGGTGGCTGTCGAGCAGCGCCAGCGCCGTGCGCAAAGGCAAAGGCAGCGGGGCTTGCTGGCCCTGCTGCCACAACGCGCACAGGGTGTGCAGACTCTCCTGCGCTTCTGCCTGGGGCATGGGCTGAAGGTGCAGCACCCCATCTTGCCCCACCACCCGGCCCTGCACGGGCTGACCTATGGCCGTGGTGAGCAGCGTGCGCAACCAAGGGTCTAGCAACTTATCCAAACGGGGCTGGGGCGTTTTGCCGCCCGTGAGGAGCTTGCTGGGCAGCAGCTGTACCCAGGTGCGCGCGCCCTCGTCGTTGCGGTACACGCCATCGACCCAGTCGCGCAGCAGCACGCCCTGGTGGCTGTGCTCCACGGCAATGCGGGGGGCAGCTTGGGAGAACTCCTCGCCCACAGCAGCCCAAGCGCCCGCCATGGCGGTCAGGGCGGCGTGCAGCTCGGCTTTTTTCAGCGCGCCCAAACCTGCCATGGGCAAATCGCCTGCGCGCTGGAGGGCATCGAGCCTGCGCGCCACCAGTGCCTGCAGCTGCGCTGCATCGCACTGCGGTGGTGCGGGCCAGTGCTGGGTTTGCGCCTGGATGAGCTGGTAATTCTCCAGCCCGTCAAAGCTGAAGGCTTCGGTGTCGCCCGGCTCTTCTTCGGGGCTCCAGAAAGCCACGCCCAGCCGCTCTTTAAAAAACGCCTTCACCGGGTTGCGCAAAAAGCGCACCAGCCGCTCCATGTCCTGCGGCGCCTGATCTTCTTGCAGAGTGGGGAACGCTGCAGCGCCCTGCTCTGCGGTGGGCGCCTCTTGCACGCTATGCACGCCGCGCCACTCACGCGCGTAGGTGCGCAGCGGCTGGGCGGCCTCAAAGTAGCGGCGGCTAAAGGGCTGCAGCGGGTGCTCAGTGGTGCGGCTGCTAACGGCCTCACTCCCCCAAGCGGCAGCGATGTAGTCGCGCAGCTGCGCCACCAGCACCGAGGGCGGCTGCGCGCTGTTGTCGCGCACGCTGCGCCCCGTCCAGCTCACATACAGCACCCGCCTTGCCGACAGCAGCGCTTCGAGCATGAGCTGGCGGTCGTCGTGCTGGCGCGAGCGGTCGCCGGGGCGGAACATGCCGCGCTGGTTCATCAGGTCGAAGTCGCTGCGCGGCGCGCGGCGCGGGTAGTCGCCATCGTTCATGCCCAGCAGACACACCACCTCGAACGGAATGGCACGCATGGGCATCAGCGTGCAAAAGGTTACGCCCCCGGCGCGAAAACGCTGGTCTAAGCGGGGTTCTTGCAGCGCCTCCAGCCAGCCATGGCGCAGCGCGGCCAGGGGCACGGCTTGCGCAAAGTCGGCCTGTTCGCAGGCACGCAGCCAGCGTGCCAAACCATCGCGCAGCGCGGCCAACGCCTGGGTGTCCAGTTCGTCGGTACGCACAAAAAGCGCTTGCAGCAGCCATTCGGCGTGCAGGTGCCACTGCTCAGGCGTGGCCTGCTGCTGGCTGCGCTGCCACCACTCTTGCAGCGTGCCTAAGAGGTGGGCCAGGCTGCCCGCCAGTGCCGCATCCAAGCCGCCCACTTCGGTGTAGGGCTCGATGCCCTGCCAACCGGCGCTGGCCTCGGGCGCATCATCGAGCGATCCGGCAGCGTAGGCCAGCAACATACGCTGCAGGCCAAACCAGGCGCTGTTTTGTTCGCCGCATTCCGCCAGCCCCAACTGCGCGCGCTGCGCAGCGTGCAGACCCCAGCGGATGCCAGCGCCCCCCATCCACTGCGTGAGCTGGGGCAGCTTGTCCTCGTCCACACCAAAGCGCTGGGCAATGGCAGGCACTTGCAGCAAATCCACCAGCTCGCTCAGGCCGCAGCGCTGCTGGGGCAAGCGCAGCAACCATTCCACCGCAGCGATGACTGGGCTGCTGGCCTTGGCGCTCAGGTCGGCAATATCAAATGGAATAAAGCGCGCGTCGTGGCGTGGGTACTGGCCAAACACGGCGCGGATGGCCGGGGCCATGCGCTGCACGTCAGGCACCATCACGACGATGTCGCGCGGCGCCAGGCCGGGCTGGGCCAGCAGCGCCAGCAATTCGTCTTGCAGCACCTCCAGCTCGCGCACCGCGCTGTGGGTAATGTGGAACACCACGGAGCGGTCATCACCAGCCAGCGGCGCATCGTCATGGCGCACCGACAGCGGCTCCAGGTCGCGAATGCGCTGCTGCACGCGGGTGAGCAAGGGTGTGGTGGCGGTTTCCGGGGCCTCGTCAAACAGGTCGATTTTCAGCAGCGGAAAGCGCTGCGCTGTGGCGGCGGCATCGTCAAAGGCATCGAGCTGGCGCACAAAGTCGCGCCCCTGGCGACCCCAGGCGGCCAGCAGCGGGTGGGCGTGCAGGTGCATATCCTCCCAGGCGGGTGGCGCGCTGGTGCTACCTGGGCGGGCGCGGTGGCGGCGGCGCTCCATCTGAAACAGCTCGCGCCCTTCAATGATGTCGCCCCAGTAAAAACGGCAGGGGTTGGGCACGGCCAAGATCACCTGGCTGTGCGGTGCCAGCGCGGCCAGCAGCTCCAGCTGGGCACCGGGGATGTGGCTCATGCCAAACACCACCACGCGGCGCGGCACCCGGCCCGCTAGGTCTTCGCCAGCATCGTGGGCCTGCTGCAAGCGCGCCAGCATCTGGCGCTGCAGATCGGGGCGGGTGGCGCTGCGCTGCTCGGGTGGCAGGCTCTCTCGTACGGCACGCCACAGCGCAGGCTGCCAGCGTTGGTCTTCCGCCAGCGGCTGAACCTGGCCCGCGGGGGTGGTGATGGCGTCTTGCCCCTGCGCCCAGGCCTGCAGCCAGTCGGCGCGGTAGTTTTGGTATTGGTCAAACAAATCCGCCAGTTGGGATGCCAGTTGCAGCAGCCGGGCAGCGTCGGGCGCTTCGTCAGCAGCTTGCAAATACTGGGCGATGGGTGCGTACACCGGCTGGCCCAGCAACTCAGGCAGCCGCTGCATCAGCCGCCAGGCCATGGGCAATTTATCCAGCGGCGACTCGCGCGGCACCGCACCTGCCCCCAGCACCTGGCGGAAGGTGCGCCAGACAAAGCGCCCCGGCAGCTCCACCCGCGCCGCCGCACACACGCCCAGCTGGCGCGCCAGCTCCATCTTCAGCCACTCGGCCATGCCGCTGCTTTGCACCAGCACCACTTCTTCTTCCAGCGGCGCCAGCGGGTGGCGCGCCAGCCAGGCGATCAGGGTCTGCGCCAGGTCTTCCGCGCGGTTGCCGTGCAAAACGATGAAGCCGGGCGTGAGGGGGTGGGTCATGGCAAATATCCGGGTGCAGGTGGGGCGGCGGGACAGAAAGTAGTGGTGCAGCAAGACAGCATTTTGCTTTTATTTTGATAGCTGCTTGCGCTTGCTACATAAGGGCTAGAGCCGTTTTTAATCCTTCACCACAGGATAAAACGGCCTGCCTTCAAACTGTGTGGGGTGGTTCATCATCACCGCCAGCATGACGGGCAGCACCCGGGCCATGAACGCACGGCCATCGCGCACCTGGGCACGGTTGACGGAGCTGTTCCAAGTGGAGCCGCCATGCATCAACTGGTTGCGCAAGGTATAGAGGCGCACAAACACCTCGTAGAGCACGCGCTCGGTGTCTTGCTGCGCCAGGGCACGGTGGACGCGCTGGCGCGCTTCTTCAAACGACTCGCGCCAGTGCTCAGGGATGCTGCCGTCGCTGCGCGGGTTGTTCACCGCGTCCCAAAACGGCTGGAACACGTATTGGTTGTTCAGCAAGATGCGCACCGGGCCGGGGAACACCTGCCACACCAGTTGCGACAGGGATTTTTCCGCATCCAGCTGGCACACCTGATCGACAAAGTTGCGAAAGGTTTGCCGCTCCGAAGCGTTGTCCACCCGGCTGCCCAGGTCTTGCGCATACGCCGCATTGAAGGCAATCCACAGACACACAAAGGCCACATCGTCATCGGTGCCTGCCGCTTCGGCGCGCTGCAACCAGCTCAAAGCGCGGTGCATACGCAAAGTGAAGGCATTGCGCTGCTGAGCGATGAGCGCCTGGTGGCGCTGCACCAGCGCAGCGAGGCTGGGGGTGGTGGCTGAAAGCGGGGGCGTTGCGGGCATGGGCAGTCCTGGTGAGGTGGCGGACTGCATAGGTTAGCGCCAAGGCAGTACGGCCTAGCGCGACTTCCACAAGCGGGCGATGGTGTGGAGGGTTTGCGCTACTTCGGCCTGCAACGCACCTGCAGGTTGAGACTCCAAAGGAGTGTGCTGGCACTGGGGACAAGCGCTGTAGTGATCGCCCGGCCCCAGCGCATCGCTGCGTGGGGCGACGGTTTTGCTCCAACCGCAGGCGGGGCAGGTGTGGTGCATAGGAGTGGGGCGAATGGGCATGAAGCAATCCGTCAGTATCGTACCCAAGAAATTAAGACACCCATGAAATTCAAATCGAGTATAAGCCTCCTAATTTTATTAAGGAACCCAGTGCAAAGATTTTTTACCACATCAAATACTCCTACGATCCCTCGGCAAATGATCAATAACATGCTCTATGAGCTTGTCGACATTATACCCATGCAATGCACTATAAAATACAGGCTTTTTAATACTCAACCCGGTAGCCTCCTTTATTCTTTTCTGAACAGAAAGAACCTTTTCCTCCAAAAAAATCTCAAGCTCATAATCCGGCCTACTCAATCCATAATTCCACGAACGACCTTTCATTGCCATATCAGCTTGATTAATTGCCACTATAACACGCTCAGGCTCTATGGATTTTAATACCACGCACTCCAAGAGATGATATGCCGTACCCAAATCACGCGACCCCCCATCCAATATCACCATCGCCAAATCCATAAATTTATAGATCTCGCCTCCTGGCAAGTTAATGGTTCGCAATAACTCGTAGGTGATGTTTTTCGAATGCTCCAGGTCAGCAGACCTTCCATCACCCAAACCAGCCGAGTCGTGAATACGAAGATACTCATGAACAGGATAACTTACTACAATTTTTGTTTCCGGATCTGTACCATCACCCACTTTCGCCACATTAGCTCCAAAAATAGCATTTAGTGTGGAGCTTTTTCCCGTACCGGTCCCTCCCACAAGTAGCACATCCAAAGGCCTAAGCAAATTACGGCTTGCAATTTGCTCAGCTATAATATTTTTTTTATAAAACTGCATTATAAAAATAATTTTTAAACATCCCGCACAAGCATTCCATGCGGGACGTTTTTAATTAGAAAAATCTACCCAAAAAGTTTTTCACCCCACTAAAAACCTCAACAACAACCTTGATTGGCTTCGAAATTACCTCAATAACTTTTTCTGCAACCACTTCAACTACTTCACCAACAACCTCCTTAACTGACTCAAAGAAAGATTTTTGAATTTCCCCCCTATAGTCCGACAAATTATCATCATCTTTCCATATTTCTGTGTCTTTATTTATATCCTGCATAAAGACAGCTCTTTTTTCATTTTTTGTATGACGAAGAATATGCGCCAAAAGTTTAGATAAATTCCAAGGCTTTTGCTCTTGATTGCCGTACTTATATCCAGCAACATAATAAATCAGATCCACATTCACACCGGTAGCCTCTCTAATTCTCCTCTTAGTGGATTCAACCTTTTCATCCAAAAAGATCACCAACTCTGGATCCGGCTTATTCTCCAATTGATTCCAACCGCGACCCTTCATAGCCATATCCGCCTGATTAATAGCTATCAATAATCTCTTCTCGTCTTCTCCTAGGTTTGGAATAATCACCTCATTAATTAGTTGGTACGACGTCCCAAGATCACGCACACTACCATCAATGATAACCAACACCAAATCAATTAACAGATCACCATTTTCATCTTTTTCATAAAGCTTGCTTATAATACCTTTAGCATGTTTTCTGTCAGCGTCTTTTCCATCACCAAGACCAGGGGAATCAAATAAAACTATATTATTTAATTCATATTTTGCGATTTCCATTGTTTCTGGATCCGCACCTTGCCCAACCTTAGCTTTCTCAGTATTGAAAAGAGCATTAATAGTCGAAGATTTTCCACACCCCGTGGCACCCGTGATTAGTATGTTTACTTTTGTTTCTTTAAGTTTAGCGAGGTTACGCAAAACAATGTTCTTTGAATTCTCATCCAATGATGCATCTTGCTGAATGGCTTCAGCCATAGTATCCGTGAAATGTTTGTTATTCATAATTTCCTCAATAAAATTTAATTTCAAACCAAATAAGGTAAATTTCCTTATTCCATCACAAATCATTACATTCAATATATTTTTTTAATCCATTCAATAATTCTTCCTCCAATTTTTTCGGCTGAACAATACGAACATGCGGCAGCCAGTAGCGCACCACGGGCAGCAGTTGGTTGATGTGGTTGATGTGCGTGGTCACCAGCAGCGAGCCATCGGCGTCGGGGCGTTGTTGTTGCTGGGGTAGCAGGGCGCGGCGGCTGAAGTAGTGCGCCACTTCGGGTGCTACGCGCAGCAGCACTTCGGTGGTTTGTTCGGTAAACCACACGTCGTCTTTGTTGGCGATGTAGTCCAGGTGCGCACGCTGCGGGGTGAAGGTGTGCGCGGTATCCACTTGCAAGTCTTCC
>JAYRPZ010000068.1:0-4089 GCA_041910915.1 Acidovorax sp.
AGGCTGCGCTCGTGCGCCTCGTCGATGATGATCGTGTCGTAGGCCTTGAGCAGCGGGTCGGTCTGCGTCTCGGCCAGCAGAATGCCGTCGGTCATGAGCTTGACCGAGGCGTCGCGCGAGAGGCGGTCCTGGAAGCGCACCTTGTAGCCCACCACCTCGCCCAGCGGGGTTTTCAGCTCCTCGGCGATGCGCTTGGCCACGCTGCTGGCGGCAATGCGGCGCGGCTGGGTGTGGCCAATCAGCTGGCCCTTTTGGCCCGCGGAGGCATTACATTTGCCGCGCCCCAGTGCCAGCGCGATCTTGGGCAACTGCGTGGTCTTGCCCGAACCCGTTTCACCGCAAACGATGATGACCTGGTGCTGGCGCATCGCCTCCATGATCTCGTCGCGCCGACCGGATACGGGCAGGGACTCGGGAAACTCCAGGGTGAAGGCGTGGGAAGGTGCAGGCAGACGCGGATCGGGCAAAGACATGGGGCGCAATTATCGGGCCGTGCTGTGCGTTTCGCGCGACACGCGCGGGCCGCAGCGCTTGCCAAGCCCGTACCCAGCCGCCACAATCGCGCCTTCTTTCAGGCCTGCGCCCGCTGCAACGGCGGCCCCTGAGAGCTCCGGAGGTCATTCCTATGTTGGTTCCCTTGTTCGCCCCCACCTGACCACCGTCCACCGCCCCGGCTGGACTGTGCCCTGTCATTCAGTCCAGCCAAGGCCCCAGCGCATTCGGTAACAGCTACCGGCGCTCCGCAAGCCCTGGCTCCATCGCCGGGGTTTTTTGTTTGTGGAGTGCACATGAGTGCCAAAAAACGGTCCCGGGCCTACGCCCAGGGCGAAATCAAGAAACTGCGCCGCATGAAGCAGCCGCTGGTGCTGCTGCTCGAAGCCAGCGCCCCGCCCCGCAATCCGGTGGCGGTAGCCCTGGCGCAGCGCGCTGTCTCCAATGCTGCGGGCAAACACATCCGCAGCCAGGGCGCACAGCGCCGCGCAGACCGGGTCGCCTTGCGCAAGGCGATCCCATCGAACTCTCATTGGAACGATTGATATGCAAAACACCCTTTTGCGGGGAGTAATCTCCTTGGAACCGCGTCAGAGCGCCGCCTCGGCGCCGCTGCCCAGCGCCGAGCTGGCGCAGCGCCAGCGGCAACTGGCTGCGGCGGCTGCGCAGCTCAAGTCCGAACTGATCGGCATCGACGAGGTGATCGACCGCGTCATCGACGCCATCCGCGCCTGGTACGTGTTGCCGCAGCTCATCCAGCGCCCGGTGATCGTGTGCCTCTGGGGCCTGACAGGCACTGGCAAGACCCAGCTCACACGGCGCCTGGCGCAGTTGCTGGGCTTTTACGACCGCTTTGTCGAGGTGCAGATGGACGGCTTCAGCCACGGCGCGGGCTACCGCAGCTCTACCATTTCGGGAATGCTGGCCGATTCGGGCATTGCCGAAGGCGCCCCTGGGGTGCTGGTGCTGGACGAGTTCCAGCGCTTTCGCACCGTCAACGCCAAGCGCGAGGAGGTCAAGGTCGAACGCTACCAGGATGTCTGGACCCTGCTGTCCGACGGACGCCTGCCCCCGGCGCTCAGCGCCCTGACCAACATCGAGCGCAAACTGGCCGATGCGCAATACGAAGCCGAGCGCGCCGAAGACGACGGCGACGGCGCACGCGCTGGCAAGGCACCTTATCGCTTTCACCTGGACGCCTGGGACGCCCAGGAACTCAAGCGCATGCTCAAGCTGCGTGAGCCGCTGGGCGAGATCATGCAATGGCCCAGCAGCAAGGTGCAGTCGCTGTATGCGCGCTTCCAGCAACACAGCCAGTCGTGGGACACCGATTACAGCCGCTTGCTGATCTTCGTGTGCGGCAACCTCGACGAGATGTACCACGAGACTGCGCAGCGCGTGCAGGACTGCGATACCGATGCCGACATCTTCCACCGGCTCACGCGCAAGCTCTCGCTCATCGACGTGAAAAAGGCGCTGGGCGAACGCTTCAAACCCGAGCAGATTGCACGACTGGGCAATGCCCATGTGATCTACCCCTCGTTCAGCAAGGCCACCTACGAGCTGCTCATCCGCAAGCTCTGCGACGGCTATGTGGGCCATATCGCCGCCCAGTGCGGCGTGCGCTTTTCCCTGGGGCAGGACGTGCTGGACGAGCTGTATGCCAACGCCGTGTTCCCGGCCCAGGGCACCCGGCCTCTTTTCTCGTCGGTGCACACCATCCTCAGCGCCAACCTGGTGAATGCAGCGCTGTGGGTGCTGCAGCATCCGGCACCACTGGGCCTGGAGCAGGCCTTTACCATCCACCTGAGCCCCGACAAACAGCACCTGCTGGTGCGCGGCCACGACGCCAGGGGCCACAGCCACCAGACGCTGTTTGCGGTCACGCTGGAGCTCAACCGCATCAAGCAGCGCGCCAACGCCGACTTCCGGGCTCTGCTGGCAGTGCACGAGGCAGGGCATGGCCTGGTCTATAGCCTTCTGTTCGGCCAGACACCCCAGGAGATGAAGATCAACATCGCCTCGTTCGAGGGCGGCTACAACAGTTTCGCGGGCCTCAAGGTCACCACGCGCCAGAACGCACTGGACATGGTCTGCGTGGGCCTGGCAGGGCGGGCTGCGGAGGAGCAGGTGTTCGGTGCGTCGGCCTGCACCACCGGCGCAGAGCAGGACTTCAAACAAGCCACGGCCGATGCGGCGCGCTTTCTGCGCCACCATGGCTTTGGGCAACGCCTGAGCCGCACTGACGTGACCGTGGAAATGGACCACCACATCAACACCGATGTGGAGCCCAGCAACGCCGCCATCGAAGCGTTGTTGCAAGCGCAGTACCAACGGGCCCACCAACTGCTGGGCCAGCACCGCGCAGCGCTGGTGGCCCTGGTCGAAGGACTCATGGCGCAGGGCATGGTGTCACCCCAGGACATGGCGCAGCTGCTGGCCCGGCATGGGATCAGCGCCACCCACCAGGGCAACGCCGCCAACGCAGGGGACTCGCTGATCCTGGAACCTTTTGCGCGGCACTGGCAGGTGTTTCGGGATGGCGCTTGATACCGCGCTGGCCCTCGTCCCTCATGCCCCCAGCCACCACCCCGCCCCGGCGCTGGCGGCCACCACCAGCCAGGGCGGCAGCTTCCAGGCCATGAGGGCCACGCCCGCCAGCAGCGCCAGGGCAACGTCCTGCGGGGTGTGGATGGCACTGGTCCACACCGGCTGGTACAGCGCCGCCACCAGCAGGCCCACCACGGCCGCGTTGACGCCCGCCAACGCCGCCTGCATGCGCGGGTGGGCGCGCAGCCCTTCCCAGAAAGGCAGCGCCCCGGCCACCAACAGGAATGAAGGAGCAAAGATGGCCAGCAGGCACACCAGCGCGCCCCACACACCCTGGGGCCCCATTTGCAGCGAAGCCCCCAGAAAGGCGGCAAAGGTGAACAATGGGCCGGGCACGGCCTGGGCTGCGCCGTAGCCTGCCAGAAAAGTGTCCTGGTCCACCCAGCCGGTGGGCACCAGCTCGGCCTGCAGCAAGGGCAGCACCACATGCCCGCCGCCAAAAACGAGCGAGCCCGCGCGGTAGAAGGCATCGGCCACCGCCAGCGTGGCATGCGGAAACACCGCCGCTGCCCAAGGCAGCCCCAGCAGCAGCGCCACAAACAGCGCCAGCCAAGCCATGCCCGCGCGGCGCCCCACGGGGATGGGCAGGGGCTCGTGGGCAGCGGCCTGCCCTGGCGCCAGCGTCCACAGGCCCACCAGCGCGGCCAGCGCCAGGACCAAGACCTGCGCCCAGGCGGAGGACCACCACAGCACAGCGCAGGCGGCCACCGCCATGAGGCTGGTGCGCGGCACATCGGGGCACAGGCTGCGCGCCATGCCCCACACCGCCTGCGCCACCACAGCCACCGCCACCACCTTGAGCCCGTGCAGCAACCCAGCGGGCACGGCGTCCCCCCAGTGGGCCATGCCCAGGGCAAACAGGATGAGTGCCACGGCCGATGGCAGCGTGAACCCCAGCCACGCGGCCAGTGCTCCCGGGTAGCCCGCGCGCGCCAACCCCAAGGCCATACCCACCTGGCTGCTGGCGGGGCCGGGCAAGAACTGGCA
>JAYRPZ010000069.1:0-174567 GCA_041910915.1 Acidovorax sp.
CACCGTGAAAGGGTGATGTCCTAGGCCTCTAGACGATAGGGTCAAAACCTAGAATCTCTTCTTTGGTGGAGGTAAACGGGATCGAACCGATGACCTCTTGCATGCCATGCAAGCGCTCTCCCAGCTGAGCTATACCCCCACAAAACAAACAACAAAAACATTTAATTGCGTTTGTTATTTGCTGAAGCTCGAATTATAGACAGGTTTTTTTAGCGTTTTTGCAAGCGCGCCAAAATTTTTTCACGCCCCAGCAATTCCAACACCGCATCGACGGAAGGCGTGTGGGCAGTACCCATTGTCAGCACTCGCACAGGCATGGCAAGCTGGGGCATTTTCAGGCCCTGGGTCTTGAGCACCTCCTTGAGCGCCGCAGCAATCGCTTCTTTGCTCCACTCAATCGGTGCCAAAGCCTGCGCGAAAGCATCCAGCGCTCCAGCAATCTCTGGGGTGACGTGGCGAGCCTTGTCCTGCGCATCGGCCTGGACATCGTCCACGTAAAACAAAGCCACCCAGCGCGCCAAATCCACCAGGGTCTCGCAGCGGTCTTTGAACAGGGCGCAAATACGTGACAAACGCGCATCCAGGCTGGCCGCAGGCACACCCGCTTTTTCCACAAAAGGCACCACCCATTGCGCCAACGCGGCATCGTCCAACGCCTTGAGGTGCTGGGCGTTTACCCAGCGCAGCTTGGCTTCGTCAAACTGCGCGGCACTCTTACCCAGATGGTCCAAGTCAAACCACTGCAGGAATTGCGCACGCGAAAAAATTTCATCGTCACCGTGGCTCCAGCCCAGACGGGCCAGGTAGTTGACCATGGCGTCGGGCAGAAAGCCCTCGTCACGGTACTGGGTCACGGGTTTGGCGCCGTTGCGCTTGCTCATTTTTTCGCCCTGCTCATTGAGCACCGTGGGCAAATGGGCAAAGGTAGGCACCGGGGTACCCAGGGCCTGGAAGATGTGGATTTGGCGCGGAGTGTTGTTCACATGGTCATCACCACGAATCACGTGGGTGATACGCATGTCCATGTCATCCACGCATACGCAGAAGTTGTAAGTGGGCGTGCCATCTGGGCGGGCGATGACCAAATCGTCCAGCTCGCTGTTTTGAAATTCAATCCAGCCCTTGCAATGGTCTTGCCAGCCCAAAATACCTTCTTGGGGCGTTTTGAAGCGCAACACGGGCTGCACGCCTTCGGGAATGGGTGGCAGTACTTTGCCCGGCTCAGGCCGCCAGGTGCCGTCGTAGCGCGGCTTTTGTTTGGCCGCCATCTGGCGCTCGCGCAGCGCATCCAACTCTTGCATGCTCATGTAGCAAGGATAGACATAGCCATTGGCCTGCAGCTGGGCCAGCACTTCCTTGTAGCGCGCCATGCGCTGCATTTGGTAGTACGGGCCTTCGTCCGCATCGAGCTGCAACCAGGCCATGCCTTCCAAAATCACATCCACGGCGGCCTGGCTGCTGCGCTCCAGGTCGGTGTCTTCAATACGCAAGATGAACTGGCCACCGTGGGCGCGGGCAAAAGCCCAGGGATACAGCGCCGAGCGGATGTTGCCAAGGTGAATAAAGCCCGTGGGCGAAGGAGCGAAACGGGTACGGATGGTGGAAGAGGACGAAGTCATGGGCTCACTCATGGGCTGTAGAAGGCGGGACGGCTTGGCGCCCCTTCAAATTCAAGGCAGGGTATCGAGGCCGCGCAGCAGGTCAGCCTTCAAGTCGTCGAGGTGCTCTAGGCCCACCGAGACACGCACCAACCCCTGGCCAATGCCAGCGGCTTGGCGCTGCGCCTCACTCAGGCGCCCGTGCGAGGTACTGGCAGGGTGGGTGATGGTGGTTTTCACGTCGCCCAAATTGGCCGTGATGGAACACACCCGGGTGCTATCAATGGTGTGAAAAGCGTGCGCGCGCAATTGCTCCGCGCCCTGCCCCACCACATCAAACGACAGCACCGAGCCACCCAGCCCGCCTTGCTGGCGCATGGCCAGGGCGTGCTGCGGGTGGCTGGCCAGGCCGGGGTAGTACACCCGTGCCACTTTGGGATGGCCTTGCAGCCACTGCGCCAGTGCCAGCGCCGCCGCGCTTTGCGCACGCACGCGCAGCGCCAAAGTCTCTAGGCCCTTGAGCACCACCCAGGCATTGAACGGTGCCAGGTTCAAGCCAGCGCAGCGCATGAAAGGCGCCATCACCTTGTCCACCAAGGCGGCAGAGCCGCACACTGCTCCGGCCATGACGCGGCCCTGACCATCCAGCAACTTGGTGCCGGCATACACCGTCAAGTCCGCACCCAGTTGCACGGGGCGCTGCAAGATAGGTGAGGCAAAGCTGTTGTCCACCGCCAGCAATGCACCATGGATGTGTGCCAGATCAGCCAACGCTGCGATGTCGCACAGATCGGTCAGCGGATTGGTGGGCGTTTCAGCAAACAGCAGCCGCGTGTTGGGGCGCAGCGCTGCCTGCCAGGCAGCCATATCCGTCTGAGCGACGAAGGTGGTTTCCACGCCAAAACGCGCCATCTCGCTGCCCAGCAGCTTGATGGTGGAGCCAAACATCGACTGCGAGGCAACGATGTGGTCGCCCGCCTTGAGCATGGTCAGGCCCACCAGCAAGATGGCCGACATGCCCGTGCTGGTGGCAATGGCGCACTCAGCGCCCTCCATCGCCGCCAGGCGCCGCTCAAAGCTGTCCACCGTGGGGTTGGCCGTACGGGTATAGGTGTAGCCCGGCTCTTCCAGCGCAAAGCGACGTGCGGCGCTGTCGCTGTCACGCTGCACAAAGCTGCTGGTGAGGTACAGCGCCTCGCTGTGTTCGCCCCACTGGCTGCGTTGCACCGCTTCACGCACGGCCAGGGTTTCAGGGTGCAGCCCCGACGGCAAGGTACCGGGAGGCAAGGACGTATCGTTCATGGCAATCACCAGCCTTCTTTTCTTATTCCTCGGCGTTGGGCAGGCTCAGGCGCGAAGTGTCTTCATCGTCTTCCTGATTAGCGCGCCCGCGCTCAGCCTGCATGGTTGCCACGGTTTCATCGGAAATATCGCCGGTGATGTAGTCGCCATCGAAGCACGAGGCCTCGAACCCGGCCACTGCCGGGTTGATGCTGCCCACGGCGCGGCGCATGGCTGTGAGGTCTTGGTAAATCAGCGCATCGCAACCAATCCACTGGCGGATTTCCTCTTCCGTGCGGCCATGCGCCACCAGCTCGGTGCTGGTGGGCATATCAATGCCATACACGTTGGGGTAGCGCACGGGCGGCGCTGCCGAGGCCAAATACACCTTGGCAGCACCCGCATCGCGTGCCATTTGCACGATTTCTTTCGAGGTGGTGCCGCGCACGATGGAATCGTCCACCAGCAGCACGCGGCGCCCTTTGAACTCGCTGGCAATGGCGTTGAGCTTTTGGCGCACCGATTTTTTGCGCGTGGCCTGGCCGGGCATGATGAAAGTGCGGCCCACGTAGCGGTTTTTCACAAACCCTTCGCGGTACGGAATGCCCAGCAACTGCGCCAACTGCATGGCGCTGGGGCGGCTGGATTCAGGAATAGGGATGATGGCGTCGATCTGGTCGGGCGGCACGTTGGAGATGACGCGCTTGGCCAGCGTCTCGCCCATGTTCAGACGCGCCTGGTACACCGAGATGCCATCCATCACCGAATCCGGGCGGGCCAAATAAACGTACTCGAACAAGCACGGGTAGAGCTGGTGCTGCGGCGCGCACTGCTGAATTTGCATGGCGCCGTTGTAGGGAATGAACACCGCCTCACCTGGGGCAATGTCACGCTCGAACTGGAACATGGTGCCTTCCAGCGCTACCGATTCGCTGGCCAGCATGACGGCGCCATCGGCCGCACGCCCCATGCACAGCGGGCGAATGCCATACGGATCACGAAACGCCACCAGGCCGTAGCCTGCAATCAGCGCAGCCACGGCATACGAACCCTTCACACGCTGGTGCACTGCACGCACGGCGGCAAATACATCCTCAGCACGCAGCGCCGACCCTTGGCTAGAGCGTGCCAGCTCGTGCGCCAGCACGTTGAGCAGCACTTCTGAGTCGCTCTCGGTGTTGGTGTGGCGGTGATCGGTATCGGCCAGTTCGCGGCGCAGTTGGTGGGCGTTGGTGAGGTTGCCGTTGTGCACCATGACAATGCCAAACGGTGCATTCACGTAAAACGGCTGGGCTTCCTCTTCTTTCGCCGCACTGCCTGCCGTGGGGTAGCGCACCTGACCGAGGCCTGCGTTGCCCGGCAGCGCACGCATGTTACGGGTGCGAAATACGTCGCGCACCATGCCCTTGGCTTTGTGCATGAAGAATTTGCGCCCATCCTGGGTGACGATGCCTGCGGCATCCTGACCCCGGTGCTGCAGCAGCAAGAGCGCGTCATAAATCAGTTGATTGACGGGCGAGGCACTGACGACACCAACAATTCCACACATAGTTTGGTTTCCACAAATGATGCGGGTCACCTCGACCCGCAATAGACCTGAAAAGACTGACAGCACACAGAGTGCAGCAGAAAATTCCCTGAAATACTCTTTTTTGATAGCTGCTTGCGCTTGCCTAGCAAGGCTTACAAGCCATTTTGACCTCAAAAATACAGAGCCAGACGCCGCCCAGGGGGACGACAGGCCCACGGCACTGTGCTGGAGGAGTCACACAGGATGAAAAACACAGAAAAATCGCCCTCAAATCCTTGTGTAGCAAGCGCAAGCAGCTATTAAAAAAGGAGTACGCAAAGGCTGCTGACCTTGGATTTCTGGCATACGCCACGACGGCGGCACGCTGGGGCCCAGGCTGTGCAGCAGGCGCAGCATCCACGGCGCCGCTGCCGACTGCTGCCACCACGGTGCCTGCTGCATAGGCGTGGCCGTGACCACTGCCGTAGCCACCAGCAGCAGCAGCACGCCGCGCAGCACGCCAAACACCGCGCCCAGACTGCGATCTGCCGGGCGCAAACCCGCAGCTTCAATGCCTTTTTTCACCAACCAGGCCAGCAGACTGCAGGCGAACATCACCAGCACGAACACCACGGCAAAGCCAACGGCGTAGCGCACCGAGTCTTGCCACTGCGCCAGGGGCAGCCAATCAGCCATCTCGGCAGCGCCCCACTGGGCCGCAAAAAACGCCACCACCCAGGCTGCGAGCGACAGCAGCTCATAGACCAAGCCGCGCCAGGCACCGATCAGCATCGACACCAACAGCACGGCAAGGAAAGTCCAGTCGATAGGAGCCATGGCAGCAATGTGCAGAAAGATCAGGCCCGCTCTCAGGGCACCAGCACCGAGGCTGGCAAGTCCAGATTGCGAATGCGTACAGCAGCCTTGTCGGCGTCTGCCCGTTGCTCGAATGGCCCCACGCGCACACGGGTGCGCTTGCCGTCTTTGGTCTCAATCACCTGGGCATAGGTGCGCAGACCAGCACGCTCCAGCTTGGCACGCACCTCGCGCGCTTTCTCCGCATCACCAAAGGCCCCCACCTGAACGATGAAGCGCCCTGTCTGGGCCTGTGCGGCAGCAGGGGCGGCGGCCACCGTCGATTCCGGCATACGCCCTTCCAACAGGGCCCGGGCACGTGCTGCGTCGTCTCCTCGCGCGGGGCTGGGCTGGGGCTTGGGTTCAGGTTTTGGCTCCGGCTTGGGCTCGGGTTTGGGCTCAGGCTTAGGTTTGGGCTCGGGTTTAGGCTCAGGCTTTGGCTCCGGCTTGGGCGCAGGTTTGGCCGGTTCGGGCTTGGGTGCGGGTTCAGTCTTGCGCTCAGGCACGGCAGATGCGGCCGGGCTCGGAGCCACAGAGCGCATCGTCGGCACGGGTGGCACCAAAGGCGCCGCTGGAGGGGCAGGAAGAGGCGGCACGGGCACCGCAGGCGCGGCAGGTACCACTTCCTCGCCCACGTCCAGCCCCTGCTCCGCAGGCGTGACTTCGCCCAGCGCCGCGACCTTGTTGCGGTCAGGAATTTCGATCGGGATATCGACGGGAATGGGCCGGGGTCGCGAATCGAACAGCATGGGAAAACCCACCACCCCGATGAGCACCAACACCGCCGCGCCCATCAAGCGATGGCGGGCACGCTGGCGGATGGTTTCAATGCTTTGCGCTGGCGCAGCAGCGGAGCGTGTACGCCGCGCAGGCGGATCTTCCTGCTCTTGGCGACCGCGCCAGGGAAACTTGAAAAAGGCCATGAAATGCAGACGGGGAGTTGCAGGCGCCAGCGTGTGCCATGCCTGCGCCAACGTGCGGTATCAGGATTCGGCCAAGTGCTTGGCGGCTAGCCGGGGGGTGCCATGCTGCAGCACGCCGCCCACAGTGTAGAAGGAGCCAAAGACGACGATTCTATCAGCCGGGTCTGCAGCAGCCACCGCCGCCTGCAGCGCCTGCTCGGGACTGGCGTGGGTGCTGGTGGCCACCTGGCGGCGCCCGCCAGCAGCTATTTGCAGGGCGTTCCATTTGTGTTGCAGCGCCGTCGCGGTCTCGGCGCGGGGCGTGGGCAGATCGGTGAAGTACCAGCGGTCAATCAGCGGCGCCACCTTGGCCAGCATGGGGGTGAGGTCTTTGTCGGCCATGGCACCGAACACGGCGTGCGTGGTGGGGAAAAAGCCCATGGCATCCAAATTGGCGGTGAGCGCGGCCACGGAATGGGGGTTGTGCGCCACGTCCAGCACCAGCGCGGGCTGGCCCGGCACGATCTGAAAGCGCCCAGGCAGCTCCACCATGGCCAAGCCCGTGCGCACGGCCTGGGCGGTGATGGGTATGCGGTCACGCAAGGCCTCCAGGGCGGCTAACGCGCCCGAGGCGTTCACCAATTGGTTGGCACCACGCAGCGCCGGGTAGGCCAGCCCAGCGTAGCGGCGCCCCCGGCCCGCCCAGGCCCACTGCTGCTTGTCGCCCGCGTAATTGAAATCATGGCCAAAGCGCCACAGGTCTGCACCTATGGCCTGGGCATACTCCAGCACTGACTGCGGTGGCACCGGATCGCCGACGATGACGGGGCGCCCCGGACGCATGATGCCGGCCTTCTCGCGGCCAATGCTTTCGCGGTCCGGCCCCAAATATTCGGTGTGATCCACATCGATGCTCGTGATGACGGCGCAATCGGCATCTATCAGGTTGGTGGCATCCAGCCGCCCGCCCAGGCCCACTTCCAAGATGGCCACGTCCAGGCGCGCGCTGCTCATCAAACGCAAGATGGCGAGGGTGGTGAACTCAAAGTAGCTCAGCGACACCTCGGGCGCTGCGCAGCGCGCGCGCTCCACGGCTTCGAAATGCTCCAGCAGGGCTTGGGGCGCCACGATCTCGCCGTGGATGCGGCAGCGCTCTTGGAAATGCACCAAATGGGGCGAGGTATAGACCCCCGTGCGGTAGCCCGCTTGCAAGGCCACGGCTTCCAGCATGGCGCAGGTGGAGCCCTTGCCATTGGTGCCTGCCACGGTCATCACGGGGCAGGCAAACGCCAGGGCCAGGCGCTGCGCCACGGTACGCACGCGCTCCAGCCCCATGTCAATGCCCAGGGGGTGCAAGCGCTCGCAATGCGCCAGCCAGTCGTCCAAACACTCGAAACGCGAAGCAGCGGGAGAGGAAAAGGTCGGGGTTTGCATAGGCGGGGGATTGTCGCGCAGGCGCGGCCTGGCGCATGATGCGGGCTATGAATCACCCCACAACCACTGTTTACGGCATCCCCCACTGCGACACCGTGAAAAAAGCCCGCGCCTGGCTGCAAAGCCAAGGGGTGGCCTACGAGTTTCACGACTTCAAGAAACAAGGCGTTCCGGCTCTACTCTTGCCCACCTGGGTAGCCGCCCTGGGCTGGGAGGCTTTGCTCAACCGCAAAGGCACCACCTGGCGCCAGCTGGGCAGCGCCGCCCAGGCCGAGGTGATAGACGCCACCAGCGCCATGGCGCTGATGCAAGCGCAGCCCAGCGTCATCAAGCGCCCGGTGGTGCATTGGGCACACGGCCCGCTCACAGTAGGTTTTGATGCCACGCGCTGGGCCGAACTGCACGCGCCAACCCAAGCCTGAGCTGTGCCCACGGGAATCTTTACCTCTTTTTCACCCTCTGACACCCTGCCAACGCCCTGGCACCCGCCCACAAGCAGGCACACTGCAGCACGGCCACCACGTTGCGCCCCTCACACCCCTTCAAGGAGCTTTCTATGCACAAAAGCACTGTTTTGGCCCTGCTGGCACTTGGCGCAGCAGGTGCTGCGCTGGCCCAGGAACAAGGCCGCGTGCTCTCGTCCACGCCCATCATTCAGCAAGTGCCTTTGACGCGCCAAATCTGCAATGCCGAGACGGTGTACTCGGGTTCCTCCAACAGCGGCGCAGGTGCCATCCTGGGCGCCATTGCGGGCGGGGCGATTGGCAACTCAATTGGCGGCGGCTCGGGCCGGGCAGCAGCCACGGCGCTGGGCATTGTGGGTGGCGCGCTGGTGGGCAACCAGGTGGAAGGTGCAGGCCAGCCACGCTACGAGAACGTACAACGCTGCCACAACGAGACCTACTACGAAAGTCGTACCGTAGGCTACAACGTGGTGTATGAATTTGCCGGGCGCCAATACAGCACCCAAACCAGCCACGACCCAGGCAACTGGATTGCCGTGAACGTGCAACCCTCCTCGCAATACGGCAACACCTACAACAGCTACGGCAACACCTACCCAGCCCAGCCCGGTGTGGTGCAAACCTACCCCGTGCAGCCACCGCAGCCGGTGTACGTGAGCCCCCCAACCACGGTCGAATACAACTACTACAACGAGCGGCCCCACTACCGTGAGCACCACCGCCCTTATTGGCGCTGAGGATCGGGCGCTGCTGCCAGCGAGACCGGGGCCTTGACTTAAAGCAAGTATCCCCGCCCCCAAAAAGGGCATAGTGCCTCAGCCACGACACACCACCTGGAGGGTTTTATGAAGTTAATGAGCGACCTTTTCTCTACCGACTACGGCCTGATGAGCCTGGGGGTCATCGTCTTCACCATCGGCATGGGGGCCTTCTTCACCCGCCTGTTCATGAACAAAATGAGCGACAGCGCCGCCGCCGAGGCACAGCGCAAGAAATAAGCCAGCTCCCCCCCCTACAGGCGGGCTACGATTGCGGGTTTGACGATCCGCTACCGTAGCCCGCTTTTTTGCGCCTGTGCCATTCCTTGGATGCCATCAAAAAAACAAAGCAAATTGGCCTTTAAGGCGCATCTAGCAAGCGCAAGCAGCTATCAAACAAGTAGCAAAAAATTGCACACCATGTCCCAGCCTTTCTTTACCGCCCCCCCGCCCTCTTCTGACAAGCTGGAGCTGCTGCGCCAGCACTTTCCCGGCGCGGTAGAGGCCGACGCACAAGGGCGCATCCGCATCAATGCAGCCGCGCTGCAACTGGCCGTGGACCCCAGCAACCCGGCGGGCGTGCAGGTGGAAGAAGACGGCTACGAGCTGCGCTGGGTGGGCAAGCGCGAGGCCTACCACAGCGCCTTTGTGCCACCACAAAAAATCGTGCAGCCGCTGCCGGAGCAAAGCAAAAATTGGGACAGCACCGGCAACCTGCTCATCAAAGGCGACAACCTGGACGCCCTGCGCCTGCTGCGCCATAACTACTTTGGCAAGGTCAAACTGATTTACATCGACCCGCCCTACAACACCCAAAGCGACGCCTTTATTTACCGCGACGATTTCACCACCAAACAAACCGAGGTTTTGGCGCAATTGGGCTACGCCAAAGAAAATATCGACTACATCAAAAACATTTACGGCGCCCGCACGCACAGCGGCTGGCTGTCGTTTATGTACCCCCGCCTGCTGCTGGCCAAGGATTTGCTGCGCGATGATGGGGTCATTTTTATCTCGATTGATGATAACGAGCAGGCGCAGTTAAAGCTGCTGTGTGATGAGATTTTTGGGCAGGAGAATTTTCAAGCCGATGTTTTATGGCAGAAAAAATATGCAGTTTCCAATGATGAAACAGGATTCGGCGTGATGCATGACCATATTTTGGTATATGCAAAGACATCATCTTTTTCAAGAAATCTACTCCCAAGAACTGAACTGCAAAATGGGAGATACAGCAATCCTGATAAAGATCCTAGGGGTGATTGGGCGTCAGATAACTACGTCAGCAATAAATCAAAAACAGAACGACCATCTCTCTGGTACCCAATCAAGCACCCAAAAACTGGCGAAGAAATTTGGCCAGAAGAGCATGCCGTATGGAGATACTCACTTGACAAACACCTTGAACTAGAAAGAGATGGTCGTTTATTCTGGGGTAAAGATTTTAGTTACAAGCGCCCAAGACTGAAGCGTTATCTTTTAGAAGTACAACAGGGCATCGTTCCATCCACTTGGTGGTCTTTTGAAGACTGTGGTCATAACGATGAAGCACAAAAAGAAACAGGTGAATTACTTGAAAGAAAAATTTTTTCAACCCCAAAACCAATTAGGTTAATCAACCGCATACTTCGTCTATCAACCTCAAAAAATGATTTAACCCTAGATTTTTTCGCCGGCAGCGGCACCACCGGCGAGGCCGTGATGCGCCTAAATGCCGAAGACGGCGGCCAGCGCCAATTTATCCTGGTGCAAATCCCCCAGCCCATCGACCCGAAAAAGCAAAAAGAAGCCCACACTTTCGTCAAAGAAACGCTGGGCAAGCCCGACGCCACGATTTTTGAAATCACCGCCGAGCGCCTGCGCCGCGCCGGGGCCAAGCTGGAGGCGGAACAAGCCGCCAAAGCCGCCGAAAGCGGTGGCCTGTTTGGCGAAGATGCCCCCACGCTAGACACCGGCTTTCGCGTCTTCGAGCTGGTGGACGACCCCGACGCCCTGGTGCTGGCCCAACCGCTGCAAGACAGCACCCAGGCCGACTTGCTGGCCCTGCAAGCGCGCATTGCCACGCCGCAGCCCGCACAACTGCCGCGCGTGCTGCACAACCTGCTGTTTGCCGAAGGGCTGCCGCTGACCACGCGCATCACGCCCGTCACCACCGCCGAGGTGCCCGAGGGCCACCTGTACCGCGCGGCGGACGTGCTCATCGTCGTCAAAGCCCTGGCCATGGACGCGCTGACCGACGCCATCCGCGCGCAGCAAGCGCAACACACCGCCGCCGGGCCGCTGAACTACCTGACGGTGTATGCCCCCTGGGTGCAGGACGACAACTTTTTGCTGGGCATCCGCTCGGTGGCCGACACGCTGGGCTTTTCGCAAGACAAGCTGCGCCTGCGCGGCGTGCGCTGAAGGGGCTTGCTGCCATGACCGCTCCCCATCAGCCCCATCAGCCCCAATTCCAATACACCACCCTGCCCCACCAGACGGCGGCGGTGCAGTCCCTTGCCGATGTGCTGGCCGATGTGCGCTTTACGCCGCCAGCCAACGTCCACGCCAATCCCAGCTACGTGCCGCGCGAGGCGGCGCCCACGCTCAAGGCCAATCTGGCGGCGGTGCGCCAGCGCAACGGCGTGCGCACCGGCACGGTGTATGTGCCCGACACCGCCACGCCCGCTTTGAACCTGGACGTGCTGATGGAAACCGGCACGGGCAAGACCTTTACCTTTATCGAGACCATCCACCGCCTGCACCGCGAGCACAAGCTGTGCAAATTCATTGTGCTGGTGCCGTCCAACGCCATTCGCCAGGGCACGCTCAAAAGCCTGCAAACGACGGCGGCATTTTTTGCCAAGCAGTACGAGCAGCACATCAACGTCTTCAACTACTCCGCCAAAACCGTGGGGGGCTTTATCCACGCGGCTTCGGCGGGCGCAGCCAGCATTTCCGTGATGGTGGCTACCTACCAATCGTTTGCCGGTGACAGCAAGCTCATCAACAAACGCGGGGTGGAGGCCAATCTTGATATGTTTGGCCAGGCCAAGAGCTTCATGGAGGCGCTGGCCGTGATCCGGCCCGTGCTCATCATTGACGAGCCCCACCGTTTCGAGGGCGCGCAAACGCAGGAGTACCTGGCCAAGTTCAATCCGCTGCTGACGATTCGGTTTGGTGCCACTTTCAAGGGCAAGAACGACAACGAGAAATACAAAAACCTGGTCTATACGCTGGACAGCCTGGACGCCTTTCGCCAGCGGCTGGTCAAAGGCATTGTGGTGGACACGGTGGGCAGCGCCGATGCCGCGCAAAGCCTGTGCTACCTGTCGCACCACGGCACGGCCAAGGAGCGCTGCGCGCTGGTGCAGTACGCCAAACCCGCAGGTGGCAGCGCCACAGTAGAGCTGCGCGCCAAAGACAACCTGGGCGACAAAACCGGGCTGGGCTTTCTGGATGGGCATGTGGTGGAGGCCGTCACCACCAAAGAGCTGCTGTTCACCAACGGCTTTGCCCTGCCCCTGGGCGAAGCCATGGCCTACGGCATGTTGGCCGAGCAAACGCAAGGGCTGATCATCGAGCGGGCGATTGCCAACCACTTTGAGCGCGAGGAAGACCTGTTCCAGCGCGGCATCAAAAGCCTGAGCCTGTTTTTTATCGACGCGGTGGCCAAGTACCTGCCCGAAGGCCAAAAGCCTGCCGTCATCCGCGAGGCTTTCGAGGCGCACTACCGCACCCACTTGCAGCGCACCCTGGCGCGGCCCGACCTGCACCCGCCCTACCGCGCCTACCTGGAGCGCAGCGCGGCGGACATTGGCAAAGTCCACAAGGGCTACTTTGCCCGCTCGCACAGCGAAAAAGGCGAGGAAGAAGCCATCAAGCTCATCTTGCAAGAAAAAGAAAAGCTGCTGAGCTTTGACACCGACTTGCGTTTCATCTTCTCGATGTGGGCGCTGCAAGAGGGCTGGGACAACCCCAATGTCTTCACCCTGTGCAAGCTGGCGCCCAGCAACTCGCAAATCACCAAACTGCAGCAAATTGGCCGCGGCCTGCGCCTGGCCGTGAACCAGGATTTGCAGCGCGTACACAGCGACGATGCGGCTTTTGAGCACATCAACGAACTCACGGTGGTGGTGCCCGCCAGCGAAGGCGATTTTGTGGCGGCCATTCAAAGCGAAATTGCGGCGCACAGCGTTAAGGGCGTGAGTCGGATTTTGAGCATGGAGTCCTTGATTGCCAGCGGTGTCTGCAAGCACCCACTGGGAATTTGGGGACTCATGCAAACACTAGCCACCCACGGCGCCGGCGTGCTGGATATGACAGCGGGCACATTGACCCTGCAGCCCAATGCCACTGTGTTCAAAGCCCATAGGGCAGGTATTAGTGCAGCTTTGGGGCAAGTGCCCCACCTGGACGCAGAAGGCGCCAAGGCCATGCTGGACTACCTGGATGCCTATTACGAGGGCCATGGCCAGGTCAAACGCAAGGAAGACAAAGCCAAGCCCGCATTGAAGGTCAACCCCACACAATACGAGCAACTGAAAACGCTGTGGGCCGCACTGAACCGCGATGCGGTGATGCACTACGAGCTGGAAACGCCAGCGCTGGTCGATGCCATCGTGGCCCGGCTGGCGCGGGACTTTCAGGTGCTGCCGCTGACCATCAACATCACCCGCACCGAGCAGGTGCAGGATGTGCAGCGCGCTGAAAGCACACAAACCAGCTACCAGGTCAAACCCCACAAGGTGTTCACTTTGGGCGAATTTGTCACGGACTTGGCCAACGCCACGCATTTGAGCGTGCATACCGTGGCCACCGTGCTGGCACGGATGCCCACAGATAAATTCGCCCAAATCCAGCACAACGAAGGCCGGGCCTTTGCCACACTGCGCGACACCATGAACCGCTGCGTGCATGAGCTGCTGGTTCACAAAGTGACCTACCAGCTGCGCGAGACCAAGGTGAAAACGGCGTTGACCGACACCACGGGGGCGCTGTTGACCACCATTCCGGCAGCGTGGTGCGGTGCAGAAATGCACACCATCGCCAATCCGGCGGTGCGGGCCAAGTCGCTGTATGACGAAGACCAGATGCCGGTGGACAGCCAGATCGAGCGCGACACGGTGGACGAATCCCAGGCGCAGAGCATTGCCGTGTTTGCCAAGCTGCCCAAGGTGGACATTCCGACACCGGCGGGCAACTACAACCCCGACTTCGGCTACGCGCTGCTGCAGGGCGACCAAGCCCAGGCCATGTACCTGGTAGTGGAAACCAAGGGCTACGACCAGTACGGCGACATCCCAGACCGGGAGCGCATGAAAATCGATGCCGCCAAGCGTTTCTTCCAGGCGCTGCAGCAAGAAGGCATCAACGTGCGCTTCGCCACCAAGCTCAACCGCGATGGCCTGCTGCAAATCATGCAGCAAATTGGCCTCTAGCCCTTATCCAGCAAGCGCAAGCAGCTATTAAAAACGGAGTAAAAACCACCATGAAAATCACCGAATTCGCCCCCGGCCTGCTGACCCAAGGCATTGGCACGCCGCTGCGCCTGTCTGACTACAAGCTCATCGCCTTTGACATGGATTCCACGCTCATCAACATTGAATGCGTGGACGAGATTGCCGACGTGGTCGGCTGCAAAGCCGAGGTGGCGGCCATCACCGAAGCGGCGATGCAAGGCATCATCACCGACTACAAAGAAAGCCTGCGCCAGCGCGTGGCCTTGCTCAAGGGCGTGAGCACCGCCGATTTAGAGCGCGTGTACACCCAGCGCCTGCAGCTCAACCCTGGGGCCGCCGCCCTGGTGCAAGCCTGCCAGGCCGCAGGCCTGAAAACCCTGCTGGTGTCGGGTGGCTTCACCTTTTTTGCCCACCGTGTGCGCCAAAGCCTGGGGCTGGACTTCGTGCGCGCCAACGTGCTCGACGTGGGCAGCGACGGCGTGCTGACAGGCCGCATGGTCGATCAACCCTGGGGCGACATTTGCGATGGCGCCGAAAAGCGCCGCACCCTGCTGGAAGTGGCCTCGCTGCTGGGCATTGCCCCCAGCGCCTGCATTGCCATGGGCGACGGCGCCAACGACCTGCCCATGATGGGTGTGGCTGGCCTCTCGGTGGCCTACCACGCCAAGCCCGCAGTGCGCGCCCAGGCCCACATTGCCATCACCCAAGGCGGCCTCGATCGCCTGCTGGAAGTGGTGCAGTAAAGCTTGCTGGCAGCAAAAAAACTCCTATAAAAGGAGCTGCTTGCGCTTGCTACATAAGGCTTTGAGGCCGTTTTGATGGTTTTTTTGAAAAATAAAAACCCTTTTCTATATATCAATATAAAAATAAAAACTAGGCCAGCCCGCTGGGGCGCTACTACACTTGCCCACAGTTCAGCCGCTGCTACCCGCTGCGGTTTGGCCTGTTTCCCTACCCTCCAAGGAACCTCACCTCTATGCTGAAGAAATCCCTCACCGCTTTGGCCCTGGCTGCTGCTGCCCTGGGCGCACAGGCTGCAGATGTTGTCCTCAAAGTGGCGGCCACGGCTGTGCCCCATGCGGAAATTCTGAACTTCGTCAAACCTCAGCTCAAGGCCCAAGGCGTGGACTTGCAGGTCAAGGAATTTAGCGACTACGTGCAGCCCAACCTGGCCGTGCAAGACAAGCAACTAGACGCCAACTTTTTCCAGCACCAGCCCTACCTGGACAGCTTCAACAAAGACCGCAAAACCGACTTGGTGACAGTGCCCAACGGCAAGGTCCACGTGGAGCCGTTTGGCGCGTACTCGAACAAAATCAAGAGCGTGAAAGAGCTGAAAGATGGCGCCACGGTAGCCATTCCGAACGACCCCTCCAACGGTGGCCGCGCTTTGATTTTGCTGGCCAAGCAAGGCCTGATTGAACTGAAAGACCCGCAAAGCCTCACCCCCACACCGCTGGACGTGGTGAAGAACCCGAAAAAACTGAAGTTCAAAGAGCTGGAAGCGCCGCTGCTGCCGCGCGCCCTGGCAGACGTAGACCTGGCGCTGATCAACACCAACTACGCCATTGAAGCCAAGCTGAACCCGACCAAAGACGCGCTGTTCATTGAAGGTGCCGACTCGCCCTACACCAACATCGTGGTAGCGCGCGGCGACCGTGCCCAAGACCCGAACATTGCCAAGCTGATGCAAGCGCTGCACTCGCCACAGGCCAAGCAGTTCATCTTGGACAAATACAAAGGCGCCGTA
The DNA here is from genome assembly GCA_041910915.1 of Acidovorax sp. GTDB lineage: Bacteria > Pseudomonadota > Gammaproteobacteria > Burkholderiales > Burkholderiaceae_C > Paenacidovorax. Next base: position 15,994 of record JAYRPZ010000069.1, read on the forward strand.
GTGCCCGCGTTCTAAAGCGCCCCAGCACACACTTTGCACCTGCCAGCGCCCGCCGCCCTCCAGCGGCGGCGCTGGTTTTTTTATGGGCGTGCGCCGTAGGCCAGGCCGGAAGCCACGCCACCAAACAAGTCCCCTTCCACCAAGGGCACCCCGGCAAAACCCTGCGCCAGCGCTGTACGAAAGGGCCGCAAGGCCGACGAGCCGCCCGTGAGGTAAATGCCGCCCAACGCGCCGGGGGCCAGCTGGGCGCGCTGCAGGCATTCCTGGGCGCAGGCCACCACTTTCTCTAGCAGCGCCGCCAGGTCTTGCGCCACATGGGCGGGGCTGAGTTCAACGGCCAAGGCGGCCTCGATGGCATCCAGCGGCAAGCTGTGCGGCGCATCGGTGCTAGAGACGGCAATCTTGGCTTGCTCCACCCCCTGCGCCAGGCCGTGGCCCAGGCGCTCGCGCAGCACCGTCATCAAACGCTGGTGCAGGTGTACATCACAGTAGTCGCCGCGCAGGGCCTCGGCCTCACGCACGGCTTTGGCGCTCGATTGCCAGTGGATGAGGTGCCAGGTGGCCAGATCGAAAAACACCCGGCTGGGCACTTCGCGCCCTTGCGGGCCGATGTGGCGCAGGCCCAAAAGCGGCATCACGCGCGCCAGGTTGAGTTGGCGGTCGTAATCGGTGCCGCCAATGTGGATGCCGGCTGTGGCCAGGATGTCGCTGCTGCGATCAACCTGGGCGATGCGCTGCGGCCCCAGGCGCACCACGGTGAAGTCGGAGGTGCCGCCACCAATGTCCACCACCAGCACGGTGCGCTCTTCATCGAGGCGGCGCTCGTAGTCCAGCGCAGCAGCAATCGGTTCGAGCTGAAAGCCAATCTCGGCAAAACCGCAGGCGCTGGCCGCCAGGCGCAGCGATTCCTGGGCCTGGGCATCGCGCGCCGGGTCGTCATCGACAAAATGCACGGGCCGCCCCAGCACCAACCGTGCGGGCAGGCCACCGAGCTGCACCTCGGCGCGGCGCACCAGCTCCTGCAAAAAACCGGAGACGATGTCTTGGTAGCTCTGCGGTTTGCCATGCACCACGGTCTGCTCGCGCAGCAAGGCGCTGCCCAGCAGGCTTTTGAGCGAGCGCATCAGCCGCCCTTCGTGGTGTGCCAGGTAGCGCGCCATGGCCTCGCGACCAAAGTGGGTGCTGTGCTCTTCGTCGTCAAAAAAAATCGCTGTGGGCAGCGTGGTGGACTCGCCCTCCAGCGCCAGCAAACGTGCGGTTTGCCCCGGCGGTGCCCAAGAAACGGCGGAATTAGAGGTGCCGAAATCAATGCCCAGCGTTCCAGAAAGAGTGCCTACCGTGCGTGCCATGTGTCGTCTATGTGCGCGAAAAAAGGGGCGGATTCTGGCACAAGCAAAGATGGGTAGAAGTGCGCACAATAGCGCCCCCCACCACCGCTGGCTGTCACTGATGATTGTTCGCCCCCGCCCCCACTGGCTCCGTATGCTGTTCGTTCGCCGGGGCTCGCTGCTGCCGCGCATCCTGGGCCAACTGGTGTTCATCGTGACGCTATCGACCTTGGTCGTGCTGTTGCACGGGCAGGTGTTTCACTGGAAGGTGACGCTCACATCGGTGCCGTTTTCGCTCATGGGCGTGGCCCTGGCGATTTTTTTGGGCTTTCGCATCAACGCCAGCTACGACCGCTATTGGGAAGCGCGCAAGCAATGGGGCGTGATCTTGGTGGAGACGCGCAATCTGGCGCGCAAGTCCCTGGCCATGGTGGGCCCTGTGCAGGAGGTGCGCCCTTTCGTGTACGCCTTGGCTGGCTGTGCGGCCACGGTGCGCAACCACCTGCGCGCCCAATCCCCCGACCACGGCACCGCCCATTTGCTGCCCCCCGAGCTGCGCACACGCTTGCTGGAGCGGCGCCACCCACCGCAGCAGGTGCTGCGCTGGCTGAGCGAGTGGCTGCGCGAGCAGCGCCAGCGTGGCACGCTGCAGCCGGTGCTGCAAGTCAGCCTGGAAGATTCGCTCGATGCCCTGTCCATGGCCATTGGCAGCTGTGAGCGCATTGCCAGCACGCCACTGCCCTTCACCTACTCGGTGATCTTGCACCGCACGGCGTACTTTTATTGCATGTTGCTGCCGTTTGGTTTGGTCGATGCCATTGGCGCCATGACCCCGCTGGTGGTGGCGTTTGTCTCTTACACCTTCTTCGCGCTCGAATCTTTGAGCGATGAGCTGGAAGAACCGTTTGGCCGCGAGCAAAACGATTTGGCCCTCGATGCCATGGTGCGCACCATTGAAATCAGTATGTGCGAGCTACTGGATGAGCCACCGCCACCGGCCTTGCAACCCGATGCCAACTACGTGCTGAACTGAGCCCCCAAACGCTCCTAAAATAGGAGCTGCTACCGCTTGTATTTATTGGCTTGGAGGCCGATTTGACTCTTTTTTTCTTACTGTGGTTGCCGCACCAGGCACGGGCCACCCAAAGCGCACCATGATGGTTTCCACGCATTTGATGGCGGGCCTGCTGGCCGGCGCTGGCGCCGTGACTTGGCTGAAGCCGCAAGCTGTGGGCGCCGCGTGGGTACTGGGCGGGGCACTCGTTGGCGCTTTGCTGCCCGATATTGACCACCCCAAAAGCTGGCTGGGGCGGCGCCTGCCTTTCATCAGCTGGCCGCTGGCCGCCGTGTTTGGCCACCGTGGCATCACCCACAGCCTGCTGGCTGTGGTGGGTGTGGCCTGGGCGCTGTACTACGCGCTGGAACAATGGAATTTGGGTGCAGGCTGGGGCCTGGCGGCAGCTGGCGTGGGTGTGGGCTACCTGAGCCATTTGCTGGGCGACTTCGCTACCCACGGCGGTGTGCCCTGGCTGTGGCCGTTCAAGCAGCGCTTTTCTTTGCCGCTGACGTTCAAAACCGGGGGAGTGTTTGAGCGCGTGCTGTTTTTTGCCCTGGGGCTGGGCGCGGCTTATCTGCTGATCAACCGCTTTGCCCCCTGGATGCTGCGCGACGCACTGGCCTTGGCACACCAGCTGGCAGCACGCTGGTAAGCCGGGCGCTGGGGTGGTGCTGGCGCACAAGGCCAGCCCCCCCCGCAAGCGCACCGCGCTGTCAGACGTTGATGGCGCTGGCCGAACCGGCCTGGCGGCGCAGTTCAAATTTTTGAATTTTTCCGGTACTGGTTTTGGGCAATTCACCAAACACCACCGCACGCGGCACCTTGAAGCCTGCCAGGTGCTTTTTGCAGTGCTGCACGATGTCCTCGGGGGTGGTTTGGGCGCCCGCCTTCAGCTCGACAAAGGCGCAAGGCGTTTCGCCCCACTTTTCATCGGGCTTGGCCACCACGGCCACGGCCAGCACATCAGGGTGGCGGTAGAGCACGTCTTCCACTTCAATCGAGGAGATGTTCTCGCCGCCAGAGATGATGATGTCTTTGCTGCGGTCTTTGATTTTGATGTAGCCGTCGGGGTACTGCACCGCCAGGTCGCCCGAGTGGAACCAGCCACCCCGGAAAGCATCTTGCGTGGCTTGCGGGTTTTTCAAATAGCCCTTCATGGCAATGTTGCCGCGGAACATGATTTCGCCCATGGTTTCGCCATCTTGGGGCACGGGCTGCATGGTGTCGGGGTTGAGCACCTGGGCGGCGCGCTGCAGGTGGTAGCGCACCCCTTGGCGGGCGTTCAGGCGGGCACGCTCGCCAATGTCGAGCTGATCCCAGGCGGCGTGTTTGGCACATACCGTGGCAGGGCCGTACACCTCGGTCAGGCCGTACACATGGGTGAGATCAAAGCCCATTTGCTCCATGCCTTCGATCATCGAGGCAGGCGGCGCAGCACCCGCCACCATGGCTTTCACTCCCGTAGGCAGGCCCTCTTTGAGCGCTGCCGGGGCATTCACCAACAGGCCATGCACGATGGGCGCACCGCAGTAGTGTGTAACGCCGTGCTGGCGAATGGCGTCAAAAATGGCCTTGGCATCCACACGGCGCAGGCACACGTTCACCCCTGCGCGGGCAGCCACCGTCCAGGGGAAGCACCAGCCATTGCAATGGAACATGGGCAGCGTCCACAGGTACACGCTGTGCTTGGGCATGTCCCACTCCAGCACGTTGCTGACGGCGTTGGTATGCGCGCCGCGGTGGTGGTACACCACGCCCTTGGGGTTGCCGGTGGTGCCGCTGGTGTAGTTCAGGGCAATGGCATCCCACTCGTCAGCGGGCAGCTCCCAGGCAAAGTTGGGGTCACCCGCAGCCACGAAATCTTCGTACAGCGTGCCGCCCAGGCTCTGTGCTGGCGGGCCGTACAAATCATCTTGCACTTCAATCACGGCCAGCGGCGCCTTGCTTTGGCGCAGTGGCAGCGCCTTGGCCATGATGGCGCTGAACTCCGGGTCCACGATCACGGCCTTGGCTTCGCCGTGGTCGAGCATGAAAGCGATGGTTTCAGGGTCTAGGCGCGTGTTCAGCGTATTGAGCACCGCACCTGCCATGGGAATGCCGAAATGGGCTTCCACCATGGGCGGCGTGTTGGGCAGCATGACGGCCACGGTGTCGTTCTTACCAATCCCGATGCGGCGCAGGCTGCTGGCCAGCTGGCGGCAGCGGGCGTAGGTTTGCGCCCAGGTTTGGCGCAGCTCACCATGCACGATGGCCAAGCGCTCGGGGTACACCTCGGCAGTGCGCTCAATGAAAGACAAAGGGGTGAACGCAGCATAGTTGGCATCGTTGCGCGGCAGGTCTTGGTCGTACATGCTGGTCATTAGGCTTACTCCGAAAAAAAATTTTGTGCATACATAGTAACCCGTAGAACCGGGGGGTTTCAGCAGCCCGCGCCGCGCTAGGCAAGACGGGCAGATCAGCGAAAATGCCGCCGTGTCTATCCCCGCCTCCTTCCTCCAAGAGCTGCTCGCACGCGTTGATATCGTGGACGTCGTCGGGCGCTATGTGCAACTCAAAAAGGGCGGCGCCAACTTCATGGGCCTGTGCCCCTTTCACGGGGAAAAGTCGCCGTCGTTCAGCGTCAGTCCGTCCAAACAGTTCTTTCACTGCTTTGGTTGCGGCAAAAACGGCAATGCGATTGGCTTTCTGATGGAGCACAGCGGCATGGGCTTTGTCGAAGCCGTACAAGAGCTGGCCCAAAGCGCGGGCCTGACGGTGCCCCAAGAGCAAAGCAGCGCCCAAGACCGCGAGCGCGCAGCCGCCGCGCGCCACAAGCACACCAGCCTGAGCGAAGTGCTGGAAAAAGCCAGCGAGGCCTACCAGGCCAGGCTCAAGGAAGCGCCGCGTGCCATTGACTACCTGAAAGGCCGTGGCCTGAGCGGTGCCATCGCCAAACACTATGGCCTAGGCTACGCCCCCGAGGGCTGGCGCAGCCTGGCCAGCGTGTTCGCTGAATACGACAACCCGCTGCTGCAAGAGTGCGGCCTGGTCATCGTCGGCGAAGACGACGGCAAGCGCTACGACAGATTCCGCGACCGCATCATGTTCCCCATTCGCAACGTCAAAGGCGAGTGCATTGGTTTTGGCGGGCGGGTGCTGGGCGACGAAAAGCCCAAATATCTGAACTCCCCGGAGACACCGGTGTTCCACAAGGGACAAGAGCTGTACGGCCTGTTCGAGGCACGCCAGGCCATCCGCCAGCAAGGCTATGTGCTGGTGACCGAAGGCTATATGGACGTGGTAGCCCTGGCACAACTGGGATTTGGCAACGCCGTGGCCACGCTGGGCACGGCCTGCACGCCCGAGCACATCCATAAACTGTTTCGCTTCACCGATCATGTGGTGTTCAGCTTTGACGGCGACAGCGCAGGCCGCCGGGCTGCGCACAAGGCGCTGCAAGCCGCCCTGCCCTACGCCAGCGACACGCGCAGCATCAAGTTCCTCTTTCTGCCGCCCGAGCACGATCCCGACAGTTTTATTCGCAGCCACGGCCCCGAAGCCTTTGCGCGCCACGTCGGCCAGGCCCTGCCTCTGTCACGTTTTTTGGTGGAAGCAGCCAGCCAAGGTTGTGACCTCGGGCAATCGGAAGGACGCGCACAGATGGCAGCCCACGCCCAGCCGCTATGGCAGGCGCTACCCGATGGCGTACTCAAACGCCAGTTGCTCGGCGAACTGGCGGAACTCGCCGAGATTGACACCCGCGACCTGGCCGACCTTTGGGCACGCACCACGGCACACGCAGGCGCACGCACCACCAGCACCGCGCCCAGCCATCAGCCATCGCACACGCCTTCGGCAGGGAACACGCGGCCAGCCCAGCCTCGCCGCGTGGCAGGCGTCCAGCGCAGCGCCCACACTCCTGCTGCCTGGGCCACGCCTGCAGTGGTACGCGGCCGCCAGGCCCCGGTCAGCCGGGCTGATCAAGCGGCACGGCTGCTACTGGCCCACATGCCATTTTTAGAAGAGCTTTCGCATGACGACCACGATGCTCTGTGCTCCCAACCTGCACCCCACGGCCCGCTGTTTGCCTGGCTGGAAGAACAGTTGCATGAACATGGCCCCCAGCCTTGGGCAGCCCTGCGTGAAGGCCTGCGCGGCCACCCCTGCGAAGCCCTGGCATTGCGCCTGATGGACAGCCCACATGCCCAGCCCGAAGGCGACTGGGCAGAAATCCGACGCGAGCTGCGTGGCGTGCTCAACCGCATTCACATTGAACGCATCAAGGCGCAGGAAACCCAGGCCATCGCTGCCCTGGCCAACGACCCTGAAGCGGCGCAGCAATTGCGAGCCCTGCAAGCACGGCGCCTGCACCTGGAGGCCCAAACGCGCATGGTCTCAGGAGGATAAGCGTCCAGCCCAGCACTGCGCAGCGGAACTATATTGCCTGCATATAATCTAAATTGATACGGCAAGAGCGACAGCAGCACCTCCGGCCCGGGCCAGCGCCTATACCAGCGCCCGTTATGCAGCAAGTGCATCGGCCCACCCTACCGCAAGGACTGCACACCAAATGTTCGCCCACCCATCTTGCCACTGCCCTGTGCATGACAGTTTCGCCGCTTCTGGTGGCGCTGCCGTGTGCGGGCGCGCAGCGTCCCTCGTCCCCAGCCTGCCTGGTTGCCACGAAAGCCACTTACCGTGTCCACGCCTAAAACCAAAGCCCAACTGCTCAAAGAAGCTGCCGATGAACTCCTGAAAAATGCCCAAGCGCAGGAGAAGAAGAAGCCCGCAGCACGCAAAACCAAAGCCACTGCAGCCGATGCCGCTTCAGACACCGCTGTCGCCAGCGACGAAGCACCCAAGAAAAAAACCACCCGTGTGAGCAAAGCGGCCAGCGCCGCCGACGGCGACACTGCCGCCGCAGCCAAACCCAAGGCAGCCAAAACCCCGGCGAAAACGCCTGCCAAGCGTGGCCGCAAACCCAAGGCCACCAAGGAAGAAGGCGGCCTCGATGACGATGCCGATCTGTCCGACGTGGAAGCCGACCTCGAAGGCGAAGTCGAAGAAATTCCCGCCGTTGTCGAAGCCGCCAGCCCCGAAGTGGGCGCGGAAAAGGTCAAGCCCCTGCGCATGAAGCTCAGCAAGGCGAAAGAGCGCGCCTTGATGAAGGAATTTGGCCTGGATGAAACCGTCCTGTCCGAAGAAGACCTGGCTAAACGCCGCTCGCGCCTGAAAACCCTGATCAAGCTGGGTAAAACACGCGGCTACCTCACGCACGGCGAAATCTCTGACCACCTGCCCGACAAGCTGGTCGATGCCGAGACGCTGGAAGTCGTGATCTCCATGCTCAACGACATGGGCGTGGCGGTGTACGAACAAACGCCCGACGCCGAAACCCTGTTGCTGAACAACACTGGGCAATCAGCCACCACGGAAGAAGAAGCCGAAGAAGAAGCCGAAGCAGCCCTCTCCACGGTAGATTCGGAATTTGGCCGAACCACCGACCCCGTGCGTATGTACATGCGTGAAATGGGCACGGTGGAACTGCTGACGCGCGAAGGCGAAATTGAGATTGCCAAGCGCATCGAAGGCGGCCTGCAGGACATGATGGAAGCCATCAGCGCTTCGCCTGCCACGATTGCTGAAATTCTCAGCATGGCAGAAGAAATCCGCTCGGGCAAAGTCGTCATCTCTACCGTGGTGGATGGCTTCGTCGATGCCGACGAGAACGACGACTACGTGGCCGAAGAAGACTTCGACGAATACGACGAAGCCGATGACGACGACGGCAAAGGTGGCTCCAAGGCCCTGACGAAAAAGCTCGAAGAGCTGAAAAACGAAGCCCTGCGCCGTTTTGACAACCTGCAGGCACTGTTCGACAAAATGCACAAGGTGTACGACAAGGAAGGCTACGGCACCCCTGCGTACATGAAAATTCAGCACGCCATTTCCGCTGAATTGATGACGATTCGCTTCACCGCGAAAACCATCGAAAAGCTGTGCGACATGGTGCGTGCCCAGGTCGATGATGTGCGCAAGAAAGAGCGCGAACTGCGCCGCATCATCGTGGACAAGTGCGGTATGCCGCAGGAGTTGTTTGCCAAAGAGTTCCCACCCAACCTGTTGAACCTGCAGTGGGTGGAAAAACACGCCAACGCAGGCAAGCCCTACAGCGCCGTACTGCAGCGCAACATTCCACCGGTGCAAGAGCTGCAACAGCACCTGATGGACCTGCAAACGCGCGTGGTGGTGCCACTGTCCGAACTCAAAGACATCAACAAGCGCATGAACGCAGGCGAGCGTTCCAGCCGCGATGCGAAAAAGGAAATGATCGAGGCCAACTTGCGCCTGGTGATTTCCATTGCGAAAAAGTACACCAACCGCGGCCTGCAGTTCCTCGACCTGATCCAGGAAGGCAACATTGGCCTGATGAAGGCGGTAGACAAATTCGAATACCGCCGTGGCTACAAATTCTCCACCTACGCCACCTGGTGGATTCGCCAGGCCATTACCCGCTCGATTGCCGACCAGGCGCGCACCATCCGCATTCCGGTGCACATGATCGAGACCATCAACAAGATGAACCGCATCTCGCGCCAGCACTTGCAGGAATTTGGCTTTGAGCCCGATGCCTCGATCCTGGCCGAGAAAATGGAAATCCCGGAAGACAAAATCCGCAAGATCATGAAGATCGCCAAAGAGCCGATCTCCATGGAAACGCCCATTGGTGACGATGACGACAGCCACCTGGGCGACTTCATCGAAGACCAGGCCAATACCGCGCCCATTGATGCCGCAATGCAAGCCGGTCTGCGCGATGTGGTCAAAGACATCCTCGATGGCCTCACGCCACGCGAAGCCAAGGTGCTGCGCATGCGCTTCGGTATTGAAATGTCCACCGACCACACGCTGGAAGAAGTGGGCAAGCAATTTGACGTGACGCGCGAGCGCATCCGCCAAATTGAAGCCAAGGCGCTGCGCAAGCTCAAGCACCCCAGCCGCTCAGACAAGCTGCGCAGCTTCATCGACTCGCTCTAAACGCGCTACTCCCTGTGCCCGCCCTGGCCTCCAGTGGCGGGCTTTTTTGTGTCCGGCCCATGGCCGACTGGCATTGTGTGAGATGTGTCCTATGAAATTGCATCCCTGGCGCACCCATTTGCTGGCCTTGGCTGGCAGCTGCTTGGCCCTCACCACAGGCCATGCCCTGGCCGATTGCAGCCCAGGCCAAACCACGGTGTTTTCCTGCCTCACCGCCAAAGGCAAACGCATCCAGGTGTGTGATGCGGGCGCCACCATCGATTACTCCTTTGGCAAGCCCGATGCCCCAGCGGAAATCGTGGTGCGCGCACCGCGCGCGCAAGCGGCCACCTCCCAGTGGGGCGGCGTGGGCCGCTATATCTCGTACAGCGTGCAGGTACCCAACGGCAACACCACTTACACCGTTTTCACCAGCGTGGACAAAATGGCCGATGAATCCAAGATGCAAGCCGGTGTCCACGTCGAAGTCAAACGCAAACTGGTAGCCACGGTGCAGTGCGCCCCAGAGCAGCCTTTGGTGGAACGCTTGCAAGGTATTGCGCTGCCTGCGCTGGACTGAAGCCGCTCTACCTAGGCACACGCGGCCTGCGCCACCCGCTCACAGCCGCTCGGGCAGGTCAATCACCGCGTCCCAGGTGATGCCTGGCAGCACCTCGTAGTGCGCCACCAGCACCAGGCGCTGCGTGTCGGCAGCGCGGGCGGCCAGGGCCTCTTGCAGGTATTGGATAGAAGCACGATCGAGCCCGCCCAGCGGCTCATCGATCAAGGTCAGTGTGGCGCCGCTGGCCAGGGCGGCGGCCATGAAAATTTTGCGCTGGGTGCCACTGGACAAGGCATAAAACGGCTTACCCACATGCTCTGCCAGCTTCCAGCCCTGCAGGTGTTCAGCCAGCGTGGCCGCACTCCAATGCGGGTAGCTGGGCACCAAAGTGTCCAGCCACTGCGCTGGCGTCAGCTCTGCCACAGCGGGCAACTCGGGCTGGCGTGGATCGACCCAAAACACCGACGGTGCGGCCTCGGCCCGGTGCCAGCGCAGCTGCCCGCTAGTGGGCGGCAGCGCCCCGGCCAGCAAACGCAGCAGCGTGGTTTTACCCGCACCATCGCCACCGCGCAGCAGCACCAGCCCGGTGGGCCACGCCTGGCTCCAGGGGGCCCACAGCGGCGCAGATGCGCCGGGGTAGGCATAAGAGACAGCATCCATCGACAGCAGCACAGAACCAGCCATGGCACCTCACAGGGTTGGAATCAAGACAATCATCCAAGTGTAGTGCGAAAAAATAACAAAAAACGGCTCTAGAGCTTACCAGTCAAGCGCAAGCAGCTATCAAATAAGAAGCAAAAAGCCAGAAAAAAGCCGCCCACAGACCCTTGCTGTGGGCGGCCAGAGGCGCGGCACTAGGCTAGCCGCCTCAGAAGGCGACGCGCACGCCCAGCGTGAGGTTGCGGCCCATCAAGGGCGCAGCGTCTTTGATGAACGAGGTGTGGGCGTAGGCCAAGCGGTCGGTCAGGTTGTTGGCCTTGAGGTACACCTGCCAGGGCGTGGCACCAGTGCGGTGGTGGTAGGTCACCCCCACGTTCAACATGCCGTAGCCGGGGGTGGCGGTTTCAAACGCGGCCACGCGGTTTTGGCGTGCGACTTGCACCCATTCAGCCTGCCCCTCCCAAGCCTGCCAGGCCGCATCCAGGCGCAGCCCCATGCGCGCGGCCGGAATGCGCGGCAGATAGCCACCGCCGTCGAGCTTGGCGCGCACGATGTCGCCAAACAGCGTCACCCCCGCATGGCGGTTCAGGCGCTGGCGCACATGGGCCTCGGCTCCGGTGAAGGTGGCGTTGGCCTGGGTGTACTGCAGCAGCTGCAGGCCATCGAGGGCGTCCAGGGTGCGGCCATAGATGTAGTTTTTCACCTGATTGTGGAACACGCTCAGGCCAAAGGTGGTGTCGCCCGCAGTTTTGCGCAGTGCCAGGTCGATGGATTGGGCGGTTTCAGGTTTCAGGTCGGGGTTGCCACGCTCGTAGGTGCTGGTGGCCAGGTGCAAGCCCTTGGCATACAACTCCTCGGCCGTGGGCATGCGGCGCGCATGGGTCCACGAGCCCGACAAGGCATAGCCGGGGGTGAACTTCCACACCGCACTCAGCGAGGCCGAGGTGCCGTTGTGGCTGCTGGACTGTTCGGTGTCGAGCAAGTCCACCGTCTGGCGCTCGTGGCGCAGCGCGGCGGCAAAGCGCCACTGCTGCCACTGGTATTCCTCCAGCACGAACAAGCCGGTGCGGCGGGTTTCGGTCGGCTTCACATAGGCTTCTTCGCCCTCGGCACTGAATTTGCGCTGCGTGGTCTGCACGCCCAGCACACCACGCCAACCGGCGATGGGCTGGTGTTGCAGCTCTACGCGCACGTCGTGGGCCTTGTTGCGGAAGGTGGTGGCCACCTGGCCCTCCTCGGTTTCATCGTGCTGGTAGTCGGTGATGCCTGCACGCAGGCGCAGCGCCGCCACGCCAGCAAAGGGGTTGCGCCATTCGCCACGCACATCCCAACGGTCGCTGCGCATCTCGGTCACGGGCACCTCGGCGCTGCCATGACCATGCTCGCCCTCACCCTCCCCTTCGTGGCCGTGGCCATCGTCTTCGCCGTGGCCGCCGCAGTGCAAATGGTCACCATGGGCGTGGCAGCCGTCGTAGCTGTGGTTGTGACCAGGCAGGCCATAGGTGGCCGCTTGGCGGGTGTAGGCCACGCCCAGGTAGCCCTGCTCGCCCACCCAAGACAGGCCCAGGCTGCCACTGTCGGTGCGGTTGAAGCTGCCAGGCACTTTGCGCCCCTCATCCCAGCCACTGCCCACGCGGTAGGCCCCGGCATCGCGTGCCAGCCCTTCTACGTGGACGGCCAGGTTGCCCGCGCCCCCCGTCAGCTCGAAAGCCCCGGTTTTTTCACTCGCGCCCGTGCCCAGGCGCACTTCGGCACTGCCTTCGTAGCCTTTGTGTGGAATGGCGGTGGGAATTTTGTTGTCCAGCACGTTGACCACCCCACCCATGGCCCCCCCGCCATGGATCAGCGCCGAGGGGCCGCGCAGCACTTCGATCTGCCGCGCCAGCAGCGGCTCAGAGGCCACGGCATGGTCGGGGCTGACGGTGGAGGCGTCTTGCACCTCTACACCATCGGAGAGCACTTGCACGCGCGGGCCATCCATACCCCGGATGACCGGGCGGCTGGCCCCCGCACCAAAGTGGCTTGACTGCATGCCCGGCTCATGGGCCAGGGTTTCGCCCAGCGTGCCTTCGCGCCGCAGCACCAGCTCGTCGCCTTCCAGCACGCTCACGGGCGTGGCCATGTCGTCGCTGCCCAGTTGCAAACCGCTGGCCGACACCGTGACCTGCGGCAACAAAGTGCCTGCCTCGGGGGCTGCCGCAGGGCTGGGCGCTGCTGCCTGCGTCTGCGCATGGCTGGCCCCGTGCCAGCCTGCCAGCAACACCGTCACGGCCAGCGCTGCGGCCGTGCGACCAGGCACGCGCCGTCCCCCCATCGTCCATGGCGCAGCCGCGCGGGGAGCCGAGAAAAACACATCAGAAAAAATTTGCATGGTGAAAAAGAAAATTTCGCCGCACACACGGCTGCCGCCCCCGTAGAGCGAGGGGGAAGCACGGCAGCCCAACGCACGCGCAGCACGCCACGAAAGCCTGCTGCTTTCATGGCAAAAAAGGGCACTAGCGCTTGCCTGGCAAGCGCTAGCAGCTATCAATTCAGGAGTTTTCGGTCAGAACCAGCGGCGGTGCGCGGGCCTGGAACGGCAGGGGCGACGCAGCGCGCAGAGGCTGCGTGGGCGGGGAGGCCTGCCACACGCTGGCAGGCACTGAGGGGGCGTGTGTGCATGGTTCAGACACCGGCCCCGCGTGGCTGAGCTGGTCGAGCAGCTCGCAATCGGCCGGGCTGTGGCTGGCGAGCAGCGCGCCCAGGCTGCCCTCGACACGCTCAGCCCAGCCCAGTGCGTGGGGCAGGTGCAAGACACGGTGAATGTGCCCCCACGTTGGGGCCAGGCACAACGCCAGCGCCAGCCACCAAGCAGCCCCGTACTGGCGTGACAGACGGGACAAAAAATACATCAGGGAGGAGCCGTGGCGACCACGGCGCAGGGCGTAGAACACGCTCATGGAGCGGGGAAGCCGCCCACAGGCGCGACGTGGACAAAAATCTCGTCGGCCTTGACCATGCCCAGCTCGTAGCGGGCTTTTTCTTCCACCATTTCCAGGCCCTCTTTGAGGTCTTGCACCTCAGAGGCCAGGCGTTCATTCACCTGGCGGGCCTGGGCATTGGCGGCGCGCTGTGCCTCAATGCGTTGTTGCAGCTCGCGCACATGGCGGACGCTGCCGCGCCCAGTCCACAGCTGGGCATGGATCGCTGCCAGCAGCGCCAGCAAAATCAGCGGAACCAGGCGGGAGGCCATGTGCGCAGCAGCAAGGCAGGCGCGTTAGCGCAGGTTGTAGAAGGCTGCGCGGCCAGGGTACTCGGCCACGTCGCCCAGGTCTTCTTCAATGCGCAGCAGCTGGTTGTACTTGGCAATGCGGTCCGAGCGGCTCAAGCTGCCGGTCTTGATCTGGCCGGCGTTCAGGCCCACGGCGATGTCGGCAATGGTCGAGTCTTCGGTTTCGCCCGAGCGGTGGCTGATCACGGCGGTGTAGCCAGCGCGCTTGGCCATTTCGATGGCGGCAAACGTTTCGGTCAGGGTGCCAATCTGGTTGATCTTGATGAGGATGGAGTTGGCAATGTTCTTCTCAATGCCTTCCTTCAGAATCTTGGTATTGGTGACGAACAGGTCGTCGCCCACCAGCTGTACCTTGTCGCCGAGCTTGTCGGTCAGCAGCTTCCAGCCGTCCCAGTCGCCTTCGGCCATGCCGTCTTCAATCGAGATGATGGGGTACTTGTCCACCCAGGTGGCGAGCATGTCGGTCCATTGCTGGGCCGTGAGCTGGATGCCGCCTTCGCCTTCGAGCACGTACTTGCCGTCTTTGTAGAACTCGCTGGCGGCACAGTCCAGGCCCAGCACGATTTGTTCACCGGCGGTGTAGCCGGCTTTGTCGATGGCTTGCAAGATGAGCTGAATGGCCGCTTCGTGGTTTTCCACGGAAGGAGCGAAACCGCCTTCATCGCCCACGGCGGTGCTCATGCCCTTGTCGTGGATGATTTTCTTGAGGGCGTGGAACACTTCCGCACCCCAACGCAGGGCTTCGCGGAAGGTGGGGGCACCCACGGGGATGATCATGAACTCTTGCAAGTCCAGCGAGTTGTTGGCGTGGGCGCCACCGTTGATGACGTTCATCATCGGCACGGGCAGCTGGCAGCCGTTCATGCCGCCAAAGTAGCGGTACAGCGGCAGGCCGGCTTCTTCAGCAGCGGCGCGGGCCACGGCCATCGACACGGCCAGCATGGCGTTGGCGCCCAGGCGGCTCTTGTTGTCGGTGCCATCCAAATCGATCAGGGTTTTGTCGAGGAAGGCTTGCTCGGAGGCGTCCAGGCCCAGTACGGCTTCGGCAATTTCCGTGTTGATGTGTTCCACGGCCTTGAGCACGCCTTTGCCCAGGTAGCGGCTCTTGTCGCCGTCGCGCAGCTCAATGGCTTCGCGCGAACCGGTGGAGGCGCCCGAGGGCACGGCAGCGCGGCCCATCACGCCCGATTCGAGCAACACGTCGCATTCGACGGTGGGGTTGCCGCGGCTGTCCAGCACTTCGCGGCCTACGATGTCAACGATGGCACTCATGGTCTTCCTTTGATGCGGGTTTCAGATTCTTGGGGGCTAAATTTATAGCAAAATCGGCCTCTAACGCTTACCAGGCAAGCGCAAGCAGCTATTATTTTTGGAGCAATTTAGGGGCGATGGCAGGCACGGCTCACAGCCCTTGCACCGCCACCATGCGTACGGTGGCAGCGCCTTCGCGCGCGGCGCGCGCTTTGCGGTACTCCTGCGAGTCGTGGTAGGCCTTGGCGGCCTCGAAGCTGGGGAACTTCATCACCACGGTGCGCCCGGGGTTCCAGTCGCCTTCCAGCACCTGCACTTCGCCGCCGCGCACGCACACCTCGGCACCATGCACGCGCATAGCCTCGGTGCTCAGTAGTTTGTACTCTTCATACTGGGCGGGGTTGGTCACATCGACCGACATGATGATGTAGCCGCTGGGCATGGCTCAGGCTCCAAAATGGTTTTCAAGGTAACCGTGCTGTTTGGTGACGCGGTCCAGCGCCACCAGGGTCTCCAGCAAGGCTTTCATGTGTTTGAGCGGGACGGCGTTCGGCCCGTCCGACCAAGCCTGCGCAGGCTGGGGGTGGGTTTCCATGAACAGGCCTGCCACGCCCACGGCCACACCGGCACGGGCCAGCACGGGCACCATCTCACGCGCACCGCCGCTCACGGCGCCCAGGCCACCGGGTTTTTGCACCGAATGGGTCACGTCAAACACCACCGGTGCGCCAGAGTTGCGCATTTCGGCCAAGCTGGTCATATCGGCAACCAGGTTGTTGTAGCCAAAGCTGACACCGCGCTCGCAGGCCAGAAAGCGGTCTTGCGACAGACCCACCTCGGCGGCCGCAGCGCGGGCCTTGTCGATGACGTTTTTCATGTCCCAGGGCGCGAGGAACTGGCCTTTTTTGATATTCACCGGCTTGCCACTTTGTGCCACGGCGCGAATGAAGTCGGTTTGGCGGCACAAAAAGGCGGGCGTTTGCAGCACATCGACCACGCTGGCCACCTCGGCCACCTGGGATGCGTCGTGTACGTCGGTCAGGATGGGCAGTTGCAACTGGCGGCGCACTTCGTCCAGGATTTTCAGCCCCGCATCCAGCCCCACGCCACGCTGGCTGGTGCCCGAGGAACGGTTGGCCTTGTCGAACGAGCCTTTGTAGATGAGCGGAATATCCAGCGCGGAGCAAACCTCCTTCAGCTGCCCGGCCACATCCAGCGACATCTGCAGGCTCTCAATGGAGCAGGTGCCTGCAATCAGGAAGAAAGGCCGGTTCAGGCCAACGTCGAAGCCGCACAGTTGCATGGTTCAGGCCTTTTTCTGCTGCGCGATGGCGGCTTTGACGAAGGCGTTGAACAGCGGGTGGCCGTTCCAGGGCGTGGACTTGAATTCCGGGTGGAACTGCACACCGATGTACCAAGGGTGGGCGCTTTGCGGCAGCTCGACGATCTCGGTGAGCTGCTCGCGCTGCGTGAGTGCAGAGATCACTAGGCCAGCGTCGCGCAGTTTGTCTAGGTACTGCACATTGGCTTCGTAGCGGTGGCGGTGGCGCTCGGTCACCACATCACCGTAGATGCTGTGTGCCAGCGTGCCAGCCTGCACGTCCGAGGACTGCGCACCCAGACGCATGGTGCCGCCGAGGTCGGAGTTTTCGTCGCGCGTTTTGATGGTGCCGTCTTCATCTTTCCACTCCGTGATCAAAGCAATCACGGGGTGGGGCGTGGCCGGGTCAAATTCGGTGGAGTTGGCATGGTCCAAACCGGCCACATGGCGGGCGTACTCAATGGTGGCCACCTGCATACCCAGGCAAATGCCCAGGTAGGGCACCTTGTGCTCACGGGCAAATTTGGCGGTGGAGATTTTGCCTTCCACCCCACGCGAGCCAAAGCCGCCCGGCACCAAGATGGCGTCGTAGTGGCCCAGCTGCTGGCGTGCGTTGGCATCGGTGATGGTTTCCGAGTCCACATGGTCAATCTTCACGCGCACATGGCTTTGCATACCAGCGTGCTTGAGCGCTTCGTTGACTGACTTGTAGGCATCCGACAATTCAACGTACTTGCCCACCATGGCAATCTTCACTTCGCCTTGCGGGTGCTCGGTTTCGTGCACCAGCGCGTCCCAGCGCTTGAGGTTGGTGGGCGGGGTGTTCAGGCGCAGCTTGTCGCAAATCAGGCCGTCAAGCCCCTGCTCGTGCAACATGCGTGGCACCTTGTAGATGGTGTCCACGTCCCACATAGAGATCACGCCCCACTCGGGCACGTTGGTGAAGAGAGAGATTTTGGCCTTCTCTTCCTCAGGTACCTGGTGCTTGGCACGGCACAGCAGCGCGTCGGGCTGGATGCCAATTTTGCGCAGCTCTTGCACCGTGTGCTGGGTGGGCTTGGTTTTAAGCTCCCCCGCCGTCTCGATGTAGGGCAGGTAGGTCAAATGCACAAAAGCGGCGTTGTTCGGCCCCAGGCGCAGGCTCATCTGGCGCACGGCTTCCAGGAAGGGCAAGGACTCAATGTCGCCCACGGTGCCGCCAACTTCGCAAATGGCCACATCCACAGCATCGGGCGTACCAATGCCAGCGCCACGGCGCACAAATTCCTGGATTTCGTTGGTGACGTGGGGAATGACCTGCACGGTCTTGCCCAAATAGTCGCCACGGCGCTCTTTTTCCAGCACGGACTGGTAAATCTTGCCGGTGGTGAAGTTGTTGGACTTTTTCATGCGCGTTTCAATGAAACGCTCATAGTGGCCCAGGTCGAGGTCGGTTTCGGCGCCGTCGTCGGTCACGAAAACCTCGCCATGCTGAAACGGTGACATGGTGCCCGGGTCCACGTTGATGTACGGGTCGAGCTTGATGAGGGTGACTTTGAGACCCCGCGATTCAAGGATCGCGGCAAGGGAGGCTGAGGCGATTCCCTTGCCCAGGGAAGACACCACACCGCCGGTGACGAAGACGAATTTGGTCATGTCTTTTGAGGTGGTGGGAAATGGCGATTGTAATCATGCCCCTGCGGCTGGACGGGGTGCAGGGGCATGGGCCTCTGCTACATTGCGCGCCCATGATGGAACTCGCTGGTAAACACATCGTTCTGGGCTTGAGTGGCGGCGTGGCCTGCTACAAGGCCGCCGAACTGACGCGCCTGCTCGTCAAGGCCGGGGCCACCGTGCAGGTGGTGATGACGGAGGCCGCCGCCCAGTTCATCACACCTGTGACCATGCAAGCCCTGTCGGGGCGGCCCGTGTATGGCTCGCAGTGGGATGCGCGCGAGCCCAACAACATGCCGCACATCAATTTCTCGCGCGAGGCCGACGCCATTCTGATCGCGCCGTGCAGCGCCGACTTTGCCGCGCGGCTGGCCCAGGGCCGCGCCGACGAGCTGCTGTCGCTGCTGTGCCTGGCACGCCCGCAAGAGCGCGTACCGCTGCTGCTGGCACCGGCCATGAACCGGGAAATGTGGGCCCACCCCGCCACACAGCGCAATTTCGCCCAGGCCGCGCAAGACGGCGCCACCGTGCTGGGCGTAGGCCATGGCGACCAGGCCTGCGGCGAGACGGGCGACGGCCGCATGCTGGAGCCCCAGGAGCTGCTGGACGATGTGATCGCCTTCTTCACCCCCAAGCCCTTGGCGGGCCAGCGCGTACTGGTCACCGCTGGCCCCACCTTCGAGGCCATTGACCCCGTGCGTGGCATCACCAACCTCTCCAGCGGCAAGATGGGCTTTGCCATTGCCCGCGCCGCCCAAGAGGCGGGCGCGGAGGTCACGCTGGTGGCAGGCCCAGTGCACCTGCCCACACCACGGGGCGTGCGCCGCATCAACGTGCAATCTGCACAAAATATGCTCGCAGCCGTTACCAGCCAAGCGCAAGCAGCTACTATTTTTATAGCAACAGCCGCTGTTGCCGACTGGCGCCCAGCGCACAGTGCCGAGCAAAAAATCAAGAAAGATGGCTCAGGCCAAGTGCCAGTGCTGTCGTTTGTCGAAAACCCCGACATCCTGGCCACCGTGGCGCAGTCGGAGCGCGCCCGCGCCGGTGCCTTGTTTTGCGTGGGCTTTGCCGCTGAGAGCGAAAACCTGCTGCAGCACGCCCAAGCCAAGCGCGCGCGCAAGGGCGTACCCCTGCTGGTGGGCAACATTGGCCCCGCCACCTTCGGCCAAGACGACAATGCCCTGCTACTGATCGATGCCCAGGGCTACCGAGAGTTAGCGCGCGCCAGCAAGCGCCAACTGGCGCAACAGCTCATCGCAGATATTGCGCAGCGGCTGTGAGAATTTTTTTCTACCTATGAAAATCGACGTCAAAATCCTCGATCCGCGCATGACGGATCAGCTTCCCACCTATGCCACGCCCGGCAGTGCAGGCCTGGATCTGCGCGCCTGCCTGGAGGCGCCACTGACTTTGGAGCCCAACGCCTGGCAGCTGGTACCCACGGGCATCGCCATTTACCTGAAAGACCCAGGCTACGCCGCCATGATCCTGCCGCGCTCGGGCCTGGGTCACAAGCACGGCATTGTGCTGGGCAACCTGGTGGGTTTGATCGACAGCGACTACCAGGGCCAGCTGATGGTGAGTGCCTGGAACCGCAGCACCACGGCCTTTACCTTGCAGCCCATGGAACGGCTGGCCCAGCTGGTCATCGTGCCGGTGGTGCAGGCGCAGTTCAACATAGTGCAAGAATTTCCTGCCGCCAGCGAACGCGGCGAAAGTGGCTACGGCTCTACTGGCCGAGGCTGAAGCGCTCTTCAAACGCGGCAGCAAAAGCTGCCGAGCCCACCACGGTGAACAGCACTACCACACGCGGCTGCGCAGCCGCCTGAGCCAGCCACAACGCCTGGGTGTGCGGCTCACACACCACGGCCAAGGGCTGACCGTCTTCGGTTTGCACTTGCAACACGGCATCCCAATCACCCCCCTCCTCCCAAGCGCCACGCACCAACCCAGCTTGCGCTTGTGCCCAAGACAGCACCGTGGTCACTTCCTGCAGCACAGCGGGCAAGCGCTGCGTTGCCACGCAGGCCATGGCATCCCAGCAGCCATGGCCCTGCGCATCTTCGTTGTAGTCAAAATCCAAATAAGCCAGTGTCACAAGGCCATCTCCAAAAAATAATAAATTAAAAAATATTGAATTATTTTTTAATATTTCATGTATAATTAGAATAATTTTATAAAATTATTAGCACTTACTGCTTTTAATTTTTCAGCCACGCGTACCGCCATTGCGTGACCTTGTTTTTAGGGCGAGGCAGCTTCTTTTTTCGTAGCGCGCATTTTTAGCGCGCCTTCTGCCGAATACGTCGGTTTCTACCTTGTCACACCTTTGCGCCAATATGCCGATTCCGGCACGTTTGGCGCTTGCGTCTCTATTCGCCGTGGTGTGTACGATCGTATTCTTTAAATTTACCCTGCACTTTGCCAGCCACGCGCAGGCAATGCAGTACGCCCTGACCAAAGGTTGCAGCATGGTGCTGTACAACCAACGGGGCTGATTGACTGATTTTTTCTCACCACCACCTAAGGAGATCCGTGGCTAAAGAAGACCTGATTGAAATGCAAGGGAAAATCGACGAAGTGCTTCCCGACACTCGCTACCGTGTGACCCTGGAAAACGGCCACCAGCTGATTGCCTACAGTGGCGGAAAAATGCGCAAGCACCGCATCAAAGTGCTGGCAGGTGACCGCGTCACACTCGAAATGTCGCCCTACGACCTGAACAAGGGTCGCATCACGTTCCGCCATATTGAAAATCGCTCTGGTGGCGGCGCAGCTGTCCAGCGACGTCGACGCTAAACAGCCAGCACACTTGCGCTAGCCCGCTGACGAACGACCAGCCAGCGCTTTTTCCACGCCCAAATTCGCCAAAGCATCGGCACGCTCATTGCCTGGATTGCCTGCATGGCCCTTGACCCAGTGCCAGGCAATGCGATGGCCACTTTGGTGCACGAGTTGATCCAGACGCTGCCACAGCTCCACGTTTTTCACAGGCTGCTTGGCAGCGGTGCGCCAGCCCTTGGCTTTCCAGCTGTGAATCCACTCGGTAATGCCTTTGCGCACGTACTCGCTATCTAAGTACAGCGCCACGTCGCACGGGCGCCTCAAAGCACCCAGCGCCTCAATCACCGCCTGCAACTCCATGCGGTTATTGGTAGTGCCCAACTCTCCTCCGCACAACTCTTTGCGCGCAGCACCCGCCAACAATACGGCACCCCAGCCGCCAGGGCCAGGATTTCCTTTACAGGCACCATCGGTATAAATTTCTACTTGGTTCATCATCAATCTACTAAAACACGCTGGTGCTAAATTGGCGGTTGGTGGCTGCGGCTAGCAATAGGCACAGAAGCTGGTGCCATGGCGCTACGGCGCCAAGCAGCTGGCAGCAGGTGCACGCCATGCACTCTCTTGGTAGCAACCACACAGTACACCGCACCCAAAATAGGCCACCAACGTGCTCCGATGGCATCCCAGGCTTGCCAACGCTCTAACCAACGGCTGTTGCGCAGCGCCGGGCGGTAACAACCAAACTGCACGCTGCGAACCTCAAAATTTAAGAGCTGCAGCCAGTCACGCAAGCGCCAAAAATGGATCAACTGACCGTCTGGGTGCTGCGCCTGACCACGCTGGAGATGGCCCCGCAATTGCACGCTGTACTGGCGCAGCCCCCACAAACTGACAGGGTTGATACCACACACCACAACGCGCCCCTCCGGCAACAACACGCGCGCCACCTCGCGCAATACGGCATGGGGGTCGGCACTGTACTCCAAGGTGTGGGGCAGCACGACCAAATCCACGCTGTTTTCGGTAAACGGCAGGGCTTCAGGCGCCATCCACACATCCGGCTGCTCAGGCCATTGGGGGTTGGCCAGTGCTAACCAGCGGTGTGGCATACGATTAGCGCGCAGCCCCTGCAACGAAGGCATACCCAGCTGCAGAGCATGGAAGCCAAACACGTCGGCAACCGCTTCATCCAACTGCATTTGCTCCCAATCGAGCAGATACTGACCAGACGCAACGCCAAACCGAAGGCGCAAATCTATAATTTCATCTCTCATGAATTTGCTGCCACTGCCTGCTTTTACCGACAACTACATCTGGATGCTGCATGACGAAAGCCATGCCATCGTCGTTGATCCGGGGGATGCCTCTCCTGTGCTGCACGCCTTGCGCACCCGGGGGCTACAGTTGCAGGCCATTCTAGTCACCCACCACCATCACGACCATGTCGGTGGCGTTGCCGAGCTACAGGCTGTGACACAGGCACCCGCTTACGGCCCAGCCGACGAACCCATCGCCCTGCCCCTTCAGGCAGTTCACCACCAAGAAAAACAGAATTGGCTGGGGCTGCGTTGGCAGATTCTGCGTGTGCCAGGACACACGGCGGGCCATGTAGCGTATTTCGCCGAACGTGCAGACGATGCGCCCCTGCTGTTTTGTGGCGACACCTTGTTTTCTGCCGGTTGCGGTCGCCTGTTTGAGGGCACCGCCGCCCAGATGCTGAGCTCACTCGATACCCTGGCGGCACTGCCAGACACCACGCAGGTGTGCTGTGCCCACGAGTACACCTTAGCTAACTTGCGCTTTGCCTGTGCGGTTGAGCCCGACAACGCCGCTTTGCAAGCCTACCAACGCCACTGTGTCGCCCTGCGCGCACAGCAGCAACCCACCCTGCCCAGCACCCTGGCCACAGAAAAAGCCATCAACCCCTTTCTGCGCACGCATGTCCCTGCTGTGGTGGCTGCTGCGTGCGCCCATGCACCCCAGCTTGCTCCTCAGGAGCGCACGGCCGTTCTTGCCGCCCTGCGCAGCTGGAAAAACGTCTTCCAATGAAACTCTTGCACCTCTTTGTGTGGGCCACAGTGCTGTGGCTCACCGGCTGCGCCACTACCCAATCCGATACCCGCAACAGCGATGCGGCTGCAGGCCTGGCAGGCACCAGCCACAGCGCTTCCTCTGGCGACGGCTTGTCGCTGCCTCCCTTGCAGCCCATCACCCCAGCACAGGCACGCAGCAGCGGCGTGGCCTCGCTCACGCCACCCAGCGATTTGTGGGAACGTATCCGGCGTGGTTTTGCCATGCCCAACCTGCAAGACGACCTGGTGGACGACCGCGTGCAGTGGTACAGCACCCGCCCGGACTACATCTTGCGTATGACGCAACGCTCGTCCAAATACCTCTTTCACATTGTTGAAGAGTTGGAGCGCCGGGGCATGCCCACCGAATTGGCGCTGCTGCCCTACATCGAAAGTGCCTTCAACCCGCAGGCCGTCTCTAGCGCCAAAGCGGCTGGTATGTGGCAGTTCATGCCAGCCACAGGCAACTACTTCGACCTCAAGCAAAACGCTTTTCGCGATGACCGGCGTGACGTGCTGGCCTCCACCCGGGCAGCGCTGGACTATCTGCAAAAACTCCACACCATGTTTGGCGATTGGCATTTGGCCCTGGCAGCCTACAACTGGGGCGAAGGCAGTGTCAGTCGGGCCATTGCACGCAACCAGAAACTAGGGCTTGGCACCAGCTATACCGAACTGAAAATGCCAGCTGAAACCCGCATGTACGTGCCCAAGCTGCAGGCGGTCAAAAACATCATTGCTGACCCTCGTGGCCTGCGCGCCGATCTGCCACTGATCGAAAACCACCCTTACTTTCAAACGGTCGATATTGACCGCGACATCGACGTCGAGCTCGTCGCCAAACTCGCCAATGTGGATGTGAAAGACTTTCGGGCGCTCAACCCCTCGTTCAACAAACCCGTCATTTTTGCCGCAGGGACACCGCAAATTCTGCTGCCCTGGGACAACGCCAAACAGTTCGAGCGCAACCTGCAAACCTACGACGCTGGCCCTTTCGCCAGCTGGACAGCCTGGACGGCCCCCCGCAACCTCAGCGTACGCGAAGCGGCACAACACACCGGCATGAGCGAAGCGCAGTTGCGCAGCGTCAACAACATTCCGCCGCGCATGATGATCAAAGCAGGCTCAGCCTTGATCGTGCCACGCAGCCATGCTCAGCAAGCCAACGTACCAGAGCGCCTGGCCGACAACGGACAGCTTGCCCTGGCGCCGGAAATCACCACCCGGCGTACCGTGGTGCGTGCCAGCAAGCGCGACAGCGTCTCTAGCCTCGCCCAGCGCTACCGCCTGAGTGCCAGCAGCGTGGCTGAATGGAACAACCTCAAGCCTGGCGACATGTTCAAAGCCGGGCAGAAAGTGGTGCTCCACTTACCCATCACGAAAGCCAGCCAGTCGGCGCGTCCAAGCAAGTCTCAACCCCAGCGCCGTGGTGGCAAACCTTCTCGCGTAAAACGTTAGCCAAAAGTGGCTGAAAGCCGCATACAGCAAGCGCAAGCAGCTACTTTTTCAGAAGCAAAAAACAAAGCCCCCTGACACGTCTGACAGGCGACTTCTGTCACAATCTGGCGCATTCTTTTTCTCCCTGCGCTTTGCGCTTGAGGCTTTACCCAAGGAAATTTTCATGGCCAGCGATTTGATTCAGCACCTCTCCGACGCCGACTTTGACACCGCCCTGCAGCAATCGAGCAGCCCCGTGCTGGTCGATTTTTGGGCTGAGTGGTGCGGCCCCTGCAAGATGATTGCGCCCATCCTGGACGAGCTGGCTGCCAGCTACCAAGGCAAGCTCACCGTTGCCAAAATGAACGTGGACGACAACCGCGCCATCCCGGCCAAATTCGGCATTCGCGGCATTCCTACGCTGATGCTGTTCAAAAACGGCGAGCTGCTTGCCACCAAAGTCGGCGCCCAAGGTAAAGCGCAGCTGACAGCCTTTGTGGATCAGTACCTGGTCTGACCTGCATCAAGCGGCCCATCCTCTGTGCTGCGCACCGCTGATGGGCCTGCCGACCACCTCCCTGCTCTCTCTTTTGCTCTTCTTCTTGCGCTCAAGGCAGCACGCGTGCAATTTGCTGTCATAATCTGGCGCTGATCGTTTCGTCGCTTTTGCACACCCTGCGCACACACAGCGGCCAATCCGAGATCACAGGCTCGCAGCTTCAGCCACCACCGTGGCCCGCAAGCAAGAGCGCAGCCCCCTCCCCCTCTCCTTGTGTTTTAGTCGTCCTCCGGACAGTTCCACTCCGATTCAGGAGTCCATTCATGCACCTTAACGAACTCAAGGCACTGCACGTGTCTGAAGTCCTCAAGCAGGCGGAAGCGCTTGAGATCGAAAACGGCGGCCGTATGCGCAAGCAAGAGCTGATGTTTGCCATCATCAAAAAGCGGGCCAAAGCAGGCGAACAGGTGTTTGCCGACGGCGTGCTCGAAATCTTGCCCGATGGCTTTGGCTTTCTGCGCAGCCCCGACACCAGCTACACCGCCAGCACCGACGACATCTACATCAGCCCCAGCCAGGTGCGCCGCTTTAACCTGCACACCGGCGACATGATTGAGGGCGAAGTACGCATTCCCAAAGATGGCGAACGCTACTTTGCACTGACCAAGCTCGACAAGGTCAATGGCGGCCCGCCCGAACAAAACAAGCACAAGGTGATGTTCGAGAACCTCACGCCGCTGTTCCCCAAGGAGCAGATGAAGCTAGAGCGCGACATCAAGGGCGAGGAAAACATCACAGGCCGCATCATTGACATCATCGCCCCGATTGGCCGCGGCCAGCGCGCGCTGATCGTGGCTCCGCCCAAAAGCGGCAAGACGATGATGATGCAAAGCATCGCCCATGCCATCACTGCCAACCACCCTGATGTGCATCTGATGGTGCTGCTGGTGGACGAGCGCCCGGAAGAAGTGACGGAAATGCAGCGCTCCGTGCGCGGCGAGATCATTGCCTCTACTTTCGATGAACCGGCTGCACGCCACGTACATGTGGCCGAAATGGTGATCGAGCGCGCCAAACGCCTGGTGGAGCTCAAGAAAGACGTGGTAATCCTGCTGGACTCCATCACCCGCTTGGCCCGCGCTTACAACAACGTCGTACCCTCGTCTGGCAAGGTGCTGTCGGGAGGGGTTGACTCAAATGCCTTGCAGCGCCCCAAGCGCTTCTTTGGTGCCGCGCGCACAGTAGAGGAAGGTGGCTCGTTGACCATCATCGCCACCGCCTTGGTCGATACCGGCAGCCGCATGGACGAGGTGATCTTTGAAGAATTCAAGGGCACAGGCAACAGCGAAGTGCATCTGAGCCGCCGCTTGTACGAAAAACGCGTGTTCCCGGCCATTGAACTCAACAAGAGCGGCACACGCCGCGAAGAGCTGCTGCTGGCACCGGAGATTTTGCAAAAAACCCGCATCCTGCGCCAGTTCATGTACAACATGGACGAAATTGAATCCATGGAACTGATGATCAAGAAGATGAAGGAGACGAAAAACAACGTCGAATTCTTCGAGGCCATGCGCCGCGGCGGCTAACAGTCTCTGCGCTTTCCACCCGACTATGCAGCCCCGCCCCGTGCGGGGCTTTGTTTTGCCTGGCCCCGTGGCGATGCGAGGACATAGAATCGCGCTCCACATTCCACTCCTGCCCATGGGGTACCTTGCAAGGGGTTTGCATGCCTGCCATCATCCATTCGCTGCGTCGGCTATTGGGCTTACGCTCTACCACACCACCACAAGCCCCCACCCCCAGCCCTGAAGCACAAGCCCGCGAACAATTTGACGCGCTGAACAAGGTGGCGCCAATCCAAGGCAGTGGCTCAGGTACAGCCCAGACGTCGTCCAGCAGCAACGACCCCTCGGCTTTTATTTGCCGTGTGCCGGTGCTCAACCGCAAAGAGCATGTAGCGGGCTACACCTTCAATCTCCAAGAGAACCTGCAATCGCGCTTGCAGGGCAAGCAAGACTTGCTGCACAAGGTGTACGACGACGCCTTGCTGCGCAGCCTGACCTCGCTGGGTATTCATAGCCTGCTGGGTCACCGCCTGGCCTTCATTGGCCTGCATCCGGTATCGCTGGACAACCCGCTGCTGTACAAACTCCCCACAAAAAACACCGTCTTGCTGCTCAAACCTGGGCGCCAACCTCTGGCACTGGGCGTGCTCCAACCACAGCTGGAAGCGCTGCGCCAAGCGGGTTATGTGTACGGCTGGGAGCTCAGCGCCGCCGCCCTGGCCCAACACCCCGACCTGCTGCCCCTGGCCAGCCTGGGCGACTACGTGCAGTTTCACACGGCCGGACTCGATGGGCTGGAGATCAAATCATTGAGCAAAAAACTCAGTGCCAACCGCCTACCCTCACAAACACGGCTGCGCCTGATCGCCAACGAACTGAGCACGTTTGACGAATTTCATCTGTGCTTTCAAAGCCATTTTGATTTTTTCCAGGGCAGTTTTGTCACCAGCCGAGAAAACTGGCACCCACCCAAGAGCGAAATCAACCGCATGTTGGCCCTCAAGCTGCTGAACATGCTGCGTTCGGACGAAGAACTCAAAGTGATTGCAGAGCAGATCACCAACGACCCGGTGATGACCTTCAAATTACTGCGCTACCTCAACTCCCCGGTGATGGGCCTGGCCCAACCAGTAGTGACCATCGACAAAGCCCTGTTGGTGCTGGGGCGCGAGCGCTGCTACCGCTGGCTGTCGCTGTTGCTGTTTGACATCAAGGAAGCTGGTTTTCGCGAGCGCATGCTGACGGAGCAGGCACTCACCCGCGCCTTCTTCCTGGAAAGCCTTGCGGGCCAGGGCAAACTGCCTGCCAAGGGCGAAGAGCTTTTCATCTTGGGGCTGTTCTCCATGCTGGACTTGCTGATCGGCCATCCCTTGCCACAAATTCTGGAAGAAACTCGCCTGCCCAGCAACATCCACAACGCGTTGCTGGGACAGTCTGGCCTCTACCACCACGCCCTTGAACTGGCCAAGGCGTGCGAAAACGCCAACAGCGAGGCGACAGCAACCTTAGCGCAGGCCTGTGGCCTGGATGCTCAGCTGGTGCTGCAAGCCAGTATTGATGCACTGGGTAAGGCCAACTCCATCACCGGACTGAGTGAGCCGGCTGCCTGAGCGATACCTCATATAATGGTGGGCTTTTTCTATGCGGTAAGTAGTGGGATGCTGTGGCGAAACAACGGTTGTTTCCCATCCTGCCCGGCTGCCGCACCTGACTGAAGGAAGACCATGAAAGAAGGCATCCACCCCAACTACCGCGAAGTGCTGTTCGTTGACCTGTCCAACGGCTTCAAATTCGTGACCCGTTCCTGCGTGAACACCAAGGAAACCGAAACCTTCGAAGGCAAGGACTATCCGCTGTTCAAGCTCGATACTTCCAGCGAATCGCACCCCTTCTACACTGGCACACAAAAGTCGGTGGACAACATGGGTGGCCGCGTGGAGCGCTTCCGCAACCGCTTCGCCAAGAAGTAAATCGTGCTTCCAGGTGGTTTGCGCCACCTGCACCGCACCAGGGCAGCCCGGGCCACCGCGCTGCCTTTTTTATTGACCCGTAGTTGCCGTGAATTACCCCACCCCTGCCATCGTCACCCAGCGTGCTGCCCGCCCCATCCCACGGTGGGCGGTGCTGCTGTTGTGTGTGGCCTATGTGGTGCCCGGGTTCATCGGACGCGATCCGTGGCGCTACGCGGATGTTGCCGCACTCGGTTACATGCAGGCGCTGGCACAAGGCCACAGCCCTTGGCTGGCGCCGCAAATGCTCGGATTGCAACCCGAAGGCAGTGGGTTGCTACCTTTTTGGCTAGGTGCCTGGGCGCTGCAAGCCTTGCAAGGCCCCCTCGCTATGCTGGGCTGGGGTGCCGAGCTGGTAGTGCGCCTGCCCTTTATCGGCTTGCTCTGCCTGTCTCTGTGGGCAACGTGGTACAGCGCCTACTACCTGGCACGCAACCCCGGCGCGCAACCTGTGGCGTTTGCCTTCGGCGGCGAGGCCGATCCGCGTGACTACGCCCGCTCGATCGCCGATGCCGCCCTGCTGGCGCTGCTGGCCTGCCTGGGCCTGGCCCAAATGGCGCACGAAACCACAGCGGCCCTGGTGCAACTGGCCTGCGCCAGCCTGGTGCTGCTGGCGGCTGCACTGTGGCCTTACCACCGCTGGCGTGCTGCAGCCTTGATGCCACTGGGCCTGCTAGGCTTGACCCTGGCCGGTGCCCCCGCGCTGGCCACCCTGTTGGGCCTGGGTGGCACCCTGCTGGCGTGGACACGGCAGCGCACGGCGGCAACCGACTCTGCGCCTCCTGCACAAGCCACAGGCCGCCGTACCAGCGGGGCTTGGCTGGCCGTTACCCTCGTGAGCGCTGCTTTGGGCTGGGGGCTGCACCTGTGGGCCTGGCGTGTAGAAATGCCGCCCGCCAGCTGGGTATGGGTGCAAGCGCAAATCAAGCTGCTGGTGTGGTTTGGCTGGCCTGCCTGGCCCTTGGCGCTGTGGACCTTGTGGCGCTGGCGCCATCAGCTCACGCAATGCCAGCCGCACCTGTGGCTGCCACTGGGCTTTGTCGGCATCAGCCTGGGGGCGACCTTGAGCACCAGCCCAGCCGATCGGGCCTTGCTGCTGGGTTTGCCAGCGCTGTCCGTGCTGGCGGCCTTTGCCCTGCCCACACTGCAGCGCAGTCTGGCGGCCCTGATCGACTGGTTCACGCTGCTGTTTTTCAGCCTCTCGGCCATTGCCATCTGGGTGGTCTGGCTGTCGCTGCAAACCGGCTGGCCTGCCCAGCCTGCGGCCAACGTGGCGCGCCTGGCACCGGGCTTTACGCACAGCCTGGCACCCCTGCCCCTGCTGGTGGCCTTGGGCGCTACGCTGGCGTGGTGCGCCCTGGTGCGCTGGCGAGTGGTGCGCCACCGCACGGCCTTGTGGAAAAGCCTGGTGTTGCCTGCGGCTGGCACCACCTTGGCCTGGCTGCTGTTGATGACCATCTGGCTGCCGCCGCTGGACTACGCACGCAGCTACGCGCCGCAAGTGCGCCACTTGCGCACCCTGGTCGGCCCACGTCCCGGCTGCCTGCTGGTGTATGGCATGAGCGACTCCCAGGTGGCAGCGCTGCAATTCCACGGCAATTTCACGCTGCGCACCTGGCGCAGCCCCGGCGCGCAAGAGTGCCAGTGGCTGGCCGTGGCCAGCGAGCGCGGCAACCTGCCCGCCCAGCTGCGCGCTGACCCGCACAGTGCCGACTGGTCGTTCTACGCCGCTGTTGGCCGCCCCACCAACCGCAGCGAGCGCATGGTGCTGCTGCACCGCAACCCCTGACACGGCGCCCTCCCCAGCGCTGTCCACCTGCTATGTCGGATCTTTCCGTGGTATTACGCCACGCCCTCACCGTATTGGCTGGCCAGTTGGCCGTGATGGCCTACGGCGTCACGGACACCATCGTCGCCGGACGCCACGCGCAGGCCTCGCTGGCAGCGCTCTCCATTGGTTCAGCCTTGTTTGTCAGTGTGTACGTGTCGCTGCAAGGCGTGCTGCAGGCGCTTTTGCCTATTTGGGCCGAACAACGCGGTGCCCACCAGCCTCTGGCCATAGGCCGCTCGCTGCGCCAAGCGCTGTACCTGTGTGCCCTGGCCAGTGCCCTGGGCATGGCCGTGCTGCTGGCCCCTGGAGCGCTGCTGCGCTGGGCTGAAGTACCGCTCTCCTTGCAAGACGAAGTCACGCACTACCTCGCCGTGCTGGCCTTTGGCTTACCACCGGCGCTGCTGTTTCGCACCTACTGCACACTGAACCAGGCCCTGGGCCATCCGCTGCTGGTCACCTGGCTGCAAGTGCTGGGGCTGGTGATCAAAATTCCGCTCTCCATTTGGTTCACCTTTGGCGGCGCGGGCCTGCCTGCCCAAGGGGCTGTGGGCTGTGCCTGGGCCACCCTGGTGGTGGCCTGTTGCCAATGCGCGTTGGCCGTGTGGCTGCTGCGCACGCAAAGCCTCTACACGCCACTGCAACTATGGCAGCGGCTGGAGCGCCCCGACCCCACCCAACTGGCAGCTTTTGTGCGCTTGGGCCTGCCTGCGGGGTTGGCGATTTTGGTGGAGGTGACCTCGTTCACCCTGATGGCACTGCTGATTGCACGCCAGGGCACGCTGGCCGCTGCCAGCCACCAGATTGCCGCCAACCTGACCGGGGTGATTTACATGGTGCCGCTGTCGCTGGGCATTGCCACCAGCACGCGCGTGAGCTACTGGCGCGGCGCGGGCGACGAAGCGCGTGCCGCCGCCGTGGCCTGGCTGGGGCTGCGCCTGACTGCCGCCCTGGGGCTACTGCTGGCCACCACACTGTGGCTGGTACGCGAGCCGCTGGCGGCGCTGTACAGCCCCAGCCCGGCCGTGGTCGCATTGGCAGCCAGCCTGCTGGGCTGGGTGGCGCTGGCGCATTTGGGCGATGCCCTGCAGGCACTGGTGGCATTTGTGCTGCGCTGCTACCGCGTCACCCTCGGGCCGCTGCTGATTTACTGCGCCCTGCTGTGGGGAGCTGGCCTGGGCGGTGGCTATGTGCTGGCCTACCATGGCGTGGGGCCGTGGCGCGATCAAGCCGCTACGCCAGCACCTTTTTGGGCGGCCAACGGCGCTGCGCTGGCGGTAACGGCTGCACTGCTGATCTGGCTGCTGGCACGCACGCTGGCACGGGCGCAACGCAGCCCAGCCTCATGAGGCAAACGGTGAGAGGGTACTGACGCTGGCGCGCAGGCGCTGCGCGGGCAGATGGGCGCTGAACGTGGAGCCCTGGCCCAGCACGCTGGCAATGCCCAGCTGCCCGCCATGGCGCTGCAGCACATGCTTGGCAATGGCCAGCCCCAGGCCCGTGCCACCGCTGTCACGCGAGCGGCTGCGGTCAATGCGGTAAAAGCGCTCGCTCAAACGCGGCAAATGCTCGGGTGCAATGCCCGGGCCGGTGTCTTTCACCTGCAGGCAGGCACTGCCATCGTCGTGTACCAGCCACTGCACGCAAATGCGCCCACCAGCCGGGGTGTAGCGCACGGCGTTGGTCACCAAATTGGAAAACGCGCTGTACAGCTCGGTGAAATTGCCCGCCACCTCCCCGGCCGCCTGCAGCACCTGGGCACTGGGGAACTCCAGGGTGTGAGGCGCCGCATGGGCAGGAATCAGGTGCTGCGACAGCGCCTGCGCCTCTTGCTGGCAGCGCTGCACCAGCACAGCCACGGGCGTCCACTCTTGCATACTGGGCAACGGGCTGCCCTCCAGACGCGACAAGGTGAGCAAATCATTCACCAGGTACTGCATGCGCGTGGACTGCTGCGCCATCAACCCCAGGTAGTGCTTGCGCTCGTTCTCGTCGAGCTGCAGGTTTTGCATGGTTTCAATGAAACCGGCCAGCACCGTCAGTGGCGTGCGAATCTCGTGCGAGACGTTGGCCACAAAATCACGCCGCATGGCCTCGGCCTGCTGCAGTGCCGTCACGTCACGCGAGAGCATCAAACGCCGTCCTTCCCCGTAGGGGTGCAATTGCACCGAGAGAAACACCGGGTGGTTGGCCGTGTGTTCGCGCCCATTGAGCAGCACTTCACCGCTGTAGTCGCCCGCACTGTCATAAGCGCTGAAAGCCGGGTCACGCACCAGGTTGCCAATGTGCTGCCACAGGTCGCGCTGCAAATCCAGGCCGAAATGGCGTGCCGACTGCTGGTTGAACCACTCAATGCGCCCCTCGCCATCGAGCAGCAACACCCCATTGGGCGAGGCGTGCAAGGCGGCCAAAAAATCTTGCAGTTTTTGCTCCTGCCCCTGCACTTGCTGCTGCTTCACACGCTGCAAGCGGCAAATGCGCTGCACCACTTCGCGCCAGGGGCCACGCAGCTCGGGAGCGGCATACGGGTCGGCATCGGCTCGCAGCCAGCGCATCACCTGCATCATGCGCTGCAAAATCCAGGCCACCACGCACCAGCCCACCACCCAGGCGGCCACGGCTGCACCCCAGCCCCCCCACAGCCACCAGCCCAGGGCGGCAACTGCGCACTGCAGGGAGAAAAAGAAAAAAATCCGCCACGCCATGCAAGGCCCCCAAGGGTTGAGGAAGGGAAGAGACAAAAAAGCTATGCTTTCAATAGCTGCTTGCGCTTGCTACATAAGCCCAAAAGGCCAATTCAATGCCCAAAAATGGCCTGTGAAGCAGCTTTCAGCCTGTTTCCCATGCCAGTGCAGCCGCTGCACCCCGGGAGCAGCGGCATTGCACAGTTTTTTTGAGGCTTTTTTAGCCTCTTAGCCTTTACAGGCAAGCGCAAACAGCTATTCGTTTTGTAGCACCGGTTGGGCTGTGAAGCGGTAGCCTGCACCGCGCACCGTCTCGACCATGGCACTGGCCGAGCCCAGGGCCTCGCGCAGGCGCTTGACGTGGACATCGACCGTACGCTCTTCGATCACCACATGGTCGCCCCAGATTTTGTCCAGCAGCTGCGTGCGGCTGTGGACGCGCTCGGCGTGCCTCATCAGGTAGTGCAGCAGCTTGAACTCGGTCGGCCCCAGCTTCAGCGGCTGGCCTTGCCAGCTCACGCGGTGGGTGGCGGCGTCTAGCGCCAGCCCGCCAATGTCAATGGGTTCGGCCACCTGCTCGGGGGCGCGGCGGCGCAGCACGGCGCGGATGCGCGCCAGCAGCTCCTGGGTGGAACAGGGCTTGGTGATGTAGTCGTCCGCTCCGGCATCCAGGCCAGCCACCTTGTCGGGCTCGTCGCCCCGGGCGGTGAGCATGAGGATGGGCACGGCCTTGGTGCGCGGGTGTACGCGCCACTGGCGTGCCAGCTGCACGCCGCTCATGCCGGGCAGCATCCAGTCCAGCAAGATGACATCGGGCAACTGGGTGTTGATTTCACGCTGCGCCGAGAGCCCGTCTTCGGCCCAGATCGGCACCATGCCGTTGTGGCGCAGGTTCACGGCAATCAACTCAGCAATCGCTGGCTCGTCTTCAACGATCAGCACACGGGCAAAAGGCTTCATCGCAGCACAGATTCAATGTCAGAGAGGGCGCGGTGACGCACGTCCTGCCCTTCCACCAGGTAAATGATGAGTTCGGAGATGTTTTTCGAGTGGTCGCCAATGCGTTCGATGGCTTTGGCGAGAAACAACAAGTCCAAGCTGGCGGAGATGGTGCGCGGGTCTTCCATCATGTAGGTGATGAGCTTGCGCACAAAGCCGTCGAACTCGCGGTCGATTTGGTCGTCTTCCTTGAGGATATCGACGGCGGCCTTGGTATCGAGGCGGGCAAAGGCGTCGAGCGCCTTGCGCAGCAGGCCGGAGGCCAGGTCGGCGGCCATGCGCAAGTCGCTGCTGGGCAGCAGGCGCGCCGCGCCGCTTTCGATGATGGAGCGCACCATGCGCGCCATGCGCGTGGCCTCGTCGCCCATGCGCTCGAGGTTGGCTGTGGCCTTGGAGAACACCATCAGCAGGCGCAGGTCGCGCGCCGTGGGCTGGCGCCGCGCAATGATGGTGGTGAGTTCGTGGTCGATCTCGACTTCCATCGCATTCACACGCGCTTCCAGCGTCTCGACCTGGGCGGCAGCCTCCAGGCTGAACTGCGACAAGGCGGCGATGGCTTGGCGAATTTGCGATTCCACCAGCCCGCCCAGCTCCATGACGCGGGCGGAAACGGCGTTGAGTTCGCTATCGAACTGCGAGGAAAGATGTTTTTCGGTCATTGGAGTGTCTTTCGCCTTCAGCCAAAACGGCCGGTGATGTAGTCCTCGGTCTCCTTGCGCTGGGGCTTGAAGAACATTTGCTCTGTGGCGCCAAATTCGACCAGATCGCCCAGGTACATATAGGCGGTGTAGTCGCTGCAGCGTGCGGCCTGCTGCATGTTGTGCGTGACGATGACCACGGTGTAGTCGTTCTTCAGCTCGGCAATCAGCTCTTCAATCTTGGCGGTGGAAATCGGGTCGAGTGCCGAGCAGGGCTCGTCCAGCAGCAGCACCTCGGGCAACACGGCAATGCCGCGCGCAATGCACAGGCGCTGCTGCTGCCCACCCGACAGGCCCGAGCCGCTTTGGTGCAGCTTGTCTTTCACCTCATTCCACAGGGCGGCCTTGCGCAGCGCCCACTCCACGCGCTCGTCCATGTCGGAGCTGTTGAGGTTTTCAAACAGCTTCACGCCAAAGGCGATGTTGTCGTAGATCGACATGGGAAACGGCGTGGGCTTTTGGAACACCATGCCCACCTTGGCACGAATCAGCGCCACGTCTTGCTTGGACTGCAGCAGGTTCTCGCCGTCGAGCAGGA
This sequence comes from Acidovorax sp., assembly GCA_041910915.1. Lineage (GTDB taxonomy): Bacteria > Pseudomonadota > Gammaproteobacteria > Burkholderiales > Burkholderiaceae_C > Paenacidovorax. Next base: position 51,212 of record JAYRPZ010000069.1, read on the forward strand.
TTTGCCCTTCGGCACGCTGTTCGGGGTACAGCTCGAACATACGGTTGAAAGTGCGCAAGAGCGTGGATTTGCCGCAGCCCGAGGGGCCGATGAAGGCCGTGACTTTTTTCTCGGGAATATCGAGATTGATGTTTTTCAGCGCATGGAACTTACCGTAGTAGAAGTTCAGATCACGCACTGCGATCTTGGAGGCCACGGGAGGGGTTGCGTTGGAGGGCATGAAAGTCTTCCAGAGAATCGGTTACTTTTGGCGCGTGAGCACACGTGCCAGGATGTTGAGGCCCAGCACCGCCAAGGTGATGAGGAACACAGCCGCCCAGGCGAGCTGCTGCCAGTTCTCGTAGGGACTCATGGCGAACTTGAAGATGGTCACAGGCAAGCTGGCCATGGGCTTGGACAGGTCGCCGTTCCAGAACTGGTTGTTCAGCGCGGTGAACAGCAGCGGGGCGGTTTCGCCCGCAATGCGCGCCACGGCGAGCAAGATGCCGGTGATCACCCCGGCGCGCGCCGCACGCAAAGTGACCATGGTGATCACTTTCCACTTGGGCGCGCCCAAAGCGTAGGCTGCTTCACGCAAGCTGGCGGGCACCAGCAGCAGCATGTTCTCGGTGGTGCGAATGACCACGGGAATCACAATCAGCGCCAGCGCCAAGATGCCTGCATAGCCCGAAAAACTTTTGAAGCGCGCCACCACCACCGTATAAACAAACAAGCCGATGACGATGGAGGGTGCAGACAGCAAGATGTCGTTCACAAAGCGCGTGGCCGGTGCCAGCCAGCCCGTTTTGCCGTACTCGGCCAGGTACACCCCAGCCAAGATACCAATGGGCGTGCCCACAAAGGTGGCCAGTGCCACCATGGTGGCTGAACCAAACAGCGCGTTGGCCAAACCACCCGCCTCGTTGGGCGGTGGGGTCATTTCGGTGAACAAAGTCAGCGACAGGCCACCCAGCCCCAGGCGCAGCGTTTCCCACAAAATCCATACCAACCAAAACACGCCAAACGCCATGGCGCCCAGCGACAAGGTGAGTGCGATCTGGTTGACACGCTTGCGTGCGGCGTAGCGCGTACTGCGCGCCTGTGCCAGGGCCGCGGGCGACACCATGGCAGACGCAGTGCTCACAGAGCTGCTAGAAACAGAAGTAGTCATGCGCGGGCTCCTTCACCCTTTTGCAGGCGCGACAGCAGTACCTTCGACAGCGACAGCACCACGAAGGTAATGAAGAACAACACCAGACCCAGGTAAATCAGCGAAGCCTGGTGCAGGCCTTCGCCCGCTTCCGCAAACTCGTTGGCCAGGGCCGAGGTGATGCTGTTGGCCGCCTCAAACACGGACAGCGAACTCAACTGGTTCATATTGCCAATCACAAACGTCACTGCCATGGTCTCGCCCAAAGCGCGCCCCAGGCCCAGCATGATGCCGCCCAGCACACCCGTCTTGGTGTAGGGCAGTACCACTTTCCAGACCACTTCCCAGGTGGTGGAGCCCAGGCCGTAGGCCGACTCTTTGAGCAGCGCGGGCGTGACCTCGAACACGTCACGCATGACCGAGGCGATAAAGGGAATGATCATGATGGCCAGGATGATCCCGGCCGACAAAATGCCGATGCCCACGGGTGGGCCCGACACCAGCGCCCCCAGATAGGGCACGCCTTTGAAAATGTTTTGCAGCGGCTGCTGCACCCAGGTGGCCAGCAACGGACCAAACACCATCAGCCCCCACATGCCATACACGATAGAGGGCACGGCAGCCAGCAGTTCAATGGCGGTGCCCAGCGGGCGCTTGAGCCAGGCGGGCGAGAGTTCGGTGAGAAACAGCGCAATACCAAAGCTCACCGGCACAGCAATCAGCAGCGCGATGAACGAGGTCATCAGCGTGCCGTAAATCATCACCAGGCCGCCGTACTCGTTTTGCACGGGGTCCCAGGCGGTGCTGGTCAGAAAACCCAGACCATAAGCGCTGATGGACGGCCAGGCGCCAATCAGCAAAGAAATCAAAATACCCAGCAACAGCGCCAGCGTAATAAACGCTGCACCACGCGCCAACCAGGCAAACAAGCGATCCGCCATGCTGCCAGACAGCAGTGGCGGGCGGGCAGGAGGAAGGGTCTGGCCAGAGCCAGAGGGCTGCTGCGGCAGCGTAGCCGGGCGGGCGGTCAGCGTCGTGGACACAGGGGGGCCTTTGTCTTGCATGGTGCGGCGGCGGATGCGAAAGGCGCACCCGCCGCGTAGCGATTATTTCAACGCAATCGGCTTGCCTGCGCCGTCTTTGATCTCGCCCCAGGACTTGACGATCACGCTTTTGACGCTGTCAGGCATGGGCACGTAGTCCAGATCAGCGGCGGTTTTGTCACCGGTCTGGTACGCCCAGTCGAAGAACTTGAGCGTAGCGCTGGCTTGCTGTGGCTTGTCCTGGCTCTTGTGCATCAGGATGAAGGTGGCACCGGTAATAGGCCAGGAAGCCTTGCCGGGCTGGTTGGTCAAAATTTGGTAGAAGCTCTTGCTCCAATCGGCACCGGCAGCAGCGGCCTTGAAGGCATCGTCATCGGGCGACACGAAAGCACCTTCCGCGTTTTGCAACTGCACGTAGTTCAGCTTGTTTTGCTTGACGTAGGCGTACTCCACATAGCCAATGGAGTTGGCCAGGCGGCCCACAAAAGCGGCCACGCCTTCGTTGCCCTTGCCACCGGCACCAATGGGCCAGTTCACTGCCGTGCCTTCACCCACTTTTTCTTTCCACTCCGGGTTCACCTTGGAGAGGTAGTTGGTGAAGATGAAGCTGGTGCCCGAACCATCGGCACGGCGTACGGGGGCAATGGCTGCCTCAGGCAACTTCACGCCGGGGTTCAGGGCAGCAATTGCGGGGTCATTCCACTGTGTTACTTTGCCCAGGTAGATGTCACCCAGCACCTTGCCGCTGAGCTTGAGCTGACCGGGGTTGATGCCAGGAATGTTCACCACGGGCACCACGCCACCGATGACGGTGGGGAACTGCACCAGGCCTTTTTTGGCCAGGTCTTCATCTTTCAGTGGCGCATCGGAGGCACCGAAATCCACCGTCTTGGCTTCAATCTGGCGCAAACCGGCACCCGAGCCGACGGATTGGTAATTGATCTTCACGCCGGTGGCCTTGTGGTAGTCGGCCGCCCACTTGGCGTACAGCGGCGCCGGGAAGCTCGCGCCAGCGCCGGTGGCTTCTTGTTGCGCCATTGCAGGGGAAATCGCAGCAACGGAGAGCAAGCTAGCTACCAGTACGCGAGTCAGGGACAGTTTCATGACAAAACCTCTACAGGTTGTGGAAGGAATACCAACGAATGTAGGCAGGCTTTGTGACAGACAAATGACAGCCACAAAAGCTGTCACACAAACTGTCAAAAAGCACTGTGTCATACCAATGACACACGCCTGACCTAGCCTGGGCGTGTTTGTCACGCTGTTGTTCTCCCCATGACCTTGCCCGTTTTGCCGCGCCGCCAATGGCTGCAGTTATGTGCTGGTGCTACCCTGGCACCACACCTTGGCGCCTTCGCCCAAAGCGGTGGTAAAGAGGCCGAGCGCCCCATCGTCATCGCACAGTTGGCAGATATGTCGCCCAGCCAGCAGGATGTGAGCCGTGACTTTCTCATCGGCTCGCGTGCTGCCTGGCAAGACCTCAATGCCCGTGGCGGCCTGCAAGGACGCCCGGTGCAGCACCTGGCCATGGAAGTGCAAGGCAGCGGCCCTTCGCTGCACAACGCCCTGCGCAGCGTGCTGACCAGCCCGGCGTGCATTGCTCTGTCGGGCTGTGTGGGCGACAACGCTGCCAGCGCCATCGCAGCGCTGCAAGAACAAACCCAGCCCTCCCAACCCCTGGCACACGTCGCGCCCTGGCTGCACAGCCAGGAGCCTGCCACCAGCAACGACCTGGTGTTTGGCATCTTCCCCGACTACGAAGTGCAAATTGCCCACGCCCTGAAAACCCAGGCCGCCATGGGCGTGCAGGAGCTGGGCGTGGTGTACGCCACAGCGGCCCTGCGCCAACAGTCGCAGGCGCGGGTGCAGCAAGCCGCCCGGGTGCTGAAGCTGCGCATTCAAGACCTGCCCTTGCCCGGCAGCAGCCCCGAGGGCGACCGCCAGCTCTCTGCCCCCAGCCAGCCCATGGTGCTGTTCATTGGCGGCACACCTGAATTGCACGGTTTCATGCGCCGCATGAATTTGCAACCCGGGCGCCAGTGCTACATCGTGGCGCTGGCCGATGTGAATTTGCAGGTGCTGTCACAAATGGGTGCGGCCAAGCGCAATGTCTCGGTCATTGCCACCCAGGCGGTGCCCCTGGTCAGCGCGGGCATGCCCATCGTGCGTGCCTACCGTGAAACCCTGGGACGGCTGTACGACGAGCCACCCTCACCCCAGGGGCTGGCAGGCTTTATTGCTGCGCGCTACACGGCCCAGGTGCTGCAAGACATCAACGGGCCACTCACACGCGCCTCGGCACTGGCCGCCTTTCGGCGCCGCCAAGACGTGAACCTGGGGGGCTTTACCGTGAGCTTCGATGGGCGCAAACGCAGCCACGCCTACGTCACCCAAAGCATGCTCACGGCCGATGGCCGCATCGTGGGTTGAATCGTTGGTGCAACCTGTGCCAACGCAGCGCCCATACGGTGCTAGCGGGTGCTATGCTGCGCCGCTTTTTCCCCCGCGCCCTCGGCGCACCAGGCGCACCACCATGCAAGACGGAACACTGCTCGCCGCTGTGGACCTTGGGTCTAACAGCTTTCGCCTCGAAATTGGCCGCTTTGAGCATGGCCACATCCAGCGCGTCGAATACCTCAAAGAAACCGTGCGCCAAGGCGGCGGACTGGACGAAGAACGCAACCTGAGCCTGGAAGCCATGCAACGCGGCTGGGACTGCCTGGCACGCTTTGCCGAGCGTCTGGCCGGTTTTGAGCGCAGCCATGTGCGGGCGGTGGCCACGCAAACACTGCGCGAAGCGCACAACCGCGAGGTCTTCATTGAGCGGGGCAATGCCATCCTGGGCTACCCGATTGATGTGGTCTCGGGCCCCGAAGAAGCGCGGCTGATTTACCAAGGCGTGTCGCGCCTGTTGCCCCAATCACCAGAAAAACGCCTGGTGGTGGACATTGGTGGGCGCTCGACCGAACTCATCCTCGGCCAGGGCTACCAGTCACACGCGGTGACGTCGCTGCGCATGGGCAGCGTGGCATGGTCGAACCGCTATTTTGCCGACGGCAACTTCACTCCCGAAGCCTTCAGCGCCGCCGAAACCGCCGCCAAAGCCATGCTGGACGAAACCCTGCAAACCTTCACCCCCGGCGCCTGGGACGTGGCCTACGGCTCGTCGGGCACGATCGGTGCTGTGGGCGAGATTCTGACCCTCGCGGGTGAGCCTGCGGGCGTCATCAGCCGCGATGGGCTGGACTGGCTGCTGAGCAAACTGCTGCGCGCCGGGCAAGCCAGCCGCCTGCGCCTGGAAGGCCTCAAAGAAGACCGCCGCCCCGTGATTGGCGGTGGTTTGAGCGTGCTGCGCGCAGTGTTCGATCTGCTGGAGATTGACCAGATGCAGGTGGCCCAGGGCGCGCTGCGCCAAGGGGCACTGTACGACCTGCTCAGCCGCGAGTGGCCCGAAACCGATTTACGCACGGCAGCCGTTGCCGGACTCATGCAGCGCTTTGCCGTCGATGTGCCACAGGCCCAGCGCGTGGCCCAGGTGGCGTGCCAGTTGTTTGCCCAGGTAGCCACCCAAGACAGCGAGCGCGCCTCGCGCAAGCTCGACTGGGCGGCCCGCTTGCACGAAATTGGCTGCCGCATTGCCCACAGCGGCTACCACCGCCATGGCGCTTACATTTTGGACAACACCGACGCCGCCGGTTTTGCCCAGCCAGAACTGCACCACCTGAGCCTGCTGGTGCGCGCCCACCGGGGCAAGCTGCGCAAGCTGGAGCTGCAGTGGGGCAACGCCCAGTTCGTGCTGCAACTGGCCTGCCTGCGCCTGGCCGTGGCGCTATGCCATGCGCGGCGTGACCCTGACCTCGAAGGCCTGTGCCTGGAACGCAAGGGCGCGCGCTTTATCTTGACCAGCCGTGCCGGCTGGGCCGCCTTGTTTCCCCAGTCGGCCTACCTGCTGCGTGAAGAAAGCCAAGACTGGCAACGCACCCCCTGGGAACTGGTGCTGAACCTGCCCTGAAGCGCTACACAAGCGCACACAAAAAAAGCCGCGCCGCACATGCCGACCAAGGCACCAACGGCGCGGCAAACAACCAGGTGCAGGCGCACCGCACGTACACCCGCACCCACCCCTCTCCCAGCGTGGAGCACACGCCTTCAGAGAACCCTCACCCCCTCAGAGAAATTCCGGGCACATCACCGCCATGAGCACTGTTTGGTTGTGCTCCAGGCGTTGGCGCCGACGCAGCCACCACACAGCCCCTTTGCGAATCGAACAAGCCTCCTGACCCAGGCCCAGCAAATGCGCTGCCGTTTGCCCCAGCAAGGGCTGGTGGCCCACCACCAGCACGGCACCATTGCCCTTGTCCCACTGCACCAGCTCCAGCAAATCGGTGGGGGTACCGTCGGGCAGCAGTTCGGCGCGCAACTTGTATTTGCGCCCCAATGCCTGGGCGGTTTGCTCGGTGCGCCGGGCCGGGCTGCTGACCACGCGCAAGCCCTGGGGCAGTTGGCGCTCCAGCCAGGCAGACATGCGCGCAGCCTGTTTTTCGCCGCGCGGCGTCAGGGCACGCTCCAGATCGTCTTGCCCTTCTTTGGCATCGTGGGCTTCGGCATGGCGCCACAAAATCAGTTCCATCATTGGCTTTCTCCTGCGGGCGCTCGGCGTGCTTTGCGCGGCACAGTGGTAGGAGGCTGCTCATGGCCGTAGCGGCCCATCAAGGCGGCTTGGGCACCATCGCCCTCGGTGGGGCGCGGCGCACGCACATAGCTGCCGTCGGGGCTTTGCGTCCAGGCGTCACGGTCGTCGTAGAGGTAGGCCACCAGGCACTCATCGATGATGCGCTGGCGCAGCACCGGCTCGGTCACGGGCCAAGCCAGCTCGACGCGGCGCATCATGTTGCGGTTCATCCAGTCGGCGCTAGAGAGGTACAGCTCCTCGTGCGTGCCCGCAGCAAAGTAAAACACCCGGGTGTGCTCTAAAAAACGCCCAATGATGGAGCGCACGCGGATGTTGTCCGTCAGCCCCGGCACCTGGGCGGGCAACATACAGGCACCGCGCACGATCAGGTCAATGCGCGCACCTTGCTGGCCTGCGCGCACCAGCGCACGCATCAGCGCCTCGTCGGTCAGGGCGTTCATCTTGGCGACGATGCGCCCGCCCTGCCCTGCCGCTGCCGCCTGGCCCACGCGCTCAATTTTTTCAATCATGCGCTTGTGCAAATGAAAGGGCGCCAGCAGCAGCTGGTGCAGGCGCGGTGGGCGATTTTGGCTGGCCAGGTGGTTGAACACGCCATCCATGTCGGCGGTGATGTCCGGGTTGGCCGTGAGCATGCTCAGGTCGGTGTACAGGCGGGCGGTGCGCGGGTTGTAGTTGCCCGTCGAAAGGTGGCCATAGCGGCGCAGTTGGCGGCCCTCGCGGCGCGTCACCAGCAGCATCTTGGCGTGGGTTTTCAGGCCCACCACGCCATACACCACCTGCGCACCAATCGATTCCAAGGCCTCGGCCCAATTGATGTTGGCTTCTTCGTCAAAGCGCGCCTTCAGCTCCACCACCGCCATCACTTCCTTGCCACGGCGCACCGCTTCGCGCAGCAGCTCCATCAGCTCGGAGTCCGAGCCCGTGCGGTAAATGGTTTGTTTGATGACCAGCACGTCCGGGTCGTGTACGGCCTCGCGCAAAAAGGCCAGCACGGCATCAAAGCGCTCGAAGGGCTGGTGGATGAGCACGTCGCGCTCGCGCAGCTGCGCCAAGATGGGCACACCTTGCTGCAACTGCACCGGCCAGGCGCCGCGCCACGGTGGGAACAGCAGGGCCGGATCGTTCACCAAATCCACCAATTGCGACAACCGCACCAGGTTCACCGGGCCATGCACGTGAAACAGTGCGCCAGACGGCAAGCCAAACTGCGACTGCAAAAAATCAGCCAAAAACGGCGAGCAGCTCGACGACACCTCCAGGCGCACGGCCTGGCCAAAGTGGCGCTGCTGCAGCCCCTTGCGCAAGGCGGTGCGCAGGTTGCGCACATCTTCCTCGTCCACGGCCAAATCCGAATGGCGCGTGACGCGAAACTGCGAAAACTCGGTCACCTCGCGGCCCGTGAACAAATCGGCCAGGTGTGCGCGGATGACGCTGGACAGCAGCACGTACATCGATCCCTTGGCCACCACGCGGTCGGGCATACGGATGACGCGCGGCAGCACACGGGGCACACGCACGATGGCAATTTCGTTGTTGCGGCCAAAAGCGTCTGAACCTTTCAGGCGCACGATGAAGTTCAGCGACTTGTTGGCCACCAGCGGAAACGGGTGGGCCGGGTCCAGCCCCACGGGAATGAGCAGCGGCTGCACTTCACGCTGGAAATACTCTTGCACCCAGCGGCGCTGCTCGGCCGTGCGCTCGCCGTGCGAGACGATGCGGATGCCTTTGGCGGCAAAAGCGGGAACCAGCGCATCGTTGTACAGCGCGTACTGGCGCTCGACCAAATTCTGCGCTTTGGCCATCAAAGCCTCACAGGTCGCTACCGTGCAAGCGCCCTCATGGTCACCAGACTGCGCTGCCGTGATGTGCGGCGCGGCGCGCACCTCAAAAAACTCATCCAGGTTAGAGGAAACGATGCACAGGTAGCGCAGGCGCTCCAGCAACGGCACATCAGGGCGGCAGGCCCAGTCAAACACGCGCTCGTTGAAGGCCAGGATGCTGTGGTCGCGATCTAAAAACCACTCGTTGGTGCTGGGGACTGTGGCGGGCACGCCGGGCTTTTGGACAACCGCAGGAACAGGTGCAGCGCTGCCTTCGGTGGGCGCCGGCTGCGCAGAGGGAAAAGACGACATGAATGCAGCTTGGTAGGACAGTGAACGCAGTGTCGCGGCCCCAGGTGACAAATGTGTGACACCCCACAGCCGCGCCGCCCGCAACCGCGCTGGTGGCCCCAGGCACGCCGCGCAGGGCGGCTCGGGGCTGTCATGCAACAGTCACAGGGCTGTCATGTTCCCACATTGTGCCCGCCAGGCACGCGCAGCCCATAGCAGTCCGGGTTCGGCCAGTGGCCCAGCACAGCCACCGCTTTTTTTGCTCCTTTTTCAGGAGCTGCTTGCGCTTTCTACATAAGCCTTAGAGGCCTTTTTTACCCTTAAAAATAATGAGTAGACGCAGCCCAGCCCCTGCCGCTGGCCTGCCCAAGGGCTGTAGCCCACCCAAGAGGGTTATTTTGAGCATCAAAAATGGCTCAAAGCCTTATGCAGCAAGCGCAAGCAGCTATCAAAAATGATTTTTTACAGATACTGTAAGACAATGGCTGCAAATGCGATGGATTCGCATTTATACTTGCCAACTTCTGCCACCCAACCTGCGCACCGCCATGATCGTCTGTGTTTGCCACCGTGTTTCTGACCGTGACATTGCCCGCTGCGCCCACGCTGGCATGGGTTTTGATGCCATTCAGTTCGAGCTGGGCGTAGCCACCCAGTGCGGTTGCTGCGAAAGCAGCGCGCGTGCTGTGGTGGCGCAGTGCAGCAGCCACCAACCCGTGGCCGCGCTGCGCAGCGCGGCCCCCGTGGCAAGCGCTGCGGCGCACTAGTCCTCCCGCCATGTCGTTGCTCTCCAGCCTGGCCGGCAGCCTGATTCTGGTCATGGGTGCGGCTTGGTGGATTTTTCGGCGCTAAGCTCGCGCCTGCCAGCTTGCCCGCCTGCCCCCGCCCAACTTCTCCATGTCTTACCCTGATCGCTACGCATCCGCCGGGGGTACCAGTCGCACGGTGGTGATTGCCACCTCGGTGCTGCTACTGCACGTCGGCGCCCTGTGGGCGCTGCAATCGGGCCTGCTGCGCCGCGCGGCCGAGGTCATCGTGCCTGCCGAGGTGCTGGCGCAATTCATCGCTCCGCCCGCGCCTGAAGCACCTGCTCCACCCCCGCCTGCACCACCGCCGCCAGCTGCGCCCCCACCGCGCAAAACAGCGCCGCCCAAAGCCCCGCTGCCAGTGACACCAGTGGCGCGGCCCGATCCTGCACCGTCGCCCAACGCCCCCGTGGCCATGGCTGAAGCCGCGCCAGCGCCAGAGGCGCCCCCGGCTCCCGCTGCACCACCCGCGCCCCCAGCACCACCGGCGCCGCCCGCACCACCCACCATCGAGCTGCCCTCCAGCAACGCTGCCTACCTCAACAACCCCAAACCCGCCTACCCCAGCATGAGCCGACGCATGGGTGAACAAGGCAAGGTGGTGCTGCGCGTGCTGATCGATGCGCAAGGCGTGCCCCAGCAGGTGGAGCTCAAGCAATCGAGCGGCTACGAGCGCCTAGACCAACAAGCGCTGGAAACAGTGCAGCGCTGGCGCTTCGTGCCCGGCAAGCGCAATGGCGTGCCCGAGGCCATGTGGAACGTGGTGCCCATCCAGTTCGTGCTGGAGTGAGCCAGCGGTTTTTCACGGCCTGAGCGGCCAAGGTTTTGAACAATTTCACAATTGCAGGAGAGTTTGCATGGATACGCAATTTGGTTTGGCCAGCGTCTGGGCCCAAGGGGACTTCGTGACCCGCGCCGTGGCCGTGATTTTGCTGGGCATGTCCCTGGCGACCTGGATGGTCATCCTCATCAAGGCGCTAGACCTGATGAAATACAAAAAGCAGGCACGCGCCCTGCAAGGTTTTTGGCACAGCGAAGACTTCACTGCCGGGCTGAACCAGCTCGGCAGCGACCCGACCAACCCCTTTCGCCACCTGGCGCTGGAAGGGCGCGAAGCCACCACCCACCACCGCAACACCAAAGCCCATTTGCACGATGCGCTGGACGTGAGCGACTGGGTCACACGCTGCCTGCGCAACAGCATTGACGAGTTCACCGCCCGACTGCAATCGGGGCTGGCCATTTTGGCTTCGGTGGGCTCCACGGCGCCGTTCATTGGGTTGTTTGGCACCGTTTGGGGCATTTACCACGCGCTGGTGGCCATTGGCAGCTCGGGGCAATCAACCATCGACAAGGTGGCCGGGCCGATTGGCGAGGCGCTGATCATGACGGCGCTGGGCCTGGCCGTGGCCATTCCCGCCGTGCTGGGCTACAACGCCTTGGTGCGCGGCAACAAATTCATCCTCGGGCGGCTCAACAGCTTTGCCCACGAGCTGCACGCCTATTTCGTCACTGGAGCGCGTGTCAGCAGCGCCCGCTCGGGCAGCAGCGCCCAGGTGCTGCCGCTGAAAAAGGAGGCCTGAGCCATGGCCTTCGGAACCCAGGACGATGCCGACGACGTGATGAACGAAATCAACATGACGCCCCTGGTGGACGTAATGCTGGTGCTGCTCATCATCTTCATCATCACCGTGCCTGTGATGAAGCACTCGGTCAACGTGGACCTGCCCCAAGCCAGCAACCAGCCCGAGGACATCAAGCCTGAAACGGTGCGCCTGTCCGTAGATGCCTCGGGCCAGTACCACTGGAACGAGGCATTGCTCAGCGACGACGAGCTCACGCCTCGCCTGCAGGCCGAAGCCGCCAAAGAACCACAGCCTGAGCTGCACATCCGGGGCGACAAGGCCGTGCGCTATGAACGCGTGGCCCAAGCCATGGCTGCCGCACAGCGCGCCGGTGTGCGCAAGATTGGTTTCGTCACCGAACCGCAGTAAACGCATGGGTTGGGTGCGCCCAACCTTGCACCAGGTACTTGAGGGTACTTTTTTCTTGATATTTATTGCAAATCATTCTCATTAAGATGCATAATAGCAAGCAACCAAACTCTAACGCACTACCACCATCTGCCATGACTGCCTCGCACTGCCCCCCTGCCCACGCCAGCACCCATTCGCCTGAAAGCAAGGCGCCTGCGCTGGACAGCCAGGCACTGTTGCAGGGCCACAAAGCCATCACCATCTGGCACAACGGCGCCAGCTACCGCCTGCAGGCCACGCGCCTGGGCAAACTGATTTTGACCAAATAGCGTTTCATCGTGGGGCGACCAGGCCGCGCACGCAAGCTGCCGGCCCAAGTCGTTTTGCCAGCCAAAGGGCGCGCACCGCCCTGGTAGCCAGGCTTTTTTTGGCCCCACGGTATTTGCACAGCCCCACCCCCATGGGCACGGCATTCGGTATGATTGCGCCCCGCTATGGAACCTCCCCCTCGATGGCGCATGAGCATCGTCTCTGCGCGCCCCTTCTCTTGCCGCACTCGCCGGCCCCTTTCCTCCCCCCTGCCCTGCGCCACTGAGGCCCCGGCACACAGCCATTCTGTGCCCCAAGGAGTCCCGCTATGGACGGCCTAGACCTCAGTTGGTTGTCCGATCCCGCTATCTGGGTGGGCTTGCTCACGCTGATCGTGCTGGAGATCGTGCTGGGCATCGACAACCTGGTGTTCATCGCCATCCTGGCCGACAAGCTGCCGCCCGAGCAGCGTGAGAAGGCGCGCGTCATCGGCCTGTCGCTGGCACTGGTGATGCGCCTGGGGCTGCTGTCGGTGATGTCTTGGCTGGTCACGCTGACCACGCCACTGTTTTCCCTAGGCCCACTGTCGTTTTCCGGGCGCGATCTGATCTTGCTGCTGGGCGGGCTGTTCCTGCTGTTCAAAGCCACCTCCGAGCTGCACGAGCGCCTCGAAGGCATTGAGCACACCCAAAGCGGCCAGCGGGCCTGGGCCAGCTTTGGCGTGGTGGTGACGCAAATCGTCTTGCTCGATGCAGTGTTCTCGCTCGACTCGGTGATTACCGCCGTGGGCATGGTCGATCACCTGGCGGTGATGATGGTGGCTGTGGTGATTGCCATGGCCGTCATGCTGCTGGCCTCGCGGCCCCTGACCCAGTTCGTCAATGCCCACCCCACGGTGGTGGTGCTGTGCCTGAGCTTTTTGCTCATGATCGGCCTGAGCCTGCTGGCCGAGGGCCTGGGCTTTCACCTGCCCAAGGGCTATTTGTACGCAGCCATTGGCTTCTCGATTCTGATCGAGTTCTTCAACCAATGGGCCAAGCGCAACATGCTGCGCAACGAAGCGCGCATTCCCCTGCGTGAGCGCACCGCCGACTCGATTTTGCGCATGTTGGGTGGGCGCAGCAGCACAGGCAACGACGGTGCCAGTGCCCATGCCGATCCTGAGCAAGCACCAGCTTTTGGCCAGCAAGAGCGCCATATGGTCAGTGGGGTGCTGTCACTGGCGGAGCGCAGCGTGCAATCGGTGATGACGCCGCGAGCCGACATTCAATGGCTCGACCTTGACCAGCCCGCCGAGGCACTGCACGCCACGCTGCTGGAAATGCGCCACGGCCTGTTCCCAGTAGCGCATGGTGAACTCGACCGCCTGGCGGGTGTGGCGCGCTCGCGTGACATGCTGTTTGATGTACTCGCCAACGGCCAAATCGACCTGCAACGCAGTCTGCGCCAGCCCCTGGTGGTGCCCGCCTCGGTGAACGTGGTCAAGCTGGTGGAACAAATGCGCCACTCGCGTGCCCAGGTGGCGCTGATCAGCGACGAGTTTGGCTCCATCCTCGGCCTGGTCACGCCCATGGACTTGCTGGAAGCGATTGCGGGTGAATTTCCCGACGAGGGCGAGCAGCCAGAAATTCAGCCCCAAGCCGACCCGGGCCACTGGATTGTGGATGGCTTGGCCGATCTGCACGCGCTGGAGGCCGCCACTGAAGTGCGCGGCCTGGCCGACAGCGACGACTACAGCACGCTGGCGGGCTTTTTGCTCGCCCATTTCGAGCAACTGCCACGCGAAGGCGAGCTGCTGGAGGTGCTGGGCCTGCGCTTTGAAGTGCTGCGCATGGAAAAGCACCGCATTGCCGCCGTGGATGTGCGCCGCATCGACCCTGCCGAAGCAGGCGACGCCGCTGCAGCACGCTGAAAAAAGCCAAGCAAGGCAAGCAGCGCTCCTAAAAAGTGAGCTGCTTGCGCTTTCCTGGTAAGGCTAAAGTGCCAAAAACTCCTGATTAGCTACATACCTCAGAGACGCGCAGCACTTTCAATGGAAGCGGCCTTGTGCTGACCAAGGCCCGCAACAGCCTAGGTACCATGGCCGCCAAGTCAAAGCGGCGGTTGAAGCGGTAGCAGAACTCACCCAGGTAGCGCGCAGCATACTTGGCATGGTCAAACGAGTGGTAAGTACCGGCCATGCTGGTCTTGAGGTTGCCCAGTACCGTATTGACCCAGTGCAGCTGGGGCGTTTGCGCCCCCTGGCGGCCACCGCCGGTGATGTAGCGCTCGTGCGTGGCGCCGACCTGGCGCACCTGCGCAAAGGCGTTCGTGCCATCACTGACCACATGAGCGCCCGCGGCCAGGTAGCGCTGCGCCCACTTGGCCATCTCCTGGTTGGTGAAGTCGGCCACGGGCACCATGCGCACGTACAGCGGCCTGCCATCCTCGCGGGTCTGCACGGCTGCCACAAAGGCTGTCTTGTTGGCTGCCTTGCGCCCACCGTTGATGCTGCCTGCGCGCTCGCCGCCCAGGTAGGCGTCATCGATCTCCACACGCCCACTCAGCACATAGCGCTCATCGCGCTCGCTCATGGTCTGCATCAGCTTGTGCTTGAGCAACCACGCCGTCTTGTAGGACACCCCCAGCTGTCGCTTGAGCGCCAGGGCGCTGATGGCGTTTTTGTGCTGGGTGAGCAGGTACATGGCCAAAAACCACAGCCGCAGCGCCAAGTGGGTGTGCTCCATCACGGTGCCCACAATGCTGGAGCTTTGGTAGCCGCAGATAAAACACTCCCACAGCTGGCGCCCTGAGCCGTTGCGGGTGAGAAAGTAACGCTTGCAGCCGCAGTGCGCACAGTGCCAGCCCTGGGGCCAGCGGGCGGCGACTACAGCGCGCTCGCATTGATCCTCGCTGCCATAGAGCGCCTGAAACTCGGGCAACGACAGGCCGTGCTGGAACTGAATGGCATTGATGGGCATTGCTCGCTCCTTGGCCGATGAATCGGCGCTGCTGGTTGGAGCTGGGCAAGGGTTGAATGTTCACGACAATATGAGGTATGTCGCTAATCAGGCAAAAACTCTCTCATTCAAGGCAGCCAAACTACCGTGGCGCTGCGGCCCATGAGCAGATCGCGGTTGGCCTCTACCACCTGGCGCAGGTAATCCCACAAAGCCTTGATGCGCGCCAACTCGCGCCGCTCGGCAGGTGCCACCAGCCAAAAGCTGCGCGTGATGTCCACCTGGTCAACCACCAAAGGCAGCAAATCCTTCTCTGCACTGGCTAAAAAGCACGGCAGCAGTGCCACGCCCAGCCCCGAGCGCACGGCCTGCAGCTGTGCAATCACGCTGGTGCTGCGCAAAAACGGGCGGGCACCTGGCAACCAGGTGCGCAAGCTCACCTGCTGGTCGGTGAACAGCAAATCGTCCACGTAATCAATCCAGCGCAGGTGGGTCAGGTCGCTCATGTGGCGCAGCGGGCCGCACTGCGCCACGTACGACGGTGCCGCGTAAGGCAGCAGGCGGTAGTCGGTCAGCTTGCTGGTGACGAAGCTGTCGGTGGTGGGCCGGTCCACCGTGACCGAAGCGTCAGCCTCGCGCTTGGAGAGGTTGACGTTGCGTGGCATAGGCAGCAAATCCACGGTAATGGCCGGGTGGCGCGTACAAAAATGCGCCAGGTGCGGTGCCAAAAAGTAGCTGCCAAAGGCCTCGGTTGCACCCAGGCGAATCTCCCCCGTCAGGGCGAAATTGTCGCCAAACACATCGGACTCCACGGCAAACAGCGTGCTTTCGAGCTTTTCCACGTGCTCCAGCAGGCGGTGCCCGGCACTGGTGAGGCGGTGGCCCTGGGAATTGCGATCGAACAGCTTGGAGCCCATATCGCGCTCCAGGCGGTGCAGCCGCCGGGAGATGGTGGATTGGTTCATGCCCAAGGAATGCGAAGCCTCCAGAGCCGAACGCGCGCGCGCCACGCCCAGAAAAACGCGCAGATTGTCCCAATCAAAGTGGTTCACAGCCGCCTTTTTATTTCTTGCAAATTTGCATATCTATAGTGCCAATTTTACAAAACACAATGCATAAAAGCTTGTTTAGCATATGTTTTTTGGCACGCCAGCTTAGCTGTGTATCGTCAACGGCTAGCATTTTTTCAGGAGACACCATGAGCACCACCACCATCGGGCATTTCATTGCCGGTCACGTCGAACCCGGCACGGGCGAGCGCACAGGCCCGGTTTACAACCCTTCCACGGGCGAAGAAATTGCGCGCTGCGACTACGCTAACCGCGCCCTGCTGGATCGCGCGGTCGCCGTGGCTACGGAGGCGGGCAAAAAATGGGGCCGCGCCTCACACGCCGCGCGCCAAGCCGTGATTTTTAAATTGCGCGAGCTGGTGATTGCCAACATCGATTTGCTGGCTGAGGTGATTGGCCGTGAGCACGGCAAAACCATTGCCGATGCCAAGGGCGAGATTGGCCGCGCGATTGAGGGCATCGAATTTGCCGTGAATGCACCCCACGTCACCAAAGGCGAATTTGCCAGCAATGTGGGCGGCGATATTGACGTGTTCTCCATCCGTGAGCCCATTGGCGTGGTGGGCGCCATCACACCGTTCAACTTCCCCATCATGGTGCCTGCGGTGATGATGACCATGGCCGTCTCGGTGGGCAATGCCATTGTCTGGAAGCCTTCGGAAAAAGTCCCCACCGCAGCCTTGATCTTTGCCCGCTTGTGGAAAGAGGCCGGCCTGCCCGATGGCGTGTTCAACGTGGTGCAGGGCGACAAAGAAATGGTTGACGGCATCTTGGAGCACCCCGGCATTGCCGGTGTGAGCTTTGTTGGCTCTACGGCTGTAGGCGAATACGTGTACCAAAAAGGCACTTCGCACAACAAGCGTGTAGCTGCCTTCACCGGCGGCAAGAACCACATGGTGGTGATGCCCGATGCCGACTTGGAAAGCGCTGCCAGCGCCTTTGTCTCGGCCGGTTTTGGCTCGGCCAGCCAGCGCTGCATGGCCGTGTCGCTGCTGCTGCCTGTGGGCCAAGAAACTGCCGAGCGCCTGCGCGAACTAGTGCTGCAAAAAACCAAGGCTTTGCACATTGGCCCGTACAACGACCCCAAGGCCGATTTTGGCGCGGTGGTGTCTTTGCAATCCAAGCAAGCCGTGGAGCGCGCCATTGAAACTTGCATCCAGCAAGGTGGCGAACTGGTACTGGACGGGCGTGGCCTGCGCGTGCCTGGACACGAAAACGGTTACTACGTCGGCCCGACCCTGTTCGACCGCGTGACCACCGACATGCAGCTGTACCAGCAGGAGATTTTTGGCCCCGTGCGCGGCATCATGCGCCCCACCAGCTTTGATGAAGCCCTGGCCATCACCAACGCACACGAGTACGGCAACGGCTCGGTCATCTTCACACGCGATGGCAAAGCAGCGCACCGCTTCATGCACGAAATCGAGTCGGGCATGATCGGCGTGAACGTGCCCGTGCCTCTGCCCTCGGCTTTCTTCAACTTTGGTGGTCTGCGCCGCTCCAAGTTTGGCGATGGTCACCTCTACGGCCCTGATGCCGCGCGCTTCTATACCAAGATCAAAACCGTGTCACAACGCTGGCCCGAGCCGGATCAGCAAGGCACACCCATGTCCCTGGCATTCAACCCCAAAGGCTGACACCCCAGCCGCACCGCGCTCCTGCCACCACCCTCGGCAGGAGCGCACAGCCCACAAAAAACCCGGCCATTAGCCGGGTTTTTTGTTGCCTGCGTCACCGCAGCAAAACATCAGCCCTCGCGGCTGGCACGCTTGCGCTCGTGCTCTTTCAGGTGGCGCTTGCGAATGCGAATGCTCTTGGGCGTGATTTCGACCAGTTCGTCGTCTTCGATGAACTCCACGCCGTATTCCAGCGTCAGGTCGATAGGCGGCGTGATCTTGATGGCGTCTTCCTTGCCACTGACGCGGAAGTTGGTCAACTGCTTGGTACGGGTGGCGTTCACCACCAGATCGTTGTCACGGCTGTGGATGCCAATGATCATGCCCTCGTACACGGGGTCACCGGCACGCACAAACATACGGCCACGGTCGTCCAGCTTGCCCAGCGCGTAGGTGAAGATTTCACCGTCGTCCATGGAAATCAGCACACCGTTCTTGCGGCCACCAATCTCGCCCTTGTGCGGCTCGTAGCTGTCGAAGATGTTGGAAATCAGGCCGGAACCACGGGTCAAGTTCAGGAACTCGTTGGTAAAGCCGATCAGGCCACGCGCAGGAATGCGGTACTCCAGGCGCACGCGGCCACGGCCATCGGGTTCCATGTTCACCAGCTCGCCCTTGCGCTCGCCCAGGGCTTGCATCACGCCGCCTTGGTGGCCTTCTTCGATGTCGGCCGTCACCAGCTCGATCGGCTCGCAGCGCTCGCCGTCGATGTCCTTGAACACCACGCGGGGCTTGGACACGGCCAGCTCATAGCCTTCGCGGCGCATTTCTTCCAGCAAGATGGTCAGGTGCAGTTCGCCACGGCCAGACACTTCAAAAATACCGTCTTCGTCGGTTTCCTTGACGCGCAGGGCCACGTTGGAGCGCAGCTCCTTTTGCAGGCGATCCCAAATCTGGCGGCTGGTGACGAACTTGCCTTCGCGCCCTGCCAGGGGCGAGGTGTTCACGCAGAAGTTCATGGTCAGCGTGGGCTCGTCAATCTTCAGCATGGGCAGCGGCTGGGGATTGAGCGGGTCGGTGATGGTCTCGCCAATACCGATGTTCTCAATGCCGTTGACCAGCACGATTTCGCTGGGGCCAGCCTCGTTCACTTGCACACGATCCAGACCCTGGAACTGGTGAATTTGGTTGACGCGGCCTTTGTAGCTAGCGCCATCCGGGCCAGCCATGACGAGCACATCCTGACCCACCTTCAAGGTCCCCTGGGTGATACGGCCCACGCCAATACGCCCCACGAAAGTGGAGTAGTCCAGCGCCGAGACCTGCATTTGCACAGGCGCATCCGGGTCGCCCTGAACCGAAGGCACGTGGCGCAAGATGGTGTTGAACAGGGCCGACATATCGGGGCCCCACTGCTCGCCTGGGGCGCCTTGCTCCAGCGAGCTCCAGCCGTTGATGCCCGAGGCATACACCACGGGAAAGTCCAGCTGCTCGTCGTTCGCGCCCAGCTTGTCGAACAGATCAAACGCAGCGTTCACCACCTTGTCGGGGTTGGCGCCGGGCTTGTCCACCTTGTTCACCACCACGATGGGCTTGAGGCCCAGGGCCAGCGCCTTCTTGGTGACGAAGCGCGTTTGCGGCATGGGGCCTTCTTGCGCGTCGATCAGCAGCACCACGCCGTCCACCATGGACAGCGCACGCTCCACTTCACCGCCGAAGTCCGCGTGGCCGGGTGTGTCGAGGATGTTGATGTGCGTGCCTTCCCAGCTCACGGCGCAGTTCTTGGCCAGGATGGTGATGCCGCGCTCGCGCTCGATGGCGTGGTTGTCCATCACGGTATCAACGACTTTTTCATGGGCTGCAAATGTGCCGGACTGGCGCAGCAGCTGATCGACCATAGTGGTTTTGCCATGGTCCACGTGGGCAATGATGGCAATGTTGCGGATTTGTTTGCTCATAGCTCTTTTCCAAAATGCCGCGCTCTTAAACGGGGGTAATGGCGCGCGGCGCGCCTTGCAAGATTTGTTGAATTTCGAGGGGGCTGAGCAGCCGATCGGCAATCAGCTCACCCTGCACGACGTGGCCCACGCCCAGCAGCGCCCGGGGATGCTCCCCGTACACAGCCACCGCAGCCGCATCAGGCCAGGGCCCACGGCGGCGCACACCCGAGAGAAAACGCCCAGCGTCTTCCTCGGCCAGCGTGATGACGGTGTGACCCGCCAGCAGCGTTTGCACCGGCTGCACCCAGGCCAGGCGCTGGGCATCGTCGCACGCCTCTAGTTGCGCCAGTGTGACGCAACCCTCCAAGCCCAGGCCACCGGTTTCCACCCGGCGCAAAAACACCAGGTGGGCACCACAGCCCAAGGCCTGACCAATGTCTTCGCCCAAGGTGCGGATGTAGGTACCTTTGCTGCAGGTCACTCTTATTTTGATAGCTGCTTGCGCTTGCTCTGTATGGGTTAGAGCCAGATTTAATGCAGAAATGAAGACATCGCGCGCTGGCCGCTCCACCTCCACACCAGCACGTGCGTACTCGTAGAGTGCCTTGCCGTCTTTCTTGAGCGCACTGTGCATTGGGGGCACCTGGCGAATCGGCCCGGTGAATTGCTGCGCCACCTGTGCCAAGCGCTGCGGCGTCAACGCCGCCTCGTCCACGGCGCAGCGCTGCAGCACCTCGCCTTCGGCATCGCCGGTGGTGGTGGTCACGCCCAGCAGGGCAATGGCTTCATAGGTTTTGGGCGCGTCCAGCTGCAGGCCACTGAATTTGGTGGCGGCACCAAAGCACAGTGGCAGCACGCCCGTCGCCAACGGGTCGAGCGTGCCGGTGTGGCCAGCTTTTTCGGCGCGCAGCAACCACTTGGCCTTTTGCAAGGCGTCGTTGCTGGAAAGACCCAGGGGTTTGTCTAGCAGCAGCACTCCGTGCACCGGGCGCCGCTGCACCCGGATGCGGGGAGCGCGTGCGGTCATGCTGCGTCGTCGTCTTTAGAACGAGAGGCCACGGCACGCGCGATCAGCGCATTCATGTCGGAGGCCCGCTCTTGCGTGCGGTCAAAGACAAAGTGCAGCGTGGGTACGGTATGGATGTGCAAGCGCTTGAACAGTCCGTTGCGCAAAAAGCCGGCAGACTGGTTCAGTGCCTCTTGGGTAGCCTCGCCTTCGCCCACCAAGACGCTGAAAAACACCTTGGCATGGGCGTAGTCGGGCGTGACCTCCACGCCCTGCAAGGTCACCATGCCAATGCGCGGGTCTTTCAACTCGCGGATCAGCTCGGCCAGATCGCGCTGGATCTGGTCGGCCACCTTGAAGCTGCGGTTGGGTGCGGAAGATTTCTTCGCTGCCATGGTTTACAAAGTCCGCGCGATTTCCTTGATCTCAAAGAGTTCGAGCACGTCGCCTTCCTTGATGTCAGTGCAGTTGCGCAGTTTGATACCGCACTCAAAGCCTTCTTTGACTTCCTTGACGTCGTCTTTGAGACGACGCACCGACTCAACTTCACCTGTGTAGATAACGATGTTGTCGCGCAGCAGACGGAACTTGCAGCCGCGTGTGACCTGGCCCGAGGTGACGTAGGAACCAGCCACCGTACCAATCTTGGAGGCCACGAACACGGTACGAATCTCGGCTGTACCGAGGGCTTCCTCGCGCTGCTCGGGGGCCAACATACCGGACATCGCTGCTTTCAGGTCATCCACAGCGTCGTAAATGATGTTGTAGTAGTTCAGCTGAACGTCGTTGGTTTCGGCAGCCTTGCGGGCGTTGGCGTCGGCACGCACGTTGAAGCCGATGATCAGCGCCTTGGAGGCGATGGCCAGGTTCACGTCGCTCTCGCTGATACCACCCACACCGGCGTACACCAGCTGCACGCGCACCTCGTCGGTCGAGAGCTTGAGCAGCGACTGCGCCAGCGCTTCTTGCGAGCCTTGCACGTCGGCCTTGACGATGATGGGCAAGGTTTGCACTTCGCCAGCCTGCATCTCGGCAAAAACGTTTTCCAGCTTGGCTGCTTGCTGCTTGGCCAGCTTGGTATTGCGGAACTTGCCTGCACGGTAGGTGGCAATTTCACGGGCACGGCGCTCATCGGACAGCACCATGAACTCGTCACCGGCCTGGGGCACTTCCGACAGACCTTGAATTTCCACCGGGATGGAGGGGCCTGCCGACTTGGTAGTCTTGCCGTTCTCATCACTCATGGCACGCACGCGGCCATAGGTCTGACCGGCCAGCACGACGTCGCCCACTTTCAAGGTACCGGACTGCACCAGCACTGTGGCCACCGGGCCGCGGCCCTTGTCTAGCTGGGCTTCGATGACCAAGCCCTTGGCCATGGCGTCGACGGGTGCCTTCAGTTCCAGCACTTCGGCTTGCAGCAGCACCTGCTCCAACAACTCGTCAATGCCCATACCGGTCTTGCTCGACACGGCCACGAACGGCGAATCACCACCAAACTCTTCCGGCACCACTTCTTGGGCAACCAGCTCTTGTTTGACCTTTTCAGGGTTGGCTTCGTGCTTGTCGGCTTTGGTAATGGCCACCACGATCGGCACCTTGGCAGCCTTGGCGTGCTTGATAGCTTCCTTGGTTTGAGGCATCACACCGTCGTCGGCCGCGCACACCAAAATGACGATGTCGGTGGCCTGGGCACCACGGGCACGCATGGCGGTGAAGGCCTCGTGGCCGGGGGTATCGAGGAACGACACCACGCCACGCGGTGTTTCTACGTGGTAAGCACCAATGTGCTGGGTGATACCACCCGCTTCACCGGTCGCCACCTTGGTGCGGCGGATGTAGTCAAGCAGCGAGGTCTTACCGTGATCGACGTGACCCATGACGGTCACCACAGGGGCGCGAGGCAGCAGTTCTGCCTGCTGGCCGGACACCTCTTCATCGGTAAAGGCCTCGGGGTCATCCAGCGCAGCCACCACAGCTTTGTGGCCCATTTCTTCGACCACGATCATGGCCGTATCTTGGTCCAACGGCTGGTTGATGGTGACCATCTGGCCCATCTTCATCAGCGCCTTGATCACTTCGCTGGCCTTGATGGCCATCTTGTGGGCCAGTTCGGCCACCGTGATGGTTTCTGGCACGTGGACTTCGAGCACGCGTGCCTCGACGGGTGCGGCCTGCTGCTGACGATCGTCTCGGTCATTACCACGGCGACCTTTAGGGCCACCGCGCCAGTTATTGCGCCCGGCACCCACACCGCCGCTGGCATCGCCACGGGTTTTGATTTCTTTTTTCTTGGCGCCGTCATTGGCCCAGCTGGAAGAAAGCTTGGCCGACTTGACCTCTTTGTTGCCACCGGCAGGAGCTGCAGGAGCGTTAGCGCGCGCGCCAGCAGCACCTGCACCGGCATTAGCGGGCTTGTGCAGCGTACCTTTCTTGGCGTCCGCTGCCGGAGCGGCGGCGGGCTTGGGCTCTTCCACTGGCTTTTTGGCCACCAGCACTTTTTTAGGTGCGGCCATCATGGCGCGGATGGCTTCGGCCTCGGCCAGTGCCTTGCGACGGCGCTCATCCAAATCTTTGGCACGGGCCGCTTCTTCTGCAGCGCGGGCCTTGGATTCAGCCTCGGCTTTGGCACGCGCTTCTTCCTGTGCAGCAGCACGAGCGGCGGCTTCAGCAGCAGCTTGCTGCTGGGCTTCTTCACGCGCTGCGTTAGCCTGGGCTTTCTTCTGTGCTTCTTGCGCAGCGTAAGCGGCAGCGCGTTCTTCAGCTTCGCGCTCACGGCGTTCGCGCGCTTCGCGCTCGGCACGCTCTTGCACCAAATCTTCTTCCTGGCGACGGATCAATTCAGCCTGGCGCCGTGCTTCTTCTTCACGACGCACCAACTCTTGGTTTTCTGCCGTCGGCGCAGCAGGCGCAGCTACAGGGGCTTCCGCTTCCACTTCATCACGTTTGATGAACGTGCGCTTTTTGCGAACTTCCACCTGGATGGTGCGGGCTTTGCCTGTGGCATCGGCTTGCTTGATTTCGCTGGTAGATTTTTTTACCAAGGTAATTTTTTTACCTGCACCGGCAGTGCCATGGCTGGCCTGCAGATAGGACAGCAATTTTTGCTTATCGGCTTCGGTCAGGGGATCGCGCGCAGAAGCTTTTTCCACGCCGGCAGCTTTGAGCTGTTCCAGCAGGATTTCAGGCGATTTTTTGAGTTCCGTTGCGAACTCGGCGACAGTATTCATCGACATATGCGGTATCTACCTCCCTGACCTTTACTCTTGTTCCGTGAACCAGTGGGCGCGTGCCTTGAGAATCAAGGCTTTCGCTTCCTCAGGAGACTGGCCGGTCAGTTCGGTCAGTTCATCAATGGCCAGATCGGCCAGATCGTCGCGGGTGTGCACGCCACCTTCGCCCAACTTGGCGATCAACTCCGGCGTCAGGCCTTCGAGATCGCGCAAATCATCGGCGGCACTGCTGACACTCTCTTCGCGGGCGATTTCCATCGTCAGCAAAGCAGCCTTGGCGCGCGCGCGCAGCTCATTCACCGTGTCTTCATCGAAACTTTCGATGTCGAGCATTTCCTGCAGTGGCACGTAGGCCACCTCTTCCAGGCTTTCAAAGCCTTCGGTGATCAAGATGTCGGCGATTTCTTCGTCCACATCCAGTTTTTCCATGAACAGCTTGCGGGTAGCGCTGGTTTCTTCAGCTTGCTTTTGCGCGCTCTCGGCTGCATCCATGATGTTGATTTTCCAACCCGTCAAGTCAGAGGCCAGGCGCACGTTCTGACCACCGCGTCCAATGGCAATGGCAAGGTTCTCCTCGTCCACCACCACATCCATGGCATGGCGTTCTTCATCGACGACGATGGACTGCACGTTCGCGGGCGCCAGCGCGCCAATCACGAACTGTGCTGGGTCTTCACTCCAGAGCACGATGTCCACGCGCTCACCGGCCAACTCGTTGGTCACCGCGTTGACACGCGTGCCACGCACACCGACGCAAGTACCAATAGGATCGACCCGCTTGTCGTGTGACAGCACGGCAATCTTGGCACGGCTACCGGCATCGCGCGCGCAGCTCTTGATTTCCAGCAGGCCTTGTTCGATTTCAGGCACTTCGTTGCGGAACAACTCAATCATGAATTCTGGCGCGGAACGCGACAAGATGATGGGAGCGCCGCGCAGCGTCAAATCCACTTCCATGATCATGGCGCGTACGCGGTCGCCGTTACGCAAGTTTTCTTTGGGAATCATTTCGCTGCGGCGCAGGCGGCCTTCCACGCGGCCACTTTCGACAATGATGTCGCCCTTGTCCATGCGTTTGACTGTACCGGTGAAGATTTTTTCACCGCGCGACATGAAGTCGTTGAGCAGCATTTCGCGCTCAGCATCACGGATTTTTTGCAGGATCACCTGCTTGGCCGCCATGGCGCCAATGCGCCCAATCGGCACAGACTCCACGGCCTCTTCGATGTAATGCCCTACTTCAATGCCGGGGACACGGTCTTGTGCATCCATCAGCAGCTCTTCGGCATCAGGATTTTGCAAGCCCGCATCGTCCGGCACCACCAGCCAGCGACGGAAAGTCTCGTAATTGCCGCTGTCGCGATCGATGGCAACGCGAATATCGACCTCACCGTCATAGAGTTTTTTGGTGGCCTGGGCCAGTGCCAGCTCCACAGCCCCAAACACGACGTCACGTTCGACGTTTTTTTCGCGCGAAATGGCCTCGACCAGCATCAACAGTTCGCGATTCATGCGACGACTCTCCTATTTTTCCAATCCACCAGGCGCCAACCGCACCCGGTCGATCACCCACTTTTTATTGCGGCCCTTCAGCCCTGTGCAGGCGCCTTGGCGGCACGCCCCTTGAAGTCCACGATGGGCGCCAAACGCGCCTCGCGCACTTCATCGAGCACAAAGCCCAGCACTTGCAATGGCGCTGGCACGCGTTTTTTGCTGACTCTTTGCCCTGGCTTCACGGCAGGCTCGTCGCTCCAGACGATTTGCCAGCCGCCACCTTCAGCCTGCTCAAGCCGACCACGAAATTTTTTGCGGTTAGCGCTGACTTGCCCCGCAGCGGCAGCACCAATCGGCGCCTTGAGCGTGATGTCTACCACTTCGCCTGCAAAGCGCACAAAGTCGCCCGCATGGCGCAAAAGGCGGTCAATACCAGGAGAAGAGACTTCCAGCCGGTGGTAATCCACGCCATCAACCTCCAGCGCAAACTGAAGCTGGCGCGTGACTTTTTCGCAATCCTCGACCGTAATGAACTGCTCGGGCATGGGCTGCACTCCCGGCTCAGGGGGCTGCCAAGGCCAGTCGATGGTGATGCGCAACAGGCCAGCGCCCGAGCGTTCAATTTCTACCAGGTCGTACCCTAACCCGGCCACCGTTTGTTCGACGATTTGCTGCAGTGCCACGGGACTCCAATTCCATTGAGGAAATACAAAAAACCCGAGAACCGCCACCCACCCCGCAAGGATGCGCGCCAGCTTCGAGCTCCACACATTCATTCGACCAAAAAAAACGGGCGGTTGGTACCCGCCCGTTTGGTCGTGAGACCGCCATTGTAGCGGCAACTGCTTGTTTGTCCAAACCAGGCCTCAGGTTTTTGCCGCTCCCTGCACGCGCTGCAGGAGCGCCTGGCCTGCCTCTGGCACAACCTGTGGGGGCAACGCCACAGCGCACAAATTTTCTACCAGCCGTTGCAACACGCCAGGCTGAGGCAATACCGGCCCCAGGAACTGCACCTGCGTGTCACGCCCCAAGAGTACCGTGGGAAAAGTTTCCACGTCCCAATCACCCAGCACATCCTCTTGCTCCTCCACGTCCAGCCACACAAAGCGCAACTGTGGAAACTGTGCTGCCACCGCCTCAAACACGCTCTGGTAGCCACGGCAGGTGCCACACCACTGCGCGCACAAGCACACCACCCAGCCCTCGGGCTGGGGCAGACAATCAATAGAGGATGGGGGGCAGGAGGGAGCGCTCATACACAGGCCAGGGTTGCGGTGGTTTTCTCGATGGTTCGCCAGCGACAATGCCTCGCAGCGAACCTCACGGCGGCGATGGTAGCGCCGCCTCGACCAGGCGCCGGGTATAGGGATGCTGGGGCGTACCCAGCACACGATCCACGGGCCCATGCTCGACGACGCTGCCATCTTTCATCACCATCACGTCATGTGCCATGGCGCGCACCACCTCCACATCGTGGGTGATCAGCAAATAAGACAAGCCACGTTCCTTTTGCAAACGCTGCAACAGTGCCAACACCTGCTGCTGGATGGTGACATCCAAAGCACTGGTTGGCTCATCCAGCACCAGCAATTCGGGTTGCACGATGAGCGCGCGGGCAATTGCCAGGCGTTGGCGCTGGCCGCCAGAAAACTCATGCGGGTAGCGTGCCAGCAGGCCTGGAAACTGCATCTCACTCAAACCCACCTCGGCCAGCGCAGCCGTCACGCGGGCACGCCGCTGCGCGGGAGGCAGTGTTGGCGCGTGAACCAGCAATCCCTCGCCCACGATGTCTTCCACCGTCAGGCGCGGCGAAAGCGACGAAAACGGGTCTTGGAACACCACCTGTACCCGCCGCCGCAGCGCCTGGTTGGCTGGGGTGTTGCGCGTGGCGGGCTGTTGCCACGCTTGCCCTGCCAGCGTGAGCGCCCCCTGGCTGGGCAGCAGGCCCAAAATGGCCTGCGCCAAGGTGGATTTGCCTGAACCTGACTCACCCACCACACCCAAAGTGCGCCCGGGCAGCAACTGCACATCCACACCCTGCACCGCCACAAACTCGCCCTTGCGAAACCAGCCACGCACACCCGGCAACGCCGTGGGGTAGGCCACGCGCAGCGCCTCGGTGTGCAACACCAGCGGCGTGCCGGGCGCAGGCGCGGCCTCGACCACATCACGCCGGGGCTGGCTGGCCAGCAGGCGCTGGGTGTAGGGGTGCTGCGGCGCGCGGAACACCTCGGCCACGCGGCCTTGCTCCACCAGCATGCCCTGCTCCATCACGGCCACGCGGTCGGCAAAGCGGCGCACCAGGTTCAGGTCGTGGGTGATGAGCAGCACGGCCATACCCGACTGGCGTTGCAAATTCGACAGCAAATCCAGAATCTGGCCGCGCAGCGTCACGTCCAGCGCGGTGGTGGGCTCGTCGGCCAGCAGCAAGGCCGGTTCACTGGCCAAGGCCATAGCGATCATGGCGCGCTGGCGCTGGCCGCCGCTCAGTTGGTGCGGAAAGCTGCTCACCCGGCGCTCCGGCTCAGGGATGCCGGTTTTTGCTAGTAATTCAATAGCTGCTTGCGCAGACTGGGCAGGCGTTAGCGCCCGTTTTAGCCCTAAAACTTCGGTAATTTGCTGGCCGATGGACATGAGCGGGTTCAGCGCCGTCATCGGCTCTTGGAACACCATGGCGATGTCACCGCCACGCACGCCGCGCATTTCGCGCTCTGAAAGGGATAGCAGGTCACGCCCGCGCAGCAAGGCTTTGCCGCTGATTCTGGCATCGCCCGCCAGGCGCAGCAGGCTCAGGGCGGTGATTGTTTTGCCCGAGCCTGATTCACCCACCAAAGCCAGCTTTTCACCGGCGGCGATAGAGAAATCGACACCGCGCACCACGGCCTTGGCGCCAAAGTGGACGCAGAGGTTCTCGACGTTGAGCAAGAAATCCGAAGCCATGCTTTATTTCTCGTCCTTGGAAACCGGCAGCAAGACGGGCATGCGGAAGACTTGCCCCAAAGTCACACGCTCCACACCATTCGCTTTGAAAGCAGAGACATCATCCAAAATCCCCATTACGGCATATTTCTCAAAAACCAACTTCAGAAACTTGCCAAGCACAAGTCGCGGTATGCCATCCAGGTCATGACGTGCCGCGTACCACTGGTAGGGATCACGCGCACCTTTTTTGAGATTACATGAGCGGCACGCCCGCACCAGGTTATCGATATTGTCGGGACCACCCATTGCAAGTGGAACGATGTGCTCCCACTGCAAATCCGCTGGGCTACCGCAATAGGCGCATTGATCAGCTTCCAAAAATAGTTTTTTGTTCTCAACAAGAATCGCAGCAGGCAACATCTTTTGCTCAGAAAACTGGCGAAATACATAGTTGACGAAAGCGTATTGCTGGCGGTTACCAACCACTCGGCCTGCCACCAATTTTGCATATTCCCAATAGATAAGTTCGCGCGCGGTAGAAAAGGTCTTGGCCATACAGAGTTCGGGCATTCCGATTTATTTTTCGGCTTTACGCGGATCAAGCGCATCGCGCAGCGCGTCGCCCATGAAGGTGAGCAGCAGCAGCGTGAGCACCAGCACGGCAAAGGTGGACAGCGAAATCCACCACGCGTCGATGTTGTTCTTGCCCTGGCTGAGCAGCTCGCCCAGGCTGGGGGTGCCCGGCGGCACGCCCAGGCCCAAAAAATCCAGCGAGGTCAGCGCCAAAATCGCCGCGCTCATGCGAAAGGGCAAGAACGTGACGACGGGCGTGAGGCTGTTGGGCAAAATGTGGCGCCAGATGATCTGCGCATTGCCCACGCCCAACGCACGCGCGGCCTTCACGTAGTCGAGCTGGCGGTTGCGCAAAAACTCGGCGCGCACATAGTCCGACAAACCCATCCAGCCAAACAAACTCAGCAGCACCAACAGCAGCGCAATGCTGGGTGCCAGTACCGCGCTGAAGATGATGAGCAGATACAGCTCGGGCATGGAGCCCCAGATTTCGATAAAGCGCTGAAAGGCCAAATCTGTCTTGCCGCCAAAAAACCCCTGGATGGCGCCGGTGAGCACGCCCAGCAGCACGCCAGTCATGGTCAACGCCAGGCCAAACAGCACACTCACGCGAAAACCGTACAGCAGCTGCGCCAGCAGGTCGCGCCCCCGGTCGTCCGTGCCCAGCCAGTTGGCCGCAGAGGGCGGCGCCGGGTTGGGCTGCTCGGCAAAATAGTTCAGCGACCCCGGGCCATACGGATTGAGGGTGAACAGCGCCCAGTTGTCCCCCTGGCTGAGCTGCTGGCGGATGAACGGATCGAGGTAATCGGTGGGCGTGTGAAAGTCGCCGCCGAAGGTGGTCTCGGGGTAGTCGTGCAGCATGGGCCAGTAGGTTTGACCGGCATAGCGCACCACGAGCGGGCGGTCGTTGCTGACCAGCTCGGCGCACAGGCTGAGCAGCACCAGCGCACAAAAAGTGAGCAAGCTCCAGTAACCCAGCCGGTTGCGCTTGAAGCGCAGCCAGGCGCGGCGGGACGGTGAGAGCGATACGGGTGCAGGGGCTGCGGCCAGCGCAGTGGCAGCAACGGAGGCACGGTGTGTAGCGGTGGTGTCCATGTCTTGCGGCTTAACTGGCATCACGCTGCAAAAGAACTTTGCTGTATTGCAAAAACTCATCCAGATGCTTTTCGATGATGGCAACGGTGATGGGTAGTTGCAGCGCCTTGTAATCGTGAACAGCAATATTGCGAAAACCCACCATGCGCTGCAAACCCTGGGCCAGCGCCAGCTCAATACAGCCTGCCTGGGCCAGCAGCGCAAACACATCGCGCGCACTTTGCGGCACACCCAGACGCTCACGCCGAATCAGGTGCTGCCCCATGTCCAGCGCCGCTTCACAAGCACGCTGGATGTTCAGGATGGCGGCATCCTGGCGCGTGAAATTGCTGGCAAAACTGGCCGGGTCACTGAAATACTCTTCGCGCGCCCGCGCCACGCAGCGCTCAATGGTCGCGGCTTTGTTGATCAACACATCATCTGCCATACACACTTCCTCGCTCCTGGATATCGGCCAGCAAAGCGGCCCGTGCCGTATCCAGCGCAGTTTTTTCACTCAAGATGGCGCTCTCGAACAGCGCCGCCTGCGCATCCCGCGCCCACCAGCGCTGGCCGGTGGTGATGATTTGGTACTGCATCACCGTCGACGCTGCGCGCAGATCCAGCAAATCCACTGTGCAACCGGCGATGTCGGCCAGCTCACTTGACAACTGCCACAGCAGCAAGGGGTCAGCGTAGCCTTCTACCAGCACGGCCAGATCCAGGTCGCTATCAGGCCCCGCCGTACCTTGCACACGGCTGCCAAAGCCGTAGATGGCCAGCAGGCCCGGCAGCGGCGATTGCAGCGCAGGGATGATGCGCTGCACCACCTCGGGCGTCACTGGGGATTGCATGGGCATGAATGTCCTTCAATCAAACTTCACGCGCGGATCCACCCACACATAGCAAAGGTCAGAAATGAGCTTGGTCACCAGCCCGATCAGCGTGAACAGGTACAGCGTACCCAGCACCACCGGGTAGTCGCGGCGGATCACGCTCTCGTAGCTCAAGAGGCCCAGGCCATCGAGCGAAAACAGCGTTTCGATCAAGAGCGAGCCTGCAAAAAATGCACCAATGAACGCAGCCGGAAAGCCGGTGATGATGGGAATCAGCGCGTTGCGAAACACATGGCGCCACAGCACCTGGCGCTCGCTCAGGCCTTTGGCGCGGGCGGTGAGCACGTACTGCTTGCGAATTTCTTCCAAAAAGGCGTTTTTCGTCAGCATGGCGGTGACGGCAAAGCTGCCCGCCACCATGGCAATGACGGGCAAGGTGATGTGCCACAAATAGTCCACGATGCGCGCGCCCCAGCTCAGCTCGTCCCAGTTTGCCGAGGTGAGTCCGCGCAGCGGGAACCACTGCAACTGGCCGCCAAAAATCACCAGCAGCGCCACACCCAGCACAAAGCCCGGAATGGCATAGCCCACCAAAATGAGCAGCGTGGTCACCAAATCAAAACGCGAACCGGCGCGCACCGCTTTGGCCACGCCCAGTGGCACAGCCACCAGGTAGCTAATGAAAAACGTCCACATCCCCAGGCTGATGGAGACGGGCAGTTTCTCTTTCACCAGCTGCCACACGTCTTTGTTTTGGAAAAAGCTGCGCCCCAGGTCAAAACGTGCAAACTGGCCCAGCATCTGCACAAAGCGCTCGTGCGCGGGTTTGTCAAAGCCATACAGCTGCTTGATGTGTTCCAGGCGCTTGGGATCCACGCCCTGCGCACCCCGGTAGCTCAAGCCCCCACCCTCGGCCCCTGCCCCGCCCACGCCCGCCTTGGCCTCGGCCAGGTACTGCTCCACCGGGCCACCGGGCACAAACTGGATCACAACAAAAGTCAGCAACAGCACGCCCAGCAGCGTGGGCAGCATCAAGAGCAGGCGTTTGAGGATGTAGGCGAACATGGCAGCAATCGGTCAGCCGCACCGCAGCGGGCGCGCAAGGTGTTCCGGCGCGCAATCTTAGAGTGTGTTCAGCGGGCCAGGGCCGTTAGCGCCAGCACTGCACATTCCACACCAGGCGTTCGGTCTTGAAATACTCCTTTTTTCATAGCTGCTTGCGCTTACCAGATGGGCTTGAGAGGCCGTTTTGATGCTCAAAAACCCCTTGCAGGTCTGCTGCGCGGCACCCACCACAGGCCCTCAAGCCCTTCGCAGTCTCCATACACCTGAAAACAAGCATAAAAAAAGGCGCTAGCCCTTATGGGGCAAGCGCCAGCAGCTCACTTTTTTGAAGTATTTGCGACCCTCTTGGCGGCTTACCAAGAGGGCGGCACCAGCGGTGCAGTTACGCCGAGGTGCGAATCAAGTGGTCAAACGCACCCAGCGCGGCAGTGGCACCGGCACCAGCAGCAATGATGATTTGCTTGTACGGCACCGTGGTGCAGTCGCCCGCTGCGAACACGCCGGGGATGCTGGTCTGGCCTTTGGCGTCGATGACGATTTCGCCAAACTTGCTCAACTCGACCGTGCCCTTGAGCCAGTCGGTGTTGGGCAGCAGGCCAATCTGCACAAAAATGCCTTCCAGTTCCACACGTTTTTCTTCACCCGTGGCGCGGTCTTTGTAGGCCAAGGCGTTGACCTTGCTGCCGTCGCCCAGCACTTCGGTGGTTTGGGCGTTGAGGATGACCTCGACATTGGGCAAGCTGGCGAGTTTTTTCTGCAGCACGGCATCGGCCTTGAGCTGGGGCATGAACTCAAACACGGTGACGTGGGCCACCACGCCAGCCAGGTCAATGGCCGCTTCCACGCCGGAGTTGCCGCCACCAATCACCGCCACGCGCTTGCCTTTGTAGAGCGGGCCGTCGCAGTGCGGGCAGTAGGCCACGCCCTTGGTGCGGTACTGCTCTTCGCCCGGCACGTTCATGTTGCGCCAGCGCGCGCCGGTGCTGAGGATGACGGTTTTACTCTTGAGCAGCCCGCCGCCTTCCATTTCCACCTCAATGAGGCCGCCGGGGCTGCGGGCCGGGCGCAGCGCCTTGGCAAGCTGCAGGGGCATGACGTCCACGTCGTACTCGCGCACATGGCGCTCCAGCGCGGCGGAAAACTGTGGGCCTTCGGTGCGTGGAATAGAGATGTAGTTTTCAATGTCGAGCGTGTCGTTCACCTGGCCGCCCAGGCGTTCTGCGGCCAAGCCAGTGCGAATGCCTTTGCGCGCAGCGTACACCGCAGCAGCAGCACCTGCGGGGCCTGCGCCCACCACGAGCACGTCGAAAGCTTCTTTGGCCGAGAGCTTGGCGGCTTCACGCGCGGCGGCGCCGGTGTCGAGCTTGGCCAAAATTTGCGCCAGCTCCATGCGACCTGCGCCAAACACCTGGCCATTGAGGTACACCATGGGCACGGCCATAACTTCGCGCTCTTTCACTTCCTGCTCAAAGGCTCCGCCTTCAATGACGGTGGTGCGCACACGCGGGTTCACGATGGCCATGAGGGACAGCGCCTGTACCACGTCAGGGCAGTTGTGGCAGCTCAGGCTCATGTACACCTCGAACTGGTAGTCGCCTTGCAGCGCCTGGGCCTGCTCGATGAGTTCGGGTTCAATTTTGGGTGGATGGCCGCCCGTCCACAGCAGCGCCAGCACCAGCGATGTGAACTCATGCCCCAAGGGCAGTCCCGCAAAGCGCAAGCTGGTCTGCGTACCGACACGCTGCAAGGTGAACGACGGACGGCGTGCGTCTTGACCATCCAGGCGCAGGCTGATTTTGTCGCTGCGCAGGCTTTGGATGGTGGTCAGCAGCTCGCGCATCTGCGCCGAGGTCTCACTCTCGTCCAGGGAGGCCACCAGCTCGAACGGCTGCGTCACACGCTCCAGGTAGGTGGCGAGTTGGGATTTGAGTTGGTCGTCCAGCATGAAGGCTCCTTGGGTGCGTGGCAAATAGCAAAAAAAGGGTACAAAAAAGCCGGTCGGCAGGGTGGCACGCACCCTGCACCGATCCGGCTAGAAGGTGGTTGTGGGCTTAGATTTTGCCAACCAGGTCCAGCGAAGGCTTGAGGGTCTCAGCGCCTTCTTTCCACTTGGCTGGGCACACTTGGTCAGGGTGGGCAGCGGTGAACTGGGCGGCCTTGAGCTTGCGCAGGGTTTCCGACACGTCGCGGGCGATTTCGTTGGAATGCACTTCCATGGTCTTGATGACGCCATCGGGGTTGACAACGAAGGTGCCGCGCAGTGCCAGACCTTCTTCGGCAATGTGTACGCCAAAAGCGTTGGTCAGTTGGTGCGTAGGATCGCCCACCAGCGGGAATTGGGCCTTGCGCACAGCGTCGGAAGTTTCGTGCCACACCTTGTGCGAGAAGTGGGTGTCGGTCGTCACGATGTACACCTCAGCGCCAGCCTTTTGGAATTCGGCGTAGTTGTTGGCAGCGTCTTCGATTTCGGTGGGGCAGTTGAAGGTGAACGCTGCGGGCATGAAAATCAGCACCGACCATTTGCCTTTGAGGGACTGCTCGGTCACCTCGATAAATTCACCTTTGCCGCCACGGTTGACGAAGGCGGTGGTCTTGAAAGGCTGGACTTGGGTGTTGATCAGGGACATGGTTGCTTCCTTTCGCTAGGGGTTGAAGTGATGACAGGACTGAAGTTTAGTCATCCCAGAAGAATCAATCCAATC
Source organism: Acidovorax sp. (assembly GCA_041910915.1). Taxonomy (GTDB): domain Bacteria; phylum Pseudomonadota; class Gammaproteobacteria; order Burkholderiales; family Burkholderiaceae_C; genus Paenacidovorax. The sequence continues at coordinate 85,749 of JAYRPZ010000069.1, forward strand.
GATTGATTCGATTTTGCTGATTAGCAAAAACTATACAAACACTTGCCGCTGCAGGTGAACTGCCGCAGCGCCACCACACCGACACCATACACGCATTAGCTGTACGGCATTGTGGTCTGGGCGCATTCCCCAGAGGCTTGTGGTGGCGGACAATGGGCTTTTTTCCAAGGAGCCCCGCCATGAAAGGTGACGCACAAGTTCTTTCCTACCTGCAAGCCCAGCTCAAGCTGGAGCTGACGTCGATTAACCAGTACTTTCTGCACTACCGGATGCTGAAAAACTGGGGCTTCAACAAGCTGGCGAAGAAGGAATACGAAGAATCCATCGACGAAATGAAGCATGCCGATGCCTTGATGGATCGCATTTTCATGCTCGATGGCCTGCCCAACTTGCAAGACCTGGGCAAGCTGAACATTGGCGAAGATGTGCCCGAAGTGCTGGCGTGTGATTTGAAGGTAGAGCAAGCCGGGCAGGTTCTGCTCAAGGAAGGCATTGCCCACTGCGAGAGCGTGCGTGACTACGTGTCGCGCGATCTGCTGCTCAAACTGCTGGACGAAACCGAAGAGCACATTGACCACATTGAAACCCAGCTCGGCCTGATCGAGCAGGTGGGCCTGGCCAACTATCTGCAATCGCAGATGGACGCTTCCTAAGGCGCCAGCGAGGGTTCGTCCGCAAGGGCCGTGGGGGTTTGCAGCCGTGCGTACAAGCCACCTTGCGCCAGCAACTGCGCATGGCTGCCTTGTTCGGCAATGCGCCCCTGCTGCATCACCACCACGCGGTCGGCATGCTCGATCGTGGAGAGGCGGTGGGCAATCACCAAGGTGGTGCGCCCGCGCATGAGGCGCTGCAATGCCTCTTGCACCAGGCGCTCGGATTCGGTGTCCAGCGCCGAGGTGGCCTCATCCAAAATCAAAATGGGCGCGTCGCGGTACAGCGCACGGGCAATCGCCAGCCGCTGGCGCTGCCCCCCCGAAAGCTGCGAGGCGTTGTGCCCCACCAAGGTGTGCATACCCTGCGGCAGACTGGCCACGTGTTCGGCCAAATTCGCCGCCTGCAGGCACTGCTGCACGCGCGTTTCATCCAGCGATGCTCCCAAGGCCACGTTCGCGGCAATGCTGGCGTGCAGCATGACCACGTCTTGGCTGACCATGGCGAACTGTGCGCGCAGGTGATCCAGCTGCCAATCGGGCAGCGCCACACCGTCCAGCAGCACCTCGCCCCCGGTGGGCAGAACAAAACGGGGCAAGAGATTGACCAAGGTGGTCTTGCCCGCACCAGACGGCCCCACCAGGGCCACGACTTCGCCAGGCCGCACCTGCAGATTCACCCGATCGAGTGCCGGGGCATGTTCGCCCGTGCCAAAACGCACCGACACATCACGCAACTCCAACGCCCCTTGCACGGGCTGGGGCGTGTGTGTGCCGCCTTGTTCACTGGCCGTACCGTGGATGAGCTGCAGGCCGCGCTCCAGTGCGGCCACGCCACGGGTGAGCGGATTGGCCACATCGGCCATACGCCGCATAGGCGCCACCAGCATCAACATCGCAGCGATGAAAGAGGCAAAGCCTCCGACGGTAATCGCATGGGCCTCGCTGCTGCCAGCCCGGCTTTGCCACAGCGCCACACAGATAACGATGGACAGCGCCACGGCCGCCAACAACTGCGTCAAGGGCGTCATGGCTGCCGAGGCAATGGTGGCCTTGAGCGCCAAGCGGCGCAGGCTGTCGCTGAGTTGCCCAAAGCGCTCTTGCTGCACGGCCTGCGCACCATGCAAACGCACCATGCGGTGGGCCAGCACGTTTTCTTCCACCACATAGGCCAACTCATCGGTGGCTTGCTGACTGGCTTTGGTAATGCGGTACAAGCGCCGCGACAAGGTTTTCATGATCCAGGTCACCGCGGGCACCACCACAGCCACAATCAAGGTGAGTTGCCAATTCAAGTAGAGCAAATAACCCAGCAGCGCCACCAGCGTAAAACCATCGCGCGAAATGCCCATCAAGGCCTGCACCAGCAAAGTGGCACCGGTTTGCACTTCGTAAACCACGGTGTTGGACAACGCACTGGAAGACTGGCGTGTGAACAAGGCCATTTCCGCCGTCAGCAAACGCTCAAACAAAGCCTGACGCAAAAGCAGCATGCCCTCGTTGGCAATGCGTGTAATCGCATATTGGCTGGTGAACTGGGCCACACCACGCACCAGGAACACACCCACAATCGCCAGCGGCACCATCCACAGCTGCAGCGTGCCATCGGTGAAGCCGCTGTCGAGCAAAGGCTTGAGCAGGGCAGGGATCAAGGGCTCGGTCGCAGCGCCCAGCAGCGTGCCGCACAGGGCCAACACCCACACCCAGCGCTGATGGCCAAAATACGGCAGCAAGCGACGCAGGCGCACTCGCAGGGGTGGCGTGGGTTGCTCGGGGGCGGAGGAAGGGGCACTTGCGCCCGCGCTGGCGGGCGTGCCATGGTCTTGGCTTGACATGAGGGGGGCGATTTTAGGCGTGCACACAGCACAGGTTTCTTGATCAGACCCTCAAGCCAACAGCGCTTGTGTGTAACATTCCAGTTTGCTCTGGCTTCTCAGTGCATGTTGTGTACGGTTCCCGACGGCCCCCAATGACCTCTGACCGAATGATCTCCTTGCCTGCGGCTGCGCCGCTGTCCCCTTTGCGCCGCAACCTGCTTGGCGCACTTGTGAGCCTTCCTGTTCTGCCCGCATGGGCGCAATTTCGCGTCGAGGTCACTGGCGTAGGCCTGACGCAAATGCCGATTGCGCTGGCGCCCTTTCGTGGCGAGGGGCAGTCCCCTCAGCCCATCTCGGCCATTGTGCGCGCCGACTTGGAACGCAGCGGGCAATTTCGCGGCGTCGATACCAGCGGCGTGGCCATTGATGAAGCATCGCGCCCGGACGTGACCTTGTGGCGGCAAAAGGGTGCAGACTCGCTGGTGGCTGGCAGCATTACGCGCCTGGCCGATGGCCGCTACGACGTGCGCTTTCGCCTGTGGGACGTCGTGCGCAACCAAGACCTTGGCGGACAAAGTTTTGCCGTCGGCCAAGGCGATCTGCGCCTGGTGGCGCACCGCATTGCCGACTACGTGTACGAAAAACTCACCGGCGAGCGCGGGGTGTTTTCTACGCGCATTGCCTACGTCACCAAAGCCAGCGGACGCTACAGCCTGTGGGTGGCAGATGCCGATGGTGAGAATTCCCAGGCTGCGCTGGCCAGCCCTGAGCCAATTATTTCCCCCGCCTGGGCGCCCAATGGCACACAGTTGGCCTACGTGTCGTTTGAATCGCGCAAACCCGTGGTGTACGTCCACGATGTGGCTTCAGGAAAAAGGCGTTTGATTGCCAACTTCCGCGGCTCCAACAGCGCCCCGGCTTGGTCACCAGATGGCAGGCAACTGGCCGTGACCTTGACGCGCGATGGCAGCTCGCAGTTGTACATCATTGACGCCAATGGCGGCGAACCACGCCGCCTGATGCAAAGCAGTGGCATCGATACAGAGCCCGTGTTCTCCAGCGATGGCCGCACGATTTATTTCGTCAGCGACCGCGGCGGCGCCCCGCAAATCTACAAGGTCAGCACCGGCGGCGGCCAGGCCGAACGCGTGACGTTCCATGGCAACTACAACGTCTCCCCGAGCATCAGCCCCGATGGCCACTGGCTGGCCTACATCTCTCGTGTGGGCGGCGGCTTCAAGCTGTACGTGATGGATCTGCAGACCGGCACCGCCAACGCCATCACCGACACCACCACGGATGAAAGCCCCAGTTTTGCACCCAACAGCCGACTGATCGTGTATGCCACCCAGCAACAAGGCCGCGAAGCCCTGATGACCACCACGGTGGACGGCAAAATCAAAGCCCGCCTCAGTGGCCAAAATGGCGACATCCGCGAACCCGACTGGGGCCCCTACCAAAAACAATGAGCACCCCTGCACACAGGCCGTGCTACCCGCATTTCATTCTTTATTGACCACAGCCATGCAACACTTCAAACGCCTTTCTCTCGCCTTGACTCTCACTGCCCTGATGGCAGGCTGCAGCACAGGCGTCAAACTCGACGAAGCTCCAGTGGAAGACCGCTCTGCCTCATCGCAAATGGGCTCCAACGCAGGCTCCACCTCGCAAAGCGGCGTCGCGGGTGTGAACCTGGGCCAATCTGACCGTAGCACCGCAGGCCCCATGGGTGTCAGCCGCACGGTGTATTTCGACTTTGACAGCTACGTCGTCAAACCCGAATACCAAAGCACACTCGATGCCCACGCCCGCTTCATCAAAGCTGTCCCTGGACGCACCGTGGTGCTGGAAGGCCACACCGATGACCTGGGTGGGCGCGAATACAACCTGGCCCTGGGACAGCGCCGCGCCGAAGCCGTACGCCGCTCCCTGGCCCTGCTGGGTGTGGCCGATGGCTCCATGGAAGCCATCAGCTACGGCAAGGAAAAACCCGCTGTAGCAGGCACGAATGACGATGCACGCTCGCAAAACCGCCGCGTTGAAATTTCCTACCGCTGATGCTGCGCGCGCTCACCCCCTCCTCATGCCCACGCCTGTGGAGCCACTTAGGCTTGGCCGTGGCCGTGGCCGTGGCCCTGTGCCTGGGCGCATTGCCTGCACGCGCAGCACTGTTTGAAGATGACGAAGCACGTCGGGCTATTTTGGAGTTGCGCCAGCGTGTGGATGCACTAACCCACGGCAGCCAACGCAGTGGTGACGACACCACGCAACTGCGGCGCAGTTTGCTCGAACTGCAAAATCAGATCGAGATGCTGCGCGCCGAACAAGCCAAACTGCGAGGACAAAACGAACAGCTTCAACGCGAAGTAGCCGAACTGCAGCGCCGCCAGAAAGACATTGCGCAAGGCGTGGACGAACGTCTGCGCCAGTTTGAGCCCGTGCAAGTCACCTTGGATGGCCAGCAATTCCAGGCCGATCCAGCAGAAAAGCGCGATTTCGATGCCGCCCTGGAGGTGTTCCGTGCCGGTAAATTCCCGGAAGCTGTGCAAGCCTTCAGCAACTTCGCCAAAACCTACCCACGCAGTGGCTACACCCCTTCTGCACGCTTTTGGCTTGGCAATGCCCAATACGCCACGCGTGACTACAAAGAAGCGATTGGCAATTTCAAAGCCCTGCTCACGGCCAATGCCAACCATGCACGTGCGCCTGAAGCTGCGCTGTCGATTGCCAACTGCCAAATCGAACTCAAAGACAGCCGTGGCGCACGAAAAACACTGGAAGACCTGATCAAGGCCTATCCGCAAGCTGAAGCTGCTGTGGCCGCGAAAGAGCGCCTGGCGCGCTTGAAGTGACCACCGTGACGATGGACAACGCAGACCTCCAGCGCCGCTTTGCTGGCCTGCAGCGGCTGTATGGCACTGCGCCAGCGCAAGCCATTCGCACAGCCCACGTGGCCGTCGTAGGGGTCGGCGGGGTAGGTTCGTGGGCCGCAGAAGCACTGGCACGCAGTGGCGTCGGGCGGCTCACCTTGATTGACCTGGATCACATTGCGGAATCGAACATCAATCGCCAGGTGCACGCACTGGGCAGCACACTCGGCCAAGCAAAAGTACAAGCCATGCGCGAACGCATTGCCGACATCCACCCCGGTTGCGAAGTGCGTTGCGTAGAGGAGTTTGTCGAGCCCAGCAATTGGCCTGCCCTGCTGGGTGCGGACGTAGATGCCGTCATTGATGCCTGCGATCAGGTGCGCGCCAAGGTGGCCATGGCCCAATGGGCGCGCAGCCAGCGCAAGCTGTTCATCAGCGCTGGCGCGGCTGGCGGCAAGCGCCTTGCGCACAAAGTGGACATTGACGATCTGGCCCAGGTCACCCATGACCCCCTGCTGGCGCAATTGCGCTACCAGCTGCGCAAGCACCATGCCGCCCCGCGAGAAGGTCGCAAAATCGGTGTCGCCTGCGTTTTCAGCCGGGAATCCGTGGCGCCACCAGACCCCTCGTGCGCCCTGCCCTCCACCGATGGCAGCCTGAACTGCCACGGCTACGGCTCGGCGGTGGCCGTCACGGCCACGTTTGGCCAGTGTGCGGCAGGCTGGGTTTTGGAAGAAATTTCAAAAATTTCTCAAGATGGCAAAAAACGTGCCCTATAATTCCAGCTTCAGCTTTTAAACAAAGCCGTGGGTCGTTAGCTCAGTTGGTAGAGCAGCGGACTTTTAATCCGTTGGTCGCAGGTTCGAATCCTGCACGACCCACCACAACATACACAAAGCGCGCTATTCCTTGAGTAGCGCGCTTTTTTATTGGCGCGCCACTCACACACCGAGAGACAACGCGTGCCCCTGCCTGGGCCACTCTGTGCCCCCTGCCCTTTGCGGGCTCCAACGATTGCCTGAGTTTTTATGAGTTCCATCCAGTGGTTTCCCGGTCATATGCACCTGACGCGCCAAGCGATTGACCAGCGCATCAAAGACATTGATGTGGTGCTGGAGCTGCTCGATGCACGCTTGCCGGCCTCCAGTGCCAACCCTTTGCTAGCCGAGCTGACCAGTCACCGCCCCACGCTCAAGGTGCTGAACAAGCAAGACTTGGCCGATCCCGACCGCACCGCCACCTGGTTGCAGTGGTACAACGAGCGCCCCGCCACCCAGGCCATTGCCCTGGACGCCAGCGATCGCGCCCCGGCGCAGCGCCTGCTGGCCGCCTGCCAGGCACTGGCGCCAGGGCGCCGGGGCCTGTCACGCCCCATGCGGGTGCTGGCCTGTGGCGTGCCCAACGTGGGCAAATCCACGCTGATGAACAGCTTGGTCGGCAAGGCCCAAGCAAAAACGGGCGACGAGGCAGGCATTACCAAGCAAGAGCAGCGCCTCATCGTGGCCGACGACTTTTACCTGTGGGACACCCCCGGCATGCTGTGGCCACGCATCACCGTCACGCAAAGCGGCTTTAACCTGGCGGCCAGCGGTGCCGTGGGGCGCAATGCCTACGACGAAGAGCTGGTGGCGCTGGAACTGCTGGCCTACCTGCAGCGCCACTACGCCCCGGCGCTGATCGCGCGCTACAAGCTCACGCACAGCCCGGCTGCCGTGGCTGCGCTGGCCGACGACGCATTGCTGGAAGAAATTGGCCGCAAGCGCGGCGCCATGATGGCCGGTGGCCGGGTCAACATCCAAAAAACTGCCGAGCTGGTGCTGACCGACTTTCGCAGCGGCGCACTGGGCCGTGTGACGCTGGAAACCCCACAAGAATTTGCCCTGTGGCAGGCCCAGGCACAGCGCGCAGAAGAACAGCGCCTGGCGCGCAAAGCCGAGCGCGAGCGCGAGCGCAAGATGGGCCGCCCCGGCAAAGGCCTGCGCAACCGGGGTTGACGCACCAAGCCAGGCAAGAACTATGAAATAAATAGCTGCTTGCGCTTATTTAGCGGGGCTTAGAAGCCTTTTTGATACCCCAAACAACCCACACCAAGGTGCTGAACAGCACCTGGCACGGCCTTGAGCGCCCGCTGCGCTTGCCAGGGGCTATTTTTAAGGTCAAAAACAGCCGCTAAGCCTTATCTAGCAAGCGCGAGCAGCTATTATTTTTACAGCACACCGCATCAGAAGGTTTCCCAATCGTCGTTGGTGCTGCTGCTGGCGGGGGCTGCCGCAATGCGGGTGGCGGGCGCCGGAGCAGGCTGCGGTGCGGGGGCGGCCTGCTTGCCCAGCGCGGCAGGTGCGGCGCTCGCGCTGGCTTGGGGTGGGCGTTTGGCGCCAGCCACCGGGCGGCTCACGCGGGGCTGAGGGGCCGCTGCGGCGGCGGGCCGGGCAGCGGCAGGGCTGGCACTGCGCGTTTCGTGGCGGCCCAGTTGGAACACGGCCACGGCCTGTACCAATTGCTGTGCCTGCTGGTTCAAGCTGGCGGCGGCAGCAGCCGACTCTTCCACCAACGCAGCGTTTTGCTGCGTCACCTGATCGAGCTGCGCCACGGCTTCACTGACTTGGCCAATGCCCACCGTTTGCTCACTGGTAGAGGCACTGATTTCACGGATCAGGTCGGTGACGCGCTGCACTTCCTGCACCAGGTGCTGCATGGTGTTGCCAGCGGTATCGACCAGACGGCTGCCCGCGTCCACTTTCTCCACGCTGTTGCCAATCAAGGCCTTGATTTCTTTGGCCGCTTCGGCACTGCGGCCAGCCAGGCTGCGCACCTCGGAAGCCACCACGGCAAAGCCCCGGCCTTGCTCGCCCGCACGCGCCGCTTCCACCGCAGCGTTCAGCGCCAAGATGTTGGTCTGAAAAGCGATGCCATCGATCACGCCAATGATGTCGGCAATCTTGCGCGAAGCGGTGTTGATCTGCTCCATGGTCTGCACCACCTGCTGCATGACCTCGCCGCCTTGCGTGGCGGCCTGGCTGGCGCTGGTGGCCAGTTGCGTGGCTTGGCGCGCGGTGTCTGCACTGGTTTGCACGGTGCTGGCAATTTCTTCCATCGACGCCGCTGTTTCTTCCAGGTTGCTGGCCTGGGTTTCGGTGCGCTGCGACAGGTCGCTGTTGCCGGTGGCAATTTGGTGGGCACCCGTGGCAATGCTGTCGCTGCTGGCACGCACGGTGCTGACGATGCGGCGCAGCGCCACCTGCATTTCGTGCATGGCATGCACCACACTGCCCTGACGGGCCTGGCTGGTATCGATGGTGGTGGTGAGGTCACCCGCAGCAATGGCGTTGGCGGCAGCAGCTACGTCGGCAGGTTCACCGCCCAGTTGGCGCGTGAGGCTGCGGGTGATCAACATACCAAGGGCTACGCCTGCCAGCACGCCGCCCAAGGTCAGAACGATCAGCAGGTTGCGAATGTTGGCGTAAATGACGTTGGTTGCATCGTTCAGGTCTTTCGCATTGGCACCTTTGCGCTGGACCAACTGGTTTATTTGCGCACTGAGCTTGTTGGCGGCGGGCGCACCGGCACCGAACAAATGCTGCGCGGCGCTGCCCAGCTCAGGCAGGGGATCGTTGGCCAGCTTGGCGGCCATCTCTTTGGCAATCACCTCGTAGGCCTCCAGTGCCCGGATGGTTTCGGCCAACTCGGCCTTGCCTGCAGGCGTATAGAAAAAAGCCCCGGATGCGGCCAGCCCGGCTTTGGACTTGTCCAGGCGCTGCTGCATGTCGCTGAGGTGACGGGCACGTTCTTGCTCAGTGGGTGCCAGCATGGCGCTGCGCACCGAGCGCGTAGCTTCGATCATGTCCATGTTGGCCGTGGCAATCTGCTGACCGCCCGTCATTTCACGCTCGTACATCAGGCGGGCCAGGTCGCTGAGTTCGCTGGTTTTGAGAATGCCCAGCACGCCGATGATGGCGCCAATCAACGCGACAACCAAGAACCCGAGGATGAGCTTGGTGCCCACTTTCATCTGTGTCAACCCGTTCATTTTTCTCCCAAAGAGCAAAGAGTGGTGGTCATAGAGGGCCTGGGCCCTGTGTCAAGGCTGGTGCGCAGCCCGGGCGGGCTGCGCAGTAAAGGGTTGCCGTGGGCCGGATCAGCCAGGCGCCAGGCTGGCGCACCATAACAGAGCCTCAAGGCGGCGCGGTGCAGTGGCCCGTAACGGCCCGGCGCGAAAGGGTTTTTGTGAGCAAAAACACACTCTGAGCCGCTCCAGGCAAGCGCAAGGTGCTCTTATTTTTGAGAGGCTTTGGTAGGCTCCAGTGGTTGACCCAGGCTGCGCAGCAGCTCACGCACCTGCTGCGCACGGGCACCGGGCTCGGGCAAGGCGCGTTCGATGCGCAGCTTCTCGTTGCCCACCAGCTTGATGTGCTTGTTTTTCTGGATCAGCGCCACGATGGCCATGGGATCGACCGGCGGCTGCGGCTTGAAGCTGATGGTGATTTGCCCCGGCGTGGCATCGACTTTGACCACACCGTAGGGCGCACACAGCACGCGCAGGCGGTGTACGTCGAGCAAGGTTTGCGCCTGTGGGGGCAGCTTGCCAAAGCGGTCCACCAATTCTTCTAGCAGGGCGTCAATCTGCGCACTGGTTTTGGCCGTGGCCAGCTTTTTGTAAAACGACAGGCGCAAATGCACATCGCCGCAGTAGTCGTCGGGCAAGAGCGCGGGGGCATGCAGGTTGATGTCGGTGGCCGCTTGCAAGGGCGCGAGCAAATCGGGCTCCTGGCCGTTTTTCAGGCAGCGCACGGCCTCGGCCAGCATTTCGTTGTAGAGCTGAAAGCCCACTTCCAGCATGTTGCCGCTTTGGCTCTCACCCAGCACCTCGCCTGCGCCGCGAATTTCCAGGTCGTGCATGGCCAGGTAAAAGCCGCTGCCCAGCTCTTCCATGGCCTGGATGGCCTCCAGGCGCTGCTGGGCCTGCTTGGTCAGGCCGTCGAGGTCGGGCACCATCAGGTAGGCATAGGCTTGGTGGTGGCTGCGGCCCACCCGGCCACGCAACTGGTGCAACTGCGCCAGGCCGAATTTGTCGGCGCGCGAGATGACGATGGTGTTGGCCGTGGGCACGTCAATGCCAGTTTCAATGATGGTGGAGCACAGCAAGATGTTGTAGCGCTGCGCCACAAAGTCGCGCATCACTTTTTCCAGCTCGCGCTCAGGCATCTGGCCGTGGGCAATGGCAATGCGCGCCTCTGGCAAGATTTCTTCGAGCTTTTGCCGCCGGTTTTCAATCGTTTCCACTTCATTGTGCAAAAAGTAGCACTGGCCGCCGCGCTTCAATTCGCGCAGCACGGCCTCGCGGATCACCCCCGTGCCTTCGCTGCGCACAAAGGTTTTGATGGCCAAGCGCCGCTGCGGCGCGGTGGCAATCACCGAAAGGTCACGCAGCCCCTCCAGCGCCATGCCCATGGTGCGCGGAATGGGCGTAGCCGTGAGCGTGAGCACGTCCACCTCGGCGCGCAGCTGCTTCATGGCCTCTTTGTGGCGCACACCAAAGCGGTGTTCTTCGTCAATGATGAGCAGGCCCAGGTTTTTGAACTGGGTGGATTCACTGAGCAGTTTGTGCGTGCCCACCACAATGTCCACCGTGCCGTCGGCAATGCCTTTGAGGGTGGCGTTGACCTCTTTGCTCGAACGAAAGCGCGACACCTCGGCCACTTTCACCGGCCAGCGCGCAAAGCGATCCACCAGCGTTTGGTAGTGCTGCTCAGCCAGCAGCGTGGTGGGCGCCAAAAAGGCCACCTGCTTGCCACCCGTCACGGCCACAAACGCGGCGCGCAGCGCCACCTCGGTTTTGCCAAAGCCCACATCACCGCACACCAGGCGGTCCATGGGCCGGGGGCTGATCATGTCTTGGATGACGGCGTGGATGGCAGCATTTTGGTCCGCCGTTTCCTCAAAGCCAAAATCGTTGGCGAACTGTTCATAGTCGCTGGGGCTGTAGCGGAAAGCGTGGCCCTGGCGTGCCGCACGGCGGGCATAAATGTTGAGCAGCTCGGCGGCAGCGTCGCGCACCTGTTCGGCTGCTTTGCGCTTGGCTTTTTCCCACTGGCCGCTGCCCAGGCGGTGCAGCGGCGCTTCGTCGGCACTCACGCCGGTGTAGCGGCCAATGAGCTGCAGTTGGTTGACGGGCACATAGAGCACGGCTTTGTCGGCATATTCCAGGTGCAAAAACTCTTGCAGCGCGGGGCTGCCGTCGGGGTTTTTGTCGCCCATGTCCATGTGAACCAGGCCCCGGTAGCGGCCAATGCCGTGCTGGCTGTGGACCACCGGATCGCCCACGTTCAGCTCGCTCAGGTCTTTGATGAGCGCTTCCACATCGCTGACCTGCTCTTGCTTTTTGCGCCGGCGCGTAGTGGGCCCGGCAGCAAACAGCTCGGTTTCGGTGACAAAGTCCACGCCTTGCTCAGGCCAGGCAAAGCCCGCGGCCAGCGCGGCCGTGGCCATGCCCACTTTTTCTGGCGTGGCTTGCAAAAAGTCGGCCAGGCTGTCAAACGCGGGCGGGTTCAGGCCCGAGGCGCGCAAAAAGTCCAGCAGGCTCTCGCGCCGCCCACTGCTCTCGGCCAAGATGAGCACGCGCTGCGCGCTGCCTTTGAGATGGGCCTGCAAACGGGCCAGCGGGTCATCGGCCCCGCGCACCACCGTCAGCTCGGGCAGACTTTGGGCGAAGCTGTCTTGCGCCGGGGCTTCGGCGGTGGCGGGGCGCAGCGCCAGCTGGGCGCAGCTTTTGGCGCGCTGGTAGAACTGCTCTGAAGTTAAGAACAGCGCCTCCGGTGGCAAGGCCGGGCGCTCGGGATCGCCCGCCAGCAGGCGGTGGCGCTCGCGCGTGTCTTGCCAAAAGCGCTGGAACGCTGCTTCCAAATCGCCGTGCAGCACCAGCGTGGCGGTTTCGCCCAGGTAGTCGAACACCGTGGCGGTATCGTCAAAAAACAGCGGCAAGTAGTACTCAATGCCTGCCGTAGCAATGCCCTGGCCCATGTCTTTGTAAATGCGGCTTTTGGTCGGGTCGCCCTCCAGCAGCTCGCGCCAGCGCTGGCGAAAGCGCGTGCGCGCGGCTTCGTCCATCGGGAACTCGCGCCCCGGCAACAGGCGCACTTCAGGCACGGGGTAGAGGCTGCGCTGGCTGTCGGGGTCGAAGGTGCGGATGGAGTCGATTTCGTCATCGAACAAATCCACCCGGTAGGGCTGCAGCGAACCCATGGGAAACAGGTCGATCAGCCCGCCGCGCACGGCGTACTCGCCCGGGCTCACCACCTGGCTGACGTGCTGGTAGCCCGCCAGGGTGAGCTGGGCACGCAGCTTGTCTTCGTTGAGCTTTTGCCCGCTGGTGAAGTGAAAGGTGTAGCCCGCCAAAAACGCGGGCGGCGCCAGCCGGTACAGCGCCGTGGTGGCAGGCACCAGCACCACATCGGCCTCACCCTGGCTGATGCGCCACAACGCCGACAGGCGCTCGCTAATCAAATCCTGGTGCGGCGAAAAGTGGTCGTAGGGCAGCGTTTCCCAGTCGGGGAACAGCGCGCAGCGCAGCTCGGGGGCGAAAAACGCCATTTCATCGAGCAGGCGCTGGGCATCGGCGGCGTCGGCACAGACGATGGCGCAGCGGCGCTGCTGGCCAACTTCACGCTGGGCCAGATGGGCCAGCAGCAAGGCATCGGCGCTGCCGGGGGGGCGGGGCAAGGCAAAACGCTTGCCGGGGGCGAGGTGGGGCAGTTGCATGGCAAAGGGGGCAGCGCTGGCAAAGCCAGTGAAAGCGGTCAAAACAAAGCGGCGCCGATTCTAGAATCCCCCACCATGCCCCAGACCCCCCTGCCCTCTTCCAGTACCCACACCCCGCCCCGGCTGTGGGGCCTGCTGCCGTGCGCAGGCACCGGCACGCGCGCCTTGGGTGCGGGCGCCAACCAGGCGAGCGATGCCCTGCTACCCAAGCAATACCAGCCTGTGGCTGGCCAGCCGCTGGTGCTGCACACGCTGGCAGCCTTTGCGGCCGTCACGCGCATTCACCGCACCTTGGTGGCCGTGGCCCCGGGCGATGATTTTTTGCAAGCCTATCCCGAACCCAGCCATTTCTGCGCCCCCTGCGGCGGTGCCACGCGCGCGGCCACCGTGCTGGGGGGCCTGCGCGTGCTCAGCGAACACGGCGCCGCCGACACCGACTGGGTGCTGGTTCACGACGCCGCGCGCTGCCTCATTACCCCCGCGTGGATTGACGCCTTGATTGACGCCTGCCTGCCCGACGCCGTGGGAGGCCTGCTGGGCTACCCCCTGGCCGACACGCTGAAAACCGCAAGCGACGGCCCCGGCGGCGTGCGCGTGCTGTCCACCGTAGATCGCAGCAGCAAATGGCTGGCGCAAACGCCGCAAATGTTCCGCCTGGGCGTGCTGCGCCATGCCATTGAGCACGCCGGCACGGTGGTCACGGACGAAGCCAGTGCCATCGAGGCCCTGGGCCTGCACCCGCGCCTGGTGCAAGCCGGGGCGCAAAACTTCAAAGTGACCTACCCCGACGATTTTTTGCTGGCCGAAGCCGTGCTGCTGCAGCGCGGCAAAAACACCACGCTGGCACGCTTTGGTGGCGTACGCGGCACCGCCGTGGGGGATGCAGGCATCAACCCATTTTTTCCATAGTTTTTCGGCTCTAGCCCTTACCAGGCAAGCGCAAGCAGCTACTATTTTGAGAGTGAATCAAGCATGAATTTCCGCATTGGTGAAGGCTGGGACATCCATGCCCTGGTGCCTGGGCGCGCGCTGGTGCTGGGCGGCGTAACGCTGGCGCATCCCCAGGGGCTGCTGGGCCACTCCGATGCCGACGTGCTGCTGCACGCCCTCACTGATGCGCTGCTGGGCGCGGCCGCGCTGGGCGATATTGGCAGCCACTTTCCTGACAGCGCCGCCGAGTTTCGCGGTGCCGATTCCATGCTCTTGCTGGTAGAAGCACTGCGCCGCGTGCGCGCTGCGGGCTGGAACGTGGGCAATCTGGACAGCACCATCATTGCCCAGGCGCCGCGCCTGGCAGCGCACATTCCGCTGATGCGCGAGCGCATTACCCAGGCGCTTGAGCTGCAGCCAGGCCAGCTCAACATCAAGGCCAAAACCGCCGAGCGCCTGGGGCCGGTGGGCCAGGGCGCGGCCATTGAGGCACGTGCCGTGGCACTGCTGGTGGCACGCACCTAGTGTCGCGCGGCACGCGCGCCGCTCAGGCCGCAGGAGGGGGGGCGTGGTCAGCGCCGTAGCGTGGTGGCAGGTGGCGCTTCACCTGGGGGCGCTGCAAGCGCTGTTTGGGGTCTTCGCCCTTGGGCTGATCGTGGGCGCGCTCTAGCTGAATGTGCGCCACCAGCCCGCCCGAGCTGGCATTGGCCAGGGCGAACATTCCGCCCATGCGCTGCACCGTCTTGTCCACAATCGACAAACCCAGGCCCGCACCTGCGGCCGCCGTACGCGCCGAATCGCCGCGAAAAAAAGGCTTGGTGAGGTTGGTCAGCTGCTCGGGCGAGACGCCTTTGCCGTGGTCGCGGATTTTGATCAGCACCCAGTTGTCGCGCGCCTTGGCCGCAATCTCGACGGTGGTGATGTCGGTGTCGGGGGTTTTAGCGTAGCGGCGGGCGTTTTCCAGCAGGTTGGAGATGACGCGTGCCAGCTCCACCTCATCTGCCATCACGTTCAGGTCTTCGGGCACCTGCATCGACACCTGCAGCTCGCGGTGGTCTTGCACCGCGTACATGCACGAGGCCACCACGGCGTGCAGGTTCACGGGCACCAGGTGTACGTGGTCAGGGCGGGCGTAGTCGAGGAATTTGTCGATGATGGCGTCCAGCTGCACGATGTCGGCCACCATGTGCTCGCGCGCAATATCGTCTTCCACACTCATTTCGGTTTCCAGGCGCAATCGCGCCAGCGGCGTGCGCAAATCGTGCGAAATGCCCGCCAGCATCACGGCGCGGTCTTGCTCCAGCTTGGCCAGGCGCTGGGCCATGCGGTTAAATCCAATGTTGACCTCGCGGATCTCGCTGGTGGCCACCGCTTCGTCGAGGTGGCTGGCAGCAAAATCGCCATCGCGCACCCGGTTGGCAGCATGCGAGAGCTGCTTGAGCGGGCTGTTCACCAGCCAGGCAATCAGCGCCGCCCCCACCAGCGACAGCAGCGTGGCCAGCACCAGCCACACCAGCCACATACGGCCACTGGCCGGCGTGAAACGCGCTGCACTCATGTGCAGCCAGTGCGGCTGACCATCCACCGAGAGGCTGACCCACAGGCCGTCTTGGCCGTTGACCTGGCGCGCCACCACGGTGTCTGCGCCCAGGCGCAGTGCCAGCGCCTCGCACAGGCGCTGCGCCAGCACGCCCTCTTTCAAGGGCTGGTAGCTGTCGGCGGTGCTGCGGGCCACGATGCGCACATCCTCTTGCACCGCCATATCGTGCAGCAGCGCCGCGCGGGTGGGGGGGTCGGTGTGCAGCAGCGCTGCGCGGCTGAGGTTGACCAGCGATGTGATTTGCTGCGCCGTGTGCGCCGCGCGCGGCTCAAACTCCAGCGCCCGCAGGGTTTGCACCCACGACCAGATGCTGCCCGCCAGCAGCAGCGCCAGCAACAAAAAGGTGCGCCAAAAAAGGTTCAACCCCAGCGTCAGGCCCCAACCTGCGCCCAGCCCTTTGCGCGCGCCCTGGGCCGCCTCGTGCTCGGGCGGCTGCAGGGGGGCGTCGAAGGCGTCGGCCTGGTCGTCGGGATGGATGGGCCAGGCCGTCGAGGGCGACTCAGTGCGCGCCATCGGGCACGAACACGTAGCCCACGCCCCACACGGTCTGGATGTAACGCGGCGCAGTGGCGTCCACCTCAATGAGCTTGCGCAGGCGCGAGACCTGCACATCCAGGCTGCGGTCAAAGGGCTCGAACTCGCGCCCACGCGCCAGCAGGGCCAGCTTTTCGCGCGACAGCGGCTGGCGCGGGTGGCGCACCAGGGCCTTGAGCATGGCAAATTCGCCGGTGGTCAAGGGCAGCTCTTCGCCATTTTTCTGCAGCGTGCGCGTGCCCATATCGAACATGAAGGGGCCAAACGACACCACTTCGTTCTCGCCTGAGGGCGCACCAGGCGCTTCTTGCGGCGGGCGGCGGCGCAGCACGGCGTGGATGCGTGCCAGCAGTTCGCGCGGGTTGAAGGGCTTGCCCAGGTAATCGTCCGCCCCCACTTCCAGGCCGACGATGCGATCCACGTCTTCCCCCTTGGCGGTGAGCATGATGATGGGCGTGCGGTCGTTGGCGGCGCGCAGACGGCGGCAGATCGACAGGCCGTCTTCGCCGGGCATCATCAGATCGAGCACGATCAGATCCACGCTTTCGCGCAGCAAAATGCGGTTCAAGGCCTTGCCGTCTTCGGCCATCATGACCTCAAAGCCTTCTTGCGCCAGGTAGCGGCGCAGCAGGTCGCGGATGCGTGCGTCATCATCGACGATCAAAATTTTGTCGGCACGGGGAGTGGAGCTTGTGGCCATGTCGAGAGTCAGACTGAAAATGGAAAAACGCTGCAAACGCGCAGCGCACAATGCAAGGATTGTGCCGCCGTTGCGGGCCATCGTACCTTTTGAAAGGAAGCAAGGATGTCGAAAACCTCAAAAATCATAGCTGCTAGCGCTTTGCTGGCGGGCTTTGGAGCCGCTTTTGCTCAAGGTGTACCTAGCAGTATCCAAAGCAATGTGCTGCAGCTGACGGCCGCTGCCAGCGCCGAAGCCGTGCAGGATTTGCTGGTGCTGACGCTGTCCACCACGCGCGAGGGCAAAGACGCGTCCACCGTCCAAGCGCAACTGCAACAGCTGCTCGACAGCGCGCTGCAAGAGGCCCGCCGCCAGGCCCAGCCAGGGCAGCTGGATGTGCGTACGGGCGCGTTTGGCCTGTTTCCACGCTACAGCCAGGCCGGGCAAATCACCGGCTGGCAAGGTCGTGCCGAATTGGTGCTGCAAGGGCGTGACTTTGCCCGCATTACCGCCACCGCAGCCAAGGTGCAGGGCCTGACCATCAGCCAGGTGGAGTTTGGCCTCTCGCCCGAGGCCCGCAGCCGCGCCGAAGGCCAGGCCCAGGCCCAGGCCATTGCCCAATTCCAGCAGCGCGCGCAAGAGCTGGCACGCCAGTTTGGCTTCAGTGCCTACACGCTGCGTGAAGTGCAGGTACACAGCAGCGACAGCGGCCCAGGCCCGCGTCCGCGCGTCTTCGCCATGGAAGCGCGCGCCATGGCCATGCCCGACGCAGCCCCTGTGCCCGTGGAAGCGGGCAAGGCACAGGTGGAGGTGCGCGTCTCGGGCTCGGTGCAAATGCGCTGAACACAGGCGCTGCACGAATGCGCTGAAGAAAAAAGCGGCATTTCCACCGGGAATGCCGCTTTTATGCATCAAAACAGGCTCTAAGCCTTGCTAGGCAAGCGCAAGCAGCTCTTATTTCAAGAGCATTCTTGCCCACAAAAAATTTACTGCGCCGTCCAGCCGCCGTCCATGTTCCAGGCCACGCCGCGCACGTTGCTCGCCGCAGGCGAGCAAAAGAACACCGCCAGCGCACCCAGCTCTTCGGGCGTGGTGAACTGCATGGACGGCTCTTTTTCGCCCAGCAGCAGCTTGGTCGCTTCTTCGTTAGAAATGCCGTGCTGCGCAGCCTTGGCATCGACCTGTTTTTGCACCAGCGGGGTGAGTACCCAGCCCGGGCAAATGGCATTGCAGGTCACGCCGGTGGTGGCGTTTTCCAGCGCCGTCACCTTGGTCAGGCCGACAATGCCGTGCTTGGCCGCCACATAGGCCGACTTGTGCGCCGAGGCCACCAAGCCATGCACCGAAGCGACGTTGATGATGCGCCCCCAGCCAGCGGCCAGCATGGCTGGCAGCGCCAGGCGCGTGGTGTGGAAGGCGCTGGTGAGGTTGATGGCGATGATGGCATCCCACTTTTCTGGTGGGAAATCCTGCACGCTGGCCACATGCTGAATACCAGCGTTGTTCACCAAAATATCCACCCGGCCAAACTCGGCGCTGGCGTAGCGCATCATGTCTTCAATCTCGCTGGCACGGCTCATGTCGGCGCCGTGGTAGCCCACGCGCACGCCGTGGGTCTGGCCTGCAGCCTCGATGGCAGCGCGCGGTGCATCGACCTCGCCAAAGCCGTTCATCACGATATGGGCGCCTTGCGCCGCCAGCGCCTGGGCCACACCCAGACCAATCCCGCTGGTCGAACCAGTCACCAACGCAGTTTTGCCTTTCAGCATCAAAATTCTCCAGATAAATTGGGTTCAAAATTGCACATCGACCCAAGCATTATTGGGCCAACTTCCATGCCCCCGAACCCATGATTGAACCTAAGCTGAACTACGTATGGTGCCCCGGCGCTGCCGCCTCTCCTGTGGCCGGACATGAGGCCGCGCACCGCATGGCCTACTGGGAATGGAATGCCACCGGGAATCCTGACCACCCCCATGTGCTCGTGTGCGTGCATGGCCTGACGCGCCAATCGCGCGACTTTGACGTGCTGGCGCAGCACCTGGCGCCGCATATGCGCGTGGTGTGCCCCGACGTGGTGGGCCGTGGCCACAGCGACTGGCTGGCCAACCCCGCGCACTACCAGGTGCCACAGTACGCCGCCGACATACTCGCCCTGCTGGCGCAGCTGCACGCCAACAGCCCCATCACGCGGCTCGATTGGGTGGGCACCAGCATGGGCGGCTTGATCGGCATGGCGCTGGCTGGCCAGCCGCTGCTGCCAGCGCCGCTGCCCTTCACGCGCCTGGTGCTCAATGACGTGGGCCCCTCCTTAGAGTGGCCCGCGCTCAGCCGCATTGCCAGCTACGTAGGCCAGAACCCGCGCTTTGACAGCGTGGAGCAAGGCGCTGAAGCACTGTGGCGCATCTCCAGCGGTTTTGGCCCCCACAGCCAGCAAGAGTGGCTGGCACTGTCGCGCCCCATGCTGCGCCCACGGGACGACGGTGGCTGGGGCCTGCATTACGACCCCGCCATTGGCCAGGCCTTTCAGCACATGACGCCCGAGAGCGCCCCCACCGCAGAACAGGCGCTGTGGCAGTTGTACGACCAGATCAGCGCCCGCACCCTGGTGTTGCGCGGGGCGCAGTCTGACCTGCTCAGCGCCGCCACCGCCCGTGCCATGACCGAGCGTGGGCCGCGCGCCCAGCTGGTGGAATTTGCTGCGGTGGGCCATGCCCCCACCCTGGTCACACCCGACCAAGTCGCCGTGGTGAGCCGCTTTTTGCTGGAGACCGCATGAGAAGTTTGACCAGTCCGGCCCAATCGCCTGATGCAGCCCCCCCGGCTGCTGCACTTGCGCCCGTGATGCAAGCCACCGCCGGCACCCTGCCCCACCAGGAGCAGGCACTGGCGCGCGCACGCGCTTTTGCCGAGCCCCTGCTGGCCAGCGAGGCCATGGAAACCGGTGAAAACACCCTGGCACACGCCGACGCCGTAGCCGCCATCTTGCGTGACATTGGTGGCTCTGAAGCCATGCAGGCAGCTATTTATCTGGTGCATGCCTGCGTACACCTGAACCGTCCGCAAGAAGTGATTGCCAAGGCCTTTGGCGACAACTTCGCCACGTTGGCCGTAGAAACCAACAAGCTGATGCGCGTGCAGCAGCAAGCGCGTGAGGCCGAATCGGTCGAGCAGCACGTGGACGATGCCGCCCTGCAAACCGAAAACGTGCGCAAGATGCTGCTGGGCTTTTCGCGCGATTTGCGCGTGGTGCTGCTGCGCCTGGCCTCGCGCCTGCAAACGCTGCGCTACTACGCGGCCAGCAAGCGCCCCGTGCCTCCCAGCATTGCCCGCGAAGCGCAAGAAGTGTTTGCCCCGCTGGCCAACCGCCTGGGTATATGGCAAATCAAATGGGAGCTGGAAGACCTGTCGTTTCGCTTCCTGGAGCCCGACACCTACAAGCACATTGCCCGCCTGCTCGATGAAAAACGCATTGAGCGCGAAACCTACATGGAGCAGCTGCGCACACGCCTGGAGGCCGAGCTGCGCGCCCGCTCGATCAGCGCCACGGTGTCGGGGCGGCCCAAGCACATCTACAGCATCGTCAAAAAAATGCGCGGCAAGTCGCTGCCTTTCGATCAGGTGTACGACATCCGGGCGCTGCGCGTGATCGTGCCCTCAGTGAAAGACTGCTACGCCACGCTGTCGTGGGTACACGAGCACTTCGAGTCCATCCCGGAAGAGTTTGACGACTACATCGCCCGCCCCAAGCCCAATGGCTACCAATCGCTGCACACCGTGGTGCGCGATGGCGATGGACGGGCCACGGAAATCCAAATCCGCACCCAAGCCATGCACGACCATGCCGAGCATGGCGTGGCGGCGCACTGGGCCTACAAGGAAGCTGGCACCAAAGGCTACGCCGGAGTCTCAGCCACCGGGGAATATGACGCCAAAATCGCCGTGCTGCGCCAACTGCTGGCCTGGGGCCAGGATATGGCCGACACCAGCCACAGCCACCTGTTTGAAGACCGCATCTACGTGCTCACCCCTGATGCCGCGGTGATTGAGCTGCCACAAGGCGCCACGCCGGTGGACTTTGCCTACGCCGTGCATACCAACCTGGGGCACCGCTGCCGGGGGGCACGCGTTGATGGCACCATGGTGGCGTTGAACACGCCGCTGCAAAGCGGGCAGACGGTGGAGATCATCACCGTCAAAGAGGGCCGACCCTCGCGCGATTGGCTCAACCCCGAACTGGGTTACCTGGTAGGCAACCGCTCGCGCGCCAAAGTGCGTGCCTGGTTCAACGCCCAGGCGCTGCACGAAACCGTAGCGCGTGGCCGTGAAGCCGTAGAAAAATTATTGCAGCGAGAAGGCAAAACCGCCTTCAAACTCGACGACCTGGCCACGCAATTGGGCTTCAAAACCGCCGATGCGCTGTTCGAAGTGGTTGGCAAAGACGAATACTCGCTGCGCAACATCGAAAACCTGCTGCGCCCCAGCGAAGCAGAGAGCAGCGCACCCGAGCCCCTGCTGATCCGTAAACCACGCCACAGTGCCAGCGGCTCCAAAGCCGGGGTGTTGGTCGTGGGAGTGGACTCGCTGATGACGCAATTGGCCAAATGCTGCCGCCCCGCCCCTCCAGACGATATTCGTGGCTTCGTCACGCGCGGCAAAGGTGTGAGCGTGCACCGTGCCGATTGCCGCAACTTCCGCGAAATGTCCGCACGCAACGAAGAGCGGGTGATTGACGTGGCCTGGGGCCTGCCCAAGGCCACGCAACTGTCCTCGACGGTGTACCCGGTGGATGTGGCCGTGGAGGCCAGCGACCGCCAGGGCTTGCTGCGCGACATCTCCGACGTGTTTGCGCGCGAGAAAACCAACGTGATTGGCGTACAGACCCAATCCGTCAAGGGCACTGCGTGGATGACGTTCACGGTTGAAGTGACAGATTCCGGGCGACTGAACAAAGTGCTGGCCATCGTTGCAGGCGTGCAAGGCGTGCGCTCGGCGCGGCGACGCTGAGATTTTTTGCAGTTTGCCGAAAACACGCTTTTTTTATTGCTAGAATCGCAGCTTCTCGAACAAACACAGGCGCGTAGCTCAGCTGGTTAGAGCACCACCTTGACATGGTGGGGGTCGTTGGTTCGAGTCCAATCGCGCCTACCAATCAAAGCACTTGCCCTTAAAAGCAAGTGCTTTTTTTGTGCCTTGTCGCTACGCGCATGCACCGCTCCCGGCCAAGAGTGAATACCCGGCACCTGCCCGCAGGCTTTACATGCCTAAAGTGCCTCCAGGCCTTGCCTAGCAAGCGCAAGCAGCTATCATGATAGGAGCGTTTTCAGCGCCTCTCCTTCTTTGCTATGTGGCTCGATACCGTCCTCACCCTGCTCTTGTTGGCGCTCGCGCTGCTGCTGCGGCCCTGGCGCATGCTGGGTGCCCAGCGCCCGCTGGCACACGAGTCGCACGGCGCCCCCTGCGCCCTGTGGACACCACTGCTGGCCTGCCTGGTCTTTCTGCCCTGGCTGTGGGCGTTGCCCACACTGACGCGCATGCCATTGCAGCTGCAGTGGTCAGGCGCCTGCCTGGTGCTGCTGATGCTGGGCTGGCCCTTGGCCGTGCCGGTGTTGTGCGCGGTAGGCGCCATTGCCTGCCTGCTTTCACCAGCACTGGATGCACCTGCTGCCCTGAGCATGACGCTATGGCACGGCCTGGTGCCTGCCACTTTCGCACTGGCCTGGGGCGCGCTGCTGCGCCGCCTGCTGGGCACGCGCGTGTTTGTGTACATCTTCGGGCGCGGCTTCGTCGGCACAGTAGTGAGCCTGTTTGCGGCCAGCGTGCTGGCACAGGCCCTGGGCGAACACATTCCCGGCATCCAGCAAGACCTGGGCAAGATCGCCCGCTGGCTCATGGCCTGGGGAGATGCCGTGGTCACTGGCATGGTGGCGGCCGTGTTTGTCGCCTACAAACCGCAGTGGCTAGCCACCTGGTCCGACGAGCTTTACCTTTACCGCCACCCCCCGCGCCCCTGAGCGCACTTTTGTCACCTGCCCTCTCGCCATGCAAGCCAACAACCTGCTGAACCAACACCACCTGGCCGACGCCTGGGAAGAGCTTCACATCCAAGCCCACAACGGCAACCGCCTCTCACCAGACTCTAATCGGCTGGCTTTCGCTGACCCCGAATTTTTGTTCCGCAGAGAAACGCGTGGCATTCGCTTTCAACTGGAAATGCTCAAGCCCGACGTAGAGCAGTCGGCCCAAGGCATTGAAAACACCATCGTGGTCTATGGCAGCGCACGTTTTGTCGATGAAGCCCAGGCGCGTGAGCAGATGGCCCAGGCCCAGGCGGAAGGTACGCCTGCGCGCATCCAAGAAGCCGAGCGCGCCCTGCGCAACGCCGTGCACTACGAAAAAGCCCGCGCTTTTGGCCGCATGGTGGCCGAGCACAGCGCACGCCAGCCGCGCGAAGACCGCCTGTACATCTGCACCGGTGGCGGCCCTGGCATCATGGAAGCGGCCAACCGCGGCGCCTACGAAGCAGGCCAACCCACGCTGGGCATGAACATCGTGCTGCCGCACGAACAAAAGGGCAACCCTTACATCACGCCCACCCTGAGCTTCAAATTCCACTATTTTGCGTTGCGCAAAATGCATTTCATGATGCGCGCCAAGGCTCTGGTGGCCTTCCCGGGCGGCATGGGCACACTTGACGAGCTGTTTGAAGTGCTGACCCTGGTGCAAACGCGCAAAACGCTGCCTGTGCCGATCATCTTGGTGGGTGCCAGCTTCTGGCGCAGCCTGCTCAATTTTGAGCTGATGGTGGAAGAAGGCACGATTTCGCCCCAAGACCTGGAGCTGTTCCACATCACCGACGAGCCCCAGCAGGCCTGGGACATCATTCGCCGCTTTTACGCCCTGGCGGATTGACCCGGCACGGCAAGTGCGAGCAGCCCACACACGAAAATTTGCACAATTGCTATTTTTTCAGGAGCTGCTTGCGCTTGACTGGCAAGGGCTAGAGCCTTCAAAAGCTTAGAAAAACACGAAGGTGATAAGCACAAACAAGGGCAGCAGCACCGCGCCCGACCAGGCCATGTAGCCAAAAAA
Source organism: Acidovorax sp. (assembly GCA_041910915.1). Lineage (GTDB taxonomy): Bacteria > Pseudomonadota > Gammaproteobacteria > Burkholderiales > Burkholderiaceae_C > Paenacidovorax. The sequence goes on from JAYRPZ010000069.1 coordinate 109,676, forward strand.
GCTGGGCATCTTCACGCCCCGGTCTTCCGCAATGGCTTTGACCATGAGGTTGGGCGCGTTACCAATATAGGTATTGGCCCCCATGAACACGGCGCCCGCAGAAATCGCCGCCAAGGTGGGGGCGAGCTGGGTCATCAAGACGGTGGCATCGCCCCCGGCGGTGTTGAAAAACACCAGGTAGGTGGGCGCGTTGTCCAAAAACGACGACAGCACGCCGGTTGCCCAGAAATACATGGCCGGATTGGGCGAGCCATCGGGGTGCGTCACGGCGCGCACGATGGCACCAAACGGCCCCTCCACCCCAGCTTTGAGCATGGCAATCACGGGGATGATGGTGATGAAAATGCCCGCAAATAGTTTGGCCACCTCCAGCATGGGGCCCCAGTTGAACTGATTGGCCTCATGCACCGCACGGGGCGTGAGCGCCAGCGACGCCAGCGTCACCAGTACCAAGCCCACGTCGCGCACCAGCCCGGGCAGGCCCACCTCAGTGCCCGCAATGTTCCACACCACCTCGCTTTTCCAGACACCGCTGAGCAGCACCAACCCCACCACCACGGCAAGCAAGGCGAAATTGGCGCGGCCCTCAAAGCCCAGGCCCTGCGGCGTGTCTGGCGTGGGATCGACGCGGCGCATTTGGTCTGCTTGGCGGAAAAACCAGCTATCGAGCGCATAAAACAGCGCCAGCAAAATGCCCAGCATCAGCAAGGTTTCGGGGAGGATGTGGCGCACCGTCCAGAAAAAATCCACGCCTTTCAAAAAGCCCAGAAACAGCGGCGGATCGCCCAAGGGCGTGAGCGAACCGCCCACATTGCTGACGATGAAGATGAAAAACACCACCACATGGGCGACGTTTTTGCGTTGATCATTGGCGCGAATCAACGGGCGAATCAGCAGCATCGAGGCCCCCGTGGTGCCCATGAAGCTGGCCAGCACCGCGCCCAGGGCCAGCAATGCGGTGTTCAGCGCGGGCGTGCCGTGCAAGTTGCCACGGATATAAATGCCGCCCGCCACGGTGAACAGCGCCGTGAGCAAAATCACAAAGGGCAGGTACTCAGCCAACAAGGCATGTACCAAACTCACCCCCGCCATGCCCGGCCCAAACACCAGAGCAAAAGGCAGCAAAAAAGCCAGGGACCATGCAGCCGCCACCTTGCCAAAGTGATGGTGCCAAAACCCCGGTGCCAGCAAGGGCCACAGGGCAATCGACAACAAAATACCCACAAACGGCACGCCCCAGGCCACCGACAACGCAGCACCATCTAGCTCGGCTGCACCCGCACCTACGGGCGCCAGGGACAGCACCACATACCAAGGCCAACGAAATTTCATCCAGACATCCTCACAACAAACAACCATCCCAACGCCGACCTTCTGGACGAACCAAGGCACTGCCGGGTGGCCAAACAACGATCAACGGGGGCAGGGATTGTGCCAGCCCAGGAAATTTTGCTGCACTGCAACATTTCTCTTGCATTCCGCAGATGAATCATTACAATCACTTCCATGCTGCACTGCAACATACCTGAGGTACAGGAGATGTCAGCGCAGATCTTTATCCACCCGGGCGCTCAACCCGCTCTTTTTAGGAGAATTTTCATGTCGCTGACCCCCGAACAAATCCTGGCCTCCCACAAAGCCAACGTCGAAACCCTGTTTGGCCTGACCAGCAAGGCTTTCGAAGGCGTGGAAAAGCTCATCGAGCTGAATGTCACCGCATCCCGCGCTGCCCTCAACGATGCAGCCAGCCATGCCCAAGCTGTGCTGAGCGCCAAAGACGTGCAAGAACTACTGGCTCTGCAAGCCAACATGTTCCAGCCTCTGGCTGAAAAGACCGCTGCTTACAGCCGTCACCTGTACGACATCGCTTCGGGCACCACTTCCGAGTTCGGTAAGGCGTTTGAAGGCCAGGTGGCTGAAGCCCAACAAGGTTTCGCTAGCATCGTCGACAACGCTGCTAAGAACGCCCCCGCCGGTTCCGAGACCGCCGTGGCCGTGATGAAGAGCGCTGTCTCTGCCGCTACCAACGCTTTTGAGTCGGTGCAAAAAGCTGTCAAGCAAGCGACCGATGTAGCTGAAGCCAACTTCAACGCCGTGGCAAACACAGCGGCCAAGGCAGCCTCCAAGGCCGCCACAACCGTCCAGCCCAAGCGCTAATCCATCTTGCGCCTAGGGTGATACCCTGGGCGATTTATAGGGGTTTACCCTATAATTCAGACATTGCTTCAAGCATTTGCTTCAAGGTACCAGTTGTCTCCTTGGATCCTTTCGAAACCCGGTTTCACGGATCCTTTCTAACCCAGCACTTCAGTGCTGGGTTTTTTTTCGTCGGTACCACCTGCAACCGCAGTGCCACTACGGGTTCGGTCGATGCGCGCGACAATCGCGCCCTGTCTTTCGTCTTGCTGCCTCTTGTGATGACCGCTCCCCTGCCCTGGCTGGAACCACACGACCCTTTTCCCCACCCGAGCCAAGCCTGGGGCGCACATGACCCGGCCCCGGGCCTGCTGGCTGCTGGCGGAGCACTGGATACACAGCACCTTCTTAGCGCTTATGCCCAGGGTATTTTTCCCTGGTTCAGTCAGGGTCAGCCCATCTTGTGGTGGTCGCCTGCACCACGCATGGTGCTGGTACCACAAGAGTTTCGCCTGCACCACGCACTGCGCAAAACGCTGCGCCAGTTTCGCGCGGCACCAGGCGCAGAGATACGCATAGACCACGATTTTTCCGCAGTCATCCGCGCCTGCGCACACACGCCCCGACCAGGGCAAGACGGCACCTGGATCGTGCCGCGCATAGTGCAAGCGTATGAAGAACTGCACACCAACGGCTATGCCCATAGCGTGGAAACCTGGCGAGATGGTCGGCTGGTAGGCGGGCTGTACTGCGTGGCCCTGGGCCAGGCAGTGTTTGGCGAATCGATGTTCACCCATGCTGCCGATGGCTCAAAAATTGCCTTGGCTGCGCTGGTATGCCTGTGCCTGCGCCACGGCGTGCCCTGGATTGATTGCCAACAAAACACCGCCCATCTGGCCTTTCTAGGTGGGCGGCAGATTGCGCGTGACACCTTCTTGCAAGGCATCGCACGCAGCAGCCAGGCGCCCGCGCTGGACTGGAAATTCTCCCCCCTATACTGGGACGCACTGCTGCAGCGCCCTTGCCCCTCGCCCGACAGCGCCCCGCCCTCTCTGGCATGACACAACTGAACGATCTCCCCCTGCACACCCTGCAGTTTTACGCCACGGCCACCTACCCCTGCAGCTACCTGCCACAGCGCCAAGCACGCTCACAGGTGGCCACACCCAGCCACCTCATTCACACCGGCGTGTACTCGCAGCTGGTGGCGCAGGGCTTTCGCCGCAGCGGCATGTTCACCTACCGGCCTTATTGCGACCAATGCCAAGCCTGCCTGCCGCTGCGCGTGTTAGCACAAGAGTTTCAACCCGACCGCAGCCAGCGCCGTGCCTGGCGCCAGCACCACACGCTGCAGGCCCGGGTGCGCGGCCTGTGCTTTGAAGCGGAGCACTACCAGCTCTACCTGCGCTACCAATGCAGCCGCCACGCCGGCGGCGGTATGGACCAAGACAGCGTGGATCAGTACACCCAGTTCCTGCTGCAAAGCCGGGTGCATTCACGCCTGGTGGAATTTCGCACCCCCGACAGCGATGCCAGCCCGGGGGTGCTGAAAATGGTCTCCATCATCGATGTGCTCGACGATGGTTTGTCTGCCGTGTACACCTTTTACGAGCCCGAGGACCACGCCAGCTACGGCACCTACAACATCCTGTGGCAAATCCAGCAGGCGCGCGAGCTGGAGCTACCCTATGCCTATCTGGGCTACTGGATCGCCGAAAGCCCCAAGATGGGCTACAAGGCGCGCTTTTTTCCCCACGAACGACGCCAGCACGGTCAATGGCAGCGCCATGAACGTGGTGCGACGTGAATTTCATAGAATAAAAACAATTTCCATTCACTGCCACCCTGGTACCCCCACCCATGCGCAAACCATCCTCTGACAGCCCCGCCCAGCCCAGTGTCCAGGTTCTGGAACGTATGTTCCTGCTGATGGACGTCCTGGCCTCGCGCGAAGAGGCGGTTTCGCTCAAAGAAATCAGCGAACGCACAGGACTGCATCCTTCCACCGCACACCGCATCCTCAACGATCTGGCGATTGGCCGCTTTGTCGAGCGCCCTGAGTCCGGCAGCTACCGCCTGGGCATGCGCCTGCTGGAGCTGGGCAACCTGGTGAAGGGACGCTTGTCGGTACGCGATGCGGCCCTGGTGCCCATGCGCAACCTGCACAAGCTGATTCAACAGCCCGTGAACCTGAGCGTGCGCCAGGGCGACGAAATCGTGTACATCGAACGTGCCTACAGCGAGCGCTCGGGTATGCAAGTGGTGCGGGCCATTGGCGGGCGCGCACCGCTGCACCTCACCTCCACCGGCAAGCTTTTTCTGGCAGTGGAAGACGCCCAGCGGGTGCGTGCCTACGCCACCCGCACAGGCCTGCCTGGGCACACGCACAACAGCCTGACGCAGCTGACCAGCCTGGAGCGCGAACTCTCCAAAGCGCGCCAGTACGGCTATGCCCACGACAACGAAGAACTAGAACTGGGCGTGCGCTGCATGGCCGCCGGGGTGTACGACGACCAAGGCAAGCTGGTGGCAGGGCTGTCGATCTCTGCCCCGGCTGATCGGCTCGATGAAGGCTGGCTGAGCAAGTTGCAAGCCACAGCGCAAGACATTTCACGCGCCCTCGGCTTTCAGGGCAATGCCGCGCCCATGGAAGCACGCTGACACCGCGCCCCCTGTGCCAACTCACTGCCCCGCAGCTTGTGGCAAAGGTGCTGAAGCACTGGGTACCAGCCCCTGCGGTACAGGCAAATCAGCCGCCTGGGGCTGGTTTGTAGCCTGGCGTTCTTGCTGGGCCTGTTCATAGCGGATGCGCCGCTGCTGGGCAGCTTGCTGCTTTTGCTGAAACTGCGCCCGCGCTGCTGCTTCACGCTCGGCCACCTGGGCTGCGCGCTGCGCCTCACGCGACTGCTGGGCCTGCAAACGCTCGCGCTGCTGTTGTGCGCGGGCAGCGGCGGCGCTGGCACGCTCAGCCTGAGCCTGTGCCTGTGCCTGCTCGCGCTCTCGCGCCACCAGAGCAGACGACGCAGGTGGCATGGGTCGCACCGGCGGCTGGGCCTGCTGCTTTTCCTGCAGCTGCTGGGCACGTTCACGCTGCTGCTGCTGGCGCTCCTGGGCACGCATGGCTTGCTCTTGCTGGCGCAACTGCGCCAAAGCCTGGCGGTGGCGCTTGCGCACGTCTGAGAGGCAATCTTCCACGGCAAAGCGCTGATAGCAAGCTGCCTCGGCCTGGCGGCGTTCCTGTGCCAGGGCCTCGCGCTCGCGCTGCACCCGGGCATAGGTGTCGGCAGCCTGGCTTGTCTGGGCCTGGGTTGCAGCCAGCAAACCAAGGCCACAAAGCCAGCCGACAGCTACGCCACGCCATGCGCTGTGCGCAGCCATCAGGTCAACCCCGTATCGACCAGGCGACGCTCGAGCTGCAAATACTCTTTGGATTGCATCTCGTTGAGGCGTGACACCGTGCGCGGAAACTCGTGCGCCAGCGGCCCTTCGGTGTACAGCTCCTCAGGGGGCACGGCCGCCGAGACGATGAGCTTGACGCGCCGGTCGTACAGCACATCCACCAGCCAGGTAAAGCGCCGGGCGGGCGAGGCCAGGCTCACTGGCATGTAGGGCACGCCCGACAGCAGCACGGTGTGGAACTGCGAGGCAATCTCCAGGTAGTCGTTTTGCGAGCGCGGGCCCATGCACAGCTCGCGGAAATCGAACCACACCACGCCACCGGCACGGCGAATGGCACGGATTTCACGCGCCTCGATGTGCAGCACGGGCTCCTCGTCGTGCGTTTCGGCCAGCAAATCGAAAGTCTGTGCCAGGGCAGCGTCGGCCTCGGGGCCCAGGGGGCAGTGGTAGAGCTTGGCGTTTTCCAGCGTGCGGCGGCGGTAGTCGGTGCCGTTGTCCACGTTGATGACTTCCATGCGCTCATTGAGCAGCGCAATCGCGGGCAAGATGCGGTCGCGGTGCAAGCCGCCGGGGTACAAGCCATCGGGCTCGAAGTTGGAGGTGGTGACAAAGCCCACACCGTTGTCAAACAACGCCACCAGCAGGCGGTGCAAGATCATGGCGTCGGTGATGTCGGCAACGTGAAATTCGTCAAAGCAAATGAGCTTGTAGCGCTTGGCAATGCGCGCGCCCAGCACGTCCAGCGGGTTTTGCGTGCCTTGCAGGGCCGCCAGCTCGCGGTGGACTTCGCGCATGAATTCGTGAAAGTGCAGGCGCACTTTGCGCTTGAGCGGCACGGCGTTGAAAAAGCAGTCCATGAGAAAGCTTTTGCCGCGCCCCACGCCGCCGTACATGTACACGCCACGCGGAATGTCAGGGCGGTTCAGGAGCTTTTTCAGTGCGTTGGAGCGGCGCTTTTTGTAAGCCCCCCACTCCTGCGCGCAGCGCTCCAGGGCGGCAATGGCGCGCATCTGCGCAGGGTCGCTGGAAAACCCTTTGGCAGCGAGTTCCGCCTCATAGGCTTGCTGGACGTTCACGGGCTTTTACTCCTAAAACAATAGCTTCTTGCGCTTGCCACATAAGGCTTAGAGCCACTTTTTATGCATTTTTTTGCACTCTGCAGGCCCACCAGAGGCTGCCAGCAGGTTCACAGCAGCTTTGAGCCACGCGGCACTGCCTTCCAGCAGGCTTTTTACAAGCCAAATTGGCTTGTAAGCGGCTTATAGCAAGCGCAAGCAGCTATAAAAAAAGAAGCGTTTTTCCATCGCCCACCAGCCTTTGCAGGTGCGGTGGAACCTGCAACGGGCCAGCGGTGATGGAAAAACGCAGGGGGTGAAGGCGACCGCTTAGAAGTTCAGCGTGCGCTTGTCCACGGCCAGGGCGGCCTCTTTGGTGGCTTCAGACAAAGAGGGGTGGGCATGGCAAATGCGGGCGATGTCTTCCGCGCTGGCCTTGAACTCCATCGCCACCACGGCTTCAGAAATCAATTCGGAAGCCATGGGGCCAACGATGTGGACACCCAGGATTTCATCTGTAGCGGCGTCGGCCAGGAATTTCACCATGCCGGTGGTGTCACCCAGGGCGCGCGCACGGCCATTGGCCAGGAAGGGGAAAGTGCCAGCCTTGTATTTCACACCATCGGCTTTGAGCTGCTGCTCGGTGCGGCCCACCCAGGCAATTTCCGGGCTGGTGTAAATCACCCAAGGAATGGTGGCGAAGTTGACATGGCCATGCTGGCCTGCCATGCGCTCGGCCACGGCCACGCCCTCTTCCTCGGCCTTGTGCGCCAGCATGGGGCCGCGCACCACGTCGCCCACGGCCCACACGCCAGGCAGGTTGGTTTGGCACAGGTCGTTGACGACGATGGCGGCGCGCTCGTCCAGTTGCAGGCCCACGGCTTCAGGGTTCAGGCCAATGGTGTTGGGCACGCGGCCAATGGAGACGATGAGCTTGTCCACGGCCAGGGTTTGCGCTTCGCCCTTGGCGTTGGTGTAAGCCACGCTCACACCCTTTTTGCCGTTTTTGATCTCGCCAATTTGCACGCCCAGCTCAATCTTCAGGCCTTGCTTGTCGAAGGCTTTTTTCGCTTCTTTGGCAATTTGCTCATCGACTGCACCCAGGAAGGTGGGCAGGCCTTCGAGCACCGTCACGTCAGCGCCCAGGCGGCGCCACACACTGCCCATTTCCAGACCAATCACGCCCGAGCCAATCACGCCCAATTTCTTAGGCACAGCCTGGATGGCCAGCGCACCGTCGTTGGAGAGGATGTTCACCTCGTCAAAGTCCACACCCGGCAGGGCGCGGGCATTGGAGCCGGTGGCCACAATGACTTGCTTGCCCACCAGGGTTTCATCTTGCGCGCCCTTGACGGCGATTTCGTAGCCACCTTCGACAGCCTTCACGAACGAGCCACGGCCATGGAAGAAGCTGACTTTGTTCTTCTTGAACAGGTACAAGATGCCGTCGTTGTTTTGCTTCACCACGGCGTCTTTACGGCCCACCATCGTGGCCACGTCCATGGTGACCTTGCCAGTGCTGATGCCGTGCTCAGCAAAGTGTTTGGTGGCGTGCTCAAAGTGCTCGCTCGATTGCAGCAGTGCTTTAGAGGGAATGCAGCCGACGTTGGTGCAGGTGCCACCGGGCGCGGGGCCGCCCTTGTCGTTGGTCCAGGCGTCGATACAGGCCACGCTCATGCCCAGTTGGGCGGCGCGGATGGCGGCGATGTAGCCACCAGGGCCAGCGCCAATCACGATGACATCAAATTGCTTGCTCATAAAAATCTCAAAAAAGAAGGAAGAAAAAACCCACCGCAGGGCTGTGGCCGAGGGTGGGTTTCGAGGCGGTTTTTACGCGTTGCGTTAACCCAAGGAGCGCTTACAGGTCAAACAGCAGGCGCGATGGATCTTCCAGCGCGTCTTTCATGGCCACCAGACCCAGCACGGCTTCGCGGCCATCGATGATGCGGTGGTCGTAGGACATGGCCAGGTAGTTCATCGGGCGCACCACCACTTGGCCGTTTTCCACCACAGCGCGGTCCTTGGTGGCGTGCACGCCCAAGATGGCCGACTGCGGCGGGTTGATGATGGGGGTGGACATCATCGAGCCGAAAGTGCCGCCGTTGGAGATGGAGAAGGTGCCACCGGTCATTTCTTCAATGCCCAGCTTGCCTTCGGCAGCTTTCTTGCCGAACTCAGCGATCTTCTTCTCGATGTCGGCGAAGCTCATCTGGTCGGCGTTGCGCAGGATCGGCACCACCAGGCCACGGGGCGATCCCACGGCGATACCGATGTCGAAGTAGCCGTGGTACACGATGTCGGTGCCATCGACCGAGGCGTTCAGCACCGGGTACTTCTTCAGTGCGTGCACCGCAGCCTTCACGAAGAAGGACATGAAGCCCAGCTTGACGCCATGCTCCTTGCTGAAGGCGTCCTGGAACTTCTTGCGCAACTCCATCACTGGGGCCATGTTCACTTCGTTGAACGTGGTCAGGATGGCGTTGGTGGATTGCGACTGCAACAGGCGCTCGGCCACGCGGGCGCGCAGACGGCTCATGGGCACGCGCTGCTCAGGGCGCTCACCCAGCTCTTGCGCAGCCGAAGGAGCAGCCACCTGGGGCAGTGCCTTGGTGGGCACGCCGGTGGGAATGACTGCAGCCGTGGACTTCACGCCACCGGCCACGGCGGCCAAGGCGTCGCCCTTGGTCACGCGGCCATCTTTGCCGGTACCGGCAACAGCAGAGGCAGGGATGTTGGCCTCGGCCAAAATTTTGGCTGCAGCGGGCATGGCCACGCCTGCCTTGCTGGTGCCAGCGGCAGCAGGCGCTGCAGCAGGTGCAGCAGCCGGGGCGGCGGCAGGCGCAGCAGCGGCAGGGGCAGCAGCACCGGCCACGGCCTCGGTATCGATTTTGGCGATGAGCTGGTCGGCGGTGACGGTAGCGCCATCACCTTGCACGATTTCACTCAGCACGCCAGCGGCAGGCGCTGGCACTTCGAGCACCACCTTATCGGTCTCGATTTCGATGAGGATTTCATCCACGGCGACGGCTTCACCGGCTTTTTTCTTCCATGTGAGCATGGTGGCTTCGGCCACGGACTCGGACAACTGGGGTACTTTGACTTCAACGATTGCCATGTTTTGCTTTCGGAAATAAGGGGTTTGTTGGCTGGTTCAGGAGGGAGTGCGTGGCCTTACTTGGTCAGGACAAAACCCTTGAGCTTGGCGAAAGCAGCATCGACCAAGGCTTTTTGCTGCTCTTGGTGCAAGTGTGCGTAACCCACAGCCGGCGAGGCCGAGGCAGCGCGGCCAGCGTAGCCGAGCTTTTGGCCTTCGATCATGTTTTCGTGGATGTTGTGCTGGATGAAGAACCAGGCACCCTGGTTCTGCGGCTCGTCTTGGCACCACACGATGTCGGCAGCCTTGGAGAACTTTTTCAGCTCTGCAGCAAACGCCTTGTGCGGGAAGGGGTAGAGCTGCTCCACACGGATGATGGCAACGTCTTGCACACCTTTTTCTGCACGCTTTTTCACCAGGTCGTAGTACACCTTGCCCGAGCAGGCGATGACACGCTTGACTTTGGCGGCGTTTTTGACGATGGCTTCGTCCTGCTCGCCCAGCACGGTCTGGAATGCACCTTTGGTGAACTCGGACAGCGGCGAAGTGGCGTCCTTGTTGCGCAGCAAGCTCTTGGGCGTGAAGATGACCAGGGGCTTGCGCAGATTGCGCACCATTTGGCGGCGCAGCACGTGGAAAATCTGGCTGGCCGTAGTGGGCTGAACAATCTGCATATTGGTGTCTGCAGCCAACTGCATGAAGCGCTCCAGGCGCGCCGAGCTGTGCTCAGGGCCTTGGCCTTCGTAGCCGTGCGGCAGCATGAGGGTCAGGCCGTTCACGCGGCCCCACTTCACTTCACCCGAGGCGATGAACTGGTCGATCACCACCTGCGCGCCGTTGGCGAAGTCACCGAACTGGGCTTCCCAAATCACCAGCGTGTGTGGGTCGTTAGAGGCGTAGCCGTACTCAAAGGCCAGCACGGCCTCTTCCGACAAGATGGAGTCGATGACGACAAACGGAGCTTGGTTGTCAGCCACGTTTTGCAGCGGCACGTAAGTGCCTTCGTCCCACTTCTCACGCTTTTGGTCATGGATCACTGCGTGGCGGTGGGTAAAGGTGCCACGGCCACAGTCTTCGCCTGACAAGCGCACGGGATAGCCCGCAGCCACCAGCGAGGCAAAAGCCATGTGTTCGCCCATACCCCAGTCCACGTTGATTTCGCCACGGCCCATGGCAGCGCGGTCGTCGTACACCTTTTTCACCAGGGTGTGCGGGGTCACACTCTCAGGGATGGTGGTGATTTTCTCGGCCAGGCGCTTCCACTCGGTGAGCGGAATGGCGGTGTCGCCCGCATCGGTCCAGGTTTTGCCCAGGAAGGGGCTCCAATCCACGGCGTACTTGCTCTTGAAGTTGGTCAAGATGGGGTCGACGGTGTGCTTGCCTGCATCCATAGCGGCACGGTAGGCCTTGGCCATGTCGTCACCCAGGGTCTCGCCCAGGCCTTGCGCGGCCAGCTTGTCGGCATACAGCTTGCGCGTGCCGGGGTGCTGGGCGATTTTTTTGTACATCAGCGGCTGGGTGAGCATGGGGGTGTCTTGCTCGTTGTGGCCCAGCTTGCGGTAGCAGATGATGTCAATCACCACGTCCTTGGAGAACTCCATGCGGTACTCCAGGGCCAGTTGCACGGCCAAGCACACGGCTTCGGGATCGTCGCCGTTCACGTGCAGCACTGGCGACTCGATCATCTTGACGATGTCGGTGCAGTACAGCGTGGAGCGCAGATCGCGCGGATCAGAGGTGGTGAAGCCGATCTGGTTGTTGATGATGATGTGCACCGTACCGCCTGTGGTGTAGCCACGGGTTTCGGACAGCGCCAGGGTTTCCTGGTTCACACCCTGACCGGCAAAGGCAGCGTCGCCGTGTACCAGCACCGGCAGCACTTGCTTGCCCTTGGGGTCGCCACGGCGATCCATGCGCGAACGCACCGAACCTTCCACCACGGGGTTGACGATTTCCAGGTGCGAGGGGTTGAACGCCAGGCTCAAATGCACCGGGCCGCCAGGGGTAGACACGTCAGAGCTGAAGCCTTGGTGGTACTTCACGTCACCTGCAGGCAGGTCTTCTGGCGCGGTGTGATCGAATTCAGCGAACAGGTCTTTGGGCATTTTGCCCAGCGTATTGACCAGCACGTTCAGGCGGCCCCGGTGGGCCATGCCAATCACCACCTCTTGCACGCCACGGGCCCCAGCACCTTGGATCAGCTCGTCCATGGCGGCAATGAAGCTCTCGCCCCCCTCCAGCGAAAAGCGCTTTTGGCCCACGTATTTGGTATGCAGGTAGCGCTCGAGGCCTTCAGCAGCCGTCAGACGGTCGAGGATGCGCTTTTTCTTTTCGGCGTTGAACGCAGGCTTGCTGCGGATGCTTTCCAGCTTTTGTTGCCACCAGCGTTTTTGGTTTTGGTCGGTGGCATACATGTACTCCGTGCCAATGGTGCTGCAGTAAGTTTCACGCAGTGCGTTGATGAGCTCGCGCAGCGGCATACTTTCTTTACCGAAGAAAGTGTTGCCAACGTTGAACACGGTCTCTTGATCCGCATCGGAAAACCCGTAAAACGATGGCTCCAACTCAGGGATCACCGGACGCTCTTGGCGCTTGAGCGGATCCAGGTCGGCCCAGCGGGCACCAACGTTGCGGTAAGCGGCGATGAGCTGCTGCACGGCTGTGCGCTTGCGTGCCAAATCAGAGTCGGCACCGGAAGCTACAACGACTTTGGTGACGCCTTGCTTAGCGCGCTCAGCAAAAGCGTTAATAACGGGCATGTGCGGCACGTCGCGCGCATCCGAGCCATCTACAGCAGGAACGTGCTGCAGCGCATCGAAGTACTCGCGCCAAGAATCTGGCACGCTCCCGGGATTAGCGAGATAGTTTTCATACATCTCTTCGACATAGGGGGCATTGCCGCCGAAGAGATAGGTGTTGCCTTGGTAGGCTTGATAGATAGACGGGGTCTCGCTCATGTTTCGCTGGCCTCGGCCTCCCTGAGGGAAGCATGGGTTGGTTGAAAAACCTTCCGCGACACGGCTGTACCGATTGGCGGACGCGACTGTGGCTGGGGAAGGGCCTCTGATTGCGGCGCCGATTGTGCCACCGAACGCACACTAGCGCGTAGTTGGTGTTTACCCGTCTGACGCTACAGTAGGGTTCTTACAACCTGTGGCTTTCGCTCATGCACTCCCCTACCTTCCAAAACCGTACGTTCTTGTTGCTGCTGACGGCCGTCACGGTAGCGTTTTTGGCGATTTTGTGGCCATTTTATGGGGCAGTTTTTTGGGCTGTAGTACTAGCTATTTTGTTCATGCCTTTGCACCGCAAACTGGTTGCTCGCTTACCCGGGAAACCCAATCTGGCCGCTTTGGGCACTTTGGGCCTGTGCCTGCTGTTGGTGATTTTGCCCTTGATGTTGCTGAGCTTGTCTTTAATTCAAGAAACAGCCCAACTCTATGAGCGCGCGCGTTCCGGGCAATTGAATTTTGGGCTATATGCACAGCAGATTTTGGCCACTTTGCCAGAGTGGGCTCACCGTTTATTGGCTCACTTGCATATTTCTTCACTTGCAGAACTACAAGAGAAATTTTCTAACGCAGCACTTCAAGCTAGCCAATGGTTGGCCAGCAAGGTCTTAAGCATTGGGCAGAACACGCTGGGCTTCATCGTAAGTGCCTGCATCATGCTTTATCTGCTTTTCTTTCTCCTGCGCGATGGGGTTGCACTGGGTCAACGCATTCGCAACGCCATTCCGCTGAATGAGGCCCACAAACGCAATTTAAGCAGCAAATTCGCTACAGTAGTGCGCGCGACGGTCAAAGGCAACATCGTGGTGGCCGCAGCCCAGGGCGCGCTGGGAGGGTTGATTTTTTGGGTGCTGGGCATCCAAGCCCCGGTTTTTTGGGGCGTGCTGATGGCTTTTCTCTCGCTGCTCCCTGCCGTAGGAGCCAGCTTGATCTGGATGCCTGTAGCCCTCTATTTCTTTGCCACAGGCGCACTCTGGCAAGGGGCTGTACTCATGGGTTTTGGCATGTTTGTCATCGGCCTGGTTGATAACCTGCTGCGCCCTTTGCTCGTGGGCAAAGATACCAAGCTACCGGACTATATGGTATTGATTTCCACTCTCGGAGGCATGTCGCTGTTTGGGCTGACAGGTTTTGTTATCGGCCCGGTGATTGCGGCTTTGTTCGTCGCAGTGTGGGATCTGTTTGCCTCCGCACCTCACGACAACACTGACTAACTCAAGGCTGGTGCCTCGCACCAGCCTTGCAGAAAGTACAGGGCCTACGGCAGCTTCAATCTAGCAAAGACAAGTCGCGCACTGCGCCCTTATCAGCACTGGTCACAAGCTTGGCATAGGCCTTGAGTGCAGCAGAAACCTTGCGCGGGCGAGGGTTGGCGGGCTTCCAGCCTTGAGCGTCTTGCAACGCGCGGCGGCGAGTCAGCTCTTCGTCACTCACCAACACATTGATACTGCGATTGGGAATGTCAATACGGATACGGTCACCGTTTTGAACTAAGCCAATGGCACCACCGGCAGCTGCCTCCGGAGAGCAGTGACCAATCGACAACCCAGAAGTGCCACCCGAAAAACGTCCATCCGTCAGGAGGGCACAAACTTTACCCAGCCCTTTGCTCTTGATGTAGCTGGTGGGATAGAGCATTTCTTGCATACCGGGACCTCCCTTAGGGCCCTCATAGCGCACGATAACCACATCACCAGGCTTCACCTTGTCCGCCAAGATGTTTGCCACGGCCTCATCCTGTGATTCAGTGACGTGCGCGGAACCTTCAAAAACCAAAATGGACTCATCCACTCCCGCCGTCTTCACTACGCAACCGTCAAGAGCGATGTTGCCGCGCAGTACGGCCAAACCACCTTCACTGCTGAACGCATGCTCCACCGACCGAATGCATCCCTGCGCTCGATCCAGGTCAAGGCTTGGCCAGCGGGAATCCTGACTAAACGCTGTCTGGGTCGGCACCCCACCAGGTGCGGCTTGGTAAAACTGCTGCACGGCTGGATCTTGTGTGCGCAGCACATCCCACTGTGCCAAGGCATCCCCGAGAGTTTTGGCATGCACAGTAGGCACATCCGTGTGCAGCTTCCCAGCACGCTCCAACTCACCCAAGATGGCCATGATGCCACCGGCCCGATGAACGTCTTCAATATGGTACTTGTCCGTATTGGGTGCAACCTTGCACAGCTGGGGTACCGTGCGCGACAAGCGATCAATATCAGCCATACTGAACGGAATTTCCGCCTCTTGAGCAATCGCTAAGAGGTGCAAAATGGTGTTTGTCGAGCCGCCCATGGCGATGTCCAGGGTCATGGCATTTTCAAACGCCTTGAAGCCAACGGCACGCGGCAAGATGCTGGCGTCGTCGTGCTCGTAGTACTGGCGCGCCAACTCCACGATGCGACGACCAGCACGCTTGAACAGTGCCTCGCGGTCGGCATGGGTAGCCAGCAAGGTACCGTTACCCGGCAGAGACAAACCTAGCGCCTCGGTTAAACAGTTCATCGAATTGGCCGTGAACATCCCCGAGCAAGAACCACAGGTGGGGCAAGCGCTGCGCTCCACCTCGGCCATATCGGCCTCGCTGACCTGTGCATCTACCGCCATCACCATGGCATCCACAAGGTCAAGCTTGCGCACCGTGACGCTCTTGCCCTGGGGCTGCACGACCTGCACTTTGCCAGCCTCCATGGGGCCGCCAGAGACAAAAACTACAGGAATATTCAGGCGCATAGCAGCCATCAACATCCCGGGGGTAATTTTGTCGCAATTCGAAATGCACACCATGGCATCCGCGCAATGGGCATTCACCATGTATTCCACGCTGTCGGCAATCACGTCTCGGCTAGGCAAGGAATACAGCATGCCGTCATGGCCCATGGCAATGCCATCGTCCACCGCAATCGTATTGAACTCTTTGGCAACACCGCCGGCCGCCTCGATCTCACGTGCCACGAGTTGGCCCAGGTCTTTCAAATGCACATGCCCTGGTACAAACTGCGTGAAGGAATTCACAACCGCAATAATAGGTTTTTGAAAATCAGCATCTTTCATGCCCGTGGCACGCCACAAAGCACGTGCACCAGCCATGTTACGACCAGCAGTAGAAGTTTTTGAGAGGTAGGCAGGCATCGTGGTAGGTAAAAAAGCGCGCCGACCGAAGTCGGCAACACAGATAACGAAAAAAATCTTCCAAATTATGTCGCAGTCAACCGCACCCTCAACGTGGTTTGCGTGGCGTCAGCCCCATAGCTTGGCGGTGCTTATTGACACGATCTAGCTTGCGACGTTCCATTTTTTCAATTTCCTTGCGTTTGGTATATCCCGAACGATCCGCCCATACCCACCACAGAATGGTCAATCCGTAGGGCAACAAAACCCACCACCAAGACCAAGCAGCGACAGGAGCTACCTCCAGATATTTGAGCAACGTCAGGATAACTGCCAAGCCAAGTAGGTACATACCAACCTCCCACAACAAAACGACGGTATAAACGGTGTGCAGCCAATGGTTACACAAGTGCAAGGTTCGCCTCGCCTACCATCCTGCTCCCCCTGTTGACAAGAAACTGCCGTGCCACCGGTCAACCAAGCGCACTACAATTTCGTTGCAACCAATGTAACCCAACCACAGGAAAGACTGCGATGAACCGTACTCTGATCACTCTCGCAATGGCACTGTCGGTCGCTGCTCCGGCAATGGCTGACGAGGCTCTGGCCAAATCGAAAAACTGCATGGCCTGCCACGCGATCGACAAGAAGCTGGTTGGCCCGGCCTACAAGGACGTGGCAAAGAAATACGCTGGTCAAAAAGATGCTGAAGCTACGCTGGTCACCCATGTCATCAAAGGCAGCAAGGGTGTTTGGGGCCCTGTTCCCATGCCTGCCAATGCCAACGTCAACGAAGCTGAAGCCAAGCAACTCGTCGCTTGGGTGCTGTCGCTGAAATAAATCGGGTCAATTTACCCGTAAAAACCGCAAGGCTGATTACCTTGCGGTTTTTTTATGTGCGTTCGCAACATGCAGGTAGTTGCAGTAGCACTCAAAAATGATCAAAAAGAAAGGGGAGCGTACTTCTACGCTCCCCTTGGCAACAACACGCACAAACCAGCAGGCATTCACGGCAAAAATTGCCGCCATGCCTTCGCCGGATGCCTTAGTTCATGTGCAAACCGCCGTTCACCGAGAACTCTGCACCTGTGGCATAGCCACCCTCATCACTGGCTAACCAAGCAATGATGGATGCAATTTCACTGGGCTCACCCAAGCGTTTCACAGGCACTGTAGCAACAATTTTTTCTAGCACGTCAGGACGAATCGCCTTCACCATGTCAGTACCAATGTAGCCAGGCGCTACGGTGTTAACCGTCACACCCTTGGTAGCCAGCTCTTGGGCCAAGGCCATGGTAAAGCCATGCATACCAGCTTTGGCAGCAGAGTAGTTGGTCTGGCCTGCCTGCCCTTTTTCACCGTTCACGCTGGAGATATTGATGATGCGACCCCAGCCTTTTTCCACCATATCAGACACCACTTGTTTAGTGACGTTGAACATAGAGTTCAGGTTGGTATCAATCACCTGAGCCCAGTCTTCAGGTGTCATTTTCAGAAACATACGATCACGGGTGATACCGGCATTGTTCACCAGCACGTCAATACTGCCATGCTCAGCCTTGGTCTTGGCAAATGCCTCAACCGTGGAATTCCAATCACCCACATTGCCCGCCGAGGCGTAGAAGGTATAGCCCAAAGCTTTTTGCTCATCGAGCCACTTTTGGTAATCACGCGTCGGGCCACAACCTGCGATCACTTTGAAACCCTCTTTGTGCAGGCGCTGGCAAATTGCCGTCCCAATGCCACCCATGCCACCCGTAACGTATGCAACTCGTTGACCCATCTTGACGCTCCTTATGTCAGTTGTATGAAGTATGTTGGTCTGTCTCACTGTAACCAATATTCTTGCGCTTTTTACGCTGCAAGACACCCGGAAAACCCGAGGATATGCGCTTATGGCCCCCCGGCATCAGGGACGTTCTAGCGCAAGGGATACGCCCATGCCCCCACCAATGCACAAAGCCGCCAAGCCTTTGCGTGCGTTACGGCGCTGCATTTCATGCAGCAACGTGACCAAAATGCGGCACCCGGAAGCACCAATCGGGTGACCAATTGCGATCGCACCACCATTGACGTTAACGCGTGCAGGATCAACCCCAAGCTCCTGATTCACAGCACAGGCCTGCGCCGCAAATGCTTCGTTAAGCTCGAACAAATCCACATCAGCCACATTCCAACCCGCACGCTGCAACGCCTTGCGCGATGCTGACACAGGGCCCATGCCCATGATGGTCGGATCCAATCCACTGGTGGCGTAAGCAGCGATACGTGCCAATGGCTGCAAGCCCAAAGCAGCTGCCTTGCGAGCGCTCATTACAACCACCGCAGCGGCCCCATCGTTAATGCCAGAAGCATTGCCCGCCGTCACAGAGCCCGCTTTGTCAAATGCAGGCCGCAAACCCGACAGAGCTTGAGCATTGGTCTTACGGTTCAGGTATTCATCCGCATCGAACAGCAGCGGATCGCCTTTTTTCTGAGGCAATTGCACGCCAACGATCTCATCGACAAAGCGACCGGCATCCTGCGCAGCAGCGGCCTTTTGCTGGCTCGCCAGCGCCAACGCATCTTGCATCTCACGGGTGATACCGTACTGCTTGGCCACATTTTCTGCCGTAATACCCATGTGATACTGGTTGTACACATCCCACAAGCCATCAATGATCATGGTGTCTTGCAGCTTCCAATCTCCCATGCGCTGCCCATCGCGTGAGCCGTGCAACACGTGAGGCGAGAGACTCATATTCTCTTGCCCCCCCGCCACGACGATCTCACTGTCTCCCGTAGCGACTGCCTGCGCTGCCAGCATGACCGCTTTGAGGCCTGAGCCACAGACAGCGTTGATGGTCAACGCGGGCGTCTCCTTAGCCACACCGGCTTTGATCATGGCCTGGCGCGCCGGGTTTTGCCCACAGCCCGCCGCCAGTACCTGCCCCATGATGACCTCACCGACCTGATCGAGTTCGACCCGGGCGCGCGCCAAAGCTTCACGGATCACGATGCTCCCCAAATCAGCTGCTGACGTCTTAGCCAGCGAACCACCAAACTTCCCGACAGGGGTGCGCACCGCAGAAACGATAACGATGTCTTCCATAGCTAACCTTTTGAATGAACAAGGGGAAAAGAAAGCAACCCAACACAGGCTGGGGGAACATTGACCCCCAACTCTGGAAATCAGGCTTTTTGCTTGACGTAGCGTCCTGGCGCCGGCTCAATGGCTTTGTAACGGGGTGATTTACCGTAGCTCTTGGGTGCAGCAATTTGCTTACCCGCATGTCCCTGGAGCCACGAAGACCAATCCGTCCACCAACTGCCTTTGTGCTCGGTGGCGCCAGCCATCCAATCCTCCAGCGTTGCTGGCAGCTCACCATCTTCGCGTGTCCAGTGGCTGCGTTTACCTTTGGCCGGAGGGTTGATCACCCCTGCAATATGCCCAGAAGCACCCATCACAAAACGTTTCTCGCCCGGCAGCACCTGGGTGGAAGCATATGCGGCATGGATAGGCACGATATGGTCTTCGCGCGAACCATAGATATAGACCGGCAAGGTCAGGTGGTTCAAGTCAATCGGCTGGCCACACACCGTCAAGGCATTGGGCTTGATCAGATTGTTTTCCAAATAGAAATTGCGCAGATACCAAGCGTAATACGGGCCAGGCAGGTTGGTGCTATCGCTGTTCCAGTACAACAAATCAAAAGGCGGGGGGGTTTCGCCTTTGAGGTAATTGCCCACCACGTAATTCCATACAAGGTCATTGGGGCGCAAGAAGCTGAACGTAGAGGCCAACTCCTGGCCACGCATCAATCCACCTTTGCTCATGAGCATCTCGCGCATACGCACGAAATTCTCATCAATAAACACATCCAAAATGCCTGTATCTGCAAAATCAATCAAGGTGGTCAAGAACGTGGCACTGGCAACGGGCTCTTCACCTCGTGCAGCCAAAACAGCCAAGGCATTGGCCAGCATCGTGCCGCCCACACAAAAACCGAGTGCGTTGATTTGCTGCGCACCAGCAATTTTTTGCACTGTGTCAATCGCGGTAATGACTGCCTCTTCAATGTAGTCATCCCAGGTTTTGTGGCCGAGCGAAGCATCGGGGTTGCGCCAGCTCACGACAAAAGTGCGGTGTCCCTCGCTGACGGCATAGCGCACCAACGAGTTCTCTGGCTGCAGATCGAGGATGTAGTACTTATTGATGCAAGGTGGCACCAACAGGAAAGGACGCTCGTACACCTTGGCCGTCAAAGGCTTGTACTCAATCAGTTGGAACAAATCGTTCTCAAATACAACAGCCCCCTCGGTGGTGGCCACATTGCGCCCCACCTCAAACAGGCTTTCATCCGTCATCGAGACATGGCCCTGGCGTATGTCGTGAAGCAAGTTGGCAATGCCCTTTGCCAAACTCTCGCCCTGTGTTTCGAGGGCTTTTTTCTGCGCTTCGGGATTGAACGCCAAATAATTGCTCGGCGACATCGCAGCAATCCACTGCTCCACACCAAAACGGATGCGCGCACGGGTTTTTTCATCCGCTTCAATCGCCTCGGCCAATTGGGTCATGGTGCGCGCGTTCAGCAAATAGGCAGCAGCCGAAAAAGCTGCCAGCGGATTCTGTGCCCAACTTACATCGGCAAAACGCCGATCCTCGGCAGCCACTTGGCCCTGCAGACTTTTTTGCCACAGCTCCGTGGCTTCTTGCAGGTACTGGGTTTGCAAGGCCTGCAGTTTTTCTGGAGCCATGCGCATTGGCATGGGCGCTTTGTTGGCGCCCAAATCCATTTTCTGGAAAGACTCCAATGCCTGTGACCAACCTTGCGTGAGCATTTGCTGGAACTGCTGCGCGCTTTGCGCCCAAAGTGAATCAGAATTCATGCCTCGACCTCGTTGTGGAAAAGCCTGTGATGGTTACTATTGTTGCGCAAGACACTGCCAGCATCACCTGAAACGGTACAGGTCGCAACGAAGCTTGTCGTTTTTTCCGCGCTTTTGTCTTTTCTTTTTATGTATCTTGTTGTTATTGCCTGGTTGTATGTCACGCTCATGATGGCTTTGGCCGAAGCCACCAACAGCAATGGCTCGGTGCTGGGCGCTGCCGTAACTTTTGTCTTCTACGGCCTGCTGCCCGCTGGTTTGGTCGGGTACATCCTGGCTACCCCCACACGCAAGCGGCTACGGCAAGCACGCGAACAGGCACAACTTGCAGCCTGGCAAGCTGCACAACCCACAGCTGAAACTGCACCACCAGCGCCTTCAGCTCAGCCAGATACAGGCAGCCATGCGGCCTGTGCTGCCCAGTCGCCCAGCGTCACGTCGGTGCGAGAAAAAACGTGAGGCCTGCGCCACCGTGCACCAGGCGGGGCTGCCATCGTTGCCATACACCCGTGTGATGCCCAGTGCAGCCAAACGCCTGCGGGCCAACGCTGGCAGATCAGCAAAGTACTTGCCAGACTCACCAGGATGGAAACATGTCTGAGCACCGGCATCGTCGGCACAAAACGCCGCACGCACCTCGGGCCCAACCTCAAAAGCCTGCGGGCCGATACAAGGCCCCAACCAAGCAAGGGTGTCTTTTGCTATATTTTCAGGAGCTGCTTGCGCTTGCTGCACCTGGGCTAGAGCCGAAAAACCTTTAAAAACTTCCTCTAAAATCCCCCCGCCCTGTTGGCCCGCCAGGCCACGCCAACCCGCATGGGCAGCAGCCACGACGCGCACCCTGCGGTGGGCCAGCAACACAGGTAAGCAATCAGCCACCATGATGGTGCAGACGCTGCCTGGCGTGCTGGTGTAGCAGGCATCTGCTTGTGTGCCATCGGGTACGCCCGGCTGCAGGTGCACGGCCTCACAGCCGTGCACTTGGCGCAGAAAAATTGCTCGAGCCTCAGGAGTCACGCTGCGCAACAAAACCTGCAAAGCCCGGCGATTGGTTTGCACCGCCTGAACCTGGTCACCCACGTGATCTCCCAAATTCAAACGATCAAACGGTGCAGCACTGCAGCCGCCAGAACGGGTAGTAAAAAAAGCGTGCACGCCCACCGGGGCAGGCCAATCTGGCTGCAGGCCATCGGCCCAGCTCAAATCGGTTGGCGCTGTGTCATGGTGCGGCATCGCGTACATCCTGCCCTGTTTCCAACTTGGTCAGCAAATACACCAACTGCTCGCATTCGTGCGGCTGCAAAGGGGTCAGCAAACGCTCTTGCACGCGTGGGGCCACCTGCGCCATGCACCGTCCGACACGTTCACCCTCTGGCGTGATCCAAAGCAACTTACGGCGACGATCACGCACATCGTTTTCCCGCCGCAACCAGCCACGCGCTTCTAGGCGGCCAATGACCGAGCCAGACGTTGCTGCATCCAACGCCACATGTGCCGCAAGGGTGACTTGATCTACCCCCGGCTTGTCCATGAGCGTCATCACAATCGCAAACTGCACCGGTGTGACATCAAAGGCTGCCATCTCCTCAGCAAAAATAGCCACCGAGCGCTGGTGGGCTCGCCGGATCAAATGGTTGGCCACTTGGCGAAAATCGTAAGCACACGTCATGCATGGCAGTGTAGCCCGCTGGCCATGGCCATAGCACTTGCATCATGCTATGCGTCCAAGCAAGTGACACAGGCCACACGCCTAAAATCGCCTCATGAGCTCCACCACACCCACCACCACTGCCACGGCCGTACGCCCGAGCAATTTCCTGCGCCAAATCATTGAATCAGACCTTGCACAAGGCACCCATGCCCAGCGTCGCTGGGGCGGCAGCCCCGGCGATGGGGCGCACCACAGTGCTGGCGCGCCCGACCCAGCCAAAATCCGTACCCGTTTCCCGCCCGAGCCCAACGGCTACCTGCACGTGGGTCATGCCAAAAGCATCTGCCTGAACTTTGGCCTGGCACGCGACTACGATGGTGTGTGCCATATGCGCTTTGACGACACCAACCCAGAAAAAGAGGAAAAGGAATACGTCGATTCCATCCTCGACGCCGTGCAATGGCTCGGTTTTGGCTGGGACAGCCGCTTTGGTGGCAAGAACGAAAGCCATCTGTACTACGCCAGCAACTATTTCGATTTCATGTACCGAGCAGCCGAGTACCTGATCGAAGCTGGCCACGCCTATGTGGACGAGCAAACGCCCGAAGAAATGCGCGCCAACAGGGGTGACTTTGGCAAACCTGGTGTGGACAGCCCGTACCGCAGCCGCACTGCGGCTGAAAACCTGGCACGCTTTCGGGAAATGAAGGCTGGCCAGCTGGCCGACGGCGCTGCCGTGCTGCGCGCAAAGATTGACATGGCATCGCCCAACATCAATATGCGCGACCCGGCCATCTACCGCATCCGCCGCGCCACCCATCACAACACAGGTGATGCCTGGTGCATCTACCCGATGTACACCTTTGCGCATCCGATTGAAGATGCGTTGGAACAAATTACCCACTCCATTTGCACACTGGAATTTGAAGACCAGCGCCCTTTCTATGACTGGCTGATGGAGCGCCTGATCGAAGGTGGGCTACTGACCAGCCCGCCACCACGCCAATATGAGTTTGCACGTTTGAACCTCACCTACGTGGTCACCAGCAAGCGCAAGCTCAAACATCTGGTAGACAGCGGCATCGTCAGCGGCTGGGACGATCCGCGTATGCCTACCATCGTCGGCCTGCGCCGCCGAGGCTATACGCCTGCATCCATCCAGCTGTTTTGCGAGCGCATTGGCGTGACCAAAGACTATTCTTGGATTGACTACAGCACGCTGGAAGCGTGTTTGCGCGAAGACCTTGAGCACAAAGCCCACCGTGGCATGGCGGTGCTCGATCCAGTCAAACTTGTTCTCACCAACTGGGCCGAAGCCTTTGGCAGTGACAACTACCTGGAGGACTGCACGCAGCCTGCTTTGCCCCACGCAGCATTGGCTGAAGGCCAGACGCCACCGCCTGAACGGCACTTTCAAATCGGCAAAGAAGTGTGGATTGAGCGCGAAGACTTTGAAGAGGTACCCCCCAAAGGCTACAAGCGCCTGTTTCCAGGCAATACCGTGCGCCTCAAAGGGGGCTACGTCATCGAGTGCACAGGCTGCACCAAAGACGCTGAAGGACGCATCACCGAGGTACATGCCAAGGTGTTGCCCGGTACCAAAAGCGGCACACCTGGGGCCGACAGCGTGAAGGCGAAAGCAGCTATCACTTGGGTGGGCGTAGCGGACGGCGTGCCGGCACAGGTGCGCCTGTACGACCGTTTGTTCACCGATGCGCAACCCGATGCAGGCGGTAAAGATTTCTTAGCACTGCTCAACCCGCAGAGTTTGCAAGTAGTCACCGCTTACGTAGAGCCCTCTTTGGCACACGCCCAACCAGATCAGAAGTTTCAGTTTGAGCGCCACGGCTACTTTGTGGCTGATCGCAAAGAACATGGTGTAGAGGGCAAAGTGGTGTTCAACCGCATCACAGGCCTGAAAGACTCTTGGGGCAAATAAAGAGCGCTCACGCCCCACTCTCGCCAGCCGATTGCGGCCTGCGGCAAGCAGCGCAGGCCGCGCCAGTTCAGCCATACCCCACCATGTCCGTAGCCCCTGTTCTGGCAATTTGTATCGGCGCAAGTGCCGGTGCGCTATCGCGCTGGGGCCTGGGACTATGGCTGAACACCCCTACAGGACTGCTGCCCTGGGGCACACTGGCCGCCAACTGGATCGGCGCTTACGTGATTGGTGCCAGCATTGCTTTGTTTCAAGCCCTGCCCCACCTCGATCCAGCGCTACGACTGGGTTTGGTGACAGGTTTTCTGGGAGCACTGACCACTTTCTCCACTTTTTCCGCAGAAGTTGTCAGCCTGTTACAGCAACAGCGCCTGGGCATGGCGCTGTTGGTTTCCTCTTTGCATTTGTGTGGTGCCCTGCTACTGACCTGGCTAGGCCTGCGCAGCGCTGCATGGTTGCTAGTACGCTTGACTTAGCGCATCGCAGTTTTAGAGGATTCGACCCAACTGCGCACACGTTCAGCATCGCCCAAACGGCTAAATTTACCCGCTGAATCCAAGAACACCATGATGAGTTTGCGACCGGCAATTTCCGCCTGCATCACCAAGCAACGACCGGCCTCGGAGATATAGCCGGTTTTTTGCAAGCCAATGTCCCATGACGGGCTATGAACCAAACGATTGGTGTTATTGAACTGCAAAGTACGGTGGCCAACTGCCACTTCATACCCAGGGGATGTCGAAAGCTCACGCAACAGCGGATCGCCATAAGCAGCCTGCACCAAGCGCGCCAGATCACGCGCACTGGATTGGTTGTTGCTCGACAACCCGGTAGGTTCGACAAACTTGCTGTCACGCATTCCTAAATGCTGCGCCTTGAGGTTCATACGCGCCACAAACGCTTGCAGCCCGCCTGGATAGGTACGCCCCAGTGCATGGGCAGCACGGTTTTCGCTAGACATCAAGGCCAAATGCAACATTTCTCCCCGCGTCAAGGTGGTGCCAACCTGCAAACGCGAGCGACTGCCCTTTTCCGTATCCACATCGTCTTGGGTGATGGTGATGTCCTCGTCCAACGGTAAACGCGCTTCAGAAACAAGCAACCCTGTCATGAGCTTGGTCAGCGAAGCAATAGGCAAAACAGCCTGATCATTTTTCTTCAGCAGAACCTCTTGGGTGTCTTGATCGATCACCAACGCGACGCTGGATTTCAAATCCAGCGGATCATTTGTCAAATGCAGGCCCGCCATTTGGCCAAAGGACATACGCGCAGGTACTGCCTGCACTGCCGCGGCACGCGTGGGGGCAGCAGCACTCGCTGCGGCAACACGTACCCGACTTCCTGCAGCAGAGGCCCGTGCTACCTTGCCGCGCCCTGCCGTTGGCTGTTGTGCCACCTTGCGTGAAGGGCCCGCTTTGCGTGCCGCAGCGGTTTTGCGCCCTTTGTCGCGCTGCACGCTGCTCGCGGCGGTTTTTTTCTCCGATTTTTTAGGTGCGGCTTGAGCGGCAGGAAAGGCCAGCGCCAGCCCTAAAACCATCCAAGCGCCCCAGCGCGGTAAGCGGGAAAAAGCAAAGCGACGGGTTGTAGTCATCATGACCCCAGCAAAAAACAGCACCTTTGACCGACCCTGTAAGCACAAAAAAACGCCATCCAAGAGAAAAGCTCTCTCAGCCTGGCGTTTTCAACAGAGCCTGCCTGGAAAAAAATGCCTAATATCAACAAGTTAGGCAAACTTCCTAGAAAACAGGTGAAATTATACTGGGCCTATTTCACCCTGCGCCTGCACTCTTTCGATTTTGCTGTGCAACTTATTGAGCGCACTCAGATATGCCTTGGCAGATGCGACGATGATGTCCGGATCGGCCCCCACACCGTTCACAATGCGTCCATTGCGCTGCAGGCGCACGGTCACTTCGCCCTGTGCATCGGTAGAACCACTGATGGCATTGACCGAGTACAGCTGCATCTCTGCGCCACTTTGCACCAAGGCTTCAATCGCCTTGAACGAGGCATCCACTGGCCCATTGCCGCCAGCTTGGCCTTGCACTTCTTTACCGCCCACTGTGAACACCACGCGCGCCTGAGGCTGCTCACCCGTTTCACTGTGCTGTGCCAAGGAAACAAAGCCGTAGTGCTCTTTCTCGCCAGACAAACTCTCGTCACTCACCAATGCCAAGATGTCTTCATCCAAGATTTCGCTTTTACGATCAGCAAGCTCCTTGAATTTGGCGAAAGCTGCATTGATATCAGCTTCGCTGTCGAGCTCTGCGCCCAGCTCTTGCAAGCGCTGTTTGAAAGCATTGCGCCCGGAGAGCTTGCCCAGCACGATCTTATTGGCGCTCCAGCCCACATCTTCAGCGCGCATGATTTCATAGGTGTCACGCGCCTTAAGTACGCCATCTTGGTGAATGCCCGAGGCGTGTGCAAACGCGTTGGCGCCCACCACTGCCTTGTTCGGCTGCACCACAAATCCCGTAGTCTGGCTGACCATACGGCTGGCAGCTACGATGTGCTCGGTGGCAATGCCCACATCCAGACCAAAATGGTCGCGCCGTGTTTTCACCGCCATCACCACTTCTTCCAAAGCGCAATTGCCCGCGCGCTCGCCCAAGCCATTGATAGTGCATTCCACCTGGCGTGCCCCACCAATCTTCACACCGGCCAACGAGTTGGCCACGGCCATACCCAGATCGTTGTGGCAATGCACACTCCAAACTGCCTTATCGCTGTTGGGCACGCGCTCGCGCAGGTTTTTGATGAAATTGCCGTACAACTCGGGAATAGCGTAGCCCACGGTGTCGGGCACGTTGATAGTGGTGGCCCCTTCAGCAATCACTGCTTCAATCACGCGGCACAAGAAATCTGGGTCACTGCGGTAGCCATCTTCGGGGCTGAATTCGATGTCTTGCACCAAGTTGCGGGCAAAACGCACACTGCGCCGTGCTTGTTCCAACACCTCTTCAGGGCTCATGCGCAGTTTTTTCTCCATGTGCAAGGCACTGGTAGCAATGAAGGTATGGATACGTGCGCTGTTGGCATCTTTGAGCGCCTCGGCAGCGCGGGCAATGTCGCGATCATTGGCACGTGACAACGAGCATACGGTGGAGTCTTTAATGGCGCGGGCAATCGCCTGCACCGACTCAAAATCACCATTCGAGGCTGCAGCAAAGCCGGCTTCGATCACGTCCACCTTCAAGCGCTCCAACTGGCGGGCGATACGCAATTTTTCATCGCGGGTCATGGATGCGCCAGGGGACTGCTCGCCATCGCGCAAGGTGGTGTCGAAAATAATGAGTTTGTCTGCCATCGTGAACTCCTAGGGGGTGGGTGGGTTAGCCCGCAACTGGAAAAATGAGGCACAAAAAAGGCCCGTTGCGGGTGCATACGGGCCTTTGAACCAGAAAACGCGTGTTCGCGCTACAGCCTCCGCCCGTAGGGAGATAGCAGTAGAGCGTGTGCCAGCGATTTCATAGCAGAAGAATGTAGCACAACTGGCAGCAGCTATTTGTGCAAGCCGCGCTCATCGGGCTCGTCGGTGGACATACTGATCATGCTGGTGTGCTGCCCCTTGGCCTTGCGCCAGGCGTACAAGGCGTAGCCCGACAAGCCATACAACACAAACACACCAAACAACACCGTAGGGGTGTGGATATTCACCACCGCAATGCCCAAAGCAATTAAGACGATGGCAGAAAACGGCACGCTTTTTTTCATGTGCAGGTCTTTGAAGCTGTAGAAAGGCACATTCGTCACCATGGTCAACCCTGCATACAGCGTAAAACCAAACGTGATCCAGGTGATCGTCCACCAATCGAGCCAAGGCAATCCTTTACCAGGGCGCACGCCTGCATCGGTCAGCAGCCAAATCAGCCCCACCACCAAAGCCGCCGCTGCAGGCGAAGGCAAGCCCTGGAAGTAGCGCTTGTCCACCACGCCCGTGTTCACGTTGAAGCGTGCCAAGCGCAGCGCAGCGCAGGCGCAATACACAAACGCTGCAATCCACCCCCAACGCCCCAGCCCCTGCAAGGCCCAGATGTAAGCGATCAATGCCGGTGCCGCACCAAAAGACACCATGTCTGAGAGCGAATCCATCTGCTCGCCAAAAGCACTTTGCGTATTGGTCATGCGTGCCACACGGCCATCAAGGCTGTCGAGCACCATGGCACAAAAAATGCCCACCGCCGCAGCCTCAAAACGCCCGTTCATGGCCATGACGATGGCAAAAAATCCCCCAAACAGCGCAGCCAGCGTGAACAGGTTGGGCAGAACGTAAATACCTTTGCGGCGCTTGCGCACCACGACGGCGTCCAAGTCGTCTGCGGCTTCATTCCCGTCATGCATCAAAATGGCCTCCAGCCCGCACCCAACAAGCGCAAGCAGCTATCAAAATATCATCAGTTCGCCTACCAGTGGGTGCTGGTGGCGGGCAGCAGGCCGCAGTGTAGCGCCGCATGCTCAGCGCAGCAGCCAATGAAAAAGGCCACCGAAGTGGCCTTAGGCAATCAGGACAGCTCAGCTGACCCAGATCAGTTGCGGGTTTGGTCTACCAGCTTGTTCTTGGCAATCCAAGGCATCATGGCGCGCAGTTGCTCGCCCACGACTTCGATCGGATGCTCGGCGTTCAGGCGGCGGCGAGCGGTCATGCTTGGGTAGTTGGTCTTGCCTTCCAGGATGAACATCTTGGCGTATTCACCGGTCTGGATGCGCTTCAAGGCAGCGCGCATGGCTTCGCGCGACTTCTCGTTGATGACCTCGGTGCCGGTCACGTACTCACCATACTCCGCGTTGTTGGAGATGGAGTAGTTCATGTTGGCGATGCCGCCTTCGTACATCAAGTCCACGATCAGCTTGAGCTCGTGCAGGCACTCGAAGTAGGCCATCTCGGGTGCGTAGCCCGCTTCGGTCAGGGTCTCGAAGCCCATCTTCACCAGCTCCACAGCGCCACCGCACAGCACGGCCTGCTCGCCGAACAGATCGGTCTCGGTTTCTTCCTTGAAGTTGGTCTCGATGATGCCGCCCTTGCCGCCGCCGTTGGCCATGGCATAGGACAGGGCCACGTCGCGGGCCTTACCGGACTTGTCTTGGTACACGGCGATCAGGGTCGGCACGCCGCCGCCCTTGAGGTACTCGGAGCGCACGGTGTGGCCAGGGCCCTTGGGGGCGACCATGATCACGTCCAGATCGGCACGCGGCACCACTTGGTTGTAATGCACGTTGAAGCCATGGGCAAAAGCCAACGTAGCGCCTTGCTTGATGTTGGGCTCAACGTTGTTCTTGTACACCTCAGGGATGTTCTCGTCGGGCAACAAGATCATGACCAGATCAGCGGCCTTCACGGCATCGTTGACTTCCATCACCGTCAGGCCAGCCTTGGCAACCTTGTCCCAAGAAGCGCCGCCCTTGCGCAGGCCGACCACGACTTTCACGCCGCTTTCGTTCAGGTTTTGCGCATGGGCATGGCCTTGGCTGCCGTAGCCGATGATGGCCACGGTCTTGCCTTTGATCAGGCTCAGGTCACAGTCTTTGTCGTAGAAAACTTTCATGGTTGCTCCGGTGGGAAATTCTGTTGAAGGGGAAAAAAGAAAGGGGATGAAGCTGGAAAGCGGCGATTGTCGTACAGACCAGCGGGCTTACACGCGCAAGATGCGCTCGCCCCGGCCAATGCCACAGGCGCCGGTGCGCACGGTTTCCAAAATGGCAGCGCGGTCAATGGCTTGCAGGAAAGCGTCGTTTTTGCTTTGGTCGCCGGTGAGTTCGATGGTGTAGCTCTTGTCGGTCACGTCGATGATGCGGCCACGGAAAATATCAGCCATACGCTTCATTTCCTCGCGCTCTTTGCCCACGGCACGCACTTTGACCATCATCAGTTCGCGCTCGGTGTAAGCGCCTTCGGTCAAATCCACCACTTTCACCACCTCAATCAGGCGGTTCAAGTGCTTGGTGATTTGCTCAATGACATCGTCTGAACCAGTGGTCTGAATGGTCATGCGCGACAGCGAAGGGTCTTCGGTGGGCGCCACAGTGAGCGACTCAATGTTGTAACCCCGTGCCGAAAACAACCCGACAACGCGCGACAGGGCGCCAGCTTCGTTTTCCAGCAAAACGGCAATGATGTGTTTCATGGTGCGATTCCTCTTTTCGCCACCGCCCTCGCCCGGCACCGGTAAGCGCCAAGTCTGGCAGGCAATAGATTCGTCAAAAAATTAAGCTATAAAAATAAGAGCTGCTTGCGCTTGCCTGGCAAGCGCAAGAGGCCAATTTGGCTTACAGGTCTTCTGAACCCAGCAGCATTTCGGTAATGCCCTTACCCGCCTGCACCATGGGGAAGACGTTTTCCGTCGGATCGGTGCGGAAGTCCAGGAATACGCACTTTTTCTCTTCGCGCACAATGCGGCGCGCCTCTTGCAGCGCCCACTCCACCTTGGCTGGATCTTCAATCTTCATGCCTGCATGGCCATAGGACTCGGCGAGCTTAACGAAATCGGGCAAGGAATCCATGTAGCTATGGCTGTAGCGACCGGAGTATTCAATTTCCTGCCACTGACGCACCATCCCGAGGTAGCGGTTGTTCAACGCGCAGATCACCACAGGGGTGGAATACTGGAAGCAGGTGGCAAGCTCCTGGATGTTCATCTGGATCGAGCCCTCGCCAGTGATGCAAAACACTTCGGCATCGGGCTTGGCCAGCTTGATGCCCATGGCGTAGGGCAAGCCCACGCCCATGGTGCCCAGCCCGCCGGAATTGATCCAGCGCCGGGGCTCGTCAAAGCGATAAAACTGCGCAGCCCACATCTGGTGCTGACCCACATCGGAGGTGATGTACACGTCCTGGTCGCGCACCATGTTCCAAAGCGTTTCCACCACATGCTGGGGCTTGATCACCTCTGCATTGCTGCGGTCGTATTTCAGGCAATCACGCGCACGCCACGCCTCGATCTGCTCCCACCATTGAGCCAAAGCGCCAGCTTCAGGGCGCTGGGTGGTTTCCCGGATCATGGCAATCAGTTCAGTCAGCACATCCTTGACATCACCAACGATAGGAATATCAACTTTCACCCGCTTGGAGATGGAAGACGGATCGATGTCGATGTGAATGATCTTGCGGTCGTTCTGGGCAAAGTGCTTGGGGTTGCCAATCACACGGTCGTCAAAGCGCGCGCCCACCGCCAGCAATACGTCGCACATTTGCATGGCATTGTTGGCTTCCAGCGTGCCGTGCATACCCAGCATGCCAAGGAATTTCTTATCGGTGGCTGGATAGGCTCCGAGGCCCATCAGCGTGTGCGTGACCGGATAGCCCAGCATATCCACCAAGGTGCGCAGCTCTTGGGTGGCGTTGCCCAGCAGCACGCCACCGCCTGTGTAGATGTACGGGCGCTTGGCCGCCAGCAGCAATTGCAGCGCCTTGCGAATTTGCCCGCTATGGCCTTTTTTCACCGGGTTGTACGAGCGCATTTCCACGCTCTTGGGGTAACCGAGGTAAGGCGTTTTCTTGAACGAGACATCTTTGGGGATGTCCACCACCACGGGGCCTGGACGGCCGGTACGGGCAATGTGGAAAGCTTTTTTCAGCGTCGCCGCCAGGTCACGCACATCCTTGACGAGGAAATTGTGCTTGACGATGGGACGCGTAATACCCACGGTGTCACACTCCTGGAAAGCATCCAAGCCAATGGCTGGCGTGGGCACCTGGCCAGAAATGATGACCATGGGAATGGAGTCCATATAGGCCGTGGCGATGCCGGTGACGGCATTGGTCAAACCAGGGCCGGAAGTGACCAGCGCCACACCCACATCACCCGTGGCACGGGCATAGCCGTCGGCAGCATGCACAGCCGCCTGCTCGTGGCGCACCAGCACGTGCTCAATGGTGTCTTGCTTGTACAGCGCATCGTAGATGTAGAGCACCGCACCACCGGGGTAGCCCCAGATGTACTGCACGTTTTCGGCCTGCAAGGCCTTCACGAGGATTTCTGCGCCCATGAGTTCGGGCGCACCGATGGTGCTGGGGGATGCGGCTGCGTTGTCAGCCTTGGAGAGTTCCATGATCAACCTTTGTGAATTTCTCTGACGAAAAACCTTGGGTGCCCCTAGCCTGTAGCCCTCGTGAAGCCGGTTCGGGACTTGAGGCCAAGGACATGGGCGCTAGGAGTACTACGCCGGACCGTGACCCGTTTGCCTGTTGAAATGCAGCGTGCATTATCGCACTGCGATTTCTGTTTTTACCTAGGTGCTTCGTTTTTTTGCCCGCAATGCGATAATCAAAGGCTCAACTTTGCTGCAACGCGCAGGCGCCATGCCAACCCGGCATGTGGCGAATGGATCAGTCTTGGCAACGGAACAAGAACTTTCGGACTTTCTCAAAAGCGTGGAAAAAAGAGCGTACAAACGCTCGCTTTACCACGTGCGCAACGAGGAGGCCGCTCTGGACATCGTGCAAGACAGCATGTTGCGCCTGGCCCAGCACTACGGCGACAAGCCTGCAGCCGAGCTGCCCATGCTGTTTCAGCGCATCCTCTCCAACTGCACCCTAGACTGGTTTCGGCGCCAAAAAACACGCAACGCCTTGTTCAGCAACTTCAGCGACTTTGAAGGGGCAGGTGAAGATGGCGCAGAATTCGACCTCCTGGAAACCTATGACGGCCCGCAAAGCTCGGAGGTTGCGCAAAGTGCAGAAACCCTGACCCAGCGCGCACAAACACTGCGCGAAATCGAAGCCGAAATCCAAGAGCTGCCAGCCCGTCAACGTGAAGCCTTTTTGCTGCGTTACTGGGAGGAGTTAGACGTTGCAGAAACCGCCGCCGCCATGGGATGTACGGAAGGCAGCGTCAAGACCCATTGCTTTCGGGCCATCCAGGCCCTGAGCAAAGCCCTCAAGGCCCGAGGAATCACTTTATGAACACCGCCAGCCACAGCGCATCCCCCGAACAAGCTGCAGAACTGTTTGCACGCCGCCTCACAGCGCGCCTGAGTGCGGATACCGACGCCCTGCCCTACGACATCAGCGAACGCCTGCGTGCCGCACGTGAGCAAGCCTTAGCCCAGCGCAAAAAAGTGGTGCCCGTGCGCGAGTGGCACCATGCCACTGCAGTGCAGCGCCAAGGCCACACAGCCACGTTGGGCAGCGGAGACAATGAAGGCCGCACCTGGTGGCGTGCCTTGATTTCTGCGGTACCGTTGGTGGCTTTGCTCGTCGGCCTGGTCGTGGTCGATAGTTTCCAAGATGAATCCGGTGCTACAGAAGTGGCTGAAATTGATGCTGCCCTGCTCACCGATGACCTGCCTCCTGCAGCCTATGCAGACCCAGGCTTTGTGCAATACCTGCAAAGCACGACCCGCAGCAGCACCAACTAAACCAACGGGGCTTCTCCCTTTTTCTTGCGCACTTTGTTGAATGCCTTTGTTGCCCGCTGATACCTCGACGCCCGCCCCTCGAACTCGCTGGACGCTATTTTTGGCGGTCGTCCTGTGGGCTGGCTTGGCAGCGGTGGGCGGCTACGCCGTGCAACAAGTGCGCATGGCTCCTGAAGCCTTCCTTCTTACACCAGCAGCAGCCCCCCAAAAAGCCCCAGGGGCAAGGGCTGCAACGCGTCCTCAGCCACCCGGCGATCTGCCTTCCGAGCCGACCTGGAAACAACTTGACGGTAAACAGCAGCAGGCCTTGGCCCCCCTGCAAGAGCGCTGGTCTGGCATCAGCGAACTGCAAAAGCGCCGTTGGCTGGCACTGGCACAAACTTGGGACACCCGCTCGCCCGAAGAACAAACCAAACTGCACAGCCGCATGAGCGAATGGGCCAGCCTGAGCGCACAACAACGCAGCCAAGCACGACTGAACTACGCTGTCACCAAACGCCTGGCCGCCAGCCCCAGCGACAAGCGTGCGCAATGGGAGGCCTACCAAGCCCTGAGCGAAGAAGAGAAAAAACGCCTGGCGGCCAAGGCCAGTGCCAAGCCCACCGGAGCTGCGCCTGCCCTGCACCCGGTGCCAGCGCGCAAACTGGCACGCGTACCCGCGGCCAAAGAAGTGCCCCCCAACACGGCCAACCCACCCAAAATCACCCAACCCACGAACCCGCGCCTGCGCCCACTGCCCCCTTCTGTGCCGCCGCCCAGCCTGGAGCCGTTGCCACCACCGCCCCCCGTGATCGTGGAAACCCTGCCCATTGCCACCCCTTCGGCCCAAGGCAGCGCCTTGCAACCTCTGGAGCCTCTGCCAGAGCCGGTGCCTACCCACGACGCAGGCCATGCCTCCCCCGTCCCCTAAGTTTCGGGCTGGGCCTATGGGCTCGGCCCGCTCCCTGGCCCTCGCATGACACCTGCTCCTGAGACCTCCTTCCCCCTGTGCGCCCCACCACTGCCACGGCGCCTGGCCTGCTGGCTGTACGAAGGCATGCTGATGTTTGGCGTCGTCTTTCTGGCGGGCTATTTGTTCGGCACCCTCAGCCAAACGCGCCATGCCCTGGACAACCGCCACGGCCTGCAGGCGTTTTTGTTCGTCATCTTTGGCATTTACTTCACCTGGTTCTGGGCCAAAGGCCAAACGCTGGCCATGAAGACCTGGCACATCCGCGTGGTCGATACCCAGGGCCGCCCCCTCACGCAGGCACGCGCGCTGTGGCGCTATGTGCTGAGCTGGCTGTGGCTGCTGCCACCGCTGGTTGCTGCAGCGCCCTTTGATCTGCCGGGCGCAGAAATCACCGTCCTGGTGCTGGGCTGGGTGCTGGTGTGG
Organism: Acidovorax sp.; assembly: GCA_041910915.1. Taxonomy (GTDB): domain Bacteria; phylum Pseudomonadota; class Gammaproteobacteria; order Burkholderiales; family Burkholderiaceae_C; genus Paenacidovorax. The sequence continues at coordinate 144,664 of JAYRPZ010000069.1, forward strand.
GCACTGCTCAGCCGCTTTCATCCACAGCGCCAGTTTTTGCACGATGCCCTGGCGGGCACACGCTTGATCCACGCTGCACGCCCCGTCACTGCCGTGTAAACCTTGCCCCCATGCACGACCCCTCCCCCTTCACCAACCCGCACAAAGCCCGCACTGGCCTGTCACGCCTGTGGCACGCCGGCGGCTACTCCCTGGCTGGCCTGCGCGCAGGCTGGCACGAAAAAGCCTTTCGCCAAGAAGCGCTGGCCGCGCTGGTGCTGCTGCCTGCAGCCTGCTGGCTGGGGCAAAGCTGGGTGGAAGTGGCCCTGCTGGCGGGTAGCTGGCTGCTGGTGATGGTGGTCGAGCTGCTCAACACCGGCATTGAAGCCGCCATCGACCGCATTGGCCCCGAGTGGCACGCGCTGTCCAAGCGGGCCAAAGACATGGGCAGCGCCGCTGTGCTGCTGGCGTTGTTGCTGGCGGGCGGCATTTGGAGTGCTGCACTGTGGCACCGTTTCTTTCCATGACCCTCACCTCCTCACCCACCTCGGCGGCAGCCAGCGCAGCGCCATCTGCCCGCCCGCATTTTTCCCTGTGTGTGTACTGTGGCTCGCGCCCCGGGGAAGACGCAGGCTTCACCACCTTGGCCCGTGCGGTGGGCACCTGGATTGGCAAGCACCATGGCCAGCTCGTCTATGGCGGCGGGCGCAGCGGCCTGATGGGAGAAGTGGCGCGTGCGGCCAGCGCCGCTGGCGCACGTGTGGTGGGGGTGATTCCGCAAGCCTTGGTGGACAAAGAACTGGCCAACCATGGCTGCGATGAGCTGCACATCGTCACCACCATGCACGAGCGCAAGGCCTTGATGGCCGAGCGCAGCGATGCCTTCCTCGCCCTGCCCGGAGGCATTGGCACGCTCGAAGAGCTGTTTGAGGTGTGGACCTGGCGCCAGCTGGGCTACCACAACAAGCCCATTGGCCTGCTCAACGCCGCGGGCTTCTACGACGGGCTGTGGGCTTTCTTGCAGCACACCACAGGCGCAGGCTTTATGGGCGCCTGGCAAATGGAGCTGGTGGAGATGGACAGCGACGCCCAGGCGCTGCTGCCACGCCTGGTGCAAAACGCAGGCCTGGGCAGCAACCAGGCGCTGCGCCAACTGATCTGAAACCCTCCCCCCACCGCCCGCCCAACCGCTTCTTTTTTAATAGCTGCTTGCGCTTGACTGGCGTGGCTTTGAGGCCATTTGAGGCATGAATAAGTACCTCCGTAGGGGCTTTTTCACGGCTGCACAGCCGCCAGCAGGGCTGCAGCACGCCTTTCAACCCTTTTTTAAGGGTAAAAATGGCCTCTCAGCCTTTATGAGCAAGCGCAAGCAGCTATGAAAAAAGGAGTATTTCAGCTCCTGGTGATCTGGTGCTAACGCCTGCTGCGCACACTCAAATGGCGGCTTCGTCCAGCTCGCCAGTGCGGATGCGCACCACGCGCTCGACCGAGGTGATGAAAATTTTTCCATCGCCAATTTTTCCTGTGCTGGCCACCTGCACGATGGCATCAACGCAGCGATCGACCTCCTCGCTGCGCACTACCACTTCCACCTTCACTTTGGGCAAGAAGTCCACCACATACTCCGCGCCCCGGTACAGCTCGGTGTGGCCTTTTTGGCGGCCAAACCCTTTGACTTCGGTGACTGTGAGGCCGTTGACGCCGCATTCGGCCAAGGCTTCACGCACCTCGTCGAGGCGAAAGGGTTTGATGATGGCGGTGATCATTTTCATGGGGTCATTCCTTGGGGTGAGTCCAAAATTGAAAGGGCAAGTGCAAGGGCCGTGGCCCAGGCCTTGCAGCAAGCTCAGGCGCGAAAGCGCTGGGTGATGGGGTAGCGCCAGTCTTTGCCAAAGGCACGCGGCGTCACGCGCGGGCCTTGGGGCGCCTGGCGGCGCTTGTATTCGCTGATTTTGATCAGGTGGGCCACGCGCTCCACGTCCGCACGGGCAAAACCGGCGGCCACGATGTCTTGCACCGAGGCATCGCGCTCCATGTAGTGCTGCACGATGGCGTCAAGCACCTCATAGGGTGGCAGGTTGTCTTGGTCGGTTTGGCCGGGGCGCAGCTCGGCACTGGGCGCACGGGTAATGATGCGTTCAGGAATCGGGTTGCTGCCGCGACCAAAGGGGTCGTGTGCATTGCGCCAGCGCGCCAGGGCATACACCGTGGTTTTGAGCACATCTTTGATAACGGCAAAGCCCCCGGCCATGTCGCCATACAAGGTGCAGTAGCCAGTGGCCAGTTCACTCTTGTTGCCCGTGGTCAACACCACAGCACCGGTTTTGTTCGACAGCGCCATCAGCAGCGTGCCGCGGATGCGCGCCTGCAGGTTTTCCTCGGTGGTGTCGGCGGGCAGCCCCGCAAATTCGCCCGCCAGGGTCTGGGTGAACGCCTCGAAGGCCGGGGCAATTGGCAGCTCGTCGTAGCGCACGCCCAGGCGCGTGGCCATGTCGCGCGCATCAATCCAGCTGATGTCGGCCGTGTAGGGCGAGGGCATCATCACGGCGCGCACTTTGTCGGGGCCCAGGGCATCGACGGCCAGCGCCAGCACCAGCGCCGAATCCATGCCGCCCGACATCCCCAGCAGCGCCGCAGGGAAGCCGTTTTTGCCCACATAGTCACGCACCGCCAGCACCAGGGCACGCCACAGGGCCTCCAGAGGCTCCAAAAAGGGGGCTGTTGTTGCTATCAATTCAAGAGCTTCTTGCGCTGGCTGCACCTGGGTAAAGAACAGATTTTCTTCAAAAGCGGGGGCACGCCCGGCAAGCCGCCCATCGGCCTGCAGGGCGAACGATTGACCATCGAACACCAGCTCGTCTTGCCCGCCCACCAGATGGGCATAGACCAGGGGCACGCCCACCTCCCCAGCGCGATCGCGCAGCACCTGTTCGCGCTCATGCTCTTTGCCGCTGTGCCAAGGGGAGGCATTGAGCACCGCCAGCACTTGCGCGCCCGCCTGCACAGCCTGCTGCGCCGGGCCGGGGTGCCAGGCGTCTTCACACACCAGCAGGCCCACGCGCACTCCGGCCACACTGAACACGCACGGGGTGTGGCCGGGGAGGAAGGTGCGCCGCTCGTCGAACACGCCTTCGTTGGGCAGCTCTTGCTTGCGGTAGGTGGCTTCGATCACGCCATCGCGCAGCACGCTGGCAGCGTTGTAGCAGCGCGCACCCTCGGCGGCCCGCTGGGGGTGGCCCACCACCAAAACCATGCCCTGCAGATGGGCGCTGGCCTGCACGAGCTGCTGCAACGCCTCGTCGCACGCGCGCACGAAGGCGGGGCGCAGGTACAGGTCTTCCGCCGCATAAGCACACAGCGCCAATTCAGGCGTGAGCAGCACGCGTGCGCCCTGGGCATAGGCCTGCTCGGCAGCGGCCAGTATTTTTTGCGTGTTCCCCGCCAGGTCGCCCACGATGTAATTGAGCTGTGCGGTGCAAATAGAGAGTGACATGAGGCAACACCCTGGCCCAGCGGGCAAAAAAGGGGGGATTATCGTTGGCCCAGGCCGTGCAGCACGGTGGGGTAGCGCAGGCGCAGGCGCAGTTCGCGCTGCAGGCGGTCGGTGCGCAGGCGGCGGGATTCAGACATAAAGCTCAGCTGCAGGGCGGGCATCTCTTCTTGGGCCTGGGCACGCGAGATGCGCGGTGGACGCGGCAGGCCATACAGATCGGCGGCCAGATCAAAGTAGTCGCCCATGCGCAGCTCGGTCGCATCGGCCACGTGGTACAGGCGCTGCGCACGGGCGCGCCACAGTGCCAGCACGCAGGCCCGCGCCAGATCGTCGGCATGGATGTGGTTGGTGAAAACGTCATCGCTGCGCTGCAGCACCGGCGTGCCTTTGCGCAGGCGCGCTTCGGGGGTGCCGCCTACGCGGTCGGGAGCGTAAATGCCCGGAATGCGCAGCACGCTCACACGTGGGTGCCCCTGGCTGCCACGGCCCCAGCCGCGCAGTTGGCCCTCGGCATCAACACGCCGCTGGGCGCGCGCGGTGCTGGCTGCCGGGGGGCGGCTTTCCGATACCCATTGCCCAGCGCAGTCGCCATACACACCGCTGGTGGAGCCGTACACCAAGGCACGCGGGGCCGTGCGCTGGCGCAGCGCCTGCACCAAAGCACGGGTGCGGCTGTCAATAGGGCCCGCACCGGGCGGCGGTGCCAGGTGCAACACGCGCTCGCCCAGCGCCGCGAGGCGGCGCAGTGAGCGGGGGGCATCCAAATTGCCCAGCAAAGGCGTGATGCCAGCAGCACGCAAAGCGGGGATGCGCTGGGCATCGCTGGTGAGGGCGTACACCCGGCAGTGGCGTAACCCAAGGGCAGCGCGCAGGCCGACATCGCCACAACCGACGATGAGCACACGCTCGCGGCGAAAGCGCGCAGGCAAAGCGCCCAGAGGGGCGCAAGAGGTTTTCAAAGGCACAATGGTCGGTTTGTCAGCGTTGGCGAACTTTGAGGATACCCATTCCATGACCCGCACCGATCCCAGCTTTCAAATTTCCGTACAACCCAGTGGGCGCAGCTTCACTGCCCTGGGCAATGAAACGATTTTGGGCGCCGCCATTGCCCACGGCGTCGGCCTGCCTTATGGCTGCAAAGACGGCGCCTGCGGTTCGTGCAAGTGCAAAAAAATCTCTGGCAGCGTGCGCCACGACACATACCAAGACAAGGCCTTGAGCGTCGCTGAAGAAGCTGCAGGTTATGTGCTGACCTGCCGTGCCCACGCCGAGAGCGATGTGGTGCTGGAGGTGCGCCAGGTGACGGACGAGCGCAGCTTCCCCGTGAAAAAATTGCCCGTGCGCGTGGCTGCGCTGGAGCGCCTGTCGCACGACGTGATGCGCCTGCGCCTGCAGCTGCCCGCTACGGAGCGTTTCAAATACCACGCGGGGCAGTATGTGGAATTTGTGCTGGCAGGCGGCCTGCGCCGCGCTTACTCCATGGCCAGTGCGCCCCATCTGCAAGAGACGGCACCTGGACTGGAATTGCACTTGCGCCATATGCCAGGTGGCCACTTCACCGAGCAGGTGTTCAGCACGATGAAAGAAAAAGACATCTTGCGCATTGAAGGCCCGTTTGGCAGCTTCTTTTTGCGTGAAGACAGCACACAACCCATCATCTTGCTGGCTTCGGGCACGGGGTTTGCACCCATTCAGGCCATCTTGCAACACATGCAGCACCAGGGCATCGAACGCCCCACCACCCTGTACTGGGGTGCGCGCCGCCCCCAAGACCTGTACCTGCACCACGAGGTGCAAGCCTTGCTGGAGCAAATGCCGCAGCTGCGCTACGTGCCCGTGGTGTCAGACGCTTTGCCAGAAGATGGCTGGACGGGGCGCACCGGTTTTGTCCACCAAGCGGTGTTGGACGACTTTGCTGACTTGAGCAATTTCCAAGTCTATGCCTGCGGCGCACCCATCGTGGTGGAGAGCGCACGCACCAGCTACACCAGCACGCGCGGCTTGCCTGCCGAGGCTTTTTTCGCCGATGCCTTCACCTCTGAGGCGGACAAACACGGCGGCTGAGCCTGGCTCCCGAAAACGCCACCACCCCGCACCGAGGCTCTCCTCTAGCGCGGGGTGGTGGCGTTTTTATTGATGGCCTTTTTAGCCTCTAGGCCGCATGGGACAAGCGCAAGCAGCTATTAAAGATATAGCTTACAGCGCTGCCCTCTTGCCTCAAGCCTTGGTGAGCGTGAAGCTTTTTTCCAGGTGCTTGAACTCGCCGCTGGCAATGCGCTGCTGCCATTCGGCGGGGCCCGTGATGTGGGCGCTGGTGCCTCCGGCATCGACGGCCACGGTGACGGGCATATCTACCACGTCAAACTCGTAAATGGCTTCCATGCCCAGGTCTTCAAAACCAACCACTTTGGCGTGCTTGATGGCTTTGCTGACCAGGTAGGCGGCGCCGCCCACGGCCATCAGGTAGGCACTCTTGTGGTTTTTGATGGATTCGATGGCGACAGGGCCGCGCTCGGCCTTGCCGATCATGGCGATGAGGCCGGTTTGCTCCAGCATCATGTCGGTGAACTTGTCCATGCGCGTGGCGGTGGTGGGGCCTGCGGGGCCAACGGCTTCATCGCGCACGGCATCGACGGGGCCGACGTAGTAGATCACGCGGTTGGTGAAGTCCACGGGCAGTTTTTCGCCCTGGGCCAGCATGTCTTGGATGCGTTTGTGCGCGGCGTCGCGCCCGGTGAGCATCTTGCCGTTCAAAAGCAAGGTTTGGCCGGGCTTCCAGCTGGCGACTTCTTCCTTGGTCAGGGTGTTCAAGTCCACGCGCTTGCTGGTTTCTGTGTTGGGTGCCCACTCTACTTTCGGCCACAGGTCGAGGCTGGGCGGATCGAGGAACACAGGGCCCGAGCCATCCATGACGAAGTGCGCGTGGCGCGTGGCAGCGCAGTTCGGAATCATGGCCACGGGCTTGCTGGCGGCGTGCGTGGGGTACATCTTGATCTTGATGTCCAGCACGGTGGCCAGGCCCCCCAGGCCCTGCGCGCCAATGCCCAGGGCGTTGACCTTTTCGTACAGCTCCAGGCGCAGCTCTTCGACCTGATCGAGCTTTTCGCCGCGTGCCGCTTTGGCTTGCAGCTCGTACATATTGAGGTCTTCCATCAGGCTTTCTTTGGCCAGCAGCACGGCTTTTTCAGCAGTGCCGCCAATGCCAATGCCCAACATGCCGGGCGGGCACCAGCCTGCGCCCATGGTGGGCACGGTTTTGAGCACCCACTCGACCAGGTTGTCGCTGGGGTTCATCATGATCATTTTGGATTTGTTCTCGCTGCCGCCGCCCTTCGCCGCCACGGTCACATCCACGGTGTTGCCCGGCACGATTTGCACGTTGATCACGGCAGGCGTGTTGTCTTTGGTGTTCTTGCGCGCAAAGTGCGGATCGGCCACCACAGAGGCGCGCAAGGTGTTGTCGGGATGGTTGTAGCCCTGGCGCACACCTTCATTGATGGCGTCTTCCAGGCCCATGGTGAAGCCTTCCCAGCGCACATCCATGCCCACTTTCAGGAAGACGTTGACGATGCCGGTGTCTTGGCAAATCGGGCGGTGGCCCATGGCGCTCATCTTGCTGTTGGTCAAAATTTGCGCCATGGCATCCTTGGCTGCCGGACTTTGCTCGCGCTCGTAAGCACGCGCCAAATGCTGGATGTAGTCAGCAGGGTGGTAGTAGCTGATGTACTGCAACGCGCCTGCAATCGAGGCGATCAAATCCTGCTGCGAAATAGAAGTCTGACGGGTCTGTGTCATAGCGTGGGGTCTGGAGGGTGAGACAAACTTTTTGATTATCCCCCCACACCTTGCACCCGGCTTGCTGCTATGGTTTACGTTTGTCGGCCCCGCTCCATGTGCCCACTGCAAGCGCCACATTGTGTCGTTATGCTCAGGGTCTGCGATGCAGTGTGTACTTTTTTGTCTTGAGTTTCCGCAAAGGTTTCACCCATGACTTCTGAGCAGTTTCCCTCGATGCCGATCCCTGCGCATATGCGCGTGGAACGCGACAGCTTCGGCCCCATCCCCGTGCCGACGCGGCAGCTGTGGGGCGCACAAACCCAGCGTGCACTGCTGCACTTTGCCATCTCGCACGAGCGTATGCCAACCGAGCTGGTGGCCGCCTTGGCCCAGGTGAAGCGAGCCTGCGCCTACGTCAACCACTCCCTGGGTTTACTCAGCCCATCGAAAACTACAGCCATCGTCGCTGCCTGCGATGAAATCATCGCCGGCGCGCACACCCAGGAGTTCCCCTTGCCCGTGTGGCAAAGCGGCTCGGGCACTCAAACCAATATGAATATCAACGAGGTGGTAGCCAACCGGGCGAGCGAAATGCTCGGGGGCACGCGCGGTGCGGGCCGCATCATTCACCCCAATGACGACGTCAACCTCAGCCAATCAAGCAACGATGTCTTCCCCACCGCCATGCATGTAGCGGCAGTGGAAGGGCTGGTGCGCCATCTGCTGCCAGCTCTGGTGGGCTTGCGCACGACGCTGACGCTGAAGGCAGAAGCGTTTGCAGAAGTGGTGAAAATCGGACGCACGCATTTGCAAGACGCTACACCGTTGACCTTGGGACAAGAGGTGTCGGGCTGGGCAGCGCAATTGGCGAATGCCGAGCAGCATATCCGTGCTGCCCTACCGTCCCTGTACGAACTGGCCCTAGGCGGTACAGCCGTAGGCACGGGTTTGAACGCACCCACGGGCTTTGCCGAGGCCGTTGCCAAAGAACTGGCCGAGTTGACTGGCTTGCCCTTGGTCACGGCACCGAACAAATTTGAAGCACTGGCAACGTGCGATGCTTTGGTCTATGCCCATGGTGCCCTCAAAGGGCTGGCCGTCGCACTGATGAAAATTGCCAACGATATCCGCTGGCTAGCGAGCGGGCCACGCTGTGGACTGGCCGAGATTTTGATTCCTGCCAATGAGCCGGGCTCGTCCATCATGCCGGGCAAAGTCAATCCCACGCAGTGCGAAGCCATGACCATGCTGTGCGCCCAGGTGATGGGTAACGACGTGGCGGTGAACGTCGGAGGGGCCAGCGGCAACTTTCAACTGAATGTATTTCGCCCGTTGGTAATCCACAATTTTCTGCAAAGTGTGCGATTGCTGGCCGATGGCATGGTGAGTTTCAACGATTACTGCGCCATGGGCATTGAACCGCAACAGCAACGCATGGCCGAGCTGCTACAGCGTTCGCTGATGCTGGTCACAGCACTTAACCCACACATTGGCTATGACAAGGCGGCTGAAATTGCACAACGTGCACACCACGACGGCAGCAGCCTGCGCGACGCTGCCGTGGCCAGCGGCTACCTGAGTGCGGAACAATTTGATGCCTGGGTCGTGCCATCCAGAATGGTCAACAACTGACAACTGCAGCCACTGCTGCGAGGATGTCAACGGCACCACAAAGAAGGCTTGTACACCAAATCCATCCACAAGGCCCATGCAGCTATTGCAAATAGCAGCAAGCCTGCAAAGCGCGTTCCCCAGCTCTCACGCCAACCATTCAAGCGTGTGCGCACGCGTGCCCACAGCCATGGCCCGGCCAGCAGCCACAACCCGCTTCCCAAGGCAAACGCCAGCATAGAAAGTGCACCTTGGGCTGCACTATTGCTCAAGGCCGCCACCAGCAGGGCAGAGTACAAGAGCCCACAGGGCATCAGCGCCCACGCCAGACCAGCTGCGAAACTTCCTCCAGGTACCAACAGAACAGGTCGAACACGCACCCAAGCCGCTTTGCCCGCAGCTTCAACCCATGCGGGCTGACGCGCCTGAGCCATCATCAAAATGCCCCACGCAAGCATGGCAACATGGGACAAAGTCCACAGAGGACGCAAGGACCAGAACTGCTGAGTCATCCATGCAAGGCTTTCCATAGCCCAGGCCGCCAAAGCACCTATTAATGCATAGCCCGCCAGCCGGCCACTGTGAAAAAGCAGACTACGCAACCAAAGACTTCCAGGGTTGCGTGGCTGCCAAACGAGTGCTTGTTCAGATGGCGTGGTCACGCCAGTGGGAGAATTTTTTTCGGCTGCTGGGCCATGAATCACAACATGACACGGTGCTGCACACATCGCTAAACAATGTGGCCCACCGGTCAGCCCCATGACCAGGGCTGCACCTAACAAAGACAAACTCACAGGCGGTCAGCCATCAAATAATGCGCGAGAAGCGTGCGCGATTGCGATCAGCCTGCAAATACCGATCAAACACCATCGCCACACCACGTACAAAAAACCAACCAAGGGCAGTCACACGTATGCCCTCTTCGCTCACCTCTACCAAGCCTTGACCCTGCATTTCTCGCAGTTGGGTCAATTCAGCGGAAAAATAATGCCGAAAATCGATCAGCCAAGCTGCATCCACAGGTTCAAAAAGAACCTCCCCCTGGCACATCAAAGCCATGATGACGGTGCGACGCACCAAATCATCACGCGACAGTGCCAAGCCTCGAACCACGGGTAAACGTCCTTGATCAAGGTGGTCGTAGTACTCTTCCAGCGTTTTTGCGTTTTGACTATACGTGGCGCCAATACGCCCAATGGCAGATACACCTAAACCTATCAAATCACAATCAGGCTGCGTGCTGTAGCCCTGAAAATTGCGATGTAAACGTCCCTGGCGCTTAGCTACTGCCAAGGCATCCTCAGGCAACGCGAAATGGTCCATGCCAACATACACATAGCCCGCAGTGATGAAGGCGTCTAGCGACCTCGCGAGCATGCTCACCTTGGCCGATGCCGGTGGTAATTCCGCCGTAATGATGCGCCGCTGGGCTTTAAAACGCTCCGGCAAGTGTGCATAGGCGTACAGTGCAATCCGATCAGGGCGCAACAGGGCTACCTGTTGCAAGGTGCGCTCAAAAGAGTCCGCTGTCTGCCGTGGCAAGCCGTAAATCAAATCCACATTGATGGATTCAAAACCCAGGTGACGTGCAGCAGCCACCAACTCAAATACCTGTTCTGCGGGCTGAACACGGTGAACAGCCTTCTGCACCTCGGTATCAAAGTCCTGAACACCAAAGCTCAAGCGGTTAAAGCCAAGTTCAGCCAGCAACGCCAAGCGGTCTGGTGTCACCGTGCGCGGGTCTACCTCAATCGAGTACTCACCACCAGCAGCCAGTGAAAAGTTGCTGCGCAAAATACCCATGAGCTCACGCAAGCCCTCATCGGATAAAAAAGTGGGAGTCCCGCCCCCAAAATGCAGCTGGCTTACCACCTGGCCTCGACCGCACTGGGCTACATGCAACTCCACTTCACGAGCAAGATAGCGCAGATACACATCGGCCCGGTCGTGGTGCTTCGTGATAATTTTGTTGCACGCACAGTAGTAGCACAGTGACTCACAGAATGGAATATGCACGTACAACGACAACGGAAGCGCCTTCGTCGTGCTGCTGAGTTTGCGCTGTTGAAGGGCCAGAACATAGTCATCCTGCCCAAAAGCCTCCACAAAGCGATCGGCTGTCGGATAAGAGGTATAGCGAGGCCCGGAAACGTCAAAACGACGCAGCAACTCGGGTGTTACAACGGTCATAAAAGGCTTTCTTGCGTGCGAAGATAATATGCCGTACCCTCTGGCCAGCAGTCTTGACATCGATCAAAATTGATTTTTTGAGTTCACTATTTTCATAGCAAGGGACATTTCGTTCTGCTCTTCGAACGCGTGGACAATACGGCTTTGTTTTTACACTGCGGTCACACAGACTGTAAGCTCGGTTTCCTGCCATGAATTTGCAAACCACCATCAAAGTTGCCTGCTCAAATTGCAATTTACGCGAACTGTGCATGCCCATGGGACTGACAGAGCAGCAACTTCAACGCATCGACGAAGTCGTTGCAACTCGCAGAAAAGTCAAGCGTGGTGGAACGCTTTTCCGCAATGGCGAAGCGTTTGTCTCTCTCTACGCTATTCGAACAGGATTTTTTAAAACCTGTGTAGCCACTGAAGATGGGCGCGACCAAGTCACTGGCTTTCAAATGGCAGGGGAAATTATTGGCTTGGATGGGATTGTCAACGATCACCACACTTGTGATGCAGTCGCCCTGGAAGATGCAGAAGTCTGCGTGATGCCCTTTGATCGCATCGAAGACTTGTCAAGGGAAGTCACCGCACTGCAAAACCACGTCCACCGCATCATGAGCCGAGAAATCGTGCGAGAACACGGGGTCATGCTACTGTTGGGCAGCATGCGTGCAGAAGAGCGGCTGGCCGCCTTTCTCTTGAATTTAGTGCAGCGCTTGCACGCCCGCGGCTTCTCGCAATCAGAACTGGTATTGCGCATGACGCGAGAAGAAATTGGCAGCTACCTCGGTCTCAAACTAGAAACTGTGAGCCGCACTTTTTCAAAATTCGTCGAGGAAGGGATGGTTGAGGTCAAGCAGCGCCACGTCAAAATTCTGGATACTGAAGCGCTCAAGCGTCTTGTCAACAACCAGTCCGCACATGCCTGATAAAAAGGCGGCAGTTTTTCAAAATAACACTTCAAATGCACCCGCTCAAACCTGTCAACGAGACGGTTTTGGTTGGTCTTCAACCGGTGTTGCAGCATGGTTACGACCAGCAAGTGCAGGCTTCAAACTCAGCCCCTGCTCGGCCAGAGTTTTATTGATTTCGACACCTTTACGGTAATAGTCCTCATCCAGCACAGGATCTGGGCGGCTAATCGCCAACCACAAGGTAATAAACCCAGCCACTACAACGATCGCTGGGCCAGCGATGATCATCCAAACATGACCATATTTCCACCAAGGCTGGGAAGATGTAGAAGGTGCAGGTGAATTCACAAAATGATCCTTTCTTTCATAAAACCAAAAAGCACTAAAAATACGTTGGCCAATTTGTGCAAGCAACTTCAAGACAACCCTGCTTTGATACCCTACCTCTCGGCATGAGAAGAAAAGCACCACCACTCTTTCGAGTGACAGTGCAATCAGGGCAAGTAAAAAAGCGGCACTGGGTGCCGCTTTTTTTACTGGGCTGTACCCGATTTATGTGACTTACCCCACACGTAAGCCGTCAAGACATTGATCTGTGCCTCTGTCAAACGACCAGCCTGGGCTGGCATTTGATCGGTCACGCCCTTGTTGATGCGCTCAATGATAGCGGCCTCACCCCAACCATGCAGCCAAATGTCATCAGTCAGGTTAGGGGCACCCATCGCTTGAATACCCTTGCCATCAGCACCGTGACAAGCAGCACAGGCAGCAAATTTCTCTTTACCCAGCGAAGCACGCACAGAGTCGTGTGGGCTGCCAGACAAACTCAAAACGTACTGGGCCAGATTGCGCACATCTTCAGCACTACCCACAGCCTCAGCCATCGGCGGCATCACACCGATGCGCCCCTTGGTAAGGGTCTCACGGATGATCTCAGGCGTACCACCGTGCAGCCAGTCGCCATCGGTAAGATTGGGGAAGCCTTTGCTGCCGCGAGCATCAGAGCCGTGGCACTGTGAGCAGTTGTTCATGAACAACCGCTCACCGATCGCCATGGCCTGGGCATCTGCAGCAATTTCTTCTGGTTTCATGCTGGCGAAACGTGCGTACAAAGGCTCCAACTGTTGATTGGCCTTTGCCACTTCGGCTTCATATTGGCCCTTGGTAGACCAACCGAGTTGACCCGCAAATTTACCGAGACCAGGATAAATAGCCAAGTAGCTCAGGCCAAAAATAGAAGTAATCACAAACATCCACATCCACCAACGGGGCATGGGGTTGTTCATTTCCCTCAGATCCTCGTCCCAGACGTGGCCAGTGGTGTTGTCTGCAGCTGATTCCACTTTTTTACGTGCTGTCATCCACAGCAGCAGCAGGCAGCCAAAGATCCCACCAAGGGTCAGGGCCACCACGTAGATCGACCAGAAATTACTTGTGAAGTCGCTCATGGGTTGTTCTCATTTGGGTTGTCATCAATCTTGCTGGAAAGGCAGTTGTGCGGCTTCTTCAAAGCGGGCTTGGTTACGCCGAGCGTAAGCCCACCAGAAGATCCCCACGAAACAAGCCATGGACAGCAAAGTGACGGTGATACGAACAGTTGTCAGATCCATAGAGCAACTCCTTATCTGAGCGCACGTCCCAGCACCTGGAGGTAGGAGATCAGAGCTTCTAGCTCTGTCTTGCCTTTGACATCCTCGGCACTGGCAGCGATTTCTTCATCGGTGTAGGGCACACCCACCGTGCGCAAAGCACGCATACGGGGAGCCATGTCTGCCGGATTCACCATGGCTTTTTCCAGCCACGGATAAGCAGGCATATTGGACTCGGGCACCACATCACGCGGGTTGATCAAGTGAATGCGGTGCCATTCATCGCTGTACTTACCGCCCACACGGTGCAGGTCAGGGCCGGTACGCTTGGAACCCCACTGGAAGGGATGGTCGTACACAAACTCACCGGCAACCGAGTAGTGACCATAACGCAGCGTCTCTGCGCGGAAGGGGCGAATCATCTGCGAATGGCAGTTGTAGCACCCTTCACGCAGATAAACATCGCGCCCAGCCAACTGCAGCGCGGTGTAGGGCTTGAGCCCTTGCACCGGTTCTGTGGTGGATTTTTGGAAGAACAAGGGCACGATTTCTGCCAAGCCCCCAAACGCAATCACCAACACGATCAGCACGATCATGAGGAAGTTGCTGGTTTCAATTTTTTCGTGACTAAAGCCGCTTGCTTTGTTGTTTTCGGACATGTGATCCTCCTGAGAATCAGGCGTGTGCGGGCTGGACTGCTGGAATAGCAATCTTCACCGAGCGGCCAGAAACGGCTGTCATCCAAGTATTCCAGGCCATGATGCACATGCCACCCAGGAACAACAAACCACCCAAGGTACGAATGACGTAGAACGGATAGGTAGCCTTCACGCTCTCAACAAAAGTGTAGGTGAGGGTACCGTCGGGGTTCACAGCACGCCACATCAGGCCTTGCATCACACCTGCAATCCACATTGCGGCAATGTAGAGCACGATACCGATGGTGGCGAGCCAGAAGTGCAGCTCAATCGCTTTCACGGAGTGCATTTTCTCGCGGCCGAACAGACGCGGAATCAGGTAGTAGAGAGAGCCCATGGTGATAAGACCCACCCAGCCCAGAGCACCAGAGTGCACGTGACCCACAGTCCAATCGGTGTAGTGGCTCAGGGCGTTCACTGTCTTGATGGACATCATCGGGCCTTCAAACGTGGACATGCCATAGAACGACAAAGACACGATCAGGAAACGCAGTACGGGGTCATCGCGCAGTTTGTGCCAAGCACCCGACAGCGTCATGATGCCGTTGATCATGCCGCCCCAGCTAGGAGCCAACAGAATCAGCGAAAACACCATACCCACAGATTGCGTCCAATCAGGCAGCGCGGTGTAGTGCAAATGGTGAGGGCCTGCCCACATGTAGGTAAAAATCAACGCCCAGAAGTGGACGATGGAGAGGCGGTAGGAGTACACCGGGCGGCCAGCTTGCTTAGGAATGAAGTAATACATCATGCCCAGGAAGCCTGCCGTCAGGAAGAAGCCCACAGCGTTGTGGCCGTACCACCACTGCACCATGGCATCTTGCACGCCAGCGTAGGCCGAGTAGCTCTTCATCATGCCTGCAGGCACGGCCGCACTGTTCACAATGTGCAGCAGCGCAATGGCCAAGATGAAACCACCGTAGAACCAGTTAGCAACGTAAATGTGCTTGACCTTGCGAATCCCGATGGTGCCGAAGAAGACGATGGCATAGGCCACCCATACCAAGGCAATCAAGATATCAATCGGCCATTCCAGTTCGGCATACTCTTTGCCAGAGGTGTAACCCAGTGGCAAAGTGATAGCAGCCAGCACGATGACCAGCTGCCAACCCCAGAACGTGAACGATGCCAATGGGCCTGCGAACAAGCGCGTTTGGCAGGTGCGTTGCACCACGTAATAGCTGGTGCCAATCAGCGCAGAACCGCCAAAGGCAAAAATCACTGCATTGGTGTGCAGCGGACGCAAACGGCCAAAACTCAACCATGGCACGCCGAAGTTGAGTTCAGGCCAAGCAAGTTGGGCGGCGACAATCACGCCGACCAACATGCCAACCACCCCCCATACCACGGACATGATGGCGAATTGGCGCACTACAGTATCGTTGTAGTGCGCGGCCACATTTGTATTTGGTGAATCCATTGTGGGTACCTCTTTTGATAGCAGCGAAAAGTGTTATTGAACCAGGTCAAGACAGGGTTGATACACGTCAACCGTCCCTCAGAATGCGTTCGCCCTCTTGCTCGACGCTCTCGAATTGCCCCCGGTACACAGCCCACCACAGGGCCAACAGGATCAAAAGCGCCAAAACCACGGACAGTGGAATAAGCAAATACAGAATGTCCATCAAGCCATCTCCCAAGCCGGTTGTGCCACCGCACCCGGCGCTTGCGCTGCCGAGTGCCCCGCGATGTCAGGCAGACCACGCGACAGGCGGGCCGCATTCAGCACCACCAGCAAGGAGCTAGCCGCCATACCCAAACCTGCCAACCAGGCAGGCATCCAGCCCACCACAGCCAACGGAATCGACAATGCGTTGTAGCCTGCAGCCCACCAAAGGTTTTGTCGCACAACGCGCAAGGTGCGCCGCGCCAGCAGCACGGTCTGTGGCACCAAACTCAACTGCTCGCCCAGAACAACAAAATCGGAGCGCGATTGTGCCAGTGCAATCGAGCGCCCAAATGCAAAAGAGACATGTGCTCCTGCCAAGACAGGGCCATCATTGAGGCCATCGCCCACCATGGCCACCTGATGGCCTTGAGCTTGCGCGGTCTGCATACGC
Source organism: Acidovorax sp. (assembly GCA_041910915.1). Classification (GTDB taxonomy): domain Bacteria; phylum Pseudomonadota; class Gammaproteobacteria; order Burkholderiales; family Burkholderiaceae_C; genus Paenacidovorax. The sequence goes on from JAYRPZ010000069.1 coordinate 160,963, forward strand.
TGCAACTTGTCTTGAGGCGAGCAATCGCCCTGAGCTTGCGCAATACCCACCTCTGCAGCAACACGCTGCACTGCTGCGGGTCTGTCGCCAGAAAGCAACAGCACCTGGATGCCCTCAGCCTGCAATTGGGCCACCACACACGCAGCATCAGAGCGCACATCCTCACGCAAATCAAAACGAGCCAATTCGCGCACGCCCTGTGGTGTCTCCTGGGACAAAACCACCTGCTGACCTTGCTCGGCAAGCATGCCAGCCCCGGCATACTGGGGTGACCCCAGGCGCAGGCGGCGCGACACGCCGCCTTCCACCCATTGCCCTACCAAGCCCTGCCCTGGCAACTCTTGCACGTCCTGCACCGCCCAGACCACTTCCTGCGTACCCGTACGCTGCCAAGCTGCCGACACCGCACGCGAGACGGGGTGCATCGAATGCTGGGCCAATGCAGCAGCCCACGCCAAGGCCTGCTGCGCGTCCACCCCAGGAGCGGGGTGAATGCCTTGCAAGGCCATACCATCGCGCGTCAACGTGCCTGTTTTGTCAAACACCAAGGTATCTACGCTGGCCAAGGCCTCCAAAGCCTGCAAATTGCGCACCAGCACTCCATGGCGCGCCAGCGTGCCCGCAGCAGTGAGCATGGCCACCGGCGTGGCAAGCGATAAAGCACATGGGCAGGTGACGATCAAAACAGCCACGGCCACCATCAAGGCCCGGCCCGGATCGGTAGGCCACCACCAAGCGGCGGCCACGGCAGCGGCAGCCAACACCACCAACAAAAAAGGCCGCGCAATGCGGTCGGCCAGTTGCGCCAGGCGGGGCTTTTGTAGCGAAGCACTCTCCATCAGCGCCACAATCTGCGCGAAACGGGTGGCCTCGCCCACGCTCTCCACGCGCACCTGCACCGGCGATTGCAAGTTATAGCTGCCAGCAATCACCATCTCACCTTCAACGCGCGCCAACGGCGTCGATTCCCCCGTGAGCAAGGCCTCATCCACCTGGGTGCGCCCCTGGCAAATCCGGCCATCGGCAGGAAACGCCTCGCCCGGCAGCACCCGCACCACGTCACCCACCGCCAAGCGCCGCACTGCCACACGCTCCCACACACCATTGGCCGTTTGGCGCGCTACGCTATCAGGCAAACGGTTCATGACCGCCTCTAGCGCGCCTGCTGTGCGGTCGCGCAAACGCAGCTCTAGCCAGCGCCCGGTCAAAAGAAAGAAAACAAACATGGTGAGCGAGTCAAAAAACACCTCGCGACCAAAAATACCGGCAGGCTCAAAGGTGCCGGCAGTACTCACCACAAAGGTGATCAACATGCCCAGTGCCACCGGCAAATCCATGCTGACGCGGCGCAGCCGCACATCGCGCCACGCACTGGAAAAGAAAGGCCCACAGGCAAAAAGCACCACTGGCACCGAGAGCACCCACGAAGCCCAACGCAGCAGCGTTTCCATCTCCAACGACAAATCCCCAGGCTGGGCCACATACGCGGGCCATGCGTACATCATGACCTGCATCATGCAAAACCCGGCCACCAGCCAGCGCCACAGCATCTTGCGCTGCTCGGCTTGGCGATGGGCACGGGCGTGGGCATCCATGGCCGGCAAGGCACGGTAACCGGCCTTGTGGACCGCAGCCATCCACTGCGAGGGACGCACCTGGGCAGGATTCCAAACAATGCGCGCGCGCCGGGTGGCGGCGCTCACTTCTGCCCGCTGCACACCGGGCACAGCGCACAGCGCCTCCTCAATGGTCAAAGCACAAGCCGCACAGTGCATACCTTCGAGCACCACCTGCGAGTCCCAGGCACCGCACTGCAGCGGGTCTGCAGCATCCTGTGCACCTGACTGGGATGACGATTTTTGCGTCTGCGGCAGCACAGGACGACCAAAAAAACGCCACTCCTGAGGATCGTCCAGCAACACCGCAGATGCTGGCGCAACAGAATCTTCTGCCAACGGGGCTGTAGGCAGTTCGGACTGGTGAGGGGACATGGGCGCGCAGTGTAGCCACCTCCCAAAAGCCCGGGCAAAATTGACCTAAATTAAGACGAGTATTTCGCTAGCCCATACGCTGGGCGGCCTTCAACCCCAATTCCCTTTGGAGATTTCTATGTACCAACGCATCCTCATAGCTACTGATGGCTCCGAGCTTTCTGACAAAGCGGTACACAGCGGCCTCCAGCTTGCAGCTCTGTGCGGTGCCGAGGTCGTGGCACTGAAAGTCATTCCTCACTACCCGCGCAATTATTTTGAAGGAGGCCTGCCCATCGAGGCAGCAGACATTGAACGGGTGGAGCAGCAATGGCGCGCACAGGCCCAAGCCCTGGTAGACAAAATCCGCAGCGCTGGCGAAGGTGAAGGGGTGAAAGTCAGCTCTATCCTGGCCAAGTCCGACCTGGTGGCTGAGGCCATCATCGAAACCGCGCGCCAGCACGGCTGTGACCTCATCGTCATGGCCTCGCACGGGCGCAAAGGCATCCAGCGCCTGCTGCTGGGCAGCGAAACCCAGCACGTTCTGACGCATTCGCACGTTCCGGTGCTGGTGCTGCGCTAACGCACTCGGGCCTGGCAAGGCAACGCCCTGGGGGGGCATTAAAAACGCCTCCAAGCTAAGTGCAGAAAGCGCAGGCAGCTCTCAAAAAAAGAGCACACTTCAGTCTTCAAACTCGATTTCCACGGCATCCAGACTGGTGCCATCGCTGGCCAGGCGCCCTTTCACATCTATCTTGACGCCAACGCGCAACTGATCCCTCGTGCCGTCCTCAAATCGCGCATTGGCGTAGCGGATCACCAAGCCCCTCAACACCAAAGTAGCCGCTGCGGTGTCGATAGCAGTGATGCGCCCCTCTACCTCGAAACCACTGCCATCACGGTCTTTGCCCTCTTCGCGCTCAATTTCACGGGCGATCAGCACACCGTTGCTCAGCTGGCCTTTCACCTCGACATGCTGGTTCAGTCCCAAATTCGCAGGCATGCCTGAGACATTGCGCGCATCCACAGGCACACCACTGACGCTGAATTGCGTCGGCCCGGTGAATGCAGTAATGAACCCCTCTAGCTCCACTTGTGCCTTACCACTGGGCAACACGCCCGCCAAGGGCGCACTGCGCACCTCCAGCCGCTGTGCCCGCCACACGCCTGCCACCCCCGGCACACTGGCCAGCTCCAACGTAGCAAAGCTCCCCACACGCACCTCTCCTGGCTCCCCCTCGCGCAGAGCTTGGCCGTAAAACACCGTGGCCTCCCCCAGGCGCAAGCGCTGCGTCGCCAGCTCTACGGCCACCACCGGGCCACGCACGTGGTAATGGTCAGGAGCAGCGCGCAGCTCGATCCGACTGGCCACGCACACCCCCTGGCCATCACGCTGGCCAAACACCGCCACCACCTGCCCTGACACCAAGCCCGCCAGCGCACCACGCACGGTGTCGTCGAATACGGTGGCTGCGCTGGTGCGCACCGGCTGGCCAAGAACTGTGAGTACGCCGAGGGTCACATCAATGCGTTCGATGGGCCCCAAAATTTCTGTGCGCACCTGAATGCTGTTAGCACGGGCACGGCGCAAGCCGACAGCATCGGTGGTGATGTCGGTGGCGTCCACCTCCACCACCATGCCTAGCCGCAGTTGGGCATTGCTCAACACGCTGCCCTCGTCACTGCGCACACTGGCGTGGGTATCGTCATAGCGCACGTTGTTGACGATGATGGAGCCAAAACCACTGATGGCACCACTGGAAAACGACCCCGTTCCCCCAGTACCTACGCCAGTGATGACATCGAAAGTCCCACCGCCCCCACAAGCGCTCAAAGTACCGCCCAAACTAGCGATGCTGACAGCCAGCCAACGGCGACGAGAAATAACGGCAGGGGGCAAGAAACGCTGGGGCATGGGGGCTCCAAAAGAAAAATTCAATGCGGTGCAGCGGGCGAGGTGGGCAGCTCGCAGACCTCATCAAGCGATGCTGGCATGGCATCGGCGTAGGAATACAAGCCCACCCGTACCCGCTGATTTTGTGCCCGGCCAGCCGCCTGATCTTGGGCAATCAAGCGCTCCAGCGCAGGCACCAACGCCTGCTGCAACTGGCGCCATTGCGCACTGATCATGGGGCGCAAGGCCTGCACAGCGGCCTCGGACAACTCATCGGCAAACACGGCCTGCTCAAAATGGGCATTACCTTCACCCAAGACGTTGGCGGTGGCACCTGCCAAGTGATCGCCGACGTTGTCTGACAGCATGCCCACCATGCGTGTGAAATCTGTACGGGGCACAAAAGCATCGCGCAACAACCGTACCTGATCGCCTGCATCGCTGACCTCGGCCAGACCCAAACGGCACAACTCTTCGAGCAAACTGCGCGGATGCACATCACGCGTCACCGACTGTGCCAAAGCGTCAAAACTGGGTGCAACACCTTGGCGAGCCAACACAGCGGGCTGACCGTCAGGTGCATACATGGGATCACTGGTCCAACGGGCAAAAACCTCTCCGGCCAGCCAGCGCGGTGGTGTGCAAGGCTGCGTGGCGGATTCCAGCAGGCGAGCCACCTCGCGTCGGCTCAATCCCGTCGCAGTGCTGATACGGCTGACCTTGCCATGCGCGGACAGGTGGCTTTGCTGTGCGCCTGCTGCCTCGACCATGGCCTGGCGCACCAACTCATCGAGCGCCAGATAAGGCAAGCCGCGCGAAACGGCCAAATCCGCCAATGGCCGAAGCAGTTGGCGCAAGGCCATTAACAGGGCTGTTTGTTCAGGGGTGTGGGACATCGGGGGGCGATTGTCCGTCAAGGCCGCGCCCTGCCCCCTGCCACTGTGACTTAACCGACCAGGGCGTCGGCCACAGCCAAACCACCGGCCATCCCCACCAGCTCGACGATGTTCAACGCGGTGTTGCCATGGCTTTCGCCCTCAGCGATTTGAGTCCACACACCGTCTTGGTTGTCATCACGGTACAGGGAAAATTCCATGCCGTTGCGCTCGGTTTCGGTCTTCACCACGTAGGTGTCACCGTCAATGGTGATACGGCTGTAGTCCTCGTTGGCATCAATGCGCTCGTTTTTCCACAGCACGGCGCCGTTCTTGCCCACCTTTTGCTCTTGTGCCGTCAGCACATCGCCATTGGCATCAAAAGTGAAGCGCATTTTGTCCAGATTGCGCGCGGCACTGGTGGCCACCTCCAGCTCCAGGCTTTCATGGAAGCGGCTATCACCATCGGCATCGCTGTACACCGTGGTTTCGGCATAGCCCTTGCGCGACAACTCGGTACGCACCACGTCGGTCACCGCGCCTGCGGCATTCAGCTCCAGGCTGAATTCGCTGTTGGCAATCGATTTCACCTTGGTTTTGCGGCCATCGACCTCGGTCATGCTCGCGACGGTACCTTGAGAGAAAGTGAAGGTGTAGTACTCGTTGTTGGACGAAGAAGACATGAAATTTCCTTGAAAAGTGCCAAAAAAACGTGGCACACCGCATCGATCCCAGGCCTTGGTGTACTGCCACGGGAGAGATTGTGCCACGAAATGTGCAAAATGCACATTTCGTGGCACCTACAGGAAATAGCACTGTCAAGCAGCCTTTTTTCGTACCCAAAACTCCATAAAAAAATTGGCCTCTAAGCCTTACCAGGAAAGCGCAAACAGCTCCTTTTTTTATAGCCAAACGAAGCGCGGCTTGCGCTTGGCCAAAAAGGCGCCAATGCCTTCACGGTGCTCTGCACTGTCGGCATACGCGTAAGGATCGCCCAATGCCTGGGGCAGCACCTCGGCCAGCTGGGGGCGCAAGGCGCGCAACGTGCGCTTGTTCAAGCGCGCTGCTTGCGGCGCCAAGGCAGCAATTGCTGCCACGCTGGCCTGGGCACTGGCTTGCAGCTCAGCGGCTGGCACCACGCGGCTGAGAAAGCCCCGTGCCAGCATCTCGGGCGCGCTGAAGGTGGCGGCTTCCAGCAGCATCATGCGGGCGGTGGCGTCGCCTACCGTGGAGGCCACCAACTGGGCCTCGCGCGGCGCCATGGGAAAGCCCAGCTTGGCAATCGGTGCACCAAAGCGGGCGGTGTCGGCGGCAATGCGGATGTCGCAGCAGCTGGCAATTTCCACCCCCGCGCCCATGCAGGCACCAGCAATGCGCGCCACGATGGGCACGTCGCACGCCAGCATGGCCGACAGGCCGCCCCACACTTCCTGTTCATGGAAGTGGCGCAACTGGGCCGCATCGAAACGAAAGCCGGGGTACTCGGAAATGTCGCCCCCGGCACAAAACGCCTCGCCCTCGCCTTCGATCAGCACGCAGCGCAGCTCGGGCGTGCGGGCCAGCGCCTCGAAGACGCTGCGCAGTTGCAGCCACATGGCGCGCGTCATGGCGTTGAGCCGCCCTTCATGGCGCAGCAGCACCCGCACCACCCCTGCACCACCTTCTGGTTGTTGTGCGCCCTGCCAAGGGGCGACGATGACTTCACCTGCCATGCTGTGTTCCTGCATCCTTTCTTGCCGTAGCAATCATTGCTTTGTTTTTGATAGCTGCTTGCGCTTACCCCAAGCGGCTCAGAGGCCATTTTGGCACTCAAAAAATACGCACAACCAGCGCACACAGCGGCTAGCGCCAGCCCACAGCGTGCTGCAGGGCAGTGCAAGGCTGTGCAGGCCCTTTTTTAATAGTCAAATCAGCCTCTAGGCCGCATGTAGCAAGCGCAAGCAGCTATCAAAATGATAAGACCGCTGGAGTTACCTGCAGCGGTCGGTGGGGTGGTGTGCGCCGGCGTGTGGGCGCGCAGGCCACCTCAATCGGGGTAGAGCGCGGCCACCTCTTTGGAGGCCGCCACCACGCCCTGGGCGAACAGGCTGCGGTGCTTATCGAGGCGCTTGAGGTCGTAGAGGTAGTTGACCATCAGGCCGTAAGACTGCTTCATGCCCTTGCTGGAAGGGTCCGCCGCCCAGTTCAGGCGCTCGACGCGCGCGCCGTTGCCCAGGTGAAAACGCGCCACCGCATCCAATGGCTTGCCCTCTTTCAGCTCCTGCCCCAGGTAGCTGGCAGCGCACTGCAGCAGCACGTGGCGCACGGGCGATTTGGCCTCCAGTTGCAGCGCCTGGTCGGCGGCAGTGAGCAGGTGCGCCAGTTGCGGCGATTCAAAACCCAGCGCGCGCCCCAGTTCGGCGCGCTGCTTGTCGCTGAGGCGGTCGAGCACTTTCTGGCCGTGGCGCCCCAGCCAGGCGCGAAAGCCCGGAATGGGCGAGAGGGTGGCAAAGTGGCGCAGGCGCGGAAATTCGGTTTGCAAGGTCTCCACTACATGCTTGATGAGCGAGTTACCAAAGCTCACGCCGCGCAAACCGGTCTGGGTGTTGCTGATGGAGTAAAAAATCGCCGTCGTGGCCTTGTCGAGGTTGGCGGCAGCGGCCGACTCGTCCAGCAAGGGGGTGATGCTGGCGCACAGGTGATCGAGCAGCGCCACTTCCACAAAAATCAGCGGTTCGTTGGGCAGGCTGGGGTGGAAAAAACCGTAGCAGCGCCGGTCGCTGTCGAGGCGGTTTTTCAGATCGGCCCAAGAGCGGATGTCGTGTACGGCTTCGTACTGAATGAGCTTTTCCAGCAGCGAGGCGGGCGAGTCCCATGACAGGCGGCGCAGCTCCAAAAAGGCCACGTCAAACCAGGTGGAAAACAGCTGCTCCAACTCGGCGTCGAGTGCGTGCAGGCGTTTGTCGGTTTTGAGCTGGGGCAGCAGCTGGGCGCGCAAATCCACCAAAAAGCGCATACCGCCCGTGGGTACGGCAAAGCGCTGCAACACGCGCGTGCGCGGCGACAGCAGCGCCAGGCGCAAAGCCATCTCGGCACGCCCTTCGTCGGGCGTGCCCAGTGCAGCCTCGTACTGCTGGCGCGCAGCTTTGACCTGGGTGGCGTCGGGGCTGAACTGTTCGCACAGCAGCAGCCACAGGTCGCGCTGCTCGGCCTCTTTGGCGCTGGCGTACCAGTCCATCACGCCCTGCGCCAGGCGCCCGCCTTCAAGTTCGCTGACCTGGGCATCGGCCACCGCCTGCACATCGGTGAGCAAACGGCGCAGCGCACGCGGCGAGAGCGCTTCGTCGCCACGGCGCAGCGTGGCCTGTAGCCGCTCATGGGTGCTGCGTGGCGCAGGCGGTGCAGCAGGTGAATCGGTGGGGGTTTCGGCACGCAGGCGCGAAACGCTGCGGGCAATCCAAGTAGTGGCGCGGTTCATGGGATCGATTGGATAGCGAGCCAGAGGGTTCTGGCAAGAAAAAATCAATGTTTTGCGCCGTGTACAGGTCCAGTGTGCCGCTGCGCCCACACCCACAGCGCCACACCTGCCAGCACCATGGGCAGGCACAGCCACTGGCCCATGCTCATGCCCAGCGAGAGCAACCCCAAAAAGCTGTCGGGCTCGCGGAAATACTCCGCCACAAACCTGAGCACGCCATAGCCCATCAAAAACGCTGCTGCCACCTGGCCCGGCTGGCGCTGGCGGCGGGCGTACCACCACAACAGCACAAACAGCAGCAAACCTTCGAGCAAGAACTGGTAAATCTGCGAGGGATGGCGCGGTGCCATCGTGCCGCTGTGTGCAAACACCATGCCCCAAGGCAGATCGGGCGAGGCCAGGCGGCCCCACAACTCGCCGTTGATGAAATTACCCACCCGCCCCGCCGCCAGGCCTGTGGGCACACATGGCGCCACAAAATCGGCCACTTGCAACCAAGAGCGCTGGCGCGAATGGGCAAACCAGGCCAATGCCACGCCTACGCCCAGCAAACCACCGTGAAAGCTCATGCCCCCCTGCCAGACAAAAAACACCTCCAGCGGATGGCTGAGGTAGTAACCCGGCTTGTAGAACAGGCAGTACCCCAGGCGCCCGCCCAGCACCACGCCCAGCACCCCGAGGAACAAGATGTCTTCCACATCGCGGCGCGTCCACAGCGGTGTGCCTTGCGCCGTGCGTGCCGTGGCAAAGGGCGGGTGGCGCAAGCGCAAGGTGCCCAGCAACATGAACAGGGCAAAAGCCGCCAAGTAAGTCAGGCCATACCAATGCACGGCAAGCGGGCCTACCTGCAGGGCCACGGGGTCAATCTGGGGGTACATCAACATGGGCGGCGATTGTGCCGCATGGGGCCACAGCCCATGGCACCCGGCACAGTGCCCGCACCAGCGTCATTTTTTGTTTGACCCTGCTCACCACAGGGCCTAAGGTGCGCGCTTTTTGACCATTCTTTTGGAGACCGAGCCCATGAAACGCCGTACCCTTTTGCAGCACACCAGCGCCCTGACCCTGCTGGGCCTACTCACCGCCTGTGGTGGTGGCAGCGACAACAACGACCCACCCAAGCCCGGCACCCAGGCCAAAACCACTTTGCTGGTGTACCTGGTGGCCTCGGACTTGCTCGATGGCCGTGGTGCCGAGCGTGACCTGATCAACATGCTCAAGGCACAAAACCACCCCGAGGTGAATGTGGTGCTGCAAATTGGCGGTGGTGCCAGCCCTGGCGAATACCAGGGCATCGACATGCAGCAAACACGCCGCTACCGCCTGGTGCCACAAGCGGGCTCGCGCGAGGGCTGGACGCTGCAAGAGCTGCCCGCCAGCGAACAACCCGGCCAAATTGCCATGAACCTGCCCAGCACCTTGCGCGACTTCATCGCCTGGGGCGCACGGACGTACCCGGCGCAGCAGTACGCCCTGTCGCTGTGGAACCATGGTGGTGGCCCCATCCACGGCTTTGGCAGTGATGACGCCACGGGTGGGGGCACCATGCTGTCGCTGCCGCAAATCAAAACGGCCTTGCAGCAAGCTGGCGTCACGTTTGAGCTGATTGGTTTTGACTGCTGCCTGATGGCCAGCCTGGAAGTGACCCAGGCGCTGGCGCCGCACACCCGCTACCTGGTGGGTTCCGAAGAGGTGACCACCGGCTGGCAGTGGACCACCGTGGTAGGCCATCTGGCGGCACAGCCCAGCAGCACGGGCGAGAGCCTGGGGCGCACCATCATCGACAGCTACAAGGTCTTCGACAAAGAAATCGAACCTTTACTCGATTTCACCGCCTATTCCTTGTCAGATTTGCGCCGCCTCGAACCCGTCATGCAGGTGCTGGGGCGCATTGCACAAAGCCTGACCAGCACCTTGAGCGAACGTGGCCTGCAAGCCTGGTGGGCGCTGGCGCTGGCACGGCGCGAAGCCCTGGACTTCCAAAGCAACATGTTCCAGCGCAACATGGACTTGGTCGATGTGAAGGACTGGGTGCATCAACTGGGCCGTGTGGACATCATCCCCGCTGGCTTGATCGCCGAATTTGACGCTGCCTTCAAAGCCCTGGTGGTGTACACCGATGGCGGTGAAGACGAGGCCAGCGGCTTGATGATGTACTTCCCACGCTACTCCACGCTCGACACCCGGCTGCAAGAGAAATACCACCAGCTGAATTTCTTGCCCGCGTACCACGAACTGGTGCGCGCCTACAGCAGCTTTGCTGCCAGCAAAGAGATGCCGTACATCGAAGTGGGTGCTCCTCGGCGGATGGCGGCGCAAGTGGTGGCTGACGTACAGCTCATCGCCCGGCCCGAAAGCAAAAAAGCCCTGCCCGAACTCAAACGTGCCTTCGATATGGGCTATGGCCTGCTGGTTCTCAACGGCGTGGCCGTGGGTCTGCAAGCAGCACAGGCGCAAGAGCGTCAAGTGGTGCTACCGACCCCCCAGCTTTGGCCCCAAGTGCAAGGCCAAACCCTGTGCCTGCTGCTGGAAGACGAAGAAGAAAACGATTACTTCCAAATCCCAGCGGTTTCTGAAGAGCAAGGCCCAGGCGTGCTGATTACCAGCCGCAACGAGCAAGGCGCACTGCAAATCAACTGGTTTGTCTCCGTAGACCAGTTGGCTGGCTCCAGCGCAGCCATGCTGGAAATCCGCCCTGGATCGCGCTACCTGCCGATGCACTTGCGCGTCAGCGATGGCCAATGGGTAGAAAGCGCGCAACAACCCATCCAGGCACCTGCCGACGGCAGCCCATGGCTGCTGAGTTTTGCCGCGCCTGCTGCCAGCAGCACGGCAGCCATCCACATGATGGCCACTGACCTGACGGGTGAACTGCGCATCTCTGCGCAAGGCATTGCGCTGGCCTGAGCCTGAGCCGCCACGCCGCCTGGGCCACACAGTGCCCGGGCGGCGCACAGGGCACCCCCGCAGGGTCGTGGCGTCCCATGAGAAAATCGGCGGTTTTCGTCACTCTTTGACGCCACTACAGGACACCCCCCACCATGGAAGCAGAACGCATCAACCTCATTGGCTCCACCCTCGAAGACCTCGCGAACCGCACGCAAGAGTTACGGAGGTATCTTTGACTACGATGCTAAATACGAACGCCTGCGCACCGTCAACGCCTCGCTAGAAGACCCCAGCGTCTGGAACGACCCCAAAAAAGCCCAGGAACTGGGCAAAGAGAAAAAATCGCTCGACAGCGTGGTGCTGACACTGCAAAAGCTCACCACTGAACTGGCCGACAACGCCGAGCTGTACGAGATGAGCCGCGAAGAAGGCGACGAAGCGGGCCTCATCACCATCGAACAAGAAACCGCCAAGCTGCTGCCGCTGATCGAAGAGCTGGAATTCCGCCGCATGTTCAGCAAAGAAGCTGACCCGCTGAACTGCTACATCGACATCCAGGCCGGTGCTGGCGGCACGGAAGCCTGCGACTGGGCCTCGATGCTGCTGCGCCAGTACCTGAAATACGCCGAACGCAAAGGCTTCAAAGCCACCGTGGACGAAGAAACGCCCGGTGACGTAGCAGGCATCAAAAGCGCCACCATCCACGTCGAAGGCGAATACGCCTACGGCCTACTGCGCACGGAAACTGGCGTACACCGCCTGGTGCGCAAGTCGCCTTTTGACAGCTCGGGCGGGCGCCACACCTCGTTTGCCTCGCTGTTTGTCTACCCTGAGATCGACGATTCGATCCAGATCGACATCAACCCCGCCGACGTGCGTACCGACACCTTCCGCGCCAGTGGCGCCGGTGGCCAGCACATCAACAAAACCGACTCGGCTGTGCGTCTGACGCACATTCCGACCAACACCGTCGTCATCTGCCAAGACGGGCGCAGCCAGCACAGCAACCGCGACGTTGCCTGGCAGCGCCTGCGCTCCAAGCTCTACGAGCTGGAGATGAGCAAGCGTATGCAAGCCCAACAGGCGCTGGAAGACACCAAGACCGACGTCGGCTGGGGCCATCAAATCCGCTCCTACGTGCTCGACAACAGCCGCATCAAGGACCTGCGCACCAACGTGGAAATTTCTGCCACGCAAAAAGTGCTCGACGGTGACCTGGATGCCTTCATCGAAGCCTCGCTCAAGCAGGGCGTTTAACCCACCACGCCCCAAGGAACCATGATGAAAGAAGGACACGCCAGCGCCATTCAGCGGCTGGACTACACAGCCCCGGCCTATTGGATCGATACGGTCGATCTCACTTTCGACCTCGATGCTGCAAAAACCCGCGTCCTGAACAAAATGCGCGTGCGTCGCAACCCCGACGTGCCCGCGCAAGCGTTGCGCCTGGATGGCGAAGCGCTGAATCTGGCGCGTGTGCAGGTCAATGGCGCAGGCTCGTCGTTCAAGCTCGAAGGCGAGCAGCTGGTGCTAGAGAACCTGCCCGAAGGCCCCGAGCCTTTCGAGCTGGAAATTTTCACCACCTGCCAGCCGCTGAAAAACACCCAGCTGTCGGGCTTGTACGTCAGCAACGGCACCTTCTTCACGCAGTGCGAAGCTGAAGGCTTTCGGCGCATCACCTACTTTTTGGATCGCCCCGATGTGATGGCCAGCTACCGCGTGCTGCTGCGCGCGGACCAAGCCAGCTACCCCGTGCTGCTCTCTAACGGCAACCTGGTGGAACAAGGCACGCTGCCCGAAGGGCGCCACTACGCCTTGTGGGTCGATCCGCACAAAAAGCCCAGCTACCTGTTCGCCCTGGTGGCGGGCAAGCTGGTGGCGCGCGAGCAGCAAATCATCAGCCGCAGTGGCACGCCGCACCTGTTGCAAGTGTGGGTGCGCCCCGGTGACTTAGGTAAAACCGAGCACGCCATGCGCTCACTCATGGCCGCCATTGCCTGGGACGAAACACGCTTTGGCCTGCCTCTAGACCTTGAACGCTTCATGATCGTTGCCACCAGCGACTTCAACATGGGCGCCATGGAAAACAAGGGCCTGAACATCTTCAACACCAAGTACGTTCTGGCCAGCGAAGCCACCGCCACCGACACCGATTTCGCCAACATTGAAAGCGTGGTGGGGCACGAATACTTCCATAACTGGACGGGCAACCGCGTCACCTGCCGCGACTGGTTCCAGCTCTCGCTCAAAGAGGGCCTGACGGTGTTCCGCGACCAGGAATTCAGCCAAGACATGGCGGGCAGCCCCTCGGCGCGCGCCGTCAAGCGCATTGAAGACGTGCGCGTGCTGCGCACCGCGCAGTTCCCGGAAGACGCCGGCCCCATGGCCCACCCCGTGCGGCCCGACAGCTACGTCGAGATCAACAACTTCTACACCGTCAAGATCTACGAAAAAGGCTCCGAGGTCGTGCGCATGCAGCACAACCTGGTGGGCCGCGACGGTTTTGCCAAGGGCATGAAG
>JAYRPZ010000070.1:0-1625 GCA_041910915.1 Acidovorax sp.
AAACAACACACCAACGCGTTGCAACTCAAGGCCCACCCACCGTCTCCGGGGCTTCGGCCTTGAGCCATGCACGGGGCGACGCGCCCACCACCTGCGTGAACGCCCGGCTGAACGCCGCTGGGCTGGCATAGCCCAGCGCGTCACTCACCGACTTGACCGCCGTCCCGCTGCGCAACTGTGCCTGGGCGATGGAAACCCGCCAGCGCAGCAGGTAGTCGCCCGGCGGGGTGCCCACCGCCGCCTTGAATTCGGCCGCAAAGCCGCTGCGCGACATGCCGGCCGCCTGGGCCATGCGCTCCAGCGACCAATCAGCACCGGGCTGCTTGTGCACCGCCGTGAGCACGCGGGCCAGCTTGGGGTGGGCCAGCCCCGCCAACACGCCGGACTGGATACCGCTGTGCGCAGGCTGGTCCAGCAGCCAGCGCAGCATCTGCAGCAGCAGCACTTCAAACAAGCGGTCGGCCAGCAGGCGCTGGCCACAACGCACGCGCTCCGTCTCGGCAAACAGCAAGTCCAGCGTTTGCCCAATGCCCTGCACCTGGGCCACGGGCAGCGCCAGCACGGAGGGCAAGGCCTGCACCAACGGGTGGCGCACGCCACCGTCAAAGTCCAGCGTGGCGCACACAAAGTCGCTGCCATCGACCGGGGCGTTGTGAAAGTCGTGGTCCAGCGGCCGGGGGTAGAACAGCAGCGTGGGCTCGCTCACTTGCAAGCGGCGCGGAGCGCCGCTGCGCGGCTGGTGGGTTACCGCCATATCGCCCCGCCGCAGCACATGCAAGAAGGCCCGCCCCGGCTGCGCCGCAAAGTGCGTGACGCCACACAGCGGCCCCGCGTGGAACAAGTGCGCCCGCACGCGAAAACGCTCCAGCAGGGCCGAGAGGCGGTCTACCCCCGCGTTGGATACCGCAAGGGCTTCTGTGGAGGGGATTGGCGTGCCCATTGGACGATTTGCATTGTTTAATAGACTTTATGAATCCAATCATACAAACATTCATCCCACACTAGAGGCTCTTTCACACCACCCACAGGAGTCTTTATGAACCGCATCCCCCTCATCGACCGCGCCCACACCAGCCCCGACCGCAAGGCTTTGCTGGACCAGATCCACGGCGCTTTTGGGGCCACACCAAACATGTTCCGTGCCGTCGCCAACTCGCCCGCCGCGCTGCAAAGCATGTGGGCAGCCTTCGGCGCGCTGGGCAGCGGCACACTCAGCGCCAAACTGGGCGAGCAGATTGCCGTGGCCGTGGCCAACCGCAACGCATGCGAGTACTGCCTGGCCGCCCACACGGCGCTGGGCCGCAAGGCCGGTGCCACCGCCGACGAAATGGCCGCCGCTCAGGTAGGGAGCGCTAGCGATGCCGCCACCCAGGCAGCACTGAACTTTGCCCTCAAGGTTGTAGAGCAGCGCGCTCAGATCACCGCCGACGACGTGCAGGCCCTGCGCACCGCAGGCTTCAGCGACGAGGCCGTAATGGAAATCCTGGCGCATGTGGCGCTGAACCTGTTCACCAACTATGTGAACGTGGCTTTTGATGTGCCGCTGGATTTCCCAGCCGTCAAACTGCGCCCTGCTGCCTGATCTGCGCAAGCGGCAATAGCCCACATCACCCGCCCATGGCGCG
>JAYRPZ010000071.1:0-1606 GCA_041910915.1 Acidovorax sp.
AGCCGTCAAGATGTACACCACCGCCGTTTGCCCCTACTGCGTGCGTGCCAAGCAACTGCTCAAGGCGCGCGGGGTCGAGCACATCGAAGAGATCCGCATCGACACCAACCCGCAGGAGCGCGAGCGCATGATGGAAACCACGGGCCGACGCACCGTGCCGCAAATCTTCATCGGCGACACCCATGTGGGAGGCTGCGACGATCTCATGGCCCTGGATGCGCGCGGCGGCCTGCTGCCCCTGCTGGGCGCTGCATAATCCACCCCTTGTGCGCCCGCAGCGGGAGTGTGTCCCTCCGCGGGTATTTTTGTGGCCTGGCAAAGTCCCAGGCAGGTTTGAGTGGAAAGAAACCGATGGCCGATCAAGATACCTCCAACGCTCCTGTGTTCCAGATTCAGCGCGTGTACCTCAAGGACATGTCGCTGGAGCAGCCCAACTCCCCCGCCATCCTGCTGGAACAGCAGCAACCCAGCGTGGACATCCAGCTCGGCGTGGAAGCCGCCCCGGTGGCCGAGGGCATCTTCGAGGTGTGCGTGACCGCCACCGTGCAGACCAAGATCCAGGACAAGACCGTGTTCCTGGTCGAGGCCAAGCAAGCGGGCATTTTCGAAATCCGCAACGTTCCCGAAGAGCAGATGAGTGCCGTGATTGGCGTGGCCTGCCCGCAGATCGTGTACCCCTACCTGCGCGGCAACGTGGCCGATGTGATCAACCGCGCAGGCTTCCCGCCTGTGCACCTGGCCGAAATCAACTTCCAGGCCATGTTCGAGCAGCAACAGGCACAGGCCGCCGCTGCGCCCTCGTCGCCCCTGCCGCAGTAATTTTTAGGTCTTTTTGGCCTCCAGCGCTTATCCAGTAAGCGCTAGCTGCTATGAAAATCATAGTCCTTGGTGCCGGGGCCTGGGGTACAGCCATGGCCATCAGCGCTGCACGCCACCCCGACGGGCACACCGTGGCCCTGTGGGCGCGCAGCGCCGAGCATGCAGCGCAGATGCAAGCTGCGCGCAGCAACGCGCGCTACCTGCCCGGCGTGGGCTTGCCCGAAGGGCTGGTAGTGCTCAGCGGCCCGGTACCCGAAGCGGTGGCCGGTGCTGCACTGGTGGTGGTAGCCACCCCCATGGCCGCACTGCGCGGCATGCTGGGGGCCTTGCACGGCTGCACCGCCCCGGTGGCCTGGCTGTGCAAAGGCTTTGAGGCGGCCCAGGCCGAAGGCGCACCGGGCCTGCTGGCCCATGAGGTGCACGCCCAGGTGGCCCCAGGGCTGCGGGCGGGCGTGCTCAGCGGCCCCAGCTTTGCCCAGGAGGTGGCGCTGGCCCAGCCCACCGCGCTGGTGGCTGCCAGCGAACACGCCGACGTGCGCGACATGCTGGTGCGCGCCTTCCACAGCCCCAGCCTGCGTGTCTATGCCAACGACGATATCGTGGGTGTGGAAGTGGGCGGCGCCGTCAAGAACGTGCTGGCCATTGCCACCGGCCTGTGCGACGGCCTGCAACTGGGGCTGAATGCGCGGGCGGCGCTCATCACGCGCGGCCTGGCCGAAATCACCCGCCTGGGCCTGGCCCTGGGCGCGCGTGCCGACACCTTCATGGGCCTGTCGGGCCTGGGCGA
>JAYRPZ010000072.1:0-5088 GCA_041910915.1 Acidovorax sp.
AAGGGGTGCAGGATGCGGATCGGGATGGGCTGCTAGGCGCAAACCGCAGCAATAGCCTTGCTATTGCGAGGATTTGCAACAACGCAGACCGCCCGATTCCGCGCCTGCACACCCGCGTGGAGATCGTGAACACGCTCTAAAGCTTTTCCAAAGCTTGGGCAGGCAGCATCGGCAGCTTGTCTGTTTGTCTCCTGACCGATCCATGCGCCATGCCAATCTACTGAACACCGGGGCCAGTGCCCTGGCCCTGGCGGTGTTGCTGGGCGCTTGCTCGCCGCAAACACCCGCCGCCGACCCTGCTGCACCCAGCGCCGCACCAGCTGCTGCGCCTGCGGGCGACGGCACCGCCACCCTCACGCCACAGCAGTGGCGCGCTCTGGGCATGGCTGCTGCACCCAGCGCTGCAGCCGACCACCAACCCCTGCCCGGCCTGGCCGCACAGGCCATGCTGCCGCTGCAAGCCAGCGTGCAGGTGGCCGCGCCCTATGGCGGCGTAGCCACACAGGTGCTGGTGGATGAAGGTGCCAGCGTGCGTGCCGGTCAGGTGCTGGCACGCATCCACAGCCGTGAATTGCTGGCCGCCCGGGGCGAGCTGGCGCGTGCGCGCAGCGAAGCCACCGCCGCCGAGCAAGCTGCCCGCCGCGATGCCACCTTGCTGGCCGAGGGCGTGATTGCTGCCGCGCGCCATGAACAAGCCCAGGCGCGCCTGGCCAGTGCGCGCAGCGCTTTGCTGCAGGCTGATAAGGCCGTGGCTGGCGTGGGTGCTTCCGCCAGTGGGGCGGGTGGGGAGTACGAACTGGTGGCCCCTGTGGCAGGCCAGGTGGTGCGCCGCCAACTGCAGCGCGGGCAATCACTGGCCGCGCTGGAAACAGCGTTTGAGCTGGCCCAGCCGGGCGTCATGGCCCAGGGCATGGAGCTGCGCTTTGCTGCCCCCTTGCGTTGGCACGCCGCCTTGGTGCCCGGCCTGCCGGTGCGCCTGCCCGATGGCAGCCAAGCTCAGGTGGTGGCCGTGGGCGCCGATGCCGACCCGGCCAGCCAAAGCCTGTGGGTGCGCGCCCGTACCCAGCCGGGGGCGCAGCTCTTGGTGCCGGGCCAACAGTTCAACGTCAGCCTGCTGCTGCCGGTGCCCCCTGGGGCGCTGCGCGTGCCTTCCCGCGCGTTGCTGCCCGCGGGGGAGGGGCATGTGCTGTATGCCGTGGTGGCGGGCCAGGCCGGGCAAGACACGGCCCGCGTGCGCGGCGTGGCGGTGCAGCTGCTGGCCGATGACGGCACCGACAGCGTGGTGCTGCCCGCCAAAGGCCAGAGCCTGGCGCCCGACACCCCGGTGGTGACGCGCGGCACGGCCCTGCTCAAAGCCATGTTGGCCCAACCCTGACGCGGGGCCTGCCACCATGCTCTCTCGATTGATTGATTTTTCTCTGCGCCAGCGCGCCCTGGTGCTGCTGGCCGTGCTGGCACTGGCCGGTGCCGGTATCGCCTCGTTTTTGCGCCTGCCGATTGATGCCTACCCCGACATCTCGCCCACCCAGGTCAAGCTGATTTTGAAAGCCCCGGGCATGACCCCCGAGGAGGTGGAGCAGCGCGTGATTGCCCCGCTGGAGATGGAGTTGCTGGGCGTGCCCCAGGGCGTGATGCTGCGCTCCACGGCCAAGTACGCCATTGCCGACATCACCCTCGACTTTGCCGAGGGGGCCGATATTTACTGGGCGCGCCAGCAGGTGGCCGAGCGCTTTGCCGCTGTGTCCAGCAGCCTGCCCGAGGGCGTGGATGGTGGCCTGGCGCCCATCTCCACGCCCTTGTCCGATGTGTTCATGTTCACCATCGAGGGCGGCAACCTCAGCCTGGCCGAGCGGCGCACCCTGCTGGACTGGACGCTGCGCCCCGCACTGCGCACCTTGCCTGGCGTGGCCGATGTGAACGTGCTGGGCGGCCAGGCGCAAAGCTGGGTGGTGGTGCCCGACCGGGCGCGCCTGTCGCAAGCCGGTCTGCGCTTTAGCGATGTGGTGCAGGCCTTGCAGCGCAACAACCGCAACGACGGTGCCGGGCGCCTGGAAGCCGGGGAAAACACCCTGATTGTGCGCACCGAAGGCGCTTTGCACACCCCGCAAGACCTGGCGAATGTGGTGCTGCGCGCAGGCCAGGGCGGTAGCGCGCCGGTGCGCATTGGCGATGTGGCCGAAGTGCGCACCGAGGGCCTGACGCGCTACGGCGCCGTCAGCCGCGACGGCCAGGGCGAGGCCGTGCAAGGCATTGTGGTGGCGCTGCGCGGCGCCGATGCCTCCACGCTGGTACACGCCATCCGTGCGCGCTTGCAAGAGCTGGCGCCGGGTTTGCCGCCAGGCGTGCAGGTGGTGCCGTTTTACGACCGCAGCAGCCTCATCGAGCGCGCGGTGGGCACGGTGGAAAGCGCCTTGCTGGAAGCCACCGTGCTGGTGGTGGTGCTGCTGCTGCTGTTCCTGGGCGAGCTGCGCGCGGCGCTGGTGGTGGCGCTGATGGTGCCGCTGGCGGCCCTGGGCACCTTTGTGCTGATGCGCTGGATGGGCATGAGTGCCAACCTGATGAGCCTGGGTGGCCTGGCGATTGCCATTGGCATGTTGGTCGATGCTGCCGTGGTCGTGGTGGAAAACGCCGTGAGCCGTTTAGACCCGCACGCCCCCGGCGCGCACCAACCGCGCCTGCACCGGGTGTTTGCGGCGGCGCGCGAGGTGGCGGTGCCCGTGGCCTCGGGCATTCTCATCATCTGCCTGACCTTCATGCCCTTGCTGACTTTGCAGGGCTTGGAGGGCAAGCTGTTTGCCCCAGTGGCGCTGACCATGGTGTTTGCCTTGGGCGTGTCGCTGCTGTTGTCGCTCACCCTGGTGCCCGTGCTGGCCTCGATGCTGCTGAAAGAGCAGGCCCACCACGAGCCCTGGGTCATGCGCCAGGCCCTGCGCCTGTACCGCCCGGTGCTGAGCGGCGCCCTGGCGCGCCCGCGCGCAGCGGCAGCGGTGGCGCTGGGCGCGCTGCTGGTGGGGGTGGTGGCTTACCTGAGCATTGGCAAAGCTTTCATGCCCACCATGGACGAGGGCGACATCTTGCTGCAGCTGCAAAAACCGGCCTCGATTGGCTTGCAGCGTTCATTGGAAATCGACATGGCCGTGCAGCAAGCCGTGCTTGCCCAGGTGCCCCAGGTGCGCCACAGCGTGGCGCGGGTGGGTTCCGACGAGTTGGGCCTAGACCCCATGGGCTTGAACGAAACCGATATGTTCCTAGAACTGGCGCCGCGCCAGGACTGGGGCGGCAAAGACAAAGACGCCTTGATGGAAGACATTCGCCGTGCCATGGAGCAGTTTCCGGGCCTGGAGTTTGGCTTCACCCAGCCCATTGAAATGCGCATCTCCGAAATGCTCACTGGCAGCCGGGGCGATGTGGCGCTGAAACTCTTTGGCCCCGATCTGGCCACCTTGGGCGAGCTGGCGCAGCGCATTGCCGAGCGCATTGGCCAGGTTCCCGGTGCGCGCGACGTGCTCACCCAGGCCAGCGACAGCGTGGAGTACCTGCAGGTGAAAATTGACCCCCAGGCCACCGCGCGTGCCGGACTGGCCGTGACCGACGTGCAAGACGAATTGCGCGCCCAGCTCGAAGGCGTGCCCGCCGGGCAAATTCTGCAGCCGGGGCGGCGCATTCCCATCGTGGTGCGTGGCGATGCGCCACTGCGCAGCACGCCCAGCCGTTTCCAAGACCTGGCGCTGGCGCGTGGTGACCAGCATGGCAGCATTCCCCTGACCTCCTTGGCCGCTGTGGCGGCCACCGAAGGCCCGGTGCTGGTACGCCGTGAAAACGGCTCGCGCTTTGCCCTGGTGCAAGCCAGCGTGCAAGGGCGCGACCTGGTGGGCTTCGTCGAAGAAGCCCGCGCTGCTGTGGCCCAGTCGGTGCCTTTGCCGCCCGGCTACCGCCTGCAGTGGGGCGGCCAGTTTGAAAACCAGCAGCGTGCTGCCGCCCGCTTGGGGCTGGTGGTGCCGGTGGCCTTGGGGCTGATCTTCTTTGTGTTGTTCATGACCTTTGGCAACGTGCGCCAGGCCGTGCTGGTGCTGGGCAACGTGCCCTTTGCCATGGTGGGCGGCATCGCGGCGCTGTGGCTGTCGGGCCAGTACCTGTCGGTGCCAGCCTCGGTGGGCTTTATTGCGCTGCTGGGCATTGCCGTGCTCAATGCGCTGGTGTTGGTGATGCACTTCAACCACCTGCACGCCCTGGGCTTGCCCATGGAGCAGGTGGTGCGCGAAGGTTCGCTGCGCCGCCTGCGCCCGGTGCTGATGACCGCTTGCATCACCGCGCTGGGCCTGGTGCCCTTGCTGCTGGCCAGTGGGCCGGGCTCGGAAATCCAGCGTCCCCTGGCGATTGTGGTGATTGGCGGCCTGGTCAGCTCCACGGCCTTGACGCTGCTGCTGTTGCCCGTGCTGTACCGCCGCTTTGGCCAACCCCGTGGGGCTGTAGCCCGCCCTGCGCTTGACTCCCCCGCCCCAGAAAGGAGCGCTCCATGAGTGCATGGGACTCCCACCCTGCCCCAGGCACTGCCTGGGTGCGTTTGAACCTGGTGTTCGCCCCCGACTTGGAAGACGCCGTGACCGAAGCCTTGATGTCCGACCCCACGCTGCCTGGCTTTACCCTGCTGCAGGCACAGGGGCACAGCAGCGATTGGGCGCGCGTGTCGGTGCGCGAGCAAGTGCGTGGCCGCATGGAGCGGCGCGTGCTGTGGGTGGTGATCGAGCAAGCCCGCCTGGAGAGCGTGCTGGCCGTGCTGCGCCAGCGCATTGCCTCGCCCGATGTGCGCTGGTGGACCGAGCCTGTGCTGGCCAGTGGGAGGTTGGCATGAAGCGCACCCGCTGTGCTTTGCGCGCCCCGCTGTGCGCCTGGGCGCTGGCCTGCGCCAGTGTGGCCCTGCCCGCCCTGGCCGCTGGCCAGCCACCTGCTGCTGTGCTGGCCAGTGCCGCGCCCGTGGCCAGCAGCTATCTGCCCCCCGACGCGGCGGTGGAAGCCGCCTTGCAAGCGCAACCGGGCGTGCGTGCTGCGGCCGCGCGCCTGGAGGCCGCGCGCGCCAGCCGCCAGGCG
>JAYRPZ010000073.1:0-3907 GCA_041910915.1 Acidovorax sp.
AGACGCCTTGCTGGGCTGGCCGCATTTCCCCGCGCGGCTGGGCCGCATTTCGACGCAGCCCGGCGCAGGCGGCCTGCGCTTTCACCTGCAGGAGCACCAGCCCCTGCCTGAACAACTGCAGGCCCTGCGCGCCCGCAAGCCGGAAAAGCAGCATTGGCGCTTTGCCGTGGTCAACGGCTTTGGGGGGGCGCTGGGCGATTGCACCATTGGCATCACCGCGTTTAGGGTGGTGCTGCAATGCCTGCAGCGGCACTTCCCTTCACTGAGTTGCGACATCTTGTTCGGCCCCGGAATCAGCGCTGCCACGGTGGACATCCTGGGCCATGAGCCCGGGGTGGAGCAGGTGCTGTTTGAGGTGCCAACGGCGGCCGAATTCGCCCGGTATGACGGTTATTTCGACTTCAGCAACCTCACCAGCCGGCCCGGATTCAGCGAAATGCCGATTGTGGACTGGGTGCTGTGGTGGTGCGGCCTGGCACCACAGGATGTACCGGCGCAGCACAAGCGCAACCGGGGCCCTATTCGCCAGGATGCCTGGCAGGCCGTGCAAGCCCTGCTGCGCGAGGCGAACGGCACAAAAGTGCTGTTCAACCCCAAAGCCTCGGTGCCGCTGCGCTCCATGCCCGAGGATGTGGCGCTGCAGTTTGCCAAACGCCTGCTTGCGCTGGACCCACAAATCACATTGGTCATTGACCAGCCGCTACCCCTCAAACACCAGCGCCTGGTGGATCTCTCCGGCAAGATCACCACGCCGGAGATGTTCAAGGCCCTGGTCGGGCAAGTCGATGGCGTAATCACCGTGGACACCTTTGCCATTCACCAGGCCGACATCAGCTCCACGCCCTGTGTCACGCTGTTCAGCAGCATTGCACCCACTGCCTACCCTTATTACCCCTACAACGCCGGGCTGGGCATTCCTGGCTACGAGGCCTTGCCCGCCTACCAACGTCCCAAGGTGGCGGACGAAGAGTGGGCGCAAATCAAGGACGCCTACCACGCAGCCTGGGCCAGCCTGAGCCCTGCCCAGGTGCTGGCCCTGCTGCGCGAGAAGATGGTAGAGCGCCAGGCCCATCCCCCCGAACCGCAGCGCCTGACGGTGGGGCCTGCTGTTGCACCGGCAAGCTGTGTCGTGCTGGATGGCGCAGTGCCCCGTCTCAAACGCCAGCGCCTGGCCCCAGAACACTCCTGGGCCAGCCAGCGTTTTGCGGGGCTCACCGAGCAGTTGTTAAAGCCCGGTTCGGTCGCCGTCATGGCCTGTGCGCCTGATGCACCACTAGCCCTCACCCTGGCCCAGCGCATCGCCCCCCACGGCGAGCTGATCGTGCTGGAGCCGCGCACCCCGCTGGCGCGCAATGTGGAGGCTGCCCTGCATCTGGCAGGCTCTCCTTGCACTGCCCGGGTGCTGGAGGTTGTGAGTCTGGGCGGTGCAGCGCAGGTCAATATCAACGCGCTGGAGCCTTGGTCCGAGAGCCATTCCAGCGAGTGGGGCAACCTGCCCGCCGTCATCAGCGTGCCCAGCCAGACGGTGGACGCCCTGGCGCTGGCGCGCTGCAACGCCCTGCTGGTGCAATCGCCCATGCCCTACGAGCTGTTCATCAACGGCGCGCTGGAAACCCTCAAGCGCTGCCGCCCCTTGGTATTGATGACGCCTGTGAGCCGCGCGCAAGCCACTGCCGTGCTCCAAGCGGCGCAGGCAGCCCAATACGACTTCTGGGCCGAAGCCGCCTTGCCACACACACAGCCTGCTGCCGCCACCTCTGCATCCGCCTGGCTGCTGCTTGGTGTGCCACGCGAGCGGCCCGTCCGTATGACGGGCTTTACCCGACTGAGCCTGGAGTGAACGCCAAATGACCGAAACCTGTACCAGCCTGTCGCCTGCGTGCGAGCCCACCATCAACGCCAGCAGCCCAGCCTGGCCCGCCATGCCCCAACTGCCCGTGGCTTGGGGCGAGGTATTCGACAAGCTGACCATCCTGCAGATCAAGACCGATAAGCTGCAGGACGCTGCCAAGCTGGCCCATGTGAACCAGGAGCGCCAGGCCATTGAAGCCGTGGTGGGTGACATGGCCCGCTTTCCTGTGGGTTTGCCCGCGCTGGTGCGGGCGCTCAAAGACATCAACACCCAGTTGTGGGACGTGGAAGACGGGAAACGCGATTGTGAGCGGCGCCAGTGCTTTGACGACCGCTTTGTGCAACTGGCGCGCCAGGTGTACTTCGGCAACGACCAGCGGGCGGCCATCAAACGCCAGATCAATGCGCTGCTGGGCAGTGCGCTGGTGGAGGAGAAGTCTTACCAGGCCTACTGACGCTTGTCTTTTGATAGCTGGTTGCGCTTGCTCATAAAGGGCTGGAGGCCGATTTGGTTCTATTTTTGTTTTCAGGCGAAGCAGGCTGCTGCGCGCGTTTGCTGCAAGGTGGTGCGTGATGTTAGTGCCTGTCATTTTGTCGGGCGGTGCGGGCACGCGTTTGTGGCCGGTCTCGCGCGAATCCTTTCCCAAACCATTCATCGCGCTGGCCGATGGGCAGTCGCTGCTACAAAAAACATTGCTGCGTGCGCTTGCCCTGCAAGGGGTTGAGAGTGTTTTGACCATCACCAATCAGGCCTATTTCTTCCAGACGCGCGATGCCTACGCCCAGGTGCGCGCGCAGCACCCCGGCGCCTGGCAGGCTGACTGGCTGCTGGAGCCGGTGGGCCGCAACACTGGGCCAGCCCTGGCCGCAGCGGCGCTGCATGTGCGGGAGCACTATGGCGACGATGCGGTGCTGCTGGTGCTGCCTGCTGACCACCTGATCGCCGATGGGGCGCAATTTGCCAAGGCGGTGTGCCAAGCGCACGCCTTGGCCCAGCAGGGCTATCTGGTGACGTTTGGCATCCGCCCATCGCGCCCGGAAACGGGCTTTGGCTACATCGAGCAAGGCGCTGCGCTGTCCGACGGGGCCGCCGTGGCCACCCCCGTGGGCTATCGGATCGCCCGTTTTCTGGAAAAGCCCGATGCCGCCACCGCCGCCACCTTGCTGGCGCAGGGCGGGCATCTGTGGAATTCGGGCATGTTCTGCATGCGCGCCGATACGCTGCTGGCCGAGTTGGCCCGGCACGCCCCCGAGCTGCTGGCCCAGGCGCAGCAATGTTGGCAAGCCAGCCAGCGGATAGAGTTGCCCGTCACGCTGGATGAAAACACCTTTGCCGCGCTGCCCGACATCTCGTTCGACTACGCGGTGATGGAGCACACCGACAAGGCCGCAGTGGTCGCCGCCGAGTTCGACTGGAACGATATTGGCTCGTGGGAAGCGATGGCCAGTTTGGGCGAGGCAGACCTGCAAGGCAACCGCTCGGACGCCGAAAGCCTGATCGTCGATAGCCACAACTGCTATCTGCGCAGCGATGAACGGCTGATTGCCGCCGTCGGGGTGGAGGATTTGCTGGTCATTGATACGGCGGATGCGCTGCTGGTGGCGCACCGCGACCGCGCCCATGACGTCAGGCGCGTGGCGCTGGAGCTCAAGCGCCAGAACCACCCACTGTACCACCTGCACCGCACCGTACACCGCCCCTGGGGCAGCTACACGGTACTGGAGGAGGGTGAGCGCTTCAAAATCAAGCGCATCGTCGTCAAGCCCGGTGAGAGCCTGTCCAGCCAGATGCACTACCACCGCAACGAGCACTGGATTGTGGTCTCCGGCACGGCGCGCATCACCTGCGCCGACAACAGCCAGCTGCTGCTGACCAACCAGTCCACCTACATCGAAGCCGGGACCCGCCACCGCCTGGAAAACCCCGGCATCACCGCGCTGGTCATGATCGAGGTGCAAAGCGGCGAGTACCTGGGCGAGGACGACATCGTGCGCTTTGAGGATGTGTATGGGCGGGCGTAAGGGGAGAGCAGGCAAAGTGAAACTGTGGATCGCT
>JAYRPZ010000074.1:0-59231 GCA_041910915.1 Acidovorax sp.
GGGTGTGCAGGCGCGGAATCGGGCGGTCTGCGTTGTTGCAAATCCTCGCAATAGCAAGGCTATTGCTGCGGTTTGCGCCTAGCAGCCCATCCCGATCCGCATCCTGCACCCCTTCGCGCGAGATCGTGAACACGCTCTAACGCACTGGTACTGTGGGTGGATTCACTTCTTTTTTTATAGCTGCTCGCGCTTTCTGTATAAGCTTTAGAGGCCATTTTGATATGAATTTTTCCCTTCCTGCCATTGCGCCGTTGAACGACGCCGATCTGCGTACCCGCCTGCAAGCCTGTATTGACCAAAAAACCAAGCCTTTGGGTTCGCTGGGGCAGTTGGAGGCGCTGATGCTGCGCCTTGGCATGATTTTGGGCAGCACCCAGCCGCAGCTGCAGGCACCGCAAATGCTGGTGTGCGCGGCAGACCACGGGCTGGCGGCACGCGGCGTGTCGGCCTACCCCAGCGACGTGACCTGGCAGATGGTGGACAACTTTCTCCAAGGCGGTGCGGCGGTGAGCGTGCTGGCACGCCAGCACGGCTTGCAGCTGAATGTGGTCGATTGCGGTGTGGCGCGCGCCATTCCTGCACCTGTGCCTGATGCCAGCCAGCCCCATGCTCCGCGTTTGCTCAGCTACCGCGTGGCTGCCGGTACGCAAGACGCCAGCCAAGGCCCGGCCATGACAGCGGCGCAGTGTGCGCAGGCGCTGGCCAATGGTGCTGCCGTGGTGCGCGCGTTGCCCGGCAATGCACTGTTGCTGGGCGAGATGGGCATTGGCAATACCAGCGCTGCTGCGTTGCTGTTGGTGCGCCTGGCAGGGCTGCCCCTGGCCGATTGCGTGGGTGCAGGCACAGGCCTGGATGCCGCTGGCATTGCCCGCAAACAAGCCGTGTTGGAGCAGGCTTTGCAGGCCAATGCTGCAGCCACCACACCTTTGGAGGCCCTGGCAGCGTTGGGTGGTTTTGAAATCGCCACCTTGACGGGCGCGGTGCTGCAAGCCGCCAGCGAGCGGCGGGTGGTGGTGGTGGATGGTTTTATTACCAGCGCCGCCGTGCTGGTGGCGGCGCGCCTGGCCCCTGCGGTGCTGGATTACTGCGTGTTTGCCCACCACTCCGACGAGCGCGGCCACACCGCCATGCTGCAGGCCCTGGGAGCGCAGCAGCCTTTGCTGCACCTGGGTTTGCGCTTAGGGGAGGGCTCGGGTGCAGCACTGGCCTGGCCGTTGTTGGAGTCGGCCTGCCGCGTGCTGCGGGAGATGGCCAGCTTTGCCAGCGCTGGGGTCTCGCAGGCCGATTGAGGCCCAGGCCCACGCGGGGTGGCTCAGCGGCGTTCTTCGCTGCTGGGCAGGCGCAGGCGATGCACCACCAGTTCGTCAATTTCCAGGTGCTTGAACTTTGCCCGGCCTACCGCCAGGCGGCCAATGGCCAGCGCACCGAGTGCGACGGCACCCACGGCCAAAGCCCCAACGGCCACGGCGGCCAAGGCCTGGGCACCCACGGCGTTGGCTGGCAGCAGCGTGCGGCTGCGCGGTGCGTAAGAGTGGGGAATGTGGCGCATACGTAGCGTCTCCAAAAAGCAGGTGCTGATCGAGTGTGTGCTGGCCAGTGCCTCAAGGGCGAGCCAGCAGTGCATCCAGCGCGCGCAGATCGTCCAGGGACAGCACTCCCGCTGCCTGGCGCAGCTTAAGCTGGCCCAGCAGCAGGTTGTAGCGTGCTACGGCCAGATCGCGCTTGGTTTCGTACAGCTGGCTTTGGGCATTCAACACATCGATGTTGATGCGCACACCCACTTTGTAGCCCAGCTGGTTGGCATCTAGCGCGCTTTGGCTGGAAGCTTCAGCCGCTTGCAAGGCGCTGACCTGGCTGTGCCCGGATTGCACGCCGAAGTAGGCAGCGCGCGTGGCCTGGGCCACGTTGCGCCGCAGGGCTTCCAGGTCGGCCTCGGCTTGTTCTTCACGCGCCAGGGTTTCCTGGATGCGGTTTTGCACGGCAAAACCGGCAAACAGCGGCAGGTTCAGCGCCACGCCCACGCTGGTGGTGGTGTTGCGGGTGTTCAGCCCCAGGTTGTTGGCGCTGCCCTTGGGGTAGTGGTTGATGGCGTGGGAGGCTTGCAAATCCACCGTGGGCAGATGGCCCGTGCGGGCTTTGGCCGTTTCTAGTCGCGCCACGTCCACGGCCATCAAAGCCTGGCGTATCTGGGGTTGCTGTTGTTGGGCTTGCTCCACCCAGTGGGTGACCTCGTGGCTGTCAGGCGCGGGCAGCTGCACCGGCTGGGCCAGTGGCCAGGGTTGGATGGCGCTGCGTCCCACCAGTTGGTCGAGCGCCAGGCGTTTGACGTGCAGGTCGTTCTCCGCCGCGATTTCACGTGCCCGCACCAGGTCGAAGCGCGCCTGGGCTTCGCGTTGGTCGGTCACGGTGGTGGTGCCCACCTCAAAGTTGCGCTGTGCTGCGGCCAATTGCTCGGCAACGGCGGTTTTTTGTGCGCGCACAAAGGTCAAGGTATCTTGGGCTGCCAGCACATCGAAATACGCCTGGCTCACGCGCACCAGCAGGTCTTGCGTGGCGGCATCCAGCTGTGCCTGGGCAATGTCAATGCCGCGCTGGCTTTGTTCCAGGCCAATGCGGTTGGCCGGGCGGTACAGCGGCTGGCTGGCCGAGACACTGACGCTGCGGTTGGGCAGCGTCATGCTCATTTCCGGGCGGCTGATTTCCGTGCGCGCTGTGCCCACCCCGGCGGCCAAGGCGGCACTGGGCAAGAGCCCGGCACGCGCTTGGTCAGCCCGGCTGCTGGCAGCACGCCATTGCGCCTGGGCAGACTGCCAAGCCGCGTCATAGCTTTGTGCCTGTTCCACCAGCGTCAGCAGGCTTTGGGCCGAGGCACTGGTGGCCAGGGCTGCGCCCAGGCACAAGGCCAGGGGCAAGTGGGTCAGGCGGGTCAGGGGACGAGGGCGGGGTGCAGTCATGGCAGCTTTCGGTCAGCAAAGGGGGAGAGCAAAGGCGCTTTAGTAGCAGGGAATGCTGGGGTCACATTCCTGGGCCCAGGCGTGGATGCCGCCAGCGATGTTGGCCACCTGGGTGTAGCCATGCTGCACCAGGAAATAGGCCACCTGCATACTGCGTCCACCGTGGTGGCACAGGCAGGCAATCGGGCGCTCGCTGGCCAGTTCCTGCAAGCGCATGGGTACCAGCGCCATCGGGATGTGTAGCAGCTCAAAGCCTTCGGGGCGCACGCTGGCGGTTTGCAGTTCCCAGGCTTCGCGCACATCCAGCACCAGGGGAGGATGGGCACTGTCGCTGTGGGTTTGGGCAAACCAGTCGGACAGCTGGCTGGGGCGAATTTGCGCAACCATGGGGGTGTTCAGAATTGAAAGCGCGATGGTTCGGCAAAGCCTTGCAGGCGCGGCGCCACCGTGTCCCAGGGCTGGGTGGTGGTGAACTGGTTGCCCTGGCGGCGCACCACGGTGGTGCGCATCATGGGTTCGTAGCCGACGATGGTCACCAGGCGGCCCCCGTCGCGCAGCTGTGCCAGCAGGTGCTGGGGAATTTCAGCCACCGAGCCACTGAGCACGATGGCATCGAAGGGGCCTTCAGCCGCCCCTTCTTGCGAGCCATCGGCGTGGCGCACCTCGACGTGGTGGATGCCAGCACGCTGCAGGTTTTCGCGTGCCATTTCCACCAGCAGCGGCTCGATTTCCAGCGACACCACGTGCTGCGTCAGGCCACCGAGCAGCGCGGCCAGGTAGCCCGAACCGGTGCCGATTTCCAGCACCCGCTCGCCCGGCTGCACCAGCAGCTCTTGCAGCAGGCGCGCGTCAATCTTCGGGGCCAACATGCAGTGGCCTTTTTTCAGCGCCTGTTCGGTGGTGCCCAGCAGGGGGATTTCCATGTCCATGAAGGCCATGCCACGGTAGGCGGTGGGCGTGAAATCTTCACGTGGCACCTGCTGCAGCAGCTCCAGCACCGCTTCGTCCGAGACGTTCCAGGGGCGGATTTGCTGCTGCACCATGTGGTAGCGCGCGACGGTAGCTGGATCGTTGGGGTTGTCGCTGGTGTTCAGGGGCAGGGCCATGAGGTTCTCCGGGTAGAGGAAAAAGAGGTGAGGAGGGTGTTCTGGGACAAACCAGCGAGTTTAATGTTGCGCGCTGGCCCCAGCGCCAAAGCGCCGCCGTGCCCAGCGTGCCAGATCATCCATATAGCAATAGACCACAGGCACCACCACCAGCGTGAGCAGCGAGGATGTGATGACGCCGCCAATCACCGCCTGCCCCATAGGGGCGCGCTGCTCTGAACCTTCACTCAGGGCAAAAGCCAGCGGCACCATGCCAAAAATCATGGCCAGGGTGGTCATCAAGATGGGGCGCAGGCGCACACGCGCCGCCAGCAGCAGGGCTTCTTCGCGCGGCAGGCCGGGAACCGGCTGGCCTGCATCGTTGGTGTGTTCGCTGCGCGCGCGGATGGCAAAGTCCACCAACAAGATGGCATTTTTCGTCACCAGCCCCATCAGCATGACCACGCCAATGATGGAAAACATGGACAGCGCCGAGCCAAACATCATCAGCGCCAGCACCACGCCAATCAGCGTCAAGGGCAGCGAGGTCATCAGCGCCAGGGGTTGCAAAAAGCTTTTGAACTGGCTGGCCAAAATCATGTAGATGAAGATGATGGCCAGCGCCAGTGCCGACAGGGCGTAGCCGAAGGCCTCTTGCATGTTCTTGGTGGAGCCGCCGAACTGGTAGCGGTAGCCCGGCGGCAGCTGCAGGCCTTCCAGCACGCGGCGAATGTCGGCAGAAATTTCACCCACCGAGCGCCCGCTGGCATTGGCATT
The DNA here is from genome assembly GCA_041910915.1 of Acidovorax sp. GTDB lineage: Bacteria > Pseudomonadota > Gammaproteobacteria > Burkholderiales > Burkholderiaceae_C > Paenacidovorax. The sequence continues at coordinate 4,817 of JAYRPZ010000074.1, forward strand.
GATGGCCACCTCACGCATCAGGTCGCGCCGGTTGATTTGGTCGGAACCCGTGCTCTCGCGCACCTGGGCCACCTGCTGCAGTTGCACGATGCGGGTGCTGCCATCGGCACCCGGCAGGGCAAAGGGCAGGCGTTCCAGGTCTTGTGGCTGGCGCCGTGCCTCGGGGGCCAGGCGCACGTTCACGTCGTACGTCTGGTCGTCGGCGGCACGCCAGTTGCCTACCGTTTGGCCCGCCACCAGGGTGCGCAGCGACGCGGCCATCGACGCCACCGACAGGCCCAGATCGCTGGCCGCGTCGCGGTTGACCTCGATGTCGATGACGGGCTTGTCCGGCTTGAGGCTGGTGTCCAGATCGACCACACCCGCAATGGCGCGCACCTGCTCCATGGTTTGCTGCGACAACCGCTCCAGCTCGCGCAGGTCCGGCCCTTGCAGGTAAAACTCGATTTGCTTTTGCTGCCCCACCGGGTCGAGCAGGCCCACGTGGGTGACGGTGATGCCCGCCACCGCGCCCAGGCGCTCGCGCAAGAGAATGGACATATCGTCCACGCTGCGCTGGCGCTGCTGGCGGTCCACCAGGCGCACGTACACGCTGGCGTAGATGGTGCCGCGGGTGTTGCCGGTGTTGATGGTGGTGAGGGTGTAGCGCACCTCGGGCAGCTCGCGCACGATGGCTTCTACCTGGCGCGCTTTGGCCTCGGTGGTTTCCAGCGACGAGCCTACGGGCGTGTGGAAATTGATGGTGGTTTCAGAAAAATCGGCCTTGGGCACAAACTCGGTGCCCAGCAGCGGCACCATGGCCACGCTGAGCACAAAAATGCCGCTGGCCAGGGCCAGGGTGCTGCGCTTGTGCGCCAGGGCCCAGCGCAAGATGTTCTGGTAGCCCTGTGCCAGGCGTTCGGTGCTGTGGTCGAACCAGGCGGTGACGCGGCCAATGGTTTTGTCGTACAGCGTGGTGGGTGGGCCACCCTGCTGGCCCTGGCGGTGGATGCTGGGGTCGTGCCACACCGAAGACAGCATGGGGTCGAGCGTGAAGCTGACGAACATGGAAATCATCACCGCCACCACAATGGTGATGCCAAATTCGTGGAAAAACTTGCCGATGATGCCTTCCATGAAGCCAATGGGCAGGAACACGGCCACGATGGACAGCGTGGTGGCCAGCACCGCCAGGCCAATTTCCTGCGTGCCCTCCATGGCGGCCTGGTAGGCACCTTTGCCCATTTGCACATGGCGCACGATGTTCTCACGCACCACAATGGCATCGTCAATCAGCAGGCCCACGCACAGGCTCAGTGCCATCAGCGTGATCATGTTGATGGTGAAGCCCAGCACCTGCATGAAAAAGAAGGTGCCAATCAGGGCAATGGGCAGCGTCAGGCCCGTGATCACGGTGGAGCGCCAGGAGTTGAGGAACAAGAACACGATCAGCACCGTCAGCACCGCGCCCTCCACCAGGGTTTGGCTGACGTTGTTCACCGCCACGCGGATGGGGCGGGCGCTGTCGGTCACGGTTTCCAGGCGCACGCCCGCAGGCAGTTCGGCCTGCATCTCGGCCACCACTTGGTTCAGGCCATCGACCACGTCAATCGTGTTCTCGTCTTGCGACTTTTGCACCGATACCAGCAGCGTGCGCGCGCCGTTGAACAGCGCCAGGCTGTCGATCTCTTGCGCGCCATCGCGCACCTGGGCGAGTTGATCGACACGGATGGCCGCGCCATTTTTGCGCGCGACGATGATGCGGCCAAAGTCTTCGGGGCGCTGCATGCGCGCGTCAATTTGCACCACGCGCTCTTGCGCCAGCGAGCGGATGGCACCCAGCGGCAAATCCTGGTTTTCGTTGCGCACCGCCGTGGCCACCTGCTCGGCAGTGATGCCCCAGGCCTGCAGTGCCTGGGGGTTGAGGTAGATGTTGATCTCGCGCCGCGTGGGCCCGACCAAATTCACCGCGCCCACGCCCCGCACGTTTTCCAGGCGTTTTTTCAGCACCTGGTCGGCCCAACTGGTCAGCTCCACCGCACTGGGCGGCTGGGCGTGGCGGGCATCGGGCAGCACAGCCAGCGCCCATACCGGGCGGCTGGCTGGGTCAAAGCGCACCACGCGGGGCTCTTTCACCTCGGTGCGCAAGGTGGGGCGCATGGCCGCGACTTTTTCACGCACATCGTCGGCTGCTTTGCGCCCGTCGATGTGCAGCTGAAATTCAATGATGGTGACCGAGCTGCTTTCGTAGCTGCGCGAGGTCACGGCTTTGATGCCTGCCACCGAGTTCACCGCTTCTTCCACCTTTTTGGTGACTTCGCTTTCCACAATCTCGGGCGATGCGCCAGGGTAGTCCACCATCACCACCACCACGGGAAAGTCGATGTTGGGAAACTGATCGACTTTGAGCTTTTGCAGCCCGAACAGGCCCAGCACGATGAAGGCCAGCATCACCATGGTGGCAAACACCGGGTTGCGCAGGCTGACTTGGGTAAACCACATGGCAAGGGCTTTCGGCGGGAAAAAAGAAGCGGGTGTGCTTAGCGCACAGGCGCGGCGCTGGCGGCTGGCTCGGTGGTGGGTGCAGGGGCGGGCGCATCGGTGGTGGCCGTACGTACTTCAGTGCCCTCGCGCAGCAGCCCCACGCTGGCGGCCAGCACCTGCGCGCCCTCACTCAGCCCGTGCGTGATGGCCACCCAGGTTTGGCCGTTGAGCATGCTGCGCGCCCCCAGCTGCACGCTGCGATGCACTACGCGCTGGTTTTCCAGCGCCTGCACATAGGGCTGGGGCTTATCGGTACGCACCACTTCCAGTGGCAGCGCCAGCACTTGGGCGCTGCCCACCGTTAGCACGCCTTGCACGTACTGGCCTTGGCGCAGCGCTGCGGTGGCAGTGTCTGTGGTGGCAGCGCGCTCCAGCAGCAGGTACACCGGCAGCGCACGGCTGCTGGCCTGGGCGCTGGGGTTGATGCGTACCACCGTGGCGCGCACGCTGGGACCGCTGTCTTGCCCTTGCAAACGCAGCTGGGCGCTTTGGCCCAGGCGCACCTGCAGGGCATCGGCGGGTGCCAGCAGGGCTTCGAGCTCCAGCTCGCGCGGATCGACAATTTCCAGCACCCGTGCTTCTACACCCAGGCGCTCGCCGTTGTTCGCCAGGCGCTGCGCCACTTGGCCGTCGATGGGGCTGCGCAGCACTGTGTCGTGCAGCGCCTTGCGTGCCAGTTCCACACCGGCCTGGGCGGCCAAGTGGTTGGCCTGGGCTGCATCCCAGTTGGCTTGCGTGGTTTGCAGCGCGGTGGGCGAGATAAAGCCCTGGCCCACCAGGGCGCGGTTGTTCTCCAGCTGGCGCTGGGCAATGGCCAGTTGGGCAGCCGCGGCTTGTGCCTGCTGTTCGGCCTGGCGCAGGCGGGCGGCATTTTCTGTGGCGTCGATGTGCGCCAGCACCTGGCCAGCGCGCACGCTGTCGCCCTCGCGCACCTGCAGGCCTTGCAGCTCGCCCGCAGCGCGCGCCTTCACAAAAGCCTGCTGCCGCGCCTTGAGGACGCCAGATATAGGCAAATCGAGCTGTAAGTGGCGTGGAATAAGCGCAAGCAGCTCACTTTTTTGTAGCGTGAGAGGCGCTGGGCTGCGCTGGGCTTGTTCCTGCAAGGTGTGCTGGCGGGCTTGGCGGGTGGACTGCGCACGCCAGGCACCGCTGGCCAGCACAGCCACGGCCAACAAGGCGGCCACCCAGGCGAGTTTGTGTTTCATGGAGAAGAGGGCAGCAAAGGGGAAGGGCGCGTACACAGGCCAAGCAGCAGGTTGTCCACCTGGACGCGGATAAATTCTTCGGGGGCGAGAGTCTGCGGCGTACACAGGCCTATCGAGTGGCGCCACATCATGAGAAAAATCATGGGGGCGAGCACCAGGTACATGGCGTAGTCCAGCGGTACAGGGCGAAATTCACCGCTGTCCATGCCACGCTGCAAAATGCGCCGAATCAGCTCTTGCCCCACGGCGATCACTTCTTGGCGGTAGAACGCGGCCAGCTCCGGAAAATTACCCGCCTCGCTCAAAATGAGCTTGGTGATGCCCGAGGCCTTGGTGGCACCAATGCGTTCCCACCACACCTGAAAGCACTCGCGCAGCAGCTCGCTGGAGCTGCCCTCGAAGTGCTCCATCGTCAGGCGCCATTCGTCAAAGCGCCCGGCAATGTTGTGGCGTACCACCGCCTTGAACAGTTCCAGCTTGCTGGGGAAATACAAAAACAGCGTGCCCTTAGAGACGCCGGCCCGTGCCGCCACTTCTTCCACGCGCGTGGCGGCAAAGCCTTTTTCCACGAACAAGTCCAATGCAGCCTCCAGCAGTTCGCCGGGGCGTGCCTCTTTGCGGCGGCTGCGCCGCCCGGCAGCGGGTGGGTGCTGCGTGGCACCGGTCAACGGCTCATCTGGCAGGTGGGGCACGGTGGTCACAACGAAGAAAACGACAGCAAGAAAAGCTAGTGACTGACGGGTCAGTAAAGTGCCGATGGTACTGCAAGGCTTGCTGGCACTCGGGCTGGTTGCTGCGCTTGTCATCGGGGCGCGCCGAGACGACAGGTATAGTGGCCCGCACATGGCTGGGGCGCATGGCTGCCTTCGGGCCATGAAAACCAACAAATCAAGGAGATGCTATGAGAGCAACCTACGCTGCCGGTGCAGCAGTAGCTTCGCTGGCGCTGTGGCTGGCGGCATGTGGTGGCTCGTCCACTGCAGACATCAGCGTGCTGCCCCAAGACACGAAAGAAAACGTGGCCCGCGTACTGTGGCAAACCAAGTACGACGAGTCAAAAATTCCTGCCGATGTGCTGCAAAAGCTGTACAGCCAGAAGAACTTGCCCGATGCCCGGGGTGCGCGCACGCAAAAATGGCTCGATGACTTGATGGCCCATCCCGATAGCTGTGCGCCCAATTATTCCGAGCGCTACCAGGCCCTGAAAAAGTACACAGGCAGCCTGTCAGGCCAGCAGGCCTACGCCGTGAACTTGCTGCTGGGCTCCGACAGCTCGCGCGGCTACCAAGAGATTCCCAGCAGCATCCAATTCTCTTTCCCCGCCGATGACGCACCGCAAAACCAGTACCAGGTGGGCTGGCACTTCTTTGTGGGCAGCGCCTTTGCCCAAGACGGCGAGGAATACGGCGTGCAGATGATGTTCTGGCACTACGCCATGTTGCCCCCGGCCATGGCCAAGGCAGCAGGCCTCACAGACCAGGAAAACCAGGCGCTGGAAATGCATTTGGCCATCAGCCGCGCCGATGGCCGCCACTACCGCACCAAGCCCTATGTGGTGACCGGCACCACCGGTCTGGTGCAGTTCAGCGAGGTACCGTTTCACTACGCGCAGGGCAAAAACTACATGCGCTCGCGCCAAACAGGCAGCCTGTTCCCCATTGACCTGCGCGCCTGGGGCCAAGACGAAGCGGGCAGCAAACCCGTGGACATTGGGCTCAACATTGGCCTGAGCCAAACCAAAGGCTACGTGCTCAATGGCGACCAGGGCCTGAGCCCGGCCTGCGGCGGTGTGGGCACGCTGTACTACTCGGTGCCCAATTTGCGCATTACCGAGGGCAGTTGGCTGGAGGTGGACGGCAAGAAAGTGCAATTGGCCAGCGGCAAATTCTGGTACGACCATCAGTACGGCACGGGCATGCTGCCCAGCGGCAGCCCACGCAGCCCGCTGCTGCGCGCCGCAACCCACCTCGAAGAATTGGAAAAAGGCGCAGATCCCGGTGGCTGGGACTGGCTGATGCTGCAGTTTGACGACAACACCGAAATGGGCCTGGCGGCACTGCACACCAAAGAAAATGCCAAGTTTTACCGCCAAACCGGCCCCAACCCGCCGGGCACCATGACGGCACCGGTGAAGGGCCTGTTCATCGACGAAGACAGCAAAACGCGTGAAATCAAGGGGCAGTTGGAAGTCTCGCAGTGGACGCGCAGCACCATCAGCTACCCGCCTTACGACGTGACCCACACCTGGTACCCCAACCACGTCAAGCTCGTGTTTGACGAAAACTCCAAGCTTCCCGCCCAGCGCCGGGTGGTACACATGGAGCCCATCGTTAAAAACGGTCAGCAAGGCTGGTTCGCCATGGGCTTGCAGTATTCCGAAGGCGCGGTGTACCTGAAAAATGCCCAGGGCGAGAAAGTGGGACGCGGCTTTTTAGAATCCACCGGCTATGCCGACGGCAATGCGCAAATGCTCAAGCTGGCGGGCATTCCCGCCACCCCGGAGATGCTGAACTTGCTCGAACCACGCACCCTGAGCAAGGAACAGGTGGCCAGTTGCGCAGCCTTGGTGATTGAAAACAAGGCAGCGCTGGATCAGGAGCTGCTCCAGTGCAAGGGCCTGTAAGGCTGTAGCGCTGGCTATGCCAAGGCGCTGGCCCTGTGTGCTGGCGCCTCTCCCTGCCGCCCCTGCCCAGGGGCGGTGTTTTTTGAAAGCACAGTGAAATAAGGTCAAGTCTGATGGAGTCGAACCAGCAAGCCGCTCACGGCGCACCCGCCACGATTGTTTTGGGCGGAGGATGTTTTTGGTGTACCGATGCCGTGTTCAGCCAAGTGCGCGGCGTGCGGGCGGTGGAGTGTGGCTACGCCAACGGTCATCTGCCCCAGCCGCGCTACGAGCAGGTGTGCACGGGCAAGACGGGCCATGCCGAAGTGGTGCGCGTGCAGTTCGACGCCCAGGCCATCACGCTGCGCGAACTGCTGCTGATTTTTTTCGCCACGCACGACCCGACCACGCGCAACCGCCAAGGCAATGATGAGGGCCCTCAGTACCGCAGTGCCATCTACACCACTGCACCTGAGCAGGCCGAGGTGGCGCGCGCCGTGATGCAGGAATTGCAGCCCCACTGGGCCGACCCCATCGTCACCGAGCTGGAGCCGCTGGCCAGCTACTGGCCCGCCGAGGCTATGCACCAAAGCTACTTTGTGCGCCACCCCGAGCAGGGCTACTGCACCTGGGTGGTGCGCCCCAAGGTGGAAAAGCTGCACCAGGCGTTTGCCCAGTATGTGTGCGCCGCCGAAGATTGATGCATCCATAACACATCAAAAACAATAGCTGTTTGCGCTTGCCTGGTAAGGGTTTGGGGCTCCAAAAATCTTCAAACCCAAGCTGGGCAAGCGCAAGCAGCTATCAAAATGTTCAAGTCCCAACCCAAGTCCCAACTCAAGTTCAGGTGTGCTGCACCGGTGCAGGGTCTGGCGTGCCGGCGGCTGGCTTGGGAGGCCTGGGGGGTTTGGGGCGGGGCGCCTCGGTGGTGTGAATCAGGTGAACGGCTTTGTCCATATCGCCTGCAAGCAGGGCATCTTTGGCGCGCAGAGCGTGCGCGATGCTGTCTTCCATCAGCCGGTGTTGCTCGGGGGCGGCTTTTTTCAGCACCCAATTAGCGACCTCGGCCTTCACGCCGGGGTGGCCAATGCCAATGCGCAGGCGCCAGTAGTCGGGCGAGCCTAGCTGGGCGTGGATGTCGCGCAGGCCGTTGTGCCCGCCGTGGCTGCCGCCGCGCTTGAGCTTGATTTGGCCGGGGGCAAAGTCCAGCTCGTCGTGTGCCACCAGAATCTGCTGCGGCTCGATTTTGTAAAACCGCGCCAGTGCCGCCACCGATTTGCCCGACAGGTTCATGAACGTTTGCGGCTGCAGCAGCCAGCGGCTTTCGCCCTGCACCACGGTGCGCGCCGCCAGGCCCCAGTAGCTGCGTTCGGGCACCAGATGCACGCCCAGTTCGCGCGCCAGGGCGTCGATCCAGGCAAAGCCTGCGTTGTGGCGGGTGTCGTGGTATTGCGGGCCTGGGTTGCCCAGGCCAACGAAGAGTTTGATCATGCAGACGTGGAGGAAGAGGACGCTGGCGCCGCGCTGCTGCGCTGGCGCACGAAGTCCAAAAGCTGCGCCGGGGGCAGCGGTTTGCTGAAGTGGTAGCCCTGCACCAGCTGGCAGCCATGCTGGCGCAGGAAGGCCAGTTGCTCGGGCGTTTCCACCCCTTCGGCCAGGGTGCGCAGGCCCAGCGAGCGCGCCAGCTGGATGATGGCCATGACGATGGCTTGGTCTTCCGTATCGTGGTCCAGCTCGCGCACGAAAGACTGGTCGATTTTGAGTTTGTGCAGGCGAAAACGCTTGAGGTAACTCAGCGAGGAGTAGCCGGTGCCAAAGTCGTCAATCGACAGCTGCACGCCCTGGCTTTCCAGCGCGGCAATGCGCGCGGCAGCAGCCTCAGGGTTTTTCATGGCCACGGCTTCTGTCAATTCCAGCTCCAGGCACTGCGCAGGCACGCCAGCCTCTTGTAGCACCTGGGCGATCAGCTCGGGCAGGTCGGTTTGGTTGAACTGTACGGCCGAGAGGTTCACGGCCAACAGCAGCGGCGGCAGACCCATGTCGCGCCAGACGCGCAACTGCGCCAGCGCGGTGCGCAGCACCCATTCGCCCAAGGGCACGATGAGCCCGGTGGATTCCGCAATCGGAATGAATTCGCCTGGTGAGACATGGCCCCATTGGGGGGAATTCCAGCGCAGCAGTGCTTCGATGCCGACGATGCGCTCGCCATCCAGAGCGATTTGTGGTTGGTACACCAGGTGCAGTTCGCCGCGCTGCTGGGCGTGCTTGAGCGCTTGCGCCAAACCCAGCGTGCGGCTGCTGCGCGCTTGCAGCTCGGGGGTGAAGAAGCAGTAGTGGTTGCGCCCTTCGTCTTTCACCCGGTACATCGCCGTTTCGGCTTTGTGCAGCAGGGGATCGAAGTCGGCAGCATCGGCCGGGCACAAGGCAATGCCGATCGAGGCGGTCATGCTCAGGTCTTCGCCCGCCAGCTCCAGCGGTTCAGCCAGGCTGTGCAGCAGTTGCTGCGCCAGTGCAGCAGCGCGGTCTTGGCTGGCGCCGGGCAGCAAGGCAATGAAGTCGTCACCCGCGTGGCGGGTGAGCCAGTCGGTGGGTTCAAGGTGATCGCGCAGGCGCCGCGTGACTTCCAGCAGCAGCATGTCGCCGGTGTTGTGGCCCAGGCTGTCGTTGATGTCTTTGAAGTTGTCCAGATCAATCCACAGCACCGCAGCCTGGGCACCATGACTGCTGGCCTGGGCAAAATAGGTCTGCAGCAGGCGGCGGTTGGGCAGCCCTGTGAGCTGGTCGTGGCCCGAGAGGCGCTCCAGCCGTTCAATGGCACGCTTTTTCTCGGTGATGTTTTCTTTGTGCGCCAGGTAGTGGGTCACCTCGCCAGCGGGATTGCGCACAGGGTAGACGAGCACCGACTCGATGTACTCTTCGCCCGTTTTGCTCTTGTTCACCATCTCGCCCTGCCAGGGCTTGCCCTGGGTGAGCTGAGACCACATGCTTTGGTAGGTGGAGGCAGGCGTTTTGCCCGATTGCAAGATGCGTGGGTTGTGCCCCAGCACTTCGTCCAGCGCGTAGCCACTGACGCGCGTGAAGGCGGCGTTCACGTACTCAATGCACCCGCGCAAGTCGGTAATGACGACGGAGATCGGGCTTTGCTCCACTGCCACCGAGAGCTGGCGCAGCGCCTGCTCGCTCTGGTGGCGCTGGGTGACGTTGCGCGAGATGACGATGAAGTGCGGCTCCTGCCCGGGCAGCCTGTCTTTGCGTGCCACCGAGAGTTCAAACCACTCCGCACGCCCGTCGGGGCGCGGCAGCTCGATGAGCTTGCCGCGCGATAGGCCTTCTTCACGGGCCTGGGCCAGGGCCTGCATGATGGTTTCCACCGCCGAGGCTGGCAGGTGTTGGTGAATGGTGTCGCCCAGCAGCTTTTCGGCTGGCGCCACCAGGTCTTGCGCGTAGGTGGTGTGGATGGCGCAGTAGCGGCCCTGTCCATCGACTTCGAGCATCAGATCGGGCAGGGCGTTGAGGGTGGCTTGCAGTCGCTGTTGCGATTCGCGCAGCAGCGCATAAGGCCGCACGGCCACCTCCACGAACAGCGCGCGAAACAAAAACAGGTAAGCCAGCGCTTTGTAGATGTGGCCCGTGACGTTGTAGAGGTCGGTGACATCACCGTAGAGCGTGCAATAAAACTCGCTGAGTGCGGTCAAACAGGCTGCAGCAAACATGCCGCTGACGTGGTTGTCGCGCCCCACGCGCAGTCGCCGCCACAGCAGCCAGGCTGTCAGCAGGTTCACGGTAATCAGCGCGTATTCCACTCCAATCTTGAACGTCGTCAAGCCTTGGCCGGCAATGAAGGTGCGCGGCAGTACATGCGGGTAGATGAACCACAGCAGGTGCAAAAGTACCACCAGCAGCAGCACGCTGCCCAGCAGCGCCCACTGGGGCATACGTGATGTGCGTTCGGCCCAGGGCAGGGCCGCAATCAGCAAAGCCCCCGAGCCAACGGCCCGCGCGCACAGCCAAAAGAAAATGGCTTTTTCTGGTGAGCTGGGGGTGATGAAGTCAGGCATCCCCTGGTAGGAGAGCATGTGCGTGAAATCCAGCAGCCCCACACCCAGAAAAGCGTAGGCCAGCAAACTCACGTTGCGTGGCAGGCTTTCATTGCGCAAGCTCCACACCACGCCAAAAATCAGCAGCGAGGTGGCGATCGACAAAATCTCCAGCCCTGTGTGCAGCGGCAGATAGGAAGCCAAGCCACGTACAAAGGGCTGGGAAGGCACCACCACCACCAGCAGTAGCACCAACACCCCCAGGGCCACCGTGCGCAGGGCACGTCGTGCTTCAGGCTGGTGACTGGGGTGAATTTGCATGGTGCGTGGTGCGGACTGTGAGCAAAAAAGGAAAACAGTGCACGGTATGTGCGCTTTTGACAAAGGTTGCAAATGTAATGGGAACTGCACGCCGTCGTGCACAGACCCGCGCACCACTGTTGCGCAGCTGTGCCTGCTTACCGGAAAACCGATGCTTTCACGCTAAGATGACATTCTCTTAAGCGCCATGGGCAGCGCCCGGGCTCAGTTTCTTGCTATGAAAGGCTGGTATGACGATGACTGAAACCACTTCGACCTCGCAATCCGAACTGGAAAAACTGGTAACTGACCTGCGCGGCCTGCTGCACAGCAAAGACCTGGACACCATCCCTGAAATCAAGCTCTTGCGCCAACGCCTGGACGATGGCATGACCAATGTGCGTGACTCGGCTGTGCGTGCTGCTCAAGAAGCCGCCCGCCAAGCCAAGGAAGCGGCCTATGCCGCTGACCGCTACGCGCACGACGAACCCTGGCGTGTGGCTGGTGCCGCCCTGGCCGTGGGTGCGTTGGTCGGCTTCTTGCTGGCTCGCCGCTGAGCCGCACGCTGGCAACGCACCGTGATGAACAAGGCAGCATGGCAATGAGCTTGTGGTCTATGTTGGGCCTGGACGACGTGCGTGCGCGCGTACAGGCCACCGTCATGGAAGGGGCCTTGGCCCTGGACGACCGCGTGACTCTGGCACAACTGGAGTGGCGCTTGCAAAAGCACCGCCTGTTGCGCGCTGCTGTGCTGGCCTTGCTGGTCGGTTGCTTGATGGTGGTGGCTTTGGTGCTGCTGTCGCTGGCCGTGGTGCTGCAGTTTTGGGACGCACCACAGCGCATGACCGTGGTCTGGGCCTTGGTGTGCGGGTGGCTGATGGCATGGGGTGCGGCGCTGTGGACTTTATGGAAGGTGCTGCGGGCCATCAACAATGGCTTTGCTCTGACCCGCCGTGAACTGGCGCAGGATTGGCGCGATATCAAGGAGCGGCTATGAGTGCTGGTACGCGTTCAGAAGGCCCCACGCCCACACCTCAGCAGCAAGCCGTGCTCGACCGCATTGCCGCGCAACGTCAGCGCCTGCGCGCACGCCACGAGGCCCGCCAGCAGGCCCGTGCCCAAGCTGCGGCGCAGATGCCTGAAGGTGCATCGGGCGTGTTGCAAGCACTTTTGTATCTGCGCCAGCACCCCTTGGCAGCAGCCGCAGGCGTGGCCGCGGTGCTGGTGATTGGGCCGCGTCGCTGCCTGCGCTGGGCCGGGGTGGCACTGCCTTGGTTGCTGCGCAACTGGCGCTGACCTGGTACCGCTGCATTTCCAAAGGGCCTGTGGAAGGCCCTTTTTTGCGGGTGCTTGGCGGGTGTCCGCAGCGTTTTATGCCGCCGTACGTGCACGCTCTGCCTGCAGCGCTCGCGCTGCTTGCAGCACCAGCGCCGGGCCTTGGTACACCAGCCCGGTGTAGATTTGCACCACATCGGCCCCGGCGCGAATCTTGCCCACCGCATCAGCTGCGCTCAAGATGCCACCCACACCAATGATGGGAAACTTCGGGCCCAAAGCAGCACGCAACTGTGCAATCACGCGGTTGCTGGCCTCGTACACCGGCGCGCCGCTCAAGCCGCCGGTTTCCTGCGCGTGGGCCAGGCCCTGCACAGCCTCGCGGCTGATGGTGGTGTTGGTGGCAATCACCCCATCCATGCCGTGGCGCTGTAAGGTGGCGGCAATCACGCCCACCTGGGTTTCGTCCAGATCAGGGGCAATTTTCACGAACAGCGGCACACGTCGGCCTTGCTGCGCTGCCAGTTCGCTGCGCCGCGCAGCCAGGGCAGAAAGCAGGCCATCGAGCGCCTCATCGCTTTGCAGCGCACGCAGGTTTTGCGTGTTGGGCGAGCTGATGTTCACGGTGACGTAATCCGCATGGGCATACACGCCGTCGAGGCAGCGCAGATAGTCTTGCGTGGCTTGCTCAATCGGCGTGCTGGCATTTTTGCCAATGTTCAGCCCGAGCAGCATCGGGCGCACGCCCTTGGCTTGAGCCTGGCTGCGAAAGCGCGCTTTTTGCACGTTGTGCAAAAACGCATCCAGGCCCTCGTTGTTGAAGCCAAAGCGGTTGATCAGGGCCTGGCGCTGGGGTAGGCGGAACATGCGTGGCTTGGGATTGCCTGGCTGGGCACGCGGCGTCACGGTGCCCACTTCCACAAAACCAAAACCCATCGCGCCCAAGGCATCAATGCAGCGGGCATTTTTGTCTAGCCCAGCACCCAGACCCACGCGGTTAGGAAAGTGCAGGCCTGCCAGCTCGATCGGGTCAGCCACCGTCTCTTGGCACCACGCCCATTGCAGTGGCGTGCCCTGGCCTTTGGCCAGCATGTCGAGCGTGAGGTCGTGGGCCGCTTCGGCATCCATGCCAAAAAGCACGGGCCGGGCGAGGGCGTAGGGAATCAAAGACATAGGGAATAATCCAAAAATTTGGCGCAATTGTCCCTTATGACTACCCCTGTTTCTTCTGCTCAGACCTCCCATACCGCCGCTGCGGCCCCTGCCAGCCTCGATCAAGATGCCCTCAAAACCCTGGTCGGTCAGGCCGCTTTGCACTACGTGGTGCCTGGCCAGATTGTGGGCGTGGGCACCGGCTCGACGGTGAACAAATTCATCGACGCCCTGGCCAGCATGAAAGCCGACATTGCCGGTGCAGTGTCCAGTTCCGAGGCCAGCACGGCACGCCTGCAGGCGCTGGGCATTCGGGTGTTCGATGCCAATGAGGTGGAACGCCTGGCGGTGTACATCGACGGTGCTGATGAAATCGATGCCCAAGGCTATATGGTCAAGGGCGGCGGCGCGGCACTCACGCGCGAAAAAATCGTCGCCGCGCTGGCCGATCGTTTTGTTTGCATTGCCGATGAAAGCAAGCTGGTGAACACCTTGGGCCGTTTTCCGCTGCCCGTGGAAGTGATTCCGATGGCCGCGCAGCAGATTGCGCGCCGCTTTGCCCAAATGGGTGGCCGTGCGCAGCTGCGCCTGAAAGATGGCCAGCCCCTGGTGACGGACAACGGCCAGCACATTGTGGACGTGCAAGGGCTGCAAATCAGCGATCCGTTGGCGTTTGAATCCCAGGTGAACCAATGGCCGGGCGTGGTGACGGTAGGTGTGTTCGCACACCAAAAAGCCCATGTCTGCCTGCTGGGCACTGCGCAAGGCGTGCGCACGCTGGAGTGGGCGGTACCAGCGCCATCGGTGTAAAGGCGTGTTCACCATCGCCTAAGCAGCCGCGCCACAAACGCCAGATGCACAAACGTGATGTCGCTGGGGTACTCGAAACACCTGGGCGCTGGGTCTGTGGGTAGAGGTCAAAATTTGAGCCAAATCGGCCTCTAGCCCTTGCTGGGTAAGCGCAAGCAGCTATTAAATCAATAGCTTTTATGGGTGTGATGCCGGGAGCACTTCACGCGCCAAGGCCCGCAGGCGCTGGTGGGCCTCGCCCTCCCACTGCGGCGGCAACTGGTGCTTGGCCTGCAGGTAGTGGTGGGTGAATACGTCCAGATAGGCATCCAGCGTGCGCGCGGCATGGGAATCCCCCGCCAGTTCCAGGCACAGCGCGGCCACTTCAGCAGTGCAGAAATGGTCGCCACGCCTGGAGCGGCGCAGCACATAGCGCGACACCTGCTCGGGCGCCAGGCTCAGCACAGGCAAGTGGTTCAGATAGGGGCTTTTGCGGAACATCTTGCGGGCCTCGGGCCATGTGGCGTCCAGCAGCACCAGCAGGGGGCGTTTGGCAGGGGCCGGGCCGCCTGGTGCGCAGGCGCTCAGCGTGGTTACCGTGGTTACCACCCGCTCGGCCTGGGCGAACTCGCCCGGGAACACCACCAGCGGCTGCCACTGTGGGTCGGCCAGCAGCGCCAACAAGCCAGGGGCCACCTCGGTGCGCGCCCAGCCAAAGGCAAAGGTATCGGGCACCACGTCAGCAATCAGCCAGCCGGTATTGCTGGGCTTGAGCGGCTCGGTGTCGGCCATCAGCAAACACACTCCCGCGCGCGTCGGCACCACAGGCCGCAGGCTGCATAGGCAGTGGCTGGGTACCAGGCGGCAGCCGGGGCAGCGCTCACCTTTGGGGCCACCCCGCGCTAAAAACGGCTTGCTGCTGCGCGCCAGGCGCTCGGCACGCAGGCGAGAGACGGCATGGGGCGCGGCAAGGCAAGGGGGCGAGAGGGGGGTGGGCGGGTGCATGGCGTGCTGTTGTCGTGCAGTCTGCCCTACAGGCTCTGCACCTCAAAGCCCACCACGCTGCGCGTTTTTTGGCTGAATTCCACGCCCATCAGGTGGATCGGCTCGCCCCGGCTGCGGTATTTATCGGCATAGCCACGCTCAACGATTTGCGCCAGCGCCCGGCCCTCGGGCGCTAGCTCCACCACCTTGAACTCGAACAGATAGACGTGGCCGTTGAACAGCACGGTCATGTCGATGCGACCGTGGTTCGTCACGTCTTCCAGGCGAATCTCCAGCCCCAGCGCGGCAAAGTGGCTGTAGAACACGCTGGCCCAGTAGCCTTCGTAGCGTGCCATCGGGTTGTTGCGGTACCAGTCGTTGGGGATGCTGGCAAAAAAAGCATTGAACAGCGCTTGCAGCCCGGCAAAGTCGTTGCGCCGCAGCAGCGTGACCAACTGTGCCGATTGCTGCAGCGCCTGCGCTCCAGGCACCCCCAGGCCGGGCAGCAGCGCCTTGTTCAGGCTGGTGCGCACTTCCAGGTTCGGAAAACCCAGGGTGTAAACCCACTGGCCCGGCAACATTTCTTCCTGGTGGTGCAAGGTCAGGTAGCCCGTTTGGAACAGCAGGGCATCGGTTTCGATGTGGTCCACGTCGAAGCTGGAGAGCAAGTCCATATCGCTCAGGCGCTGCTCCAGGCTGGGGGTAAAGGTTTGGCGCTGGTGCAGCACGTCGAGCAAAAACGTGGGCGTGCCGGTCTCGAACCAATAGGGCCTGAACTGGCGGCTGTCAAACAGCAGCAGCAGGTCAAAGGGGTTGTACACGCTGGTGCCGCCCCAGTGGTAGCCGTTGTACCAGCGGCGGATGTCGGCGCGGTCCAGCCCCGGCAGCTCGGGGGCAAACACCGTGTCCACGTCTGCATCGGTGTAGCCGCACAAGTCCGAATAGCGCGCGTCGATGGTGATGTCTTTGAGGTTGTTCAGCCCCGAGAACAAGCTCACTTTGCTGAACTTGCTCACGCCCGTCAGCATGGCAAAGCGGATGTGTGCGTCCTGGCCTTTGATGACCGAATACAAGTTGCGCAGGCCGTCCCGCATCTGGCGGGCGGTCTCGGCGTCGGTGATGTTGTCCAGAATCGGCTTGTCGTATTCATCCACCAGCACCACCACACGCTGGCCGGTATGGGCGTGCAACTGGCGCAGCAGGTAGCCAAACAACTCGGTAATGTCTTTGCCTTCTGGCAGGTGCAGCCCCAGCCGGGTGTAGTTGTCTTGCAGCAGCACCAGGATGCGGCTGTCCAGCGCGGCGCGGCTGTGCAGCACGCCATCGGTAAAGCTGATGCGCACCACCGGGCTGCGCTGGCCCCAGTCCCAATGCTGCTCGGCGTGCAGGCCGGTAAACAGCGCGGCATTGCCCTCGAACAGCTCGGCGATGGTGTCGATGAGCAGGCTTTTGCCAAAGCGGCGCGGGCGGCTCAAAAAGTAGTGTGTGCCCTCGTCAATCAGGCGCAGGATGTGCGGCGTTTTATCGACGTAGTAACAGCCGTCTTCGCGCAGCCGGGCAAAGGTTTGGATGCCAATGGGCAGCTTGCGGCGGGGCAGGGGGGCGGGGGCAGCATGGCTCATGTGGGCCATTGTGGCATTCAAGAAACTCTGCGCACTGGCCTGCTGGCACCACAGCCAGCCATAGACCATCCCCAGGTCGTTGTCTATGTGGGCTGGCGAGCGCTCTCCTGGCAGCGTTGCCAGAGGGGCGTGAGATGGTGAGTGTTTTAGGCCTCTAGCCCTTGCTGGATAAGCGCAAGCAGCTATGTTTTTGATAGTTGCTAGGGCTGTGAAGGGACGGTGAAGGGTGGTTTGGAGGCGGCGCAATGTGTCGCACGATGGCGTTACCCTGCTGCCATCGCAAGCAACCCAGGAGATTCGATGTACGCCGCCAAGATTGAAAGAAACGCCGTCAAGGTGTTTGACACGCGCACCGGCAGCCTCAAGCGCACCATCGCTTGCAGCAGCTACAAGGGGGCCGTTGCTGCCAACGTCAATGGTGAGCAAGTGGCGGTGACCGGTGGTGACGGTCGGGTGCGGGTGTACGACATTCGCACCGGCGCACTCAAGCGCACCCTGTGATCTACCTGCGCCCCAACCCTGCACGGGTGCCCGCGGCTGCGCCTGCACCTACGCGCTGTATGGCGATTGCGGGTATTGGCGTTCCGAGCGCTTGCGCGAAGACGCCACGCTCGACCAGCTCCTGGAGGCATTCGATGCGGCACTGCTGCAGGAGCTGGATAGGCGGCTGGAAAATTGACGGTCAGCACTTATCCAGCAAGTGCTGGCCGCAATGGTTTTTGAATATCCGCCTTGAGCAGTGCCACCATTGCCTCGTGGTGGCTTTGCACCTGTGCGTCGTCCCAACCTTCGCTGCGCGTGATCTCTGCCATTCGCTGAAGTTTGGGACTTTGCGTTTCCATCGTGTGCTGGAAGTTTTCAGCCTTGGCTTTGGGCAGACTGTTGCTGAACTTGGAATTGGCGCTGACGCTGACCAGCGCGAGGTTGCCCAGCCGGTGGAGCTTCTCGTCCGAGACAGACGCACCTGACTGCGCCTTGTCCGGGTTCTGCGGGTAGAAGTGCTCAATGGAGTTGCGGAACTGAAACTTGAAGTTTCTTTTTGCCTTCTCGTCTAGCAGCAGGTAGTCCAGGTAGGTGAACACGATGCGAGCAATGCCAAAGCTTTCTGGCTGATTCTCGGGGTGCAGAAAGGCGGATGCGACCTTGGCACGGGCAAAGTTCTTGAGCAAATGGGCGAGGTCGCCGCTCTGAATGTCCTGCGGCCTGGGGTGTTTTGCCATCCATTGCAGGGTTTCGGTCATCCAGTGCATGGTGCGCGGTGAGGTATAGGTGATGCGCAGCATGGACTGCAGCAGCAGCACGTCGCGTGTGTCGGAGTCGGGTTCGCTTTCTTGGGGCGTGTCACCGGGACGGAAGACATGGACATAGCCCGGCGTTGATTTGCCGTTGGACAGGTTTTTCTTTAGGCGCAGTAGCGACCAGTCCCCTTCGTCGTCCTCGGCACTGACCGCAAACTGGCGTTTCAGAATGAAGCTGTCAAAAAGGTTGCGGCATCGCAGGAGGGTGAAGGCAAAGTCCTGCACCCATTGCGCTTCCTTGCCCGGGGACTTTGCTATGGCTGTAGTGAATGACTGGATCAGGCGCTTGTCGTCCAACTGCCCTTCGTCTTCGTCGTCGACGCCGTTTGTGACTTTCAGGACGTGCAGCAGAAAGACCGGGAATTCGATGGTCGAGCGAAAGCGCTCACTGCTTTCTTCTGTGCCGGATACGTGTTCGCCGCCGTGGGCATATTTCTGCAAGGCAGCGTCCAGCGACAGGGGTTGACTGGGCATGGTCATAGCCGTGTCGGTCTGGGCAGGTGAGTGCGCAGTGCGCAGGGCAGCAAAGTCCGTCAGCACCAGCCAAGACCAATCGGCACCAAAGATCGTTTCCCGCAAGGCCGTTTTTTCGCGGGTCAATGCCATCTGCACGTAGGTATCCATGTCGGCGCAGGCATCCCAGATCCACGCGAAAACAGCGCGGTCGGGGTCGGGCAGGTGGCTCATCAGGCGCGCCTTGACGATGTCCACGGGCTGGAGCTGCTCCCCGCGCGTGTTCATGATCTCGAAGTAGCGGTTCAGATCGGTCTTGGGCGGCAGCGATGCGCGTACCACCGTGACGCGGGCGCGCAGGAAATCCGCGAAGGCCTTCCGGTCGAGTCCTGTGTGCTGCTGAAGGTACTGGTGAATGATGTTGAAGCCTTCGTGGATGGCGCCATCTTCATCGGTCATGGAGTCCTGCACCTGCCCCGCACGCAGATGGGGCTCCTGCCCCACGCGCCGCAGCGCTTCGGTCGCCCGAGCACGGGATGCGTATTGCAGGCGGCCCTGGTGGTGGGCCCAGGGGCTGCTTCCAGCGTTCTCCAAGAACGTCAGCAGCAGGTAGAGCGTGGTTAGCCGCTGCTGTCCGTCAATGACCTCAAAGTTGCGGCGCTTATCCCTGAGCGTGACAACGAGGTTGCCCAGAAAGTAGTTGCTTTCCTGGCGCGCTACAGCGTCCTGGATGTCGCTGATCAGCTGCTCTATCTGCGGTGCCCGCCACGCATAGTTGCGCTGATAAATGGGCACGGTGTAAACCGTGCCATGGTCAAACAGCTCGCTGACGGTGAGCAATTCGGGGTGCAACAGGTTGTGGCTCATGGTGTGCTGGTTTGTTGGATGAAAGTCAGGAGTTCTTTTTCATGCTCTGCGTCGTCCCGCTTGTCTACCTTGACGGTAAGTCTTTGGATCGCTTGCCCCGTGACGGCGTTGCGCATCAGCACGAAGGGAGATGCGGCTCCGCGTGCCCGGTTGTCGATGGAGGCAAACTGCACGCGGGTCAGCTTCACGCGCAGGGCGTAGGCCCAGGCAAACAAGTTGTCGCGTGCCTGCGGCAGACCGTTGCTGCCGAATTTGTTGGTGTAGTAAAGCAGGGCGGCGGCGAATAGCTCGTACACGTACCGGTAGCGGCTGCGCGACAGGCCGAAGGGGCCAGCGTGTTGCTTGGCTTCTTGCTCCAGCGCGGACAGTTCTCCGAGCATGAAGGACACCATCTCGAAAAAGGGCCGCCCCGCGACCAGCGGCGCATCCAACTGGAACCGGCTGCGCGCTGCGTCCCGTTCGTCTGGGGTTCCGGGTGCAACCCAGGCCGTCAGCAGGGGGATCGCTGCCTGTGCCGCCAGGTGGTAGCGCTCGAACGGCGTAAGTGCGCCCTTGGGTGCAATGCCTTTGAACATGCCGATGTCGTGAACGGAAAACCCCGGCGCGCTTTCACCCCGCGACCAGCGGGCAATGCGGTAGAGAAAAATGGAAAAAAGCCGGTTCAGCGCTTCATCCTGCACGGATTCCCAAGTCTCGACCACGGCGGCCTGCATCGCGGCGGATTCGCCCTGCATCGCCCGCAGGTGGTGTGCCTTGAGCAGATCATGGGGGGCCAGTGGCTTACCACGGTAGTTTTGCGAGTCAAACACGCGGAAGGCCTCGTCCACGTCATCGGTCACCACGCGCACCAACTGGCACCGAGTGCTGATGAAGTCGTGCAGGCGGGTTTTCTCAGCGTCCTTCAGGCTGGCCAGCCGGTGCCGGAGCGTTTGCCACACTTGGAGCACTGGCGGGTCGTCCTTGCCGTGGCTGTCCGGCAGCAGGTTTTCAGATTGCAGCACGGCAAAGAGCATGCGCAGCGTCAGCAGCCGTTGCTGGCCGTCCACCACATCCAGCCAGCCCTTTTGCTCATGAAGAATGACGGCACCCAACACGTAGGGTACGTCGTCGCTGCGAGCCTGCGCATCGCTCAGGTCGTCCAACAGTTGCAAGGCCGTCGCGGGCGACCAGCGGTAGGGGCGTTGGTATTCGGGGATGCGTAGCTGCTGCGCCAGCAGCGTCCCTACACTGACAGCGCTGACCCCTGTGTCTTTGATTGCCATGGACTTTCCTTCTCTCTTTCTGTGCTGTTTTTAGTGTTGCTCGGTGGGAGCGACTTGGCGGGTGACGTTGCGTACCGCATCCCCAAACCCCCGCAGCCACCACTGCAGCATGGCGCTGTCCACCACGGTGGCGCTGACGTGCAGCCATCCATCGGGCAATTCTTTCACCCGCTGATCGTGTGCCAGCGGTGTTTCCATGAGGTGAAAACCCGCATCTTTCTCGATCTCGAACGACAGCTGCACCCGTTGGCCTTCGCCAAAACCAAAGCGGCCATCGGCGTCGTACTTTTCCAGGTCGAAGTCGCTGGGGCGCTCGAAGGTGAGGGTCGAGGCCTCGGCGTGGTGGATACGGTGCAGCGCCAGGCTGCGCTCGTTGTCAAAGCCCTCAAAGCGGCACACCAGGTACAGGCGCGGGCCTTGTTGTGCCAGCCCTAGCGGCATCACCTTGGCCTGGCGGCGTGCGCCTGCGGCGTTGTGGTAGTCCAATTCCAGCCAGCGGTTGGCGTACAGCGCTTCGCTCACTTGCTCCAGCACGCCGGGCTCAATGGTGGGCGCCAGCAGCGGCTGGCTGGTGGCCACCACGCGCACTTTGTGGGGCCATTCGCGCTCCAAGCGGGGGGAGGGTGTGTCCGTGCCCGTGTTCGCTGGCTCGGCCAGGTTGCGCTGCGCTTGCGTAAAAAATCCTTCCATCGACTGCATCAGCCGCGCGGGCAGCAGGTGCCGCAGGTGTTCGTGCGCCAGCTGTAGCAGCAGCGATTCTTGCGCGCTCAGGTGGGGCACCGCCAGGCCGGGGGCGTGCTCCAGCCAGCGGTAGCCGTAGGGTTTGCTGCGCTCGTCGCGCTCGATGCTGAAATGCTCGCTGAGCACTTCCAGCTGGCGCTGGATGGTGCGCAGGTCGCGTTCAAAGCCGGCGTTTTTCAGCTGGCTGTGCAGCTCGCGGGTGGTGATCTTGCGCCCGCGTGGAATGCGGCGCAGCAGTTCCACCATCAGCAGCGCAGTGTCCAGGGTGTCAGGGCGTTGGGTCATGGGAATTTTCAAATTTCATAGCTGCTTGCGCTTGCTGGGCGTGCTTTTCAGGCATTTTTTGTTCTCTAGCGCTTTTGTGGCAAGCGCTAGCAGCTATCAATTTTGATTTTCAGCATCCATGGGAACGCACAGCGCTACCACCGATATGTCATCGGGCGCGCCTGCTTGGCGGTATGCGCTATGCAGCGCATCCAGGTTGTCTTGCGCCGGACGGTCGCTGCGCCACAGCGCTTGGAGCTGGGCGGCAGGCAGGGTGTCGTGCAGGCCATCGGTGGCGAGCAGGTAGCAGTCGCCCGGTGCGGCCTGGCCGTGCCAGATGTGCAGCCAATCCTGCGGTGCATCGTCGTCATCCAGTGCATCGTCACCCAGGATCAGGCAGTGCATCAGTCCCTGGTAGATCGCTGCGTATTCCCCCACTTCTTCTTCTAACACCTCGCCATCGTCCAGCATCTGCTGCCACACCGTGTGGTCACGGCTGACCTGTAGCCACTGCACGCTGCCATCTGCCTGCGGGCGTAGCCGCCAGATGCGCGAATCGCCGCAGTTGACTGCGCACACGCGCCCCTGCGCGCACCACAGGCTGGCCAGCGTGCAGGCTGCGCCCTGCGTGCGCGGGCGCAGGTAGCCGCTTTGCCAGTCCTCCCGTGCGCGGCGCACCCGGCCGGGCAACTGGCTGGACGGGCCTGCTGGCGGTTGTGCGCCATGCAGCACGTCGAGAAAGCTGCGGCTCGCCAAGTCGGCGCAGGGGCTCGACGACACGCCATCAGCCACCGACACCCAGGCAAACCCGTCCTGTGCCCTGGCGGCCAAGCGCCCCAGCGGCTTTTGCCACAGGTGGCGTTCCCCCAGCGTTTGCACGGCCAAGGCATCCTGCGGCGGTGCGACGCGGGTACGACCCAGAGCGGCGGGGTGAATGGCTTGTTGGAAGGCGTGGATGTGCAAAGTCATGGGGTACACCGCAAAGCTCTCTGAGTGTCAGGTTGTTGTGTCATGGCGTGGTTCGTGCAGTGTTGGGACAGCTTGGCATCTACCCCTTACCTGTGCCATACAGCGGGCCGGTCAGCAGCACGCTCAGGCGCAGGGTGTTGCTCAGGCTGGGGTGGTGGTGCGTTGCCAGCACGATCGAGGTATCGGTAGAGGTGTACTGCTGCACGTCTTTGACGATTTCAGCCACCTCGCGCATCTTCAGTTCCTGCGGCGCAGCACTGATCCAAATGCCCATGCCTTGCACCGCGTTCAGTGGCAGGCCTGCCAGCCAGGGGTGGGATCGCAGTTGGCGCAGGGCTTCGCCGGTTTTGTCCGGGCCACTGGCTTGCACGCTGAGCCAAACTGCCGCCCCAGCGTTGCGCACCAGGGCGGCGATGTCTTCCATGTCCATGCCCACCATGGCGTCTTCGTCCAGCGAGTGCGCCATGTCTCCTACCACCAGAGCCAGCCAGTGCGCGACATCGATGGTGTCCTGCACATCGCTGGGCAGAGGAAGCAGGGCGTCTAGGTGCGTTTGTAGTGCCTGCAAGGCTTCCTCGGCACCTTGAAGTTGCGCCTCGTCGCCACCCTGAGGTGGCGGCAGCGCTACGCACAGCGTGTGCGCGCCAAAACCGGTTTCGTGCACCTGCTGTGCCAGGGCCAGGACGGCCTGGGTGTCCTCGGCAGATTGCTGGTGGACGAGCAAGATCAACAGCCCTATTTTGGTGAGGGCCAGTGGGCACAGCCCCACTTCGCTGGTCAGCAGGTGTACGGCTGCAGGCGTGTTCTGGCGCAGCTGCGCCAGCAGGGGTGGGGCGCTGGGCCCGATGGGGAGCACGGCGATGGGCAGGGCTGGGTGCCACTTGGAGGCGCTAGGCATGGAATTTTTGGTGGTGAAATGAGAGGGGAGTGAGAGATGCACAGGTCTGTGCCCGGCTAATTCATCGCAGTGAGCACCTGGGCCACCACCTTGCCTTGGCGCAGCAGCACCAGACCTTCGCGCCCGCACAAGTGTTGCCAAGTGCTGGCGGGGCTGCGGAACTCCCACAGTTCATCGTCAGGCTGCATCTGCGCCAGCAGTGCCAGCCAGGCGGTGTGCATGAAACCAAAGGGCACAGGGCTTGGGCCCAGTTGCTCGTCGCTGACCAGATGGGCTGCTTCGGCCTCGGCGACACAGACGCGGCGTTGCAACCCGATACGGGAAAGCGGCGCAGCGGTGGAGGCAGGGCGTGTGCGGGGCATGGCATCTCCTGATGTGGGGAGTGGCCATGATGCGCCTGGGGTGCGACAAAATGTGTCGCATGGGTGGGGCTACAGCAACACAGGCGCGTCAGGCAGTTCGTTGCTGCTGGGTGCGTTGTCGCTGGCAGGAAAGTGCGCCACCAGCAGCGCTGAGACGTCGGCCAGCACCTCGGTCAAGCCGTCTTCGTACTGCCCGGCGCGCAGGGCCTGGCCCAGGCGCTGCACCAGGGTGTGCCAGGTGGCCTCGGGCACACGCTGCGCCAGGCCCCGGTCGGCGACGATTTCAATGGCGTGCTCGGCCAGCAGCAGGTAGATGAGCACGCCGTTGTTGTGCTCCGTGTCCCACACGCGCAGCTTGCCAAACTGGGTGATGGCGCGCTCGCGCGCGCTGGCGCCGCGCCACAGGTAAGACAGCGGCAGCCCGCCTTCGGCGCAGATGCGGATTTGCCCGGTGTGGCGGCGCTCGCTGGCGGCCACGCGCTGGCCCAGGCGTTGCAGCACCTCGGGCGTCAGCACCCGGCGCAGGCGGCCATCGGCCCAGCGGTGGCGCAGCAGCCGGGTCAGGCGCTGCAGCGGTCCAGGGTGTGCCATGGGGGTTGTTCTCCTACGTTGAATCACCAGTCGCCCGAGGCGCCGCCGCCACCAAAATCCCCGCCGCCGCCGGAACTCCAGCCGCCGCCGCCACTGCTGCCCGAGCCGCCATGACTGTCGCCCCCGCCAAAGACCACCGGGCTGCCACGCCCGGCAAAGGCCCAGGTGTAGAGCAGTGCCGCCAGGCCTGCACCCACCGACAGCAGTACGCTGGCCGTGGCGAGAAACGCCAGCACCCCCACGCCGCCGCCCATCAGCATGCCGCCCAGGCCCTGGCCGAACACGGCGCGGGCCACCGGCCCTGCCACCATCACGCCAAAGAACAGGAAGACCGCCAGGTCTGACCAGTCGGTGTCGTCTTCGGCTTTTTGGGGCGTGGGAGCGGGCAGCGCTTCACCGGCAATGCGCGCGCCCAGTTGTTCGATGGCGGCTTGCAGCCCGCCGGCAAAGTCGCCGCTGCGAAAGCGCGGCTTCATGGCCTCGTCGATGATGCGCGCGGCCGCAATGTCGGGAATCGCGCCTTCGAGCGCCTTGGCCACCTCGATGCGCATGCGCCGCTCGTCTTTGGCCACGATGAGCAGCACGCCATCGCCCACATCGCGCCGCCCAATCTTCCAGGTGTTGCCCACGCGGTTGGCAAAGGCGGCAATGTCTTCGGGCGCGGTAGCGGGCACCATCAGCACCACCACCTGGGCGCCGTGCTGCTGCTCGATGGCTGCGAGCTGCGCCTCCAGGGCCTGGCGCTGGCTGCTGCTGAGCGTGCCGGTTTGGTCGATGACGTGGGCCGTCAGGGCGGGCACGGCCCGCAGCGCCGCCTGCGCCTGGGCACTGGCCGGAAAGGCGCTGGCTGCTATGAAAAATAGAGCTGCCAGCGCTTGCCACCAAAGGGCAAAAGCCATTTTTTACTTAGAAAAATCCACGGCGGGCGGGGTGCTGATCTGCGCTTCGTTTTGTACCGTGAAGCTGGGCTTGGGCGCGTAGCTGAAGGCCATGGCCGTGAGGTTGGTGGGAAAGCTGCGCGCCAGCACGTTGTACTGCTGCACCGCCTCGATGTAGCGGTTGCGCGCCACGGTGATGCGGTTTTCGGTGCCTTCCAGGGTCACGCGCAGGTCACGAAAACCCTGGTTGGCCTGCAGCGTGGGGTAGCGCTCGGCCACCACCATCAGGCGGCTGAGCGCACCCGACAGTTCGCCCTGTGCTTGCTGGAATTTCTGGAAGGCCTCGGGGTTGTTGAGTGTTTCTGGCGTCACCTGCATCGAGGTGGCTTTGGCGCGCGCCTCGACTACTTTGGTGAGCGTGTCTTGCTCAAACGCCGCCTCGCCCTTTCAGGTAGGCGCGAAACTGCGCCCCCACCTGCGGGTGCTGCAGCGCCAGCTCCACCGTGGCTTCCAAAAAGCCTTCCTTGCTGCCGCAGTCGTAGCGCTTGCCTTGGTACTGGTAGGCGTACACGGTTTCATGCGCCATCAGGCGGGCGATGGCGTCGGTGAGCTGGATTTCGCCGCCCACGCCGCGCGGCTGGTTGCGAATTTCTTCAAAAATGCGTGGCGTGAGCACGTAGCGCCCGGCCACGCCCATGCGCGAGGGCGCCACGTCGGGCGCGGGCTTTTCCACGATTTGCTCCACGCGCAGCAGCGGCCCGCCTGCGGCCTCGCCCTTGACGATGCCGTAGCGGCGCGTGTGCTCGGGCGGCACTTCCTGCACGGCCAGCAGCGAGCGGCCTTGCTTGGCAAAGGCGGCGGTCATTTGCGCCATCACGCCGGGGCCACCGTTGTCACCCACCATCAGGTCGTCGGCCAGCAGCACGGCAAAGGGCTCGTGGCCCACCAGCGGCTCGGCGCACAGCACGGCGTGGCCCAGGCCCAGGCTGCGCGGCTGGCGCACGAACAGGCAGTTCATGTCAGCCGGGCTGATGGAGCGCACCAGCTCCAGCATTTCCTGCTTGCCTGCCTGCTCCAGCTCGTTTTCCAGCTCGTAGGCGGTGTCGAAGTGGTCTTCAATGGCGCGCTTGCTGCGCCCGGTGACGAACACCATGTCGCGGATGCCGGCCTCGTAGGCTTCTTCCACGGCGTACTGGATCAGCGGCTTGTCCACCACCGGCAGCATCTCTTTGGGCGAGGCTTTGGTGGCGGGCAAAAAGCGTGTGCCCAGGCCTGCAACGGGGAACACGGCCTTGCGGATACGGGTGCTGAGCATACAGACCACTCCTAAAAAAGGAGCTGCTTGCGCTTGCTGTGCAATGGTTTGAGGAGGTTTTCTATCTCAAACCCTTGCCAGTCAAGCGCGGGCAGCTATGGTTTTTGCAATGGTTTTTGCAATGATGGGTGCATCAGCCCAGGCGGGCCAGCTGTTCCTGGATGCGCGCTAGGGTGGCGCCAAAGTCGGCCACGCGCTTTTTCTCCTGCTCGATCACGGCGGGCGGGGCCTTGGCGACGAAGGCTTCGTTACCCAGCTTGGCGTTGGCCTTGGTGATTTCACCTTGCAGGCGGGCGGCTTCCTTCGAGAGGCGCACCTTCTCGGCGGCTACGTCGATTTCGACGAACAGCGCCAGGCGCGCACCGCCGACCACGCTGACCGGGGCGTTTTGCGCTTCTTTTTCCCAGGCCGCGGCGTCGTCAAACACCTTGACCTCGCTGAGCTTGGCCAGGTTTTGCAGCACGGCGGCGTTGGCGCGCAAGAAGGTGGCATCGTCGGCGTTGTCGGCCACGGCCAGCAGCGGCAGGCGCTGCGCGGGCGACACGCCCATCTCGCCGCGCAGGGTGCGGCAGGCGTCCACCATGTTCTTCAGGCGCGCCACGTAGGCTTCGGCGGCTTCGTCGATCTTCGCGGGCTCGGCTTGCGGGTAGGCCGCCACGGCAATCGACTCGCCCTTGAGCCCGGCAATCGGCGCCACCACCTGCCACAGCGCTTCGGTGACGAAGGGGATGATGGGGTGGGCCAGGCGCAAGATGGCCTCGAGCACGCGAATGAGCGTGCGGCGCGTGGCGCGCTGCTGGGCGGCGTTGCCGGTTTGAATTTGCACTTTGGCAATTTCCAGGTACCAGTCGCAAAACGCGTTCCAGACGAAGTCGTACAGGGTGTTGGCCACGTTGTCCAAGCGGTACTCGGCAAAGCCCTTGGCCACTTCGGCCTCGGTTTTTTGCAGCAGCGAGACGATCCAGCGGTCCGCCTGGCTGAAGGCCAGGGCCTCTGCCTGGGCTTCTTGGCTGGCATCCAGGCCGCAGTCTTGGCCCTCGCAGTTCATCAGCACAAAGCGCGAGGCGTTCCACAGCTTGTTGCAGAAATTGCGGTAGCCCTCGCAGCGCTTGCTGTCGAAGTTGATGCTGCGCCCCAGCGTGGCCAGCGCGGCAAAGGTGAAGCGCAGCGCGTCGGCACCGTAGGCGGGAATGCCTTCGGGGAATTCTTTTTGCGTGTTTTGGCGCACCTTGGGCGCGGTCTCGGGGCGGCGCAGGCCCTGGGTGCGCTTGTCCAGCAGGGGTTCGAGCGCAATGCCGTCGATCAAGTCCACCGGGTCGAGCACGTTGCCCTCGGACTTGCTCATTTTCTTGCCCTGCGCATCCAGCACCAGGCCGTGGATGTACACGTGCTTGAACGGCACGCGCCCGGTGAAGTGCGTGGTCATCATGATCATCCGGGCCACCCAGAAGAAGATGATGTCGTAGCCCGTGACCAGCACGGAGGAGGGCAGGTACAGGTTGTAGTCGTCGGTGGCCGACTCGCTTTGCTGCGGCCAGCCCATGGTGCTGAAGGGCACCAGGGCGCTCGAATACCAGGTGTCGAGCACGTCGGCGTCGCGGGTCAGCGTTTTGCCGGGGGCTTGCGCCTGGGCTTCTTGTTCGTTGCGCGCCACGTACACGTTGCCGTCTTCGTCGTACCAGGCCGGAATCTGGTGGCCCCACCACAGCTGGCGCGAGATGCACCAGTCTTGGATGTTGTTCATCCACTGGTTGTAGGTGTTGACCCAGTTTTCCGGCACAAACTGCACCTGGCCGCTGGCCACGGCGTCAATGGCTTTTTGCGCAATGCTCTTGCCCGTGGCGTCGCCCGTGCCTTCTTTGGCCACTTTGTTCATGGCGACAAACCACTGGTCGGTCAGCATGGGCTCAATGACTTGGCCGGTGCGGGTGCAAATGGGCACCATCAGCTTGTGCTTTTTGACTTCAACCAGCAGGCCCAGGGCTTCGAGGTCGGCCACCACGGCCTTGCGCGCCACAAAGCGGTCCATGCCCTGGTACTTGGCGGGCGCGTTCTCGTTCACCGTGGCTTGCAGGGTGAGCACGCAAATCATGGGCAGCTTGTGGCGCTGGCCCACCTGGTAGTCGTTGTTGTCGTGTGCGGGCGTGACTTTCACCACGCCCGTGCCAAATTCCTTGTCCACATAGGCGTCGGCAATGATGGGAATCTGGCGATCGCACAGTGGCAGATTCACCATCTTGCCAATCAGGTGCGCGTAGCGCTCATCTTCAGGGTGAACCATCACGGCCACGTCGCCCAGCATGGTCTCAGGCCGTGTGGTGGCCACCACCAGCTGGCCCGAGCCATCGGCCAGGGGGTAGGCGATGTGCCACAGCGAGCCGTCTTTTTCCTCGTTTTCCACTTCCAAGTCGGACACGGCTGATTGCAGCACCGGGTCCCAGTTGACCAGGCGCTTGCCGCGGTAGATCAGGCCCTGTTGGTACAGCTTCACAAAGGTGTCGGTGACGACCTTGGAGAGCTTGTCGTCCATGGTGAAGTACTCGCGGCTCCAGTCCACGCTGTCGCCCAGGCGGCGCATTTGCGTGGTGATGGTGTTGCCCGATTTTTCCTTCCACTCCCACACTTTTTTCACGAAATCGGGGCGGCCCAGGTCATGGCGGCTCACGCCTTGCTCTTGCAGCTGGCGCTCGACGACGATCTGCGTGGCAATGCCCGCGTGGTCGGTGCCCGGCACCCAGACGGTGTTGTGCCCCAGCATGCGGTGGTAGCGCGTGAGGCTGTCCATGATGGTCTGGTTGAACGCGTGCCCCATGTGCAGCGTGCCGGTGACGTTGGGCGGAGGCAGCTGAATGCAAAACGATGGCTGGCTGGCATCGGCCTGGCCCGTGCCGCGCACGCCAGCAGCGCCGTAGCCGCGCCGCTCCCACTCAGGGCCCCAGTGGGCCTCCAGGGCCGCAGGCTCGAAGGATTTGGACAGGCTGTTCAGGCCGGGTTGTGCGGGGGTATCGCTCATGGTGCGCAAAACAATGAAAAACGGCATCCTGCAGGATGCCGTGGTGGCTGCGGGAAGAAGTGAAGGGCGCATTTTAGCCGCCCTTAATTGCTATTGATTCAGGAGCTGCTTGCGCTTACCTGGTATGGCTAAAAGCCGATTTTGATGCATAAACCGCTGCCGTCCCTCATTTCAGCGCCGCACGCTGATCAACAGCACTCCGCCCAGCACCAGGGCTGCGCCGCCGATCTGCCACACCGACAGCGGCTCATCGAGCAGCCAAATGCTGAAAAAAATCGTCAGCACCGGGCCCAGGGTGCCTACCAGCGCGGTTTTAGACGCGCCCAGGCGCCGAATGGCCGCCGAGGCCATGAACACCGGCAGCACCGTAGAAAACACCGCCATGCCCAGCGCGTACAGGTACACCGGCGCGGGCTGCACCAGCGCCTGCAGCGGCTGCGTGGCAGCAAAATGCAGCAGCGAAGCCAGGGTGGACACCAGCAGCGCCAGCGCGGTAAAGCGCGCCGTACCCATGCGGCGAATGGCGGGTTCGCTGCCCGCTTGGTAGAAGGCATACGACAGCGCCGAGCCCAGCACCAGCGCCGCGCCGATCAGCACCTGGCGTGTGTCACCTGCAATGTGCAAATCGTGCGCAAACGCCAGGCCAATGCCCAGGTACGACAGCAGCAGCGCCCCCAGCTCGCGCCCCGAGGCTTTTTTGCCCAGAAACAGCACGCCCAACAGCAGCGTGAGCGTGGGATAGACGAACAAAATCAGCCGCTCCAGGCTGGCGCTGATGTACTGCAGCCCCATGAAATCCAAAATGCTGGCGCCGTAGTAGCCCAGCAGCCCCAGCGCCAGCACCGTGAGCCAGTCACGCGCTTGCAGCGGTGCCAGCTTGCGGCTTGCGCTCCAGCCCACCCAAGCAAAAAAAGGCAAGGAAAACGCCATGCGCAGCGCCAGCAGGGTGACGGAATCCACCGGCTGGGTCTGCGGCACGGCGTAGGCGAGTTTCACAAAAATGGCTTTGAACGAAAAACCCAGCGCGGCCAACACGGCCAGGGCCAGGCCCAGGCGCTCGTTGGACCAGTGTTTCCAAGGCATAGGCAAAAGGGGGCAACAGGGCGCGCAAAAAAGGGGGCACCCCAGGGTCGGCGCGCTCTTGTTGCGTTGCAACAAAGGCGCCATCGTGCCGCAAACGCAAGGCCCTTGGTCGGGGTGGGGCGCTCAGATGCTACAAAATAAAGAGCTGCTTGCGCTTGTCCAACGGCGCTCAAGCCGCAAAATCTTCTGAAACCTGCGATTTGCCCGCGACTTACCCGCGATTCCCACTGCCCATGCAATCCCTGCTCGCCGCCATTGCCCACATGCCTGTGCCCTTGGAGGCCGGGCGCATTTTTCATGGCCGTGGTGGCCTCTATCCCGACGCCAGCCACTGGACGCTGGACGCCTACCCGCCGGTGTTCGTCCTCACCAGCTTTGCCCCGGTGGAGGAGGGCGACGTGGCCATTTTGGATGCGGCGCTGCGCCAGCGCTGGGCCGTGCTGGCGCCGGGCCAGCCGCTGCACTGGGTGCTGCAGCAGCGCGGCGAGGCCCTGCGTGTGCAAGGGCGCAGCGACACGCGCCTGATGGCCGGTGAGGTGCCCCAGCCCCATGTGGTGCAGGAAGCGGGCCTGCACTTTGCTGTGGATGTCCTGCGCGGGCAAAACCACGGCCTGTTTCTGGACACGGCGCAGTGCCGGCGCTGGGTGGCGCAGCACGTGCAGCACCTGGCTACCAGTTCCCCCAGCG
The DNA here is from genome assembly GCA_041910915.1 of Acidovorax sp. GTDB lineage: Bacteria > Pseudomonadota > Gammaproteobacteria > Burkholderiales > Burkholderiaceae_C > Paenacidovorax. Next base: position 35,987 of record JAYRPZ010000074.1, read on the forward strand.
GCCCGCGTGTGCTGAACCTGTTTGCTTACACCTGTGCGTTTTCCGTGGTGGCGCTGCACGCCGGGGCCGCGCAGGTGGTGAATGTGGACATGGCGCGTGGCCCCTTGGCTGTGGGGCAGCGCAACCACCAGCTCAACGGCCTGCGCAGTGGCGCCGTGTTCTGGGCGCACGATTTGTTCACTTCGTGGGGCAAGGTAGGTCGCAACGGCCCCTACGACCTGGTGATTGCCGATCCGCCCAGCTACCAAAAGGGCAGCTTCGTCGCCACCAAAGACTACGCCCGGCTGGCGCGCCGTATCCCCCAGCTGTTGCAGCCTGGCGGCCACGCCTTGCTGTGCCTGAATGCCCCCGAGCTGGATGAGAAATTTTTGTTGGATGTGGTGCAGGCCGAGGCCCCTGAGCTGGAATTTGTGCAGCGCCTGCCCAATCCGCCCAGTTTTGCCGATGTGCAGCCGCAGCGTGCGCTCAAAGCGCTGGTGTTTCGCCGCCCGGTCTGAGGGCGTGCGCCCGGGGTGAGCTGCCATACAAACTTCAAGCCAAACCTCGAGAATGAAGCGATGAAAACCTGCATCGTGGCTGCGACTGCATTGTGCGTGCCCGCTCTGGCCGTGGCGGGCCGCCCCTTCGTGATAGATGACGCCCGCCTGACGGATGCGGGTAGCTGTCAGCTGGAGGTGTGGGGCGAGTCCCATACGGATAGCAAGGAATGGTGGGCCGTTCCTGCCTGTAACCCGACTGGGAATCTGGAGCTGACGCTGGGCGCCGGGCGGGCACGCTCGCCCGGTGAGCCTGCGGGCAACGACTATGTATTCCAGGCTAAAACCTTGTTCCAACCTCTGGAGACCAACGGTTGGGGCTGGGGGCTGGCAGTGGGAACCATCTACCACACGGGCCGACAGCCCGGCCCCAATGCGCTGGGCAATACCTACGCACACATTCCCTTTTCGTTTTCTTTGCGCGATGACCAGCTCATCGTTCACTCCACTTGGGGTTGGATGAAAGACAAGGCTTCGGGGCGACACCAGGCGCTATGGGGCGTGGGTGGTGAGTTGAAGCTGCACGCCCACTGGCTGGGAACAGCAGAAACGTATGGGGACCACCGTGGTACGTCGTACGGGCACATAGGGCTGCGTTACGCGCTGATTCCACAGCTGGTGCATCTGGATATGACCTGGGGCAAACAGTTGTCGGGAGGCGGGCACAGTCGGTGGCTTTCGTTGGGCATGAGTTACACCCCCGATTGAGCGTGGCCCAAGCCCGTTTCCAGGCCGGTGTGCTGGCGTATGCGCTGCGCGCTCCAGCTGTGGGTGCAGTTGTAGTTACAATGCGCGCCGAGTCAGCAACATCGACCATGCCCGGGCTTGATTTTTTTGCTGACTCAGCCAGGCACCCAGGGGTTGACCCAGGTGACAATCGGCGGGTGTAGTTCAATGGTAGAACGGCAGCTTCCCAAGCTTCATACGAGGGTTCGATTCCCTTCACCCGCTCCAAATACCAGTTTCACGCCATCGCATGGCATCCCAAAAGCCCCCTCCCTCATAGGTAGCGGGGCTTTTTTGTTGTCCCATGCAATATCACGCGGCATCATCGCATCCCAACAATTTGTTGGTAGTTCTGTTGGTAGGTAGCGCCTGCCAACAAAACGCATACCAACAGCCAAAGGATGCGACCCATGCCCCTCACCGATACCTTCGTCAAAAACACCAAACACAGCGGCAGGCCCGCAGGCGACAAGCACAGCGACGGTGGGGGGCTGTATCTGCACATCACTGCAGCAGGCAAATACTGGCGCCTGGCATACCGCCTGCACGGCAAGCAAAAGACGCTGGCCATAGGCGTCTATCCGGCTGTGACGCTGGCGCAGGCGCGCAAGGCACGCGACGATGCAAAGGCGCTGCTTGCCCAGGATGTTGACCCGAGTAGCGCAAAGCGTGAAAGCAAGCAGGCCAGCAAGGCCGCTGCAGCCAACACCTACGAGGCCGTCGCGCGCGAGTTTCACCAGCTCAAGGCACCAGGATGGAGCGAAGGCCACTCAACGAAGTGGCTACGCATGAATGAGCTGTATTTGTTCCCAGTGCTGGGGGCGCAGCCAATCGACAAAATCAAGCCCAAGGCGCTGTTGGATGCGCTGCGCAGGGTAGAGGCCAAGGGCATTTTGAGCACGGCGCACGACCTGCAGCAAATGGCGGGGCAGGTTTTCCGCTATGCAGTGCAGACGGGCAGGATTGACGCAAACCCGGTGCCTGACCTGAAAGGCGCTCTACAGCCACACGTTGCAAGGCACTTTGCTGCAGTGATCGAGCCTGCACAGGTCGGCCAATTGCTGCGCGCCATTGATGGCTACAACGGTTCGCCACTGACCCGTGCAGCCCTCCAGCTATCGGCCTTGTTCTTCCAACGACCGGGCAACATTCGCGCCATGGAATGGGCATGGATTGATTTTGACAATGCCATGCTGGCCATTCCGCCTGCGCACATGAAGCGGAGCGTTCACGACAAGGTCAACGGCAAGCCGCACCTGATACCGCTGGCGCAGCAGGCCGTGACCATCTTGCAAGAGCTGCGCCCACTGACCGGCTACGGGAAGTATGTTTTTCCTGGTGCCCGATCAAACAAGCGCCCCATGTCCGACGGCACGATCAATGCGGCACTGCGCCGCCTGGACTTTGGCAACGACACACACGTAGGGCATGGATTCCGCGCCATGGCCAGAACCATGATTGCCGAACGCATGACGGGCATCCCTGACGCGCTTGTAGAAGCCCAGCTAGGCCATGGCAAGAGTGGCCCGCTAGGCAGCGCCTACGACCGCGCGGAATACATGGAGCAGCGCCGCACCATGATGCAAGCATGGGCCGACTACCTCGACCAACTGCGCCACGGTGCCCAGGTCATATCGATGGCGAAGGCGGCATAAATTGGAATTTCTCTCGCGCGACTTGTATTTTTATTGGTGTGTTAGGTGTGTTTGGTGTGTTTCAACAAATTCTCATAGGAGAGGAGGGGCAAAAACCCGACACACCACCCTTTTTTCATGGTGTGTTTTGGTGTGTTTTGGGGCTTGCTGCACGACGCATGGCGGGATTGGTGGCGCACTGGCGCCCTGCAAGCTCAAGCAGCCACAGAATTAGTGGCAACAAAGCAACAGATTCAAGTTTGCCGAAAAAACAAGGGGGGTAAATCACTGCCAAACAGCCTAAAAGGCTTTTCCAGCAAGCGTAAGAAGCTACGGAAAACGTAGCAAATTTGCTATTGAAGTGATAGCAATTTCCGGTTTTTGGAAAAAAATTGGACAAATGGCTTGGAGCATTGGGAATCACCCAACCCCATAGGAGAAAACCCGATGTCCCCAAGCCACACAGCAGCAGTGCTAGCAAGCGCCAGCGACAGCCAGCCGCAGGCGCTATCGGCGCATTTCTCCGAAATTCACCCCGTCACAACTTTCTGGAGAAGCCAAATGCCCGGAACCACCACCGTAGCAACTGCAAACATCACGCCCATAGACGCCCTGCCTGATTCGGCAATGCTGCGCCTGGCCCAGCTTGTGAAGGGCCCAGAAAACCCAAATCCGGTAATCCCCGCAAGTCCCGCGAGTGTCTGGCGTTGGGTTCGTTCTGGACGGTTTCCGGCGCCAGTGAAGATTGGCCCGAACACCACGGCCTGGCGTGTGGGTGACTTGCGTGCTTGGCTTCGTGGCCAGACCGTGTAAGGAGCAGAAACCATGCCCCTTTGCACAGACAAAAAAAAGCCCGCCGGGGACACCACACCACCGACGAGCTGCACAGACAGCGCCGATTTTACGCGCAACATCATCAAGACGGCCATCATTTCGTTCGTCGTTGGCCTGGCCATATCGTCCTGCACAACGCCTGCAGCAGCCCATGGCACAATCCGCCCTGGTGCTGAACACACCATAACAAGCGTCTCAAGCCCCCACGACAGCGGGGCTTTGCCATGCCCTGAATTTGTGTTTTCGGGCTGGGTGTCTCGCGTCCGTAAGGCGTGGGGGGAGGCTTGTTACTCCTGTTCAACCACCCAGCCCACCCGGTACAGCTTGAACACTGGCCCGAGTGGTTTTCTGCCTCAACAAGGAGCTGAAACCATGCACCTCGCCACATCCGGCGCCAGCGCGCGCGCCCGCACCCCCACCACCGAAGAGCGGAACGCCTACGCGCTACTGCAAGCCACCAGCGATGCCACGCTGGCCAAGATGTACCTGCAGCAAGGCAATGTGCCCGCCGCCCGCCGAAAGGCCGTGCAATTGCTCAAGGCGTTGCAATCACTGTCAAACCAGCCTCAAAACCACGCCCAGCAAGCGCAAGCAGCTAGCAAAAGCGTAGCAATCGAAGGGGGCGCAGCATGAGCGACACCACCAACCACAATGAATTACTCCTCGCCACGCTGGCGCGAATTGCCGAGGCGCTGGAGAAGCAAAACGAAATCCTGATCGACCAAACCCAAGCGATGGAAGGCATCGCCAACAGGATTGAGGACGCGGGGGGCCGATATGAGTAGCGCTATCGATCAGTTCCGCAGCGCCATAGTGGGCGCAGGCCTGGTGCCGCCTGACGAAATTCACGATGATGGCCTGTTGCATAGGTTCAGCACCAGCGGCAAGCGCCAAGACCTGTCCGGCTGGTACTGCCTGCACAGCGACGGTGTGCCCGCAGGTGCTTTTGGCTGCTGGCGCGCAGGGGTGCAGTCGGCCTGGTGTGCGAAAAGCGATAGCGCCATGACACCAGCCGAGCGCGAAGCCCATCGCAAGCGCGTTGCCGACATACAGGCGTGGCGCGAGCAGGCGCTTTTGCAACGCCAAGAAGCCGCAGCCACGACCGCCGCCGCACAGTGGGCGCAAGCAGCACTGGCAGATGACCACCCGTACCTGGCGCGCAAGGGCATCAAACCCCACGGCGCGCGTGTGTTTGGCGAGAACCTGCTGATACCGCTGCGCGACACGGACGGCCAACTACACAGCCTGCAAACCATCGCCCCGGACGGCACCAAGCGATTCCAGTCTGGTGGGCGCACCAAGGGGTGTTTTCACCTGATTGGAGAACCCACCAGCACGCTGGTAATTACTGAAGGCTTCGCCACTGGCGCGAGTATCCACGAGGCCACAGGCCACGCTGTGGCGTGCGCAATGAATGCTGGCAACCTGCTGGAGGTGGCCCAGGTGCTGCGCGGCAAGTATCCCAAGCTGGAGATCATCGTTGCAGCCGACGATGATCACATCACCGAGGGCAACCCCGGACTGACCAAAGCCACCGAGGCTGCAAAGGCCGTAGGCGGCAAGCTGGCTGTGCCAGTGTTCGGCCCAGACCGCCCGGAAGGGGCTACCGACTTCAACGACCTGCACCAATTGGCTGGTGCCGATGCTGTGCGCCAGTGCTTTGATGCCGCGCCCGCAGAATCTGCCAGCAGCAAAGTGCCCGGCATGGATGCGCGCCCGGCCTATGTCGTGTTTGACGATTGGTACGAGACACCCGGCAGCGAGCGCTACAAGCCTGGTGTGTGGCTGTTTGGCACCAAGACCGAGGGCAAGGGGGAAAACGCTACGGTAGTGCCCACCCAGACGTGGATATGCAGCCCGCTGCACGTCGTGGCAGGCACATCCGATGCTCACGACGGAAGTTATGGGCGCTTGCTGCGGTTCAAAAACACGCGCGGCAACTGGCGCGACTGGGCCATGCCAATGCATATGTTGGCAGGCGACGGCACCAGCCTGTGCGAGGTGCTGTTCAGTCTGGGAATGTTGATTGGCAGCAAGCCAGCACTGACACGCTACCTGCAGGCCATGGTGCCGCCCAAAGACAGCTATCTACTGTGTGTGTCGCAACCAGGATGGGCTGATAGCCGGTGCCGCGCCTTTGCCCTGCCAGATGGCGCTATCGGCCCCGATGCTGCGCGCGTGGTCTTCCAGAATGGCGGAGCTGGAGATAGCGACTTTGGCACCGCTGGCACGCTGCAGGGCTGGCAGGCCGGTATCGGCGCGATGGCCGTCGGCAACCCCATGTTGGCACTGGCAATCTGCACCGCATTTGCAGGCCCACTGCTGGCCAAGTGCAACGCTGAAAGCGGGGGGCCTCACCTTATCGGCCCGAGTTCAGTCGGTAAAAGTAGCGCCCTGGCAGCGGCATCTAGCGTATGGGGCAGCCCCAGCTACAAACGCACCTGGCGTGCCACCAGCAACGGCCTGGAGTCGGTAGCCGCCGGGGTAAACGATTGCCTGCTGGCATTGGACGAGATCAGCGAGTGCGACCCAAAGGACGTAGGCCCCACCGTTTACATGGTGGGCAACGGCATGGGCAAGCAGCGTGCCGGACGCGATGGTGGTTTCCGCAATGTGGCCCGCTGGCGTGTTTCCGTTCTGAGCAATGGCGAGTTCTCGATTGGCACCAGCATGGCAGCCGGTGGCCACGTCATTAAGGCGGGGCAGGAAGTGCGGTTCTTTGACGTGCCATGCGGCGATCGCGCCCACGGCGTTTGGGATGTTCTACATCATCACGCTGACGCGCGAGCGTTTTCCGATGCCATCAAGGACGCGGCAAAGACCCACTACGGCCATGCAGCGCGCGCCTTTGTAGAGCGCCTGGCCAACGACACCACCGACTTTTGCGCCGCACTGGCAGCCATCCGCGCCCGCCCTGAGCTGGCCACCAATGGCGAAGGGCAGGAGCAGCGCGTGGCTGGCAGGTTTGCGGTACTGGCGCTGGCTGGCGAGTTGGCCAGCTCATACGGTATTACCACCTGGCCTGCAGGCGAAGCCATCCGCGCCGCTGCTGCTGGACTACAGGCCTGGCGCAGTTTGCAGGCCGACAAGGATGGCGCCAATCGCGAGCGCGGCAAGGCAGTCCAAGATGTGACGGACTTCATTGATCGGCACGGCGATAGCCGATTCAGCGACGCGGACGCACTGCCAGACGAAGCCCTGCGCCAGCCGCTAATCCATAACCGTGCCGGGTATTGGCGCCAAACCGATGCCGGAAGGGTGTACCTGTTCAACAGTGCCGGAATGCGCGAAGCCCTGAAGGGTCACGACTTTGGCCGCGCGCTGGGCTATTTGCAGCAGGCAGGGCTGATGCCGCCCACTGGCAGCGATGGCAAAAACTCCAAGGCATTGACCATTCAGGGCAAGCGTGGGCGCTGGTACGAGGTGCGCCAAAGGGGCGACGCATGAGCGCTGCAAGCTTTGCCGACTGGCTAAACACCATCCAAAACACCATCCAAAACACACCAAACACACCAGCCAAAACTCCCGGTGTGCAGGGAAAAAACGTGGCTGTCATAGGAGAAAACACACCAAACACACCAAACACACCAAACACACCGCAAAAACAACAAGGCCAGATAGAAAACGTAAAAACGCGCGCAGCATCCGCCAACGACCCGCAAGGCTTCGACCCCGGCGAGTCGGCATTGATGGCGCTGGCGATGCGCTTCGCTGACCACATCAAGGCCAGCCCACAAGCGCGTGAGGACTGGCGCCGCGACGTGATGGAGACACCACTGCACCTGCGGCAGGGATTGGGGGAATACCTGCGCGAGCAACTGCGCCAGCCGCCCTTCACCGTGCCCAGGTAGCGCACCCACATCACACCCGGCCTAGAGCCGGGTTTCTTTTGGAGCTGGCCTGCAACTACGGAAGTTTCGTAGTTTGGCCACAGCGGCGACAGCGGCCAATAGGGAGGTTTTGGGTAGGGTGCAAGAGCTGCGCTTGTCGGCAACCACCGCACTGCGGGGGTTCGACCAGGTGCGAAGCGTGGCGAGATGATCCATATTTGGATGATGTCCACGTAGGCCGCCAAGGGCGCTATTGAATTTCCACAGCCTGTGGAGATTCCACCATTGGTGTGCTGCAAGTCCTAGGCCGTGTGCGCAAAGATGCGCCGTCCCCAGGTGCTGGCAGTGCTGGCGACGTGAGTTTTCCCGAGTAGCGCATCCGGGGGCCCTGACGGGGTTTTTGAGCGTCGTGGGGGTGCGGGGCACGATGGATGCGAGTTTTTCTCATTTGGGGAACTGAATGCAGCAGATGTCCTTTGGGGACACCCGCACCGCTTAAACTCCGCCCCTCGCGATCATGGTGGGTTGCGAGGCCAGCAAAGGGGGACACTTTCTTTTTTGTTGGTATTTTTGCTGGTAGGTTTTGGGTTTTTTGAGCTTCTTCATAGGAGAATTGGATTCCCTTCACCGCTCCAGTTTTGTTTGAGCCACCCTCGGGTGGCTTTGTTTTTTCTTCGCTGGGGTTTTTGCCATGCCTGCTGCCGTGCCCTCTGCTGTCGATCCTGCGCGCATTGCGCTGGTGGCGGGGGAGGCGTCGGGCGATTTGCTCGCGGGCTTGCTGCTCGATGGTTTGCAGGCACGCTGGCCTGGGCTGCGCGCCCAGGGCATTGGTGGCCCACAGATGCAGCAGCGCGGCTTTGAGGCCTGGTGGCCCAGTGAGCGTTTGGCCCTGCATGGTTACAGCCTAGAGCTGTTGCAACGCCTGTGGGAGCTGGTGCGTATGCGCCAAAAATTGCGCGCGCGCCTGTTGGCCGAGCGCCCGGCCGTGTTCATTGGTGTGGATGCGCCGGACTTCAACCTCAGCCTAGAAGTTGACTTGCGCGCTGCAGGCATCAAAACAGCGCATTTCGTCTGCCCCTCCATTTGGGCCTGGCGGCCTGAGCGGGTGGAGAAAATTCGCCGCGCTGCCGACCATGTGCTGTGCATTTTTCCGTTTGAGCCGGCACTGTTGGCGCAGCATGGCATTGCCGCCAGCTATGTGGGGCACCCGCTGGCCAGTGTGATTCCTGAGCAGCCCGACCGTGTAGCCGCACGCCTGCAGCTTGGCTTGCAGCCCGAGGGCCCGGTGCTGGCGCTGCTGCCCGGCAGCCGCAGGGCCGAGGTGGAGCACCTGGCGCCGCTGTTTTTTCAGGCGGCTGCGCTGATTCGGCGTGCCCTGCCACAGGTGCAGGTGGTGCTGCCTGCCGTGCCTGTTTTGCAGTCGCGCATTGCCGAGCTGGCACGCGCGCAGGGCGTTGATACCTGGGTGAAGGTGGTGAGCGGCCAATCCCATGCAGTGCTCGCGGCCTGTGATTGCACTTTGATTGCCAGTGGCACCGCCACGTTAGAAGCGGCGCTGTTCAAGCGCCCGATGGTGATTGCCTACCGCATGTCGGCCTGGAGCTGGCGCTTGATGCGCCGTAAGCAGTTGCAGCCCTGGGTGGGCTTGCCCAACATCTTGTGCCAAGACTTCGTGGTGCCGGAACTGCTGCAAGATGCTGCCACGCCCCAGACGCTGTGCGACGCCGTGCTGCATTGGTTGCACGCACCCCACCACAACCCCGCCGCCTTGCAGCAGTTGGAGCAGCGCTTTGGCGCACTGCACCAGCAACTGCGCTGCGACACTGCCCAACGGGCCGCCGATGCCATTGACCACCTCTTGCGCGCTTAAAGCGCCACCTGCACCTTCACCTGCACAGGCCAGCTTGCCCTGGGATGAGGACTGTGCGGGCGATGCCGCGCTGGTGGCGGGTGTGGATGAGGCCGGACGTGGGCCCCTGGCAGGCCCGGTGTTCGCCGCCGCCGTCATCTTGGATCCGCAGCGGCCCATCGCGGGCTTGGGGGATTCCAAAAAACTCAGCGCCGCACGCCGGGAGCAGTTGTTTGAAATCATCCAAGCGCAGGCGCTGTGCTGGTGCATCGCTCAGGCGAGCGTGGAGGAGATTGATCGCTTGAACATTTTGCAGGCCACCTTGCTGGCCATGCGCCGCGCGGTGCAGGGCTTGCAGCGCACGCCCACGCAGGTGCTGGTGGATGGCAATCGCCTGCCGTCTTTAGACGTGCCCGCGCAGGCCATCGTCAAGGGCGATGCGCTGGTGCCAGCCATTTCTGCCGCCTCTATCTTGGCCAAGGTGCAGCGCGATCGCTGGTGTCTGCAGCTGCATACGCAGTACCCGCAGTACGGTTTCGATCAGCACAAGGGTTATGGCACGGCGGTACATCTGGCGGCGCTGCGTGCGCATGGCCCCTGTGCGCAGCACCGCCGCTCTTTTGCCCCCGTGGCCCAGCTTGTATGACCGCTCATTTCACCGCTATCCACTCGCGCGACAACCCGCTGCTCAAAGAGCTGCGCCGCTTGACGCAAGGCAACGTGAGCTACCGCAAGCAAGGCCGCGTGTGGCTGGAGGGCGATCACCTGTGCCGCGCCTTGCTGACGCGTGGCCTGCGCCCTGCATTGGCAGTGTTTTCAGAGTCTTTTTGGCCTCTAGCCCCCGTGCAGCAAGCGCAAGCAGCTCCTAAAAACATAGTGCTTGCCGATGCTTTGTGGCGTGATCTGAGCGCTTTGGAAACCCCCAGTCCGCAAGGCATGGGGTTTGTGTGGGAGCTGCCAGAGGTGCCGACTTTGCTGCCCGATGTGCCGACTGTGGTGCTCGATCGCTTGCAAGACGCGGGCAACGTGGGTTCGATTTTGCGCAGTGCCAGTGCCTTTGGTTTTGGGCAAGTGGTGGCGCTCAAGGGTACGGCGGCACTGTATGCACCCAAGGTGCTGCGCGCGGGTATGGGGGCGCACTTTGCTCTGCGGCTGGTCGAAGGGGTCGAGCTACAAGAGGTGCTGGCCCTGTCCTTGCCGTTGCTGGCCACCAGTTCGCATCAGGGTGATTTTTTGCATCAGGCACGCCTGCCGTGGCCTTGCGCCTGGCTGCTCGGCCACGAAGGGCAGGGCGTGCAAGCGGCTTTGCAAGAGCGTGCGCAGCAGCACATCCGCATCGCTCAGCCGGGGGGGGAGGAGTCGCTGAACGTGGCGGCTGCTGCGGCGATTTGCCTGCACACCAGTGCAGCCCAAGCCCTGGTGGGTGGGCACTAAGGGTTTTTCTCTAGTTTTGTCAGCGCCGACAAAAAGTCACGCGGTAGAATAAGAAGCTTTTGCGCAAAAAGTCGCCCGACTATCCATAAGTAATCCCTCAAAATCAGCAAAGCTGTCCGCAAAATGCGCTGCAAGGCGCACTTTTGTGGGCGTCGGGCGACCCGACCTCTTTCGGAGAACCCAGTGCTTTCGTCTCTCAAGGCAGCATTCCCGCCCGCTATTTTGGCGCTCGCAGACGGCACGGTCTTTATTGGCAATTCCATCGGTAGCAGCGGCACCACAGTTGGTGAAGTGGTGTTCAACACCGCCATGACCGGCTACCAGGAAATCCTCACAGACCCCAGCTACTGCCAGCAACTCGTTACCCTCACGTACCCGCATATTGGCAACTACGGCATCAATGCCGAAGACATGGAGTCGGGCCGTGTCCAAGCTGCTGGCCTGATCATTCGCGATCTGCCGCTCACCACTAGCAACTTTCGCTGTGAACAAAACCTGCCGCAGTTCCTGCAAGGGCAGGGCACGGTGGCCATCGCCAACATCGATACCCGCCGCCTGACCCGTTTGCTGCGTGAAAAAGGCGCGCAAAACGGTGCCATCGTGGCTTTGGTTGAAGGCACGCAAGTCAGCGCAGAGCACATTGCAGCCGCCCAGGCCGCAGCCAAGGCAGCTCCCAGCATGAGTGGGTTGGACTTGGCCAAGGTGGTTACCACTGCCGCACCCTATGTGTGGGAGCAGACCGAATGGGCGCTGGGCCAAGGTTTTGGTACGGTGCAAAACCCGCGTTTTCACGTGGTGGCGTACGACTTTGGCGTCAAGCACAACATCTTGCGCATGCTGGCCGAGCGTGGCTGCAAGCTCACCGTGGTGCCCGCGCAGACCAGCGCTGAAGACGCGCTGGCGCTGCGCCCCGACGGCATCTTTTTGTCCAACGGCCCGGGCGATCCACAGCCGTGTACCTACGCCATTGATGCCGCACGCGCTTTCTTGCAAGCAGGCATTCCCACCTTTGGCATTTGCCTGGGGCACCAGATTTTGGCTTTGGCCTTGGGCGCTCAGACCTTCAAGATGGCCCACGGCCACCATGGTGGCAACCATCCGGTGAAAACGCTGGCCACGGGCCATGTGGCCATCACCAGCCAAAACCATGGTTTTGCTGTAGATGCCGCCACTTTGCCAGCCAACGTGCGCGCCACCCATATCAGCTTGTTCGACGGCACGCTGCAAGGGCTCGAATGCACCGACCGCCCCGTCTTCAGCTTCCAGGGCCACCCCGAGGCAGCGCCCGGCCCCAACGACATTGCCCACCTGTTTGACCGCTTCATGGCATCGATGAGCGCCGCCGCCCAGGAGAAAAAATAATGCCAAAGCGCACCGACCTTCAGAGCATCCTCATCATTGGCGCAGGCCCGATCATCATTGGCCAGGCTTGCGAGTTTGACTACTCGGGCGTGCAAGCGTGCAAAGCGCTGCGTGAGGAGGGCTACCGCGTCATCCTCATCAACAGCAACCCCGCCACCATCATGACCGACCCGGCGACGGCCGATGTGACCTACATCGAGCCCATCACCTGGCAAACGGTAGAAAAAATCATTGCCAAAGAGCGCCCCGATGCCATCTTGCCCACCATGGGCGGGCAAACGGCCCTCAATTGCGCCCTCGATCTGTGGCGCCACGGCGTGTTGCACAAATACCGTGTAGAGCTGATTGGTGCCAAGCCCGAGGCCATCGACAAGGCCGAAGACCGTCTGAAATTCAAAGACGCCATGACGCGCATTGGCCTGGATTCGGCACGCTCGGGCATTGCCCACAGCATGCAAGAAGCCTGGGATGTGCAAAAAACCGTGGGTTTCCCTACCGTGATTCGCCCCAGCTTCACCCTGGGTGGCACCGGTGGCGGTATTGCTTACAACCCAGAAGAGTTTGAAATCATCTGCAAGCGTGGCTTGGAAGCTTCTCCGACCAACGAGCTGCTGATTGAAGAGTCGCTGCTGGGCTGGAAAGAGTACGAGATGGAAGTGGTGCGCGACAAGGCGGACAACTGCATCATCGTTTGCTCGATCGAAAACCTCGACCCCATGGGTGTGCACACGGGCGACTCCATCACCGTGGCACCGGCGCAGACCCTGACCGACCGCGAGTACCAAATCATGCGCAATGCCAGCATTGCGGTGTTGCGTGAAATTGGTGTGGACACCGGCGGCTCCAACGTGCAGTTCTCGGTGAACCCGAAGGACGGCCGCATGATCGTCATTGAGATGAACCCGCGCGTTTCGCGCTCTTCGGCACTGGCCTCGAAAGCTACGGGTTTCCCCATTGCCAAGGTGGCGGCCAAGCTGGCTGTGGGCTACACCCTGGATGAGCTCAAGAACGACATCACGGGCGGTGCCACGCCCGCATCGTTTGAGCCGTCGATTGACTACGTGGTCACCAAGATTCCACGTTTTGCCTTCGAGAAATTCCCCGCTGCCGACGACCGTTTGACCACGCAAATGAAGAGTGTGGGCGAGGTCATGGCCATGGGCCGCACCTTCCAGGAATCTTTCCAGAAAGCCTTGCGCGGTCTGGAAGTCGGCGTGGATGGCATGAACGAGAAAACCCAAGACCGCGAAGTGCTGGAAAAAGAGCTGGGCGAGCCCGGCCCCGAGCGCATCTGGTATGTGGGTGATGCCTTTGCCATGGGTCTGTCGGTGGACGAAGTGTTCGACCTGACCAAGATCGACCGCTGGTTCCTCGTGCAGATTGAGGAAATCGTCAAGATCGAACTCGAACTCGATCAACTGGCCGCCGACAAAGGCGAGCAGGCCTTGGCAGCACTGGATGCCGCCACGCTGCGCACACTCAAGCAAAAAGGCTTCTCCGATCGCCGCCTGGCCAAACTGCTCAAAAGCAATGAAAAAGCCGTGCGCGAAGCGCGCCGAGCCCTGGGTGTGCGCCCGGTGTACAAGCGCGTGGATACCTGCGCAGCCGAGTTCGCCACCAACACCGCCTACATGTATTCGACCTACGAGGAAGAATGCGAGGCCGCGCCCACGAACAAGAAAAAAATCATGGTGCTCGGCGGCGGGCCCAACCGCATTGGCCAGGGCATTGAGTTTGACTACTGCTGCGTTCACGCTGCACTCGCCATGCGCGAAGATGGCTACGAAACCATCATGGTCAACTGCAACCCGGAAACGGTTTCCACCGACTACGACACTTCCGACCGCCTGTACTTCGAGCCGCTGACGCTGGAAGACGTGCTGGAAATCGTAGACAAGGAAAAGCCCGAAGGCGTGATCGTGCAGTACGGTGGCCAAACGCCGCTGAAGCTGGCCTTGGGCCTGGAAAAGGAAGGCGTGCCCATCATTGGCACCACGCCCGACATGATCGACGCGGCTGAAGACCGTGAGCGCTTCCAGCAGCTGCTGCATTCGCTGAACCTGCGCCAGCCACCCAACGCCACCGCCCGCACAGAGGCCGACGCGCTGGAAAAAGCCGCTGCGCTGGGCTACCCCCTGGTGGTGCGCCCCAGCTATGTGCTGGGTGGCCGTGCCATGGAAATCGTGCACGAGCAGCGCGACCTGGAGCGCTACATGCGCGAAGCCGTGAAGGTGAGCAACGACTCGCCCGTGCTGCTCGATCGCTTCTTGTCTGACGCCATCGAGTGCGACGTGGACTGCGTGCGCGATGCCAGCGGCGCCGTCTTCATTGGCGGCGTGATGGAGCACATTGAGCAAGCAGGCGTTCACTCCGGCGACTCGGCGTGCTCGCTGCCACCGTACTACCTCAAGGCCGAGACCGTGGCCGAACTCAAGCGCCAGACCGCTGCCATGGCCCAGGGCCTGAACGTGGTGGGCCTGATGAACGTGCAGTTCGCCATCCAGGAAACCGAGGGCGGCGACGTCATCTACGTGCTGGAAGTGAACCCGCGTGCTTCGCGCACTGTGCCTTTCGTCAGCAAAGCCACGGGCATCCAGCTGGCCAAGGTGGCTGCACGCTGCATGGCTGGTCAAACCCTGGCCAGCCAGGGCGTGACCAAGGAAGTGACGCCGCCTTATTTCAGCGTGAAAGAGGCCGTGTTCCCCTTCGTCAAGTTCCCGGGTGTGGACACCATCCTCGGCCCCGAGATGAAGTCCACCGGCGAAGTGATGGGCGTGGGCAAAACCTTTGGTGAAGCTTTCGTCAAGAGCCAAATCGGTGCGGGCACCAAGCTGCCCACCTCGGGCAAGGTCTTCCTCACGGTGAAAAATGCCGACAAGCCACGCGCCGTCGCCATTGCGCGTGAACTGGCGGGCATGGGCTTTGAGCTGATTGCCACCCGTGGCACGGCAGCAGCCATTGCGGCGGCCGGGGTGCCTGTGGCCGTCATCAACAAAGTGACGGAAGGGCGCCCGAACATTGTGGACATGATGAAGAGTGGCGAAATTGCCATGGTCATCAACACCGTGGAAGAGCGTCGCAATGCGATTGCTGATTCGCGCGCTATTCGTACCAATGCGCTGGCCAACCGCGTGACCACCTTCACCACCATCTTCGGTGCCGAGGCCGCGGTGGATGGTATGAAGGCCATGGGACATTTGGACGTGATTTCTGTGCAAGAGATGCACGCCCAGCTTGCCCACTGAGGTAAACGCGGCATAATCAGCCGCTGAATTTGCCAATGAAACCGCCGCGCGGCAACGTGCGGCGGTTTCGCTTTGTCTGGAGATTATTGAGATGGCCACCATCCCCATTACCAAGCGCGGTGCAGAAAAACTCAAAGCCGAGTTGCATCGCTTGAAAACCGTTGACCGCCCCGCTGTGATTGCTGCGATCTCTGAGGCACGTGCCCAGGGCGACTTGAGCGAAAACGCCGAGTACGAAGCCGCGAAAGACCGCCAAGGCTTTATTGAAGGGCGCATCCAGGAAGTAGAAGGCAAGCTCTCGGCCGCGCAAATCATTGATCCTGCTGCGCTCGATGCCGGTGGCCGTGTGGTGTTTGGTGCCACCGTGGAGCTGGAAGACGAAGATACGGGCGATGCCGTCACCTACCAAATCGTGGGTGAGGATGAGGCAGACATCAAGCTCGGCTTGGTCAATATCTCCAGCCCCATTGCCCGCGCCTTGATCGGCAAGGAAGAGGGCGATACGGCCGAGGTGCAGGCACCGGGTGGCTTGCGCCGCTACGAAGTCGTCAAGGTGCGCTACGTCTAAGGCCGCGGGCTCTCGCACTTGCCTGGTGGCTGCCATGCTGCATCGCAAACTTCCCGTTTTCGCAGCTGCCCTGTGGTGGGGCAGCTTGTCGGTGATGGGGTTCATCGCTGTGCCTTTGCTGTTTGCCCATTTACCCAGCACCGCCCTGGCTGGGCAAATGGCAGCACGTTTGTTTGTTGCGCAGACTATGGTTTCTATAGCTGCTTGCGCTTTTCTGCTGGTGCTTTCACAGCGAAAGTATGCTGAAAAGCCCGAACCATGGGCGCAAGCAGCTATGGTTTTTGTGGTGGCTGGGCTGCTGCTGGCGCTGTTGCAGCAGTACGGCGTGGCGCCGCGCATCGTTGCGCGCGAAAACCTGCGCCTGTGGCACAGCGTGGGCACGCTGATGTATGTGCTGCAGTGGCTGTGCGCTGCGGTGGTGCTGTGGCACACCAGCACGACCAGCACGGCTTTGCCATCCAGCGAAAATGAGGGCAGCGCCGCCCAGGCACCGCCTTCGCTGCCTTGAAAATTGGCTGCACCAGAGGAGCACCCTATGAAAAACACACTGCTGTTTTGCACGCTTGCAACTCCGTTGGGTGCCATGCGTGCCATGGCCTCGGTGCAGGGCCTGTGTTTGCTGGAGTTCAGCGACTCTCCCGCACCTGGCCTGCGACGCGCGCAGCAGCAGGTGGAGGCATTGCGTGGTGGCCCTGCGCAGCCCGGTAAAAACGCTGTGCTGGAGCAAACTGAACAGGAGCTGGCGCAGTATTTTGCGCGTCAGCGCCAGCAGTTCAACGTGCCGCTGGATTTGCTCGGCACGCCCTTCCAGTGCGCCGCCTGGCAGGCCTTGCTGGCCATTCCCTACGGCCAAACGCGCAGCTATGCAGCGCAGGCCCAGGCCATTGGGCGGCCCACCGCCCAGCGTGCCGTGGCCGGTGCCAATGGCCGCAACAAAATCAGCATCATCGTGCCCTGCCATCGGGTCATTGGCAGCGATGGCAGCCTGACGGGTTTTGGCGGTGGCTTGCAGCGCAAGCGCGCCCTGCTGGAGCTGGAGGCGCTGCCTCTGCCATGAGGGCACAAGGCGCGCTTTGGATGATGTGCGCGCGCCGCGTATTGCTACTGAAAAAATAGCTGCTCGCGCTTGCTAGATAAGGCTTAGAGGCTGATTTGACCTCCAAGCACTCGCTTAGCCGCTTAGCCGCTATGGCCAGCCTCGCACTCAGTCTTGCAGTGCCAGGGGCTTGCGGCGGTAAAACTGCAGGGGCTGGGCCTGCATGTCTTTCCGGTGTTGTTGCAGCACCGATTTTTTCATCTTGCCCACCACATGCATTTCGCAGGGCTTGCAGTCAAAGCGCAGGGTGAGTTTTTCCTTGCCATTGATGAGCTGCAGCGGCTCGGCCTTGATGGTGCCCTTCACGCCAATCACGCCCTTGGCCTGCTTGGGGCACAAGCTCATGGAAAAACGCACGCAGTGCTTGGTGATCATCAGGCTGACTTCGCCTTCTTCCTCTTTCGATTCGTAGGCAGCGTCAATCACCTTCACGCCATGCTTGACGTAAAAGTCGTGTGCCTTGTGGTTGAACACATTGGCCAAGTAGGTGAGGGTGTCTTCGGGGAAAGGTACGGGCGGCTGCACCGGCGTGGCGCGTGGCAGGCGCACAAAGCCAGCGGCACGCGCTGTCTCCAGTGCAGCCAGAGCGTCGCGGCGCAGTTGGTTCAGGGCCGAGGCGGGCACAAACCACGGCTGCGACAGCTGCAGGGCAATGTCATGCACGGCAAACACCGACGCGCCAAAGCGCCCCAATTGCTCGCGCAGCGTGGCCTCGGCTTTGGCGCCATCGCTGGCACTTTCGTGGGCGTGGGCCAAGGTGGCGCTGCCCACAAAGCCGTCTTCGTCGGTAAGCGTCAGGGCAAAGCCGTCGGCTGTTTCTTGGAATTGGGCCCACACGCCAATGCGGCGGTCGCTGGACTTTTTCTCGAGCGTGCGCACCCAATCCATGTCGCGGTTGCGGTTGATCTCCAAGCCTTTGCGCAAGTCTTTGAAGCTTGCGATGGGGTCTTTGGGGAAGACGCGCCAGATGCCTTTTTTGGGGTGGATGCTTTCGGCGCGGTTGATGTGCACGCCCACCAGTTCCTTTTGCAAGTCGTAGTAGCACAGGCCGTCGCCGTTGTGCAGCACGGTGGCCTTGTCGCTCACTTCCAGCTCAAACCACTTGTCGCCCAATTGTGTGACCCAGCCGATGGCGCGGCCAGGCGTTTTGGGCGTGTCAAAGGCGCCAATGTCTTCCTTACGGCCATTGACGAAGTAGTCGGTGAACTCGCGGTTGAAGTTCTGGTCGGGGTCGGGCGTGAAGGTGAAGGTGGTGCGCCCACTCGAGGAGCGCGCCAGCGGCGCCTCGGAAAACTCGCGCTCTTCAATGATCTCGTCGAGCAGCGTGCGGTAGTGGGCTGTGATGTTTTTCACATAGCCCATGTCTTTGTAGCGGCCTTCAATTTTGAAGCTGCGCACGCCCGCGTCGATCAGCGCACGCAGGTTGTCGCTTTGGTTGTTGTCCTTCATCGACAGCACATGCTTTTCGTGCGCCACGATGCGGCCCTGGCCGTCCAGCACTTCGTAGGGCAGGCGGCAGGCTTGGTTGCAGTCACCTCGGTTGGCGCTGCGGCCGGTGTGCGCGTGGCTGATGAAGCACTGGCCTGAGTAGGCCACGCACAGCGCGCCGTGCACAAAAAATTCAATCGTGGTGCGGCTGGGGTCGGTGGCGGCGCGGATGGCGGCGATTTGCTGCAAATCCAGCTCGCGCGCAACCACGATCTGGCTCAGGCCTGCGTCTTGCAGAAAGCGCGCCTTTTCGGGCGTGCGGATGTCGGTCTGGGTGCTGGCGTGCAGCTGGATGGGGGGCAAATCCAGCTCCAGCAGGCCCATGTCCTGGATGATGAGGGCGTCGGCGCCAGCCTCGTACACCTGCCAGGCCATGCGGCGGGCATCTTCCAGCTCGTCGTCGCGCAAGATGGTGTTGAGCGTGATGAAGATGCGGCTGCCAAAGCGGTGGGCGTGTGCAATCAGCTGTTCCAGCTCGCGAATGTCGTTGCCTGCCGTGGCGCGCGCACCGAAGGCGGGGCCGCCGATATAGACAGCGTCGGCGCCGTGGTTCACGGCTTCGATGCCGATGGCGGCATTGCGCGCGGGGGAAAGGAGTTCGATCTGGTGGGGCAACAAAGACATAGGGGGCGGATTATCCTCGCGCGCTGATTTTTCTTGCTCGCTTGGGGCGATACAGTGCGCACCTTGCAAAAACAGTAGCAATCAGGAGGGCGCCATGCGTGCTGTGGCTGGTGTGATGGTGCTGCTGCTGGCCTTGGCGCTGGTGGCGGTGTTGGTGAAAAAACAAGGCGGTGCGCTGACCTCGCCGAAGGCCGCTTCCAATGCGCCCGCAGAGGCTGCGCTGCCCCATACGCAGCTTCCGCAGCTACCGCAGCAGGTGAAAAGCCAGGTCGAGGGTTTGCTGCAAGCTCCCCGGCCTGAGCCCGAGGGAGAGCAGCCTTGAGCATGGCGCCAGCGTGGGAGGCCGCGGGCAGTTGGCTCGGTGGGGCCTGGGTGTGGTCGGCTCCTGGGGCCTGTGCTGTGCTGTGGCTGGCCATGGGGGTGTGGGTGGCGCTGTGGATCGACCGCCGCTGGGGTGAACCGCCGCCCGCATGGCACCCGGTGGTGTGGATGGGTAACGCCCTGGCCTGGTGTGGGCGCGGTTTGGCACCCCAGGTGGACGGTGGGCGCGATCTGCGCAGCTTCACCCTGGGGGCGCTGCTGTGGTGTGGGCTGGCTGGCGTGGCGGCGCTGCTGGCGGCAGCGTTGCAGGCACTGGTGCTGTGGGCTGTGCCGACCTGGCTGGCCGGGGTGGTGCTGGGGGGGCTGCTCAAACCTTTGCTGGCTTGGCGTATGTTGCGTGACGAGGTGCTGGCCGTAGAGCAGGCCCTGGCGCAATCGCTGGCGCAGGGGCGTGAGCGCCTGTCGTGGCTGGTGAGCCGCGATACCCAGGCCTTA
Organism: Acidovorax sp.; assembly: GCA_041910915.1. GTDB lineage: Bacteria > Pseudomonadota > Gammaproteobacteria > Burkholderiales > Burkholderiaceae_C > Paenacidovorax. The sequence continues at coordinate 56,029 of JAYRPZ010000074.1, forward strand.
AGCGACACCCAGGTGCGCGAAAGTGCCATCGAAACCCTGGCGGAAAACCTGTGCGATTCGGTGGTGGCGCCCTTGTTCTGGTTTGTGCTGCTGGGTTTGCCAGGCGCAGCGCTGTACCGCTTGGCCAACACGGCCGATGCCATGTGGGGCTACCCTGGCTGGCGCGGGGAGGGCACGCAGCGCCGCTATTGGCACTGGGCAGGCAAGTGGGCCGCGCGCGCAGATGACGTGCTCAACTGGCTCCCCGCCCGGTTGACGGCGGCTTTGCTGTGGTGCCTGGCCGGGCGCTGGCCGCGTGGCGCGCTGTGGCAGGCCTTGCGTGCCGATGCCCGGGCCACCCCTTCACCCAACGGTGGCTGGCCCATGGGCAGCATGGCGCAGTTGCTGGGCGTGCGCTTGTCGAAACCCGGGGGCTATGTGCTGCATCCGCAGGGGGCTGCAGCCCAGGCAGCGCAGGTGCAGCAAGCCGTGCGTTATGGAGAAAAAACGGCTTTTAGCCTTATGGGGCTTGCGGGAGTAGCTATGATTTTTGCTGTATGGATGCTGTACTGAATACGCCAGTGGCCCCGCTGGAGCACGGTGGCCCCGATGCCCTGGGCGTGCCGCGCTGGGATTTTTCTACCAATGCCAATGCCTGCGGCCCCTGTCCGCCCGCCTTGCAGGCTTTGCAGCAGGTGCCGCGCCAGCATTACCCCGATCCGGCCTATACCGCCTTGCGCCAGCGTTTGGCACAGTGGCATGGAGTGGCTGCCGAGCAGGTGGTGGTGGCCGCCAGTGCCAGCGAATTTATTCACCGCTTCACTGCCCTGGCGCAGCGCTGCGGCCTGCGCCAGGTGCGTGCGCCAGCGCATGGTTATGGCGAATACCAGCGCGCGGCGCAGCTGTGGGGCTTGCAGGCGCTGCCTGCGGCGGATGTCGCCCCCGTGCCCCAGCAATCGTTGCTGCAGTGGGCCTGTGAGCCTGCCAGCCCCCTGGGCGGCCACGATGCGGCGCTGGCGGCATGGCGCTGCCCCTCTGCACAAGCGGCTGTGGCCGAGGCCGCGTGGTGCGTGGTTGATTGCGCCTACGCACCGCTGCTATTAGAAAGTGAGCTGCAGCCGCTTCCTGCATGCGCCTGGCAGCTGTATTCACCCAATAAAGCGCTGGGGCTGACGGGGGTGCGCGCTGCCTACGCGATTGCACCTGCTGCAGCGGTGGCATCTGGCCAGGTAGCGCAGTTGCGGGCGCTGGCGGCTTCATGGCCGTTGGGTGCTGAAGGGGTGGCGTTGCTCACGGCATGGCCCCAAGCCGAGGTGCAGGCCTGGCTGGCCGCCAGCCTGCCGCTGCTGCGGGGCTACAAGCAGGCGCAGCAGGCGCTGTGTACAGCCCTGGGTTGGCAGGTGCTGCCGGGCAGCTTGGCAAATTTTTTCACCGCACGTGTGCCCGCAGCCCAGGCTAGTTCGCTTGCCCAAGCGCTGCAGCAGCTGCGCCAGCAAGGCATCAAGCTGCGCGATGCCACGTCTTTCGGACTCCCGGGCCATGTGCGCCTGGGGGTGTTACCCCCCCCGGCGCAGCAGGCGCTGCGCCATGCTTGGGAGCATCTTTCATGCACACCTCTTCATTAGCCCCTTGCATCATGGTGCTGGGCACCAGCAGTGGTGCGGGCAAAAGCTGGCTGGCCACGGCTTTGTGCCGTTATTACGCCAACCAGGGTTTGCGCGTAGCGCCGTTCAAGGCGCAGAACATGAGTAACAACGCCCGCGTGGTGGCCACGCCGGAAGGCACCTGGGGCGAGATGGGCAGTGCGCAGTATTTCCAGGCCCTGGCGGCGCGTGCCACGCCCGATGTGCGCATGAACCCTTTGCTGCTCAAACCCGAAGCCGATACCCACAGCCAGGTGGTGGTGCTGGGACAGGTGGACGCAGCCCTCACGCGCATGCCCTGGCGTGGCCGCAGTCTGCAGGTGTGGCCGCAGTTGGCCCAGGCGCTGGATGATTTGCGCCAGGAATACGACCTGGTGGTGATTGAAGGCGCTGGTTCCCCCGCAGAAATCAACCTGCACGACAGCGACGTGGTGAACATGCGCGTGGCGCTGCATGCGCAGGCGCACTGTGTGCTGGTCAGCGACATAGACCGGGGAGGCGCTTTTGCTCATTTGTATGGCACCTGGGCGCTGTTGCCCGCGCACGAGCAGGCGCTGATTCGTGGTTTCGTGCTGAACAAATTCCGTGGCGATGCCGCTTTGCTCGCTCCGGCGCCGCAGATGCTGCACGAGAAAACCGGCGTGCCCGTGGTGGCCACCATTCCCATGCAGTACGGCCATGGCCTGCCTGAGGAAGACGGCGTGTTTGATGCGCGCAGCACGGCCCAGGGGCATATTCACACACGCATTGCCGTGGTGGCCTACCCGCGCATCAGCAATTTGGATGAGTTCCAACCGCTGAAAAACATTCCTGGTGTGGCGCTGCATTGGGTGCGCAGTGCCGCTGAAGTGGAGGGCATGGACTGGATCATTCTGCCCGGCTCCAAAGCTACCGCAGCCGATTTGGCCTGGCTGCGTGCGCAGGGTCTGGATGCCGCCATTGCCGCACACGCAGCGCGCGGTGGGCGTGTGCTGGGCATTTGTGGCGGCTTGCAAATGCTGGGGGAGGCTTTGATCGATACCGAGGGCGTGGATGGCAACGCCCCGGGCCTGGGTTTGCTGGCTTTGGTGACGCGCTTTGCCGCAGCCAAAACCGTGCGCCCGGCGCAGCACCGCTTGGGGGCACTCGCTGGCGCGTGGCAGGCCCTCAGTGGGGTGGAGGTACAAGGCTATGAAATTCACCATGGCCAGACGGCGCCCCATCCGGCCATGGTGGCCCAGGGCGCGCAGGCCACCGAATGCTTGCCCGCATTGGCGTGGCACAACCCCGCGGGCAATGTGCTGGGCTTGTACCTGCACGGCCTGTTTGAAAGTCCGCAGGTGTTGCAAGCCCTGTTTGGTGCGGCTGCGCCTACGCTGGACGATGCTTTCGAGCGCATGGCGCAGGGTGTGGCGCAGTGGTTTGCACCGGACGCCTTGCCGCGCACCTTGCCTCGTGTGCGTTAGAGCGTGTTCACGATCTCGCGCGAAGGGGTGCAGGATGCGAATCGGGATGGGCTGCTAGGCGCAAACCGCAGCAATAGCCTTGCTATTGCGAGGATTTGCAACAACGCAGACCGCCCGATTCCGCGCCTGCACACCC
>JAYRPZ010000075.1:0-1688 GCA_041910915.1 Acidovorax sp.
GCTGTGCGAGCTCGGCGTACGTGATCTGCAGCTTTGTGGCGGGGCCTACGGGGTGGGCCATGGGCGTAGTCTCCTCTATGGAAACTCCTTTGACCGACAAACCCAGAAATAATTCAAATTACTTCTGAGACACCACACTAGATCAGGGTGGTGTTTTCACCAGCGCTGGGGCCTCCACTGCCGGGCCCTGACCAGCCAAACCGTGTACCTGCACCGCCGAAATGACACACTCCGGCTACGTGTACCACCGCACAAGTAACATGCGCCCCTTTTTGGTGGGGTGTGCCTGCAAACTACCGTCGGCCCGGCAACCCCTTGTGCCCACGCTACGGCATGGGCTTTTCTAGCGTCTGACTTCCCATGCACCCTCTGTTCCGATCGCGCGTCGCGCTGATCCTCGCTCCGCTGATCGCCAGTCTTTCGTCCATATCCCCCGCTTACGCCCAAGAAACACTCACCCTGCGCGGCGCAGGCGCATCGTTCCCCGCCAAGGTGTATGCCCAGTGGGCCACCCAGTACGCGCAAGAGCGCGGCACCAAGGTTCAGTACGCAGCCGTCGGCTCCACCCAGGGCGTGCAGCAAATCAAGGCGCAGCAGGTGGACTTCGGCGCCACCGATGTGCCGCTGTCAGCGCAAGAGCTGGCGCAGCACAACCTCATCCAGTTCCCCACGCTGGTGGGCGGGGTGGTGCCCATCGTGAACCTGCCGGGCATTGCCAGCGGACAACTGCGGCTTGATGCGCAGACGCTGGCCGCCATCTTCGCCGGGCGCATCGACCAGTGGAACGACAAGGCCATTGCGGCACTGAACCCCGAAGTGAAACTGCCCAACCTGCCCATCACACGCGTGGTACGGGCCGACGGCTCCGGCACCACCGAGGTGCTGGTGACCTATCTGCGCAAGGCGGCTCCGGCCATTGCCACCAGCGCGGCCATCCCTTTCGCCAACGGGCGTGCGACCTGGCCGTTGGGCAGCCCGCTGCAGGCGGTGGAAGGCTCCGGCAAGGTGGTGGCGGCGGTGCAGGCCACCACTGGTGCGTTGGGTTACGTATCGTCGGACTACGTCGCAGGCAATGGGCTGACGGCCGTTGCACTGCGCAATCGGCGTGGCGAATGGGTGGCCCCATCGCTGATGAGCTACCGGGCCGCTGTGCGCGGCGCCAACCTGTTCAAAGACGGGCTGAACGCGCCCCCGCTGGTGGACCTGGACGCCCCCATGGCCTGGCCCATCGTATCGGCCACCTACATCGTGATCGACAGCAAACCCGCCGCACCCGAGCGCACGGCGCGTGCGCTCAATTTCTTCTACCGGTCGTTCCTGATGGGCGACCGCGCGGTAGCAGGCACTGGCTTTGCACCTCTGCCTGTGGAAACACAGGCCCGCGTGGTGGCGCTGCTCAGCACGGTGCGCACCCCCGATGGCAAGCCCCTGCATGTGATGGGCGAGGCTGTGCAGGGTGCGCGGCTGGCATCGCGCTGACCCCGGCGCCCTACCCCTCAGGTGTTCTTGCTGATCGAGATGGTGGGGAACTTGCTGGAGAAGTCCTTGGCCTGCTGGGCGATCTTCACCGCCACATCGCGCGCCACCTTCTTGTAGATCTGCGCGACTTCACCATCGGGGTCAGCCACCACCGTGGGCTTTCCGCTGTCGGCCTGCAGGCGGATGCTCATGTTCAGCGGCAGCGCGCC
>JAYRPZ010000076.1:0-16829 GCA_041910915.1 Acidovorax sp.
CAGGCCGTAGCTGTCCCACAGGCTGAATTTCTGGCCGGCAAAGGCGATTTGCCCCGCTTTGTATTGCAAGGCTCGGGCTTTGAACGGAATCCAGCCCAGGCTGTATTTGCTCGATTGAGGATTGCTCACGCGCCAGCGCAGCTTGGCGCGCTTGAACTGCTTGCGCGCCTTGGCGTAGTCCTCACACACCTGCTGCACGGTGGGCGATCCAATCTGCACACCCTCGCACTTGCTGAAGCCGTTGGTCAGCTTTTGCAGGTCGTAGCCACTGAGCCACTGGTGGCGTTCACGGATGGCTCGGCGGCTGGTTTCATTGCAGAAATTCCAGACCTGATTGACCTCACGCGCCATCGCGGCAAGCACTTTGGCGTGCTTGTCTTTGATGCGCAGGCGCAAGGTTTTGGTGCAGTCCATAGCGTTGGATTATTCAATGGATGCAGATCCAAAGCGAGCGCAATTGGGCACCGCTGCACAAGCGCCCCTGAGGACGGCTGCGCCGTCCGCGCTCTCGACCCCGGGCTGAACCCCGGGGCTTCCCGCGCACTGGGTGAACACAGCGCATGAATTGCTCTTGAATTCATAGCTGCTTGCGCTTGCTGGGTGAGGACTAGAGCCTGTTTTGGCTCATTTTTTAGGCCCTGGTGGCGTGCTGACAACGGCACCCAGGGCAGGAGAGCGGCGTGGGGCGATGCACAGCGCCCGATTTTGAGATAAAAAAACGGCTCTAAGCCGCGCCAGACAAGCGCGAGAAGCTATTAAAAAAGAAGCAACTTGGCAGCGCAGTGCCAGTACCAGTACCAGTGCCTGCCAGAACGGGCGCGCAGCCCAGGCGCTGAACGCCTGGCTTAACGCTTGATGCGCGGTTCGGCATAGACGAGCGGCTCATCTTCCTGGCGGATTTCCTGCGCGGCACGCTCTTGCTGGCCGTCTTTCGTGACTTTATCGGCCATGTCCACGGCCATGGTGCTGGCGCGCCACATGGACTGGATCATGTCCATCAACTGCTTGTACAGCGGCTCTTTGGGCGGCTGCTCTTCCTCTGTTTTCGCTTCCGTTTTTTGCTTTTCTTGCGGCAACGTCCAGTCGCGGTTGGCGTTGTCGGTGTCGGAAGGCTTGTCGGGCGAGCGCACCACGGCACCCTCGCCCAAGCGGTCCATGGACTCGGCGGGATTGACGGCTTGAACAGGGCGCACGGGCGGAGCGCCCGAAGCACCAGTGGAATACAAGTCGGCGGCCTGAGGACGCCAAATCGGCGAGCGGTCAACAGGTGGGATTTGCATGGCAGTGGCCCTTGGTGGGGGTGAAAAACCGGGCACGTAAAACGGCCCTCTCGTGCCCCATTTCGGCAAAAAAAAGGGTAAATAAAGCCCTTTTTGAGCGATTAAACCCAAAACCAAGGGTTTTCACCTATCAAGAAAACAGCAGCCACGCTCACAGAAAGCGTTCGAGCAAGCGGCGCGAATGCTTGTCCAGCGCACCGCTGTCAGGGATGCGAAATTGCAGCCCTTCGGCACTGGTGATGAGCAGATGGGTGCGCCCGGCCAGGCGGCGGATGTCTTCCTCGCCCTTGAGCTGCAACTGTGCCGGGCCGCGGTCGGTGCGCAGCGTCCAGGTGCAGGGGGTGGAAAAGCTGGTCACGCTCTCGATGTGCTCGATCACCGGGGTGAACTCGCGCGCCGCCAGCTCTTGCTCGATCAACTGGCGCGCCTCGGTTGGCAAGGCACTGAGCTGCGCTATCCACAGCAGCTCGTGCCCGTCGCTGCCCACCAGCGACAGCCCTTCTTGCGGCGCCGCAATCGGAAAGGCGCGCACGGGCGTGACGCCTTCATGGCGGCTGCCGTCCGCCAAGGTAAGGGCCAGGCGCCCGGCGGGAGTGCGCTCCAGGCGCAAAGAGTCAAAGGACTGCATAGGGAGGGGTGCCTTCAAGGTCGTTCAATCAAAATGCCAGCGGCCTGCGCGTCTTCCTCGGCGCGGCGGGCCTGGGCCTGGTACAGGCGCCAGTAGGCACCTTCCTTGGCCATCAGCTCATCGTGCGGGCCCACTTCAACGATTTCGCCGCGGTCCATCACCACCAGGCGGTCGGCCTTGCGCAGCGTAGAGAGGCGGTGGGCAATGGCAATGGTGGTGCGCCCTTGCACCAGGTTGTCCAGGGCTTTTTGGATTTCTTTTTCCGTCTCGGTGTCCACCGCCGAGGTGGCTTCGTCCAAGATCAGGATGCGCGGGTCGATCAGCAGCGCACGGGCAATCGAGATGCGCTGGCGCTCGCCGCCCGACAGGCCCTGGCCGCGCTCGCCCACCAGGCTGTCGTAGCCATGGGGCAGGCGCAAAATAAATTCGTGTGCGTGCGCAGCGCGCGCAGCCGCCACAATTTCTTCACGCGTAGCGTGTGGTTTGCCATAAGCGATGTTCTCGGCAATCGTGCCAAAGAACAAAAACGGCTCTTGCAGCACCAGGCCAATGTGGCGGCGGAAGTCGCTCACGGCCATGCGGCGAATGTCCACACCATCGACCAAAATGGCGCCGTCGGCCACGTCGTAAAAGCGGCTGATGAGGTTGACCAGCGTGCTCTTGCCCGAGCCGCTGTGGCCCACCAGGCCAATCATCTCGCCGGGGCGAATCTGCAGCGACAGGTCTTTCACCACCGTGCGGCTGCCGTAGCGAAAGCCCACGTGGCGCATTTCAATCGCCCCCTCGACCTTGTCCACGCGCACCGGGTTGGTGGGTTCGGGCACGTTGCTGACGTGGTCGAGGATGTCAAAAATGCGCTTGGCACCGGCGGCTGCTTTTTGCGTCACCGAGACGATGCGGCTCATCGAATCGAGCCGGGTGTAAAAGCGCCCGATGTAGGCAATGAACGCCGCCAGCACCCCCACGGTGATCTGGTTGCGCGACACCAGCCAAATGCCAAAGCCCCACACCACCAGCAGGCCCACCTCGGTCATCAAAGAAACGGTGGGCGAGAACAGGCTCCAGGTTTTGTTCAGGCGGTCGTTCACCTCCATGTTGTGCTGGTTGGCCGCGCGAAAGCGCTCGGCTTCGCGCTTTTCCTGGGCAAAGGCTTTGACCACGCGGATGCCCGGAATGGTGTCGGCCAGCACGTTGGTGACCTCGGACCACACGCGGTCGATGCGCTCAAAGCCGGTGCGCAGCTTCTCGCGCACGGTGTGGATCAGCCAGGCGATGAAGGGCAGCGGCACCAGCGTGACCAGCGCCAGCCAGGGGTTGATGGAGAACAGAATCACCGCTGTCATCACAATCATCAGCACGTCGGTGACGAAATCGAGCGCGTTGAGCGAGAGAAAAACGTTGATGCGGTCGGTTTCCGAGCCAATGCGTGCCATGAGGTCGCCCGTGCGCTTGCTGCCAAAGTAGTCCAGCGACAGGCCCAGCAAATGCTGGTAGGTGGTGGTGCGCAAATCGGCACCAATGCGCTCAGACACCAGCGCCAGGATGTAGGTGCGTGCCCAGCCCAAGCCCCAGGCCAGCAGCGCCGCCAACAGCAGGCCCGCCAGGTACATGCCTGCCTGGGCAAAATCAATCGGCTGGCCGCTTTGGTAGGGGATGAGGATGTCATCCATCAGCGGAATGGTCATGTACGGCGGCACCAGCGAGGCGGCCGTGGAGGCCAACGTCAGTGCAAAACCTGCCGCCAACTGCTTTTTGTAGGGCCGGGCAAAGCGCCACAGGCGCAGCAGCACCCAAGTGGATGCCTGGGCTGCCCCCTGGCGGGCGCAGGCCGGGCACTCCTCGCTCTCGGGCGGCAAGGGGGTGTGGCACTCGGCGCAGCGTGGCACATCGTCGCGCTCGGGCACAAACAAGGCCTCGGGCGGCTGGCCCAGGTGCTGCACGGCGCGCTGCAGTTGCTGCTGCAGCGCCAGGGCCTGGGGCTGGCGGGCGTGGGTGCAGTGCCACCAGGCCAGGCGCTGCTGGGCGTTGTGCAACTCCAGCGTGAGCACGCCAGCGTGGTCGAGCAGGTGCAGCGCTGTGTCGGGGTTCAGGGGCCAGGCCTGGGTGTGGCCGTGCTCGTCGCAGGCCAGCACCCGCTGGGGCGTGAGCACCAGCAATCCGGGGGCAAAGCGCAGCTCGGTGCTGAGGTCAACCGCAAAGCTGTGCAGCACGTTTTCGTCAGCAGACAGTTGTGTGCGCAGCGCGGCCCCCAAGGGGCCTGCCAAGACACCGGAGGCGTCTTCAAGATGATGATGTTGCATTGTGTGGGAATCGTATCTGCCCGGCGGCACGGCCAGGCACTGGCCTGCTCGCCTGTGCTGGCCCGTGCCAGCCTGTGCGTAACGCGGTGCCCCGCCCAGACGATGACACACGCCCCCAGCGCCCAGTGCCCGGCGCACAATCGCTGCTTGGTCGAGCGCGCCTGCTGAACGGCAGACACCACCCAAGCCTGCACCCTTTCCTTTCACCCACTCAGCCCCAGCCCCATGGCGACTTTCAAAGACATCGAAATTTTGCGCACCACCTTTTTGCGTGGCCCCAGCGTGTGGACCTACCGCCCCGTGCTGGAAGTGTGGCTGGCCCTGGGCGAGCTGGAGGAGCACCCCTCCCACACCCTGCCCGGCCTGAACGAGCGCCTGACCCGCTGGCTGCCCGCCCTGGTCGAGCACCACTGCGGCGTGGGCGAGCGCGGCGGCTTCATCCAGCGCCTGGAAGGCGGCACCTGGATGGGCCATGTGCTAGAGCACGTCATCATCGAGCTGCTGAACCTGGCCGGTATGCCCGCCGAGTTTGGCCAAACGCGCGAAATCTCGCAGCGCGGCGTGTACCGCATGGTGTTTCGCTGCCCCGAAGAGGCCGTGGCGCGCACCGCCCTGACCTGGGGGCACCGGCTCTTGATGGCCGCCATCAACGACCAGCCCTTCGACCTGAAGGCCGCCATCCAGGCCATCAAAACCAGCATCAACGACCGCTACCTCGGCCCCAGCACGGGCAGCATCGTCGATGCGGCCAGCGAACGGCGCATTCCCCACATTCGCCTCAACGACGGCAACCTGGTGCAGCTGGGCTACGGCGCAGCGCAGCGGCGCATTTGGACCGCAGAAAGCGACCAGACCAGCGCCATTGCCGAAGGCATTGCGCAAGACAAAGACTTCACCAAACGCTTGCTCACCGCTTGCGGCGTGCCCGTGCCCGAGGGCCGCGTGGTGGCCAGCGCCGAAGAGGCCTGGGAAGTGGCGCAAGAAATTGGCGCGCCCGTTACCGTCAAGCCCTCGGATGGCAACCACGCGCGCGGCGTCACGCTGGAGCTGTCACACGAGGCGGAAATCAAAGCCGCTTTCGCTCTGGCCGAACCCGAAGGCTCGGAGGTGATTGTGGAGCGCTTCATTGCGGGCACGGAACACCGCCTGCTGGTGGTGGGCGGCAAGGTGGTGGCAGCGTGCCGGGGCGAGCCCGTGAGCGTCACCGGCAATGGCCGCGCCAGCGTGCGCGAGCTGGTGGACGTGGTGAACCAAGACCCGCGCCGTGGCCCCGAGCAAGAGTACCCGCTGGACTGGATCGACCTGGCCAAGCCCGCCGTGCAGCTGGAACTGCAACGCCAGCACGTCACGCCCGAAACCGTGCCCGCGCCCGGCCAGCACATCCTGCTGCAGCGCAACGGCAACATGGCCATTGACTGCACCGACGAGGTACACCCCGACGTGGCCTACTACGCCCAGCTCGCCGCCAAAATCGTTGGCCTGGACATTGCAGGCATGGACATGATCTTGCAAGACGTGTCGCGCCCCATGAAAGAGCAAGGCGGCGCGATTTTGGAAGTGAACGCCGGCCCTGGTTTGCTGATGCACCTCAAGCCCACCAGCGGCACGCCCCGCCCCGTGGGCATGGCCATCGTCGATCACCTGTTCCCGCGCACCGAAGGCGGGCCACGCGCTGGGCGCATTCCGCTGGTGGGCATTGCGGGCACGCAGGGCAATGCCTTCATCGCCCGTTTGGTGGGCTGGCTGCTGCAGCTGTCGGGCAAGCTCACCGGCGTGGCCTGCAGCGAAGGCATGTTCCTGGCCAACCGCCAAACACAAACCACCAACACCGCCCACTGGGCCGGTGCTCACCGTCTGCTGACCAACCGCCTGGCGCAAGCGGCCGTCATCCAGACCACAGCCCGTTCCATTTTGGAAGAAGGCCTGGCCTACGACCGCTGCCTGGTCGGCGTGGTCACCGACATGCAAGGCTGGGAAAGCTTGGCCGACCACGATGTGCAAGACATCTCGCACATGCGCCGCGTGCTGCGCACCCAAATTGATGTGGTGCTCGATGAAGGCGCGGGCGTGCTCAATGCCGATGACGAGCGCGTGGCCGAGCTGGCCTCGCTGTGCGATGGCGAGGTGCTGCTGTACTCGCTGCACGCCCACAACGCCACCATTGCCGCACACCGCAACGAGAAGAACGGGCGCGCCGTGTTCCTGCTCGATGGCCGGGTGGTGCTGGCGCACGGCAGCAAAGAGCGCGTGCTGGGCCAGTTGAGCGCACTGCCCCTGGCCAGCGGCACCGCGCCTGACACCGCCAGCCTGCTGGCCGCCATTGCCACGGCCTGGGCGCTGGACATTGCCCCCGACCTGATTGCCGCAGGCATCAAGACTTTCGAATACCAGCGCTGAAACGCTGCACAGCCCTTCGCCAAAAACTCCTAAAAGAATAGCTGCTCGCGCTTGCCAGACAAGGCTGAGAGCCATTTTTTACCGAAAGAACACCATGGAAGTCATTCGCACCCGCGCGCTGCGCGGCCCCAACCTCTGGACACGCAGCACCGCCGTGGAAGCCATCGTTAGCTGCGCCCCGGCCGAGCGTGACCACCAGTTGCTGCCCGGCTTTGAAGAGCGTCTGCGCGCACGCTTTCCGAAAATTGGCGTGCTCCAGGCCCAAGGCACGGGCCAACCCCTGTCGCTGGCCGACGTGCTGGAAACGGCGGCCCTGTCGCTGCAGGCCCTGGCCGGTTGCCCGGTGACCTTCAGCCGCACGCACGCCACCGTGGAAGAAGGCACCTACCAGGTGGTGGTGGAGTACACCGAAGAGGCCGTGGGCCTGCGCGCCATGGAACTGGCCGAGCAACTGATTGCCGCCGCCCTGACCGACACCCCGTTCGACGCCGATGCCGCCGTGACCGCGCTGCGTGAACTCGATGAAGACGAGCGCATTGGCCCCTCCACCGGCGCCATCGTCGATGCCGCCGTGGCACGCGGCATTCCCTTTCGGCGCCTGACCAGCGGCTCGCTGGTGCAACTGGGCTGGGGCTCGAAAGCGCGGCGCATCCAGGCTGCCGAGCTGGACGTGACCAGCGCCGTGGCCGAATCCATCGCCCAGGACAAAGACCTCACCAAACGCCTGCTGCACGCTGCCGGGGTGCCCGTGCCGCTGGGCCGCCCCGTGGCTGACGTAGACGATGCGTGGAAAGTCGCTGAAGAAGTGGGCCTGCCCGTGGTGGTGAAGCCGCAAGACGGCAACCAGGGCAAGGGCGTGACGGTGAACATCACCACCCGCGCCCAGCTGGAAGCCGCCTATGCCACGTCGCAAAAATACAGCGATGAAGTGATGGTGGAGCGCTTTTTGCCAGGCCACGACTTTCGCCTGCTGGTGGTGGGCGACCAGCTGGTGGCGGCTGCGCGCCGCGAACCCCCGCAGGTGCTGGGCGATGGCCAGCACACCATCCGCGAGCTGGTGGACATCGTCAACCAAGACCCCCGCCGCGGCAGCGGCCACGGCACCGCGCTGACCAAAATCCGCCTGGACGACATCGCCATTGCCCGCATTGCGGGCGAAGGCCTGACGCCTGACTCCATCCCCGCCCAGGGCCAGCGCGTGGTGCTGCGCAACAACGCCAACCTCTCCACCGGCGGCAGCGCCACCGACGTGACCGACGACGTACACCCCGAAGTGGCGGCGCGCGCCATTGAGGCCGCACAAACCATCGGCCTGCACATTTGCGGTGTGGACGTGATTTGCGAAAGCATCCTGCGCCCGCTGGAAGAGCAAAACGGCGGCATTGTGGAAGTGAACGCCGCCCCCGGCCTGCGCATGCACCTGGCGCCCTCGTTCGGGCGCCCGCGCAATGTCGGCGTGCCCATGGTCGATGCCTTGTTCCCGCCCGGCGAAGATGGCCGCGTGCCCCTGGTAGCCGTCACCGGCACCAACGGCAAAACCACCACCACGCGCTTGATTGCCCACCTGTTCACCGCCCACGGCTGGCGCACCGCCATGACCAACACCGACGGCGTGTACGTGAATGGCCGCCAGATCGACAGCGGCGACTGCTCCGGCCCGCGCAGCGCGCGCAACGCCCTGGCCCACCCCGAGACCGACGCCGCCGTGCTCGAATGCGCGCGTGGCGGCCTGCTGCGCGAGGGCCTGGGCTTTGACCGCTGCCAGGTGGCCGTGGTCACCAACGTGGGCGAAGGCGACCACCTGGGCCTGAACTTCATCACCACCGTGCATGACGTGGCCGTGCTCAAGCGCGTGATCGTGCAAAACGTGGCCCCCAATGGCTACGCCGTGCTGAACGCGGCCGACCCGCACGTGGCCGCCATGGCCAGCGCCTGCCCCGGCAAGGTGATCTTCTTCGCACTCGACCGCCACCACCCCGTGATGGCCACGCACCGCGCCCAGGGCCAGCGCGTGGTGTACGTGGATGGCGAGCACATCGTGGCGGCGGAAGACTCCTGGCGCGAGCAGATCGCGCTGCGCGACATTCCCCTCACGCGCAACGGCACCATCGGCTTCCAGGTGGAAAACGCCATGGCTTCGATTGGCGCAGCCTGGGCGATTGGCCTGCCGTGGGACACCATCCGCCGCGGCCTGGCCGGCTTTGTGAACGACAGCGACAACGCCCCCGGCCGCTTCAACGTGATGGACTACCGGGGCGCCACCCTGATTGCCGACTACGGCCACAACCCCGACGCCATCCGCGCCCTGGTGCAGGCCGTGCAGGCCATGCCGGGGGAGAAACGCAGCGTGGTCATCAGTGGCGCGGGCGACCGGCGCGACCAAGACATCACCGAGCAGACGCGCATCCTGGGCGAAGCGTTTGACGACGTCATCCTCTACCAAGACGCCTGCCAGCGTGGCCGCGCCGACGGCGAGGTGCTGGCGCTGCTGCGCCAAGGCCTGGAGGGCGCGCCACGCACGCGCTACGTCACTGAAGTGCATGGCGAGTTTTTGGCCATTGACCACGCGCTGGCACGCCTGCAGCCGGGCGATCTGTGCCTGGTGCTGGTCGATCAGGTGGAAGAGGCGCTGGCCCACCTGGCGCGCCGCTGCGCCGAGGCCGCGTAATGCGCCGCCCACGCGCCGCTGCCGCCGCACTGCTGCTGGCCGCCCACGGCGCGTGGGCTGCGGGCGAGAAGATCGGCACCGTGGACACGGCCTTCCAGTGGATTGGCCGCGACCACGACATCCTCGTCGAGGCCTACGACGACCCTGCCGTGCAAGGCGTGACCTGCTACGTCTCGCGCGCCCGCACGGGTGGCATCAAGGGCACGCTGGGCCTAGCGGAAGACCGCGCCGAGGCCTCGATTGCCTGCCGCCAGGTGGGGCCCATCAGCTTTCCACGCGCGCCGCTCAAGCGCCAGGAAGAAGTGTTCAGCGAGCGTATGTCGCTGGTGTTCAAACGCCTGCGCATCGTGCGCATGGTGGACTCCTCGCGCAACACGCTGGTGTACCTCACCTATTCCGACAAACTGATTGACGGCTCGCCGCAAAACAGCGTCACCGCCGTGCCGGTGGACCGCACCATCCCTATTCCGGTGAAACCCTAGGTCGGCCCCACCCAAGGGGCGGGCGAGGGGGCGCAGCCGATAAGCTGTCAGCCTTTGCCCCCTTGCAGGACGCCGCCCATGCCCTCTTCCAGCCCCCACTCCAGCCTCTGCCCGCCTGCGCACGACAGCGCCGCACGGGGTTTGGCACTGGCGCTGGCCTTGTCCATCGCAGCCGTGGTGTCCCTGGGCATCACGCGCTTTTCCTACGGCCTGCTGCTGCCGCCCATGCGCGACGACCTGGGCTGGAGCTATTCGCTGGCCGGGCTAATGAACACCGCCAACGCCCTGGGCTACCTGGTGGGCGCGCTGAGCACGCCCTACTGGATACGCCGCCGCGGTGCCGGGGCGCTGCTGCTGTGGTCCACCGCCTGGGCCAGCCTGTGCATGGTGGCCGGTGGGCTGTTGACCGACCCCAGCGCCTTGCTGCTGCAGCGCCTGCTGGCGGGTATGTTCAGCGCCTGGATTTTTTCCACGGGCGGCTTGCTGGCCGCACGCCTGAGCCTGCGCTGGCCCGGCCACAGCGGCCTGCTGCTGGGGCTGTACTACGGCGGCGCGGGCAGCGGCATTGTGCTCAGTGCCCTGTCGGTACCCGCCGCGCTGCACTGGGGGCACAGCGCCGAGCATCCGTGGATGTCCGCCTGGTGGCTGCTCGGCGGTTGGGCCTGCGTGGGCACGGGCGTGCTGGTGCTCACGCTGCGCGCCCTGCAGCGCCACGGCGTAGACACCGCCGCCGAGCCCGTACGTGCCAGCGCACCCACCCCAGCAGCCGCGCCTGCCACCCTGGGCGCGGTACCCTGGCGCGCCTTCACGCCCGCGCTGCTGGGCTACACCTTGTTTGGCGTGGGCTACATCGGCTACATGACCTTCGTCATCGCCCTGCTGCGCAGCCAGGGCCACGGCACGGCCACCATCACGGTGTTCTACAGCCTGCTGGGTGTGGCCGTGGTGGCCTCCTCGCGGCTGTGGGCCGGGCTGCTCGATCGCCACCGCGACGGCCAGCCCCTGGCGCGCCTGAATGCCTTGCTGGGCTGCGCTACGGTGCTACCCGCGCTCACCAGTGCGCTGCCCATGCTGGTGCTGTCGGGCGTGCTGTTTGGCGCGGTGTTCCTGTCGGTGGTGGCCTCTACCACGGCGCTGGTGCGCCACAACCTGCCGCAGGCGCAGTGGGCCAGCGGCATCAGCGGCTTCACCATTGTGTTTGCGCTGGGGCAAATCGTTGGCCCCACGGTGGTGGGCTGGATTGCCGACGGCCCCGGGGGCCTGGCGCGCGGGCTGGTGTTTTCTGCCGTGG
This sequence comes from Acidovorax sp., assembly GCA_041910915.1. Lineage (GTDB taxonomy): Bacteria > Pseudomonadota > Gammaproteobacteria > Burkholderiales > Burkholderiaceae_C > Paenacidovorax. The sequence continues at coordinate 11,047 of JAYRPZ010000076.1, forward strand.
CGCTGTGGCTGGGTGCCCTGCTGGCCTGGCGACAAAAAGCCTTGGCACCGGGCTGAACCACCACCCCGGCCTGGCGCAGCACAGCGCCTAAAATGCCCGGCTCGCGTGCGCCGCTGCCGGCGCCGCCTACCCCCGACACCTGCCATGCTCACTTTCCAACAAATCATCCTGAAACTGCAGTCCTACTGGGCCGACCAGGGCTGCGCGCTCCTGCAGCCCTACGACATGGAGGTGGGTGCAGGCACCTCGCACACCGCCACGTTCTTGCGTGCCATTGGCCCCGAGCCCTGGCGCGCCGCCTATGTGCAGCCCAGCCGCCGCCCCAACGACGGCCGCTACGGCGACACCCCCAACCGCCTGCAGCACTACTACCCGTACCAAGTGGTTTTGAAGCCCGCCCCTGCCAACATCCTGGAGCTGTACCTGGGCTCGCTGGAGGCCCTGGGCTTTGACCTGAAGAAAAACGACATCCGCTTCGTGGAAGACGACTGGGAAAACCCCACGCTCGGCGCCTGGGGCCTGGGCTGGGAGGTGTGGCTCAACGGTATGGAGGTCACGCAGTTCACCTACTTCCAGCAAGTGGGCGGCATTGACTGCAAGCCCGCCACCGGCGAGATCACCTACGGTCTGGAGCGCCTGGCCATGTACCTGCAGGGCGTGGACAACGTCTACAACCTGACGTGGACCGAAGCGCCCGACGGCACCAAGCTCAGCTACGGCGACGTGTACCACCAAAACGAAGTGGAGCAATCCACCTACAACTTCGAGCACTCCGACGCCGACTTCCTCTTCACCGCCTTTAGCGCGCACGAAAAGCAAGCCCAGCACCTGATGGGCGAGCAACTGCCCTTGCCTGCCTACGAACAGGTACTCAAAGCGGCGCACACCTTCAACCTGCTCGATGCACGCGGCGCCATCTCTGTGACCGAGCGTGCCGCCTACATTGGCCGCATCCGCAACCTTGCGCGCGCCGTGGCCAAGGCTTACTTGGACAGCCGCGCCCGCCTGGGCTTCCCCATGGCGCCCAAGGCACATGCCGACGAGGTCCTGGCCGAACTGGCCAAAGCCGCCGAACAACAGAACAAAAAAGCCGCCTGAGCCATGAACACAGCCCCTTTGCTCGTCGAACTCTTCGTCGAAGAACTCCCTCCCAAAGCCCTGCAAAAACTCGGTGACGCCTTTGCCAGCGTGCTGCGCGACCAACTCGTGGCGCTGGAGCTGGCCGACGCCAGCGCCCAGCTCACCGCCTACGCCTCGCCGCGCCGCCTGGCCGCGCACCTGAGCGCCGTGCGCGCCCAAGCGCCCGACAAAGCCATTTCGCAAAAACTCATGCCGGTGAGCGTGGGCCTGGACGCCAGCGGCCAAGCCACCCCCGCGCTGCTGAAAAAACTCAGCGCCCTGGGCGCCGACGCCAGCGCCGTGGCCCAGCTCAAACGCGCGCCCGACGGCAAGGCCGAAGTGCTGTTTTATGAAAGCACCGCGCGCGGCGCCACCTTGGCCGAAGGCCTGCAAAAAGCGCTGGACGAAGCCATCCGCCTGCTGCCCATTCCCAAAGTGATGCGCTACCAGCTGCAAGACGGCTGGAGCAGCGTGAACTTTGTGCGCCCAGCGCACGGCCTGGTCGCCCTGCACGGCAGCGACGTGGTGCCCGTCACCGCCCTGGGCCTGAGCGCAGACCGCACCACCCAAGGCCACCGCTTTGAAGCCAGCGTCCACCCCGTCGCCCTGACCCACGCCGACCACTACGCGGCGCAGCTGCGCAGCGAAGGCGCTGTGATCGCCAGCTTTGCCGAGCGCCGCGCCGACATCGTGCGCCAGCTGCAAGCGGCGGCCGAGCGCATCGGCGGCGGTGTGCGCCCCATTGAAGACGACGCTTTGCTCGACGAAGTCACCGCACTGGTCGAGCGCCCCAACGTGCTGGTGTGCCAGTTCGAGCAGGAATTTCTGGCCGTACCGCAGGAATGCCTGATCCTGACGATGAAGGCCAACCAAAAGTACTTCCCGCTGCTCAATGCCGAAGGCAAGCTCACGCACCAGTTCCTCATCGTCAGCAACATCACGCCGCAAGACGCCAGCGCCGTCATTGAAGGCAACGAGCGCGTGGTGCGCCCGCGCCTGGCCGACGCCAAGTTCTTCTTCGACCAAGACCGCAAGAAAACCCTGGTCAGCCGCGTGCCGCAGCTGGACAAAGTGGTCTATCACAACCAGCTGGGCACCCAGGGCGAGCGTGTGCAACGCGTGCGCGCCATCGCCCAGGCCATTGGTGCGCAGCTGTTCGCGGCCCTGAGCCAGCGCCACGACATCGACGGCACGCAAGACGCCGAGGTGGTGCAAGACTATTTGATGACCTGTGTGGACAACGCCGCGCTGCTGGCCAAAACCGACCTGGTCACCGACATGGTGGGCGAATTTCCCGAGCTGCAAGGCACCATGGGCGCGTACTACGCCGTGAACGATGGCCTGCCCGACGACGTGGCCCACGCCATTGAAGACCACTACAAGCCGCGCTTTGCCGGTGACAGCCTGCCGCGCAACAACGTCGGCCTGGTGGTGGCGCTGGCCGACAAGCTCGAAACCCTGGTGGGCATGTTTGGCATTGGCAACCTACCCACGGGCGACCGCGACCCGTTTGCGCTGCGCCGCCACGCACTGGGCGTGATCCGCATGTTGACCGAGCGCGACCTGCCGCTGGAGCTGCCCGCCCTGCTGGCCGCTGCCGTGCCCGCCTTTGGCGACAAGATTGAAGACCCCAGCGCCGCGCTGCTGGACTTCATTTTTGAGCGCCTGGCAGGCTCGCTGCGCGAGCAAGGCTACCGCGCCCAGGAAGTGGATGCCGTGCTGGCGCTGCGCCCGCCGCGCCTGTCGCAAGTGCCCCAGCGCCTGGCTGCCGTGCGCGCTTTTGCCAGTCTGCCCGAAGCCCTGGCCCACGCCGCCGCGAACAAGCGCATCACCAACATCCTGAAAAAAGCAGGCCCGGTCGATGCCCACGTCAACCCCGAGCTGCTGCTGGAGCAGGCGGAGAAAGACCTGTTCATCGCCCTGCAGCGCTACGTGCCGGAATCCACCGCGCAGTTCGAGGCGGGCGACTACACCGCCAGCTTGCAAACCCTGGCCATCTTGCGCGCCCCGGTCGATGCCTTCTTTGACGACGTGATGGTCAACGCCGAACAGCTCGACCTGCGCCTGAACCGCCAGGGCCTGCTGAAAATGCTGCACCAGGCCATGAACCGGGTGGGTGACCTGTCGCGCCTGGCGGTATGAATTTGATAGCTGCTCGCGCTTACCCCAAGCGGCCTAGAGGCCTTTTTGACACCCAAAACAGGCCCCTGCTACCGCCACAGATCGCCACAGGCCGCCCCCAGCGGCGCGAACACGGCGAATGGCGGCGCAGCAGGTGTGTTTTCAGCATGAAAAAGGCCTCTAAGCCGCACCCAGCAAGCGCAAGCAGCTATTAAAAAAGAAGCAAACTCACACCATGTCAGCCCCTGCTCCCTCGCCCTCTGCGGCTCCTTCGTCGGCGCCCGACAGCACGGGCGCGGCGCCGCGCTCGGCGCTGCTGGCCTGGGTGCTGTTTGCCCCGCTGGCCCTGCTGGGGGGGCTGCGCTGGGTGCTGAACTGGCAGCAAGAGCGCGCCCCGGCAGCACCGGCCTGGGCCATCAGCCCGTTTGCCGGTACGCAAGACCCCTGGGCCTGGCTGCACACCCTGGGCTGGGTGCTGGCAGCGCTGGCCCTGCTGGCCGTGCTGGGCTGGGCCGTGCAACGGCGCTGGGGCACCGCTGTGCTGGCGCGCGGGCTGGGCGGGCTGTGGCTGCTGCTGTGCCTGCTGGGCTGCGCCGCGCAAATCGCCGTGTTTCTGAACCTGCGCCCGCCCCAGCCGCTGCAGCCTGTGCGCGCTGAAGTGCTGGGCACACACCAAAAAGCCCCCAGTGCGCGCGCCGCCGGTGGCACGCTGCTGGTGCTGCGCCTGCAAGGGCACGACACCTTGCAGCAAGCGCTGCTGGGCGACCCCGCCGCTGCCCAGCTGCAGCCCCACCAGTGGCTGCAGCTAGAGCTGGCGCAGGGGCGCTGGCGTGGCCGCTACATCACCGCCTGGCAGCCTGTGCCTGCCCCCAAGGAGTAGTCCGCATGATGAAAATCGCCATCTTCGACCGCGACGGCACGCTCAACCCCCTGGGCGATGACTACCTCAGCCACCCCGACCAATGGCAGCCCCTGCCCGGTGCGCTGCAGGCCGTGGCCCAGCTCAACCGCGCGGGCTGGCACACGGTGGTGGCCTGCAACCAGCCCGGCCTGGGCGGCGGCCTGCTCGATGCCAGCACGCTCAACGCCATCCACGCCAAGCTGCTGCGCCAGCTCAGCGCCCAGGGCGGGCGCATCGATGCGCTGTTTTTCTGCCCCCACGTGGCCGACGACGCCTGCGGCTGCCGCCTGCCCGCACCCGGCCTGCTGGCGCAAATCGCCGAGCGCTACGGCGTCGAGCCGCGCCACCTGTATGTGGTGGCCAGCGACCCGGCGCTGCTGCACGCTGCCGCCGCCCTGGGCTGCCGCCACCTGCACTTGGTGTGCAGCGGCCAAAGCGCCCACCTGCAACCCGGCCAAGCCCTGCCACCCGAGCTGCCCCCCGCCACCCGGCTGCACGCCGACCTGGGCGCGCTGGTCACCCACCTGCTGAGCGCCCCGGCCCCGGCGCCCCTCCCCTGAGCCTCCCTGCGCCACGTTCCCCATGCACCTGCTTGCCTCTTTGCTCCATCTGCTGTGGATGGGCCTGACCGTCATCCCCTACACCCTGGCCATTTTGCTGGCGCGCGCCCTGGGCCAGCCCAGCGAGCGCCTGTACCGCATCGCCCGCGCCTGGCTGGCCCTGAGCGTGCGCAGCGCCCAGGTGCTGATCGGCATTCGCACCCGCGTCACCGGCATGGAGCACCTGCCGCAAGACCCGCAGCAAGGCGTGGTGCTGCTGGTCAAGCACCAATCCACCTTCGAGACGTTTTTGATGCCCGCGCTCATGCCGCGCCCGCTGGCCTACGTGTTCAAAAAAGAGCTGCTGCGCATTCCGTTTTTCGGCTGGTCGATTGGCAGTCTGGACATGATCCACATTGACCGTAGCCAGCGCGCCCGTGCCTTTGCCCACGTCATTCGTCGTGGCAAAGAGCTGCTGGGGCGCGGCCTGTGGGTCATCATGTTCCCCGAAGGCACACGCGTGCCCAGAGGCGAGGCAGGCACCTACCAGGCCAGCGGCGCGCGCCTGGCGATTGAGGCCGGGGTGCCCGTGGTGCCGGTAGCCATCACCTCGGCGCGCTGCTGGCCGCGCAAGGCGCTGGTGAAAATCCCCGGTGTGGTGGATGTGTCGATTGGCCGCCCCATTCCCACCGCCGGGCGCAAGTCCGACGAGCTGATGCAGGAAGTGCAAGCCTGGATTGAGGCCGAAATGCGCCGCCTCGACCCTGACGCCTATCCGCCAGCGCCGCCGCCCTCGGCAAACACCCTCGCAGACACCCCCCCCACCCACACGCCCACGCCCTGACATGGCCACGCCGCCCCAGCCCACCGCACAAGCGGTGGCACTGCTGCAGGGCCAGCAGGTGCCCTATCGCCTGCAGCGCAGCGCCCGGCGCACGCTGGGCTTGCTGATTGACGCCCAAGGCCTGCAGGTGCGCGCACCCCTGCGCACACCGCAGCAGGCCATTGACGCCCTGCTGCACGACAAAGCCGCCTGGGTGCTGCGCAAGCTGGCGCACGTCCAGACCCAGGAACAGCAGCGCGAACAGGGCCGCCTGCAGTGG
>JAYRPZ010000077.1:0-2389 GCA_041910915.1 Acidovorax sp.
CGCCAGCGGCAACCTCATCCCCGAGTCCAAGGTCAAAGACATCGACAAGCTGCGCCACCAGGTGGTGACCGACCTGTGCCACATGGCCAAGCAGCGCCGTGACGGCCTGGCCGAGTTCAAGGCCAAGGCCATGCAGGAAGTGGCCGCGCTGGTGGCCACCAGCATGGAGCAGTACGGCGTCAAGACCGGCGGCGAAAAGGGCAACGTCACGCTGACCAGCTTCGACGGCAAGTTCAAGCTGGTGCGCCAGATGCAAGACCGCCTGGTCTTTGGCGAGCAGCTCCTGGCCGCAAAGGCCCTCATCGACGAATGCGTGCAAGCTTGGAGCAAGGATGCAAACGACAACATCCGTGCGCTGGTGAACCACGCCTTCCAGACCGACAAGGAGGGCAAGATCAACACCGGCCGTGTGCTGGGCCTGCGCTCCTTGGATATTCAGGACGAAGCCTGGAAGCAAGCCATGCAGGCCATTGCCGACAGCACCAAGACGGCAAGCACCACGCCCTATGTGCGCTTCTACGAGCGTGACGAGGGCACGGGTGAGTACCGGGCCATCAGCTTGGATGTGGCGGCGGTATGAGCACGACCACTTCTGCAGCTGCCCAATTTGCAGCCTCCACCGAACTGAATGAGTTCGTTGAACTCCTCCTCACGTGGCACAACAAAAAAGTAGCCAATTTGCGCGATGTTCAAGAGGGCGCCAAGGAAGGAACCCTGCTCAAGATCGGTGACGACGAAAAGGGTATTCCTCTTACTGGCCGTGAGGCCCTATTTTTAAAACTCGGGATCGAGGTCGCATTGATCGAATTGGGCAAATTGCCTTTCAAAGTCACACGCAACGATGACTATGACGATGAAGAGGGGTGCCCGGCATGACCAACGACCGCATTCAAAAATGGCTGGCCGCAGTCACCCGGCACGAGGCCAACCGTGCCCTGATCAATGAGCTGCCTGGCTCACTGGTGGTTGAGGCCGCCGAGATCATCCGCTTCCTCGCTGGGCCTGACGGCGCCCTGGGCATTGCCGATGTTGCAGCCATTGAGCTGATCGTCAGCGAGTGTCCTTGGCACGAAGACGGCGGAGTGCACTACCTCGAAGTCTCCCCCATCCAGTCCGCAATGGCACTGGACACGGAAGACGCCGAGATTGCCCGCGCGGTAGGCCGGGCCGTGCGCTACCTGGCAGCGCGCGGCCTGCTCGAACCCCACCCCTCCAACGCGCGCTTGGTGCGCCCTCTCGTGGAGATCTGATATGAGCAACGCACCTGACACCAGCCCGAACCGACTCCAGGTCAACACCGACGGCGCCTGGAAGAACGTGATGACGTTCGGCCAAGGCGAAGTAGCGATGGAGCGCGTGAAGCAAGCGGCGCAGGTACTGCACGAGGTATCCCTGGGCGCAGCCTGGCGCATCACCACCACGCACAACAACCCGCCGACGGTGCTGGCCTATTTGGGCAGAAACACCAACGGTCTATGGGTGGCACGCACCAGGGAGGGAGCGTAATGGCCCCGAAATACCCCACGAACGCGCCACAGGCCCCGGCGAAACCTCCGAAACATGCGGTTGATACCAGGGCAGCGGTGGCGGCTTCGAAGCCCTTGGCGGGGCTGTCTTGCCTGCCGCCGGATTTGCGCGCGTTTCTGCGCAATCGGTCGGTGACGGAGATTGCCGATCTGCTGCGGCTGGGCAAGGGCACGGCCAGCCGGATCAAGCGCGGCATTTACCCCCATGCGCCCAACAAGCTGCTCAAGCGCTGGGAGGCCGTGCGGGCCGCTGGCACCGTGCCAGTGGGCACTTGGGCGCTGCGCCGGGTGATGGCGGACGCCACGGTACATGAAGCGGTGTTGTGGCGCGGCATGTTGTACAGCGGTGCGGGCCTGCTGGGGATGCGTGGGCGCCAGATCGCTGTGGCTCCCACGGCCGACGGTGGGCTGCTGGCACAGACGCTCGATCTGCCGCCGCAGCGCCTTCCGTTGACGCTGGTTGGCGAAGCTGAGGGCACCGCCTGATGCGCGCCGCCCTCGCCATCGAAACCACCGCCGCCGTATTCGGCATGCTGGGCGCGGCGCTGCTGGCCAGTGCTGTGCATCCGGGCCTGGGTTTCGCCGCGTTCCTGGTCAGCAATGTGGGCTGGCTGGTGTTCAGCGCCGGGCACGGCCACTGGCGCCTGTTTGCGCAGCAGTGCGTCTTTCTGCTCACCAGCTTGGTGGGCCTGTGGACCTGGTGGCTGGGGCCGCTGCTGGCCGCCTGAAAGGACTTTGCACCATGGCAAACCACACCGCCGCCATCCATGTGCTCAAGTCCAAGCTGCAGCTCTCGGACGACGACTACCGCGCGCTCCTGGTCCAGCTCACGGGCAAGGCCAGCAGCAAGGGCATGACGGCCA
>JAYRPZ010000078.1:0-52995 GCA_041910915.1 Acidovorax sp.
AGATGGTCAGTGAGCCGCGTGCCTTGAGCGCAGCGTTGTACTGCGCCCAATTGCGGATCTGGTAGCGTCTCTTGGTAGGGGTGGCAGCTTCACTCATGGCGCAAAATTACCTGCTGTCGGGGTGTTTGTGCAACAAAGCCTGTGCTAATTAAGTCTGTGCAACCGATGTGGAATTTTTGAATCTCTCCCATAGAAGTCAATTCCACGACGGTTGCACGTGATAACTTGCTGCAATTCGCTGGATGAGGCAGTGATTGGGTGGGGGATGCCACCCAGGGGTAAGCACACCGCAGCAATGGAGCCGAAGGAGCTGCCACGTGCGAGCAGGTATCGCTACGTGCAGCGGGCCTTGACCTTCAACCCTGCCCACACAGCGAAGAACAGCGCAGCGGCAAAGACCCAACCAGACAGCGCTCCAGCCGTGGAGCCCGACAGCAAGGTGCCCACGGTGCAGCCCAGGCCCGTCATGGCGCCCCAGCCCAGCAGCACCCCGCCGCCCAGGCCGCGTGCGGCTTCGCGCCAGGTGGGCCAACGGGGAGCGAATTGCCGACTGGCCAGCCCGGCGATGAAGGCCCCCGCGATCAGACCTGCCAGCACCAGGGCATTGGGCGTGAGCCAGCTGCTGGTGGGCGTGGTGGCGCAGCCAGCAAAGCCATCGAGGCCGTTCAGGCGCTCGGGAATCCAGCCCAGCGACTGCGCGCCCTGGCGTGCCGCACTGCCCAGCGTGGCCGTTACGCCCAGTGGGCGCATACGCACAATGGTCAAAGCAGCAATAGCCCCCACGGCCAGGCCACCCACCCAGTAGGGCCAGCGCCCCGTCCACAAGCGCTGCCAGGCGGTGCGCAGGTCGGGCACTGCAGCCACCACGGCAGGCACGCCGCTTTCGCGTGCAAAGCCACGCCACAGCCAGGCGGCCACGGCGGCCAGCACGGCCAGTTGCAGTGCCAGGGCGCCGCCATAGCCCAGGTGTGCAGGCAGCCACACCACCGGGGCCTCGGCCACGCTCAGGCTGTACAGCGGATTCCAGGTGTGAAAGCCCAGCGCAAAGCCCAGTGCCGTGCCCAGTAGGGCAAAGGGTGCCACCGGTGAGCCTTCGGCCAGGCGGTACCAGTGGGCGCTGATGCACGAACCCGACACCACCATGCCCAGCCCAAAGACCAGGCCCGCCAGGGCCAGCACCCAGCTGACGGGGCCAATGTGCATGTCTGGCGGCAGCTTGCCAGGCTCGGGCAGCGGCACCCAGCCGCCGAGGATGACGGTCATGCCGATGCTGCCCACCGCCAGTGCCAGCACGATTGCCAGCAGGCCACGGGGGTTGCCATCCTCGAACCAGTCGCGGGCATGGCAGTAAAAACAAAAGCGGCTGCGCTGCAGTACCAGGCCCAGCAGCCCTCCCGTGAGCAGTGCAAACGCCAGGGTGCGCCCGCCCGGCTGGGCGTGCAGCGCGTGCGCGCCCAGCAGCAAGCTGGCAAGCAGGCCGATGGCCGCCATGGGTGCGAATGGCATGGAGTGTCTCCATCAAAAAAAAGCCCGCACGCGGCGGGCTGTGAAAGGAGCCGAGGGGGCTCCTACCCCACCACGTCCACCGTGTTTATTTCGCTGCCCAAATGGTGCCTGCTGGGTTGTTGATCGGCACGCCCACGGCATTGCCGTACTCGGTCCACGAGCCGTCGTAGTTTTTGACCTGGTAGCCCAAAATTTTCGACAGCGCAAACCAGGTGTGGCTGGAGCGCTCGCCAATGCGGCAGTAGGTGATGATGGGCTTGCTGCCATCAATGCCCACGCTGGCGTAGAGTTTTTTCAGCTCCTCGGGTGATTTGAAGCTGCCGTCTTCCTTCACCGCCTGGCCCCAGGGCACGTTCACGGCCCCGGGAATGTGCCCGGCGCGGATGGCCAGCTCTTGGATGCCCGGCGGCGCAAAGACCTTACCGCTGTATTCATCGGCAGAACGGATGTCCACCAGCTTGGCGCCGCTCTTGCCCTCGGCAGCAGCCAGGGCATCGCTCAGGCGCGCACGCAAATTCACATTCACCTCGGAGACGCGGTAGGTGGTGCTGGCGTATTCCGGCGCACGGTTGTTCAGGGGGCGGTTTTCTGCCTCCCATTTTTTGCGCCCGCCGTCGAGCAGCTTGACGTTTTTCACGCCGTAGATGTCAAACACCCAGGCGCCCCAGGCGGCAAACCAGTTGTTGGTGTCGCCATACAGCACCACCGTGGTGTCCGGGGTGACGCCGCTTTTGGACAGCAGCGCTTCAAAGCCTTGTTGGCTGACGATGTCGCGGCGCACTTTGTCGTTCAGGTCGTTGTGCCAGGAGAAGTTGACGGCCCCGGGAACATGGGCGCGCTCGTACAAGCCGGGGTTGACGCTGACCTCAATCACGCGCACTTGGGGGTTGTCGAGGTTTTGCGCCAGCCAGTCGGTGCTGACCAGCGGGCCTGCAGGAATGGCGGTGGCCGCGCCCACGGCGCCACTGGCCAAGCTGGCAACGCCCAGGGCGGTGATGGAAAGCCAGGCTTTCCACGGGGTAGGGGAGGGGGTGGCGACGGGCATGAAACTTCCTTTCAGTGGGGCCAGCACGGCGTTTTGCTGTGGATGGGAGCCAGTGTAGGAAGCGGTCTTATTGGCGTGAAGTGCGTTTTCTGCGCTTTGATATGCACAAAAAGAGATATAAAAAAACCGCCACAGGCAGCTGGGGCCGGTGGCGGTGGGGAGGGCGGCAGAGGGCTACGGTAGGTGGCCGTTTGAATGGTAAAAACCGGCTCTAAGCCGCTCTGGGTAAGCGCAAGCAGCTATTGTTTTAAGAGCATTTTGCGCTGCCTGAGTGCTTCAGCCGTTCAGGCCGAGGCGGGCGGCACCCAGGGTGCAGGCTGCTTGGCCACAAAAGCCGCAAAGCCTTCGCGCGCTTCGCTCCCCGAGCGCACGCGGCTGATGGTGTGCGCTGTCAGTTCGCGCACTGACTCGGTGATGGGGCCCACTTCCAACTGATCCATCAGGCGCTTGATTTCAGTCAGCGCTTTGGGGCCGTTGTTCAGCAGTTGGCCAATGGTGGTTTCCACGGCTGCGTCCAGCGCCTCGGGTGTGGTGACCTGGTGTACCAGGCCCATGGCCAGCGCTTCGGCCGCATTCACCGGGGCGGCGGTGAGGGCCAAGCGGCGTGCCTGGCGCAGGCCCACGGTGTTCACCACATAGGGGCCGATGACGGCGGGCAAGATGCCAAAGCGCGCTTCGCTGACGCTGAACAGCGCCTTGTCGCTGGCAATGGCAATGTCTGCGGCGCAGGCCAAGCCCACACCGCCGCCGTAGGCCGCGCCCTGAATGCGTGCCACCACGGGGTGGGGGCAGCTGGCCATGGCGTGCATCATGGCGGCGAACTGGCGTGCGTCCTCCAGATTGGCTGCTTGGTCGCGCGCGGCGGCGCGGCGCATCCAGCCAATGTCGGCCCCGGCGCAAAACAGGCTGCCCACGGCGTCGAGCACGATCACGCGCACGCTGTCGTCTTGCGCCAGCGCCTCAAAGGTGCGGCGGATGAGCGCAATCAGCGGTTCGTCAAAGGCGTTGCGCACGTCGGGGCGGTTGAGCGTGAGGCGCACCACGCCACGCGCATCGCGCGTTTGCAGCAGGGCTTCGGGGTTGTCGATGGGATCGGGCAAGCTCGTCATCGTGTGCTCTCCTGCGCTTTAGGCGTGCTCGCGGCGCTGCACGACCACGAAGCGGTCGGCCACAAAAGCCAGCGTGGTGTAGCTGGCGTTGGCTGCCGGGTTGCCGCCGCTGGCGTGGTAATCAGAGAACGCGGCCGACTGGTTCACATACACACCTTGCGTGAGGTTGATGGACAGGGCCACACGGGCGCGGTGCGACAGTTGCACGGTGCGGTCGATGTAGGCGCGGTCAGTGGAGTACACGCCCAGCGTCAGTGCGCCGTGCTCGCACAGCGTGGACTGGGCAGTGGCCAGGGCGCTGTCGCTGGATTCGGTGGCGATCAGGAAAGAGATCGGGCCAAAGCATTCGTTGGCGAAGGTGGCGCGGTTCGCTTCCGTCAGGGCGACGATGACCGGGCTGTGGATGCGTGCGTTGGGGTACTGCGGATGGGGCAGGGCTTGTGAAGCCAGCACCACGCGGCCTTTGCCAGCGGCTTCTTCGATGCGGCCCACGGTTTCAGGGGCGCACACCGCACCCAGCACGGCGGTGGCCACGCGGGGGTTGTCCACCAGCGCGCGCACGGCGGCGGCGAGGTCGTCGCACACCTGGTCAAAGCTCTTGGCGCCTTGGTCGGTTTGGATGCCGTTTTTGGGGATGTAGATGTTTTGCGTCGTGGTACACATCTGGCCGCTGTACAGCGACAGCGTGAAGGCCAGGTTGTTCAGCATGGCGCTGTACTGGTCGGTCGATTCGATGATGACGCTGTTCACACCAGCCATCTCGGCGTACAGGCGCGCTTGGCGGGCGTTGTCTTGCAGCCAGCGGCCAAATTGGTTGCTGCCGGTGAAGTCGATGCTGGCCACAGCGGGGCTCTTGGCCAGGGCCTGGGTATGGGCGGGGTCGTTGGACAGCGCAAGCGTGACCAGATTGGGGTCCAGGCCTTGCTCGCTCAGCACGTCGCGCACGATGCTCACCGTGATGGCAGCGGGCAGCACCGCATTGGGGTGGGGCTTGACGATGACCGGGTTGCCCGTGGCCAGAGCGGCGAACAGACCGGGGTAGGTGTTCCAGGTGGGGAAGGTGGCGCAGCCAATGACCAGACCGATGCCACGGCCCACGATGTTGAAGTGCTTCTTCATCACCAGCGGTGGGTTTTTGCCTTGGGGCTTTTCCCAGGTGGCTTCGGCGGGCACATCGGCCTGGGCTTTGTAGGCGTAGGCAATGGCTTCCAGGGCGCGGTCTTGCGCGTGGGGGCCACCGGCTTGGAAGGCCATCATTGGGCCTTGGCCAGTGGTGAGCATCACGGCGTGGGCGATTTCATGCGTGCGCTTGTGGATGCGAGTGAGCGCTTCGAGCAGCACGCCGGTGCGGCCTTGTGCGCCCAGGGCTGTCCAGGCGGGTTCAGCGGCTTGGGCGGCGGCAATCAGGGCGTCCACGCTGCATTCGGGGTAGCGCACGCCCATCTCTACGCCGTAGGGGGAGCGTTCTGTGGCCAGGCGACCCACTTCGCCCGGTTGTTGCAGGGGATAGTCTTTACCCAGCAAGGCTTCCACAGCGGCTTGCCCATCGGCCTGCGCAGTCTCGCCATAGATTTTGGGCGAGGCGTTTTCTGGGAACGGCGACCAGTAAGCGCGCGAGGCGCAGGCGGCCAGGGCGCCGTCCAGCAGGGCGCGGTGGGTGTCGAACAGGCTCATGAAAAGTCTCCTATCAGGGTTTTTCCGGGTATGGGTTTGACTTGCATCAGAATGCATTCACAGCATATTATCTACCGACCGATCGGTCAATTGTGTTTTTGACCCATCGCAAAACAAGATTCCCCAAGCCTCTTCCCACAAGCGCCGCGTTGCGCTAATGCCTATGTCCGAACCTCTTGTCCTGGTGGCCCAGTCAGGTGCCGTCCAGACCCTGACGCTGAACCGTCCTGCCGCCCTCAACAGCTTTACCTCCGAATTGCACGCCCAGCTGCTGGCCGCTTTGAATGCTGCTGCCAGCGATGCCAGCGTGCGCTGTGTGGTGCTGACCGGCGCCGGTCGCGGTTTTTGCGCTGGCCAGGATTTGGCAGACCCCGCCGTGGCGCCCGACACCACACCTGGCGCACCCGCCAAAGATTTAGGCGACGTGGTGGATCGTTTTTACGCCCCGCTGTGCTTGCGTTTGCGTTCCATGCCCGTGCCCGTGGTGGCCGCAGTCAATGGCGTGGCCGCCGGTGCCGGTGCCAGCATTGCCCTGGGCTGCGACATGGTGCTGGCAGCGCGTTCGGCCAGTTTTATTCAAGCCTTTGCCAAGATTGGTTTGCTGCCTGACAGCGGTGGCACCTGGCTGCTGCCGCGCTTGGTGGGCCGCGCCAATGCTTTGGGCCTGGCGCTGCTGGGCGATAAGCTCAGCGCTGAAGAAGCGCAGCGCATGGGCCTGATTTGGCGCTGTGTGGACGATGAGACCCTGGCCAGCGAAGCCCAGGCCCTGGCGCAACGCCTGGCCGCCATGCCCACGCAGGCGCTGGTGACCATTCGCGCCGCCATGGATAGCGCCCTGGACATGGACTGGCCTGCCGCTTTGGCGCAAGAAGCCACGCTGCAGCGCCGCCTGGGCTACGCCCATGACTACAGCGAGGGCGTGCAGGCTTTTTCGCAAAAGCGCGCCCCGCAATTTACCGACCGTTGACCCCGTAGGCCCTGCTTGCGAGCGGGCCTTTTGCGCAAGCTGGCGCGCGTAACGAAAAAAACGACAACCCCATGCAAACTACTTTGACCCCCCAACAACTGGCTGAGCATGTGCGCAGTGCCATGTTTGCCAACGATGGCGCATCGCAGGCCCTGGGCATGCAGGTGACGGCCATCAGCCCCACCAGTGCCTCGGTGACCATGACGGTGCGTGCCGACATGCTCAACGGCCACGCCACCTGCCACGGTGGTTTTATCACGGCGCTGGCCGATTCGGCGTTTGCCTTTGCCTGCAACGCCACCAACGAAATGACTGTGGCTTCGGGCCTGTCGATTGACTTTCTGGCCCCTGGGCGCGAGGGTGATGTGCTGACAGCCGAGGGTGTAGAGGTTTCACGTGCCGGGCGCACGGGCGTGTACGACGTGACGGTGCGCAACCAGCGTGGTGAGCTGATTGCCGTTTTCCGTGGACGCTCCTACACCATGAAAGGCCGCCAAACCGTGGCCTTGCCGCAGCATTGAGGCGGGTACAGACCGCATTTTTCCCAATTACCGCCACGCCATTCCAGGAGATCACACATGGCCGCAACCCGACCCGCACCGGGAGAGCTTGACCCCATTGAAACCGCCAGCCGCGACGAAATCCAGGCGCTGCAACTGCAGCGCCTGCGCTGGTCTTTGCAGCACGCTTATGACAACGTGCCGCACTACCGCAAAGCCTTCGATGAGAAGGGTGTGCACCCCAACGATTTGCAAACCTTGGCCGACCTGGCCAAGTTCCCCTTCACCTACAAAAAAGACCTGCGCGATAACTACCCCTTCGGTATGTTTGCCGTGCCGCGCAACCAGGTGATGCGCGTGCATGCGTCGTCGGGCACCACAGGCAAGCCCACAGTGGTGGGCTACACGGCCAAAGACATTGACAACTGGGCCAATCTGGTGGCGCGCTCTATTCGCGCAGCGGGTGGTCGTCCGGGCGACATGATCCACATCGCTTACGGCTATGGCCTGTTCACTGGCGGTTTGGGTGCGCACTATGGCGCCGAGCGCGCGGGTTGCACAGTGGTGCCGATGTCGGGTGGGCAAACTGAGAAGCAAGTGCAGCTGATCCAGGACTTCCGTCCGGACATCATCATGGTCACACCGTCTTATATGCAGGTGATCATTGAGGAGTTCCAGCGCCAAGGTCTGGACGCGCGCGAAAGCTCGCTCAAGGCCGGTATTTTTGGCGCCGAGCCTTGGACGGAGGCTATGCGCCACGACATCGAGAGCAAGGCTGGCATTGACGCTGTGGACATCTACGGCTTGTCTGAAATCATGGGCCCAGGCGTGGCCAGTGAGTGTGTGGAGAGCAAAGATGGCCCGGTGATTTGGGAAGACCACTTCTACCCTGAAATCATCGACCCCGAAACCGGCGAAGTGCTGCCCGATGGCCAAGAGGGTGAACTGGTGTTCACTTCGCTGTCCAAAGAAGCGCTGCCGATGATCCGCTACCGCACGCGCGACTTGACGCGCCTGCTGCCGCCCACTTCGCGCAGCTTCCGCCGCATGGGCAAGATCGTGGGCCGTTCGGACGATATGCTCATCATCCGTGGCGTGAACATGTTCCCCACGCAGATCGAAGAAATCGTGCTGCAGCATGACAAGCTCTCGGGCCAGTACCAGTTGAACGTCACCCGCGATGGCAACCTCGACAAAGTGGCTGTGCGTTGTGAACTTCAGCAAGGCGCGCAGCTCAGCGCTGACGAAGTGCAAAAAATTCGTGACTGGCTGCAGCATCGCATCAAAACCTTGGTGGGCATCACCACCAAAGTGGATGTGCTGGAGTATGGTTCGATTGAACGTACCCAGGTGGGCAAAGCCCGCCGGGTGATTGACCAACGGCCACGCTGATCGCAGCGTAGCCAAGCAACACCGCCCCCTGAAGTTGTGCAGGGGCGGCTAGGTACCTGTTTTTTAGGCAGGTGCCGGGGGCGGTGGTGCCCTGACCGCCTCCTTTATTTTCGACCGACCGGTCGGTTGAGTCGAAATTTCTTCATCCCCGTTAGGAGACATTTGCGTCATGAACAAGGAAAAAATCGCCCAAACGATGGAATTTCCACCGGCGACTGAGCAGCCCAACGTGTATCCCCTGTCTTGGCACAGCCAGACGAAAAAACTCGAAGAAATTTGGGATGCCTCGCGCCGCGAGGTCTGGGATCCGAAAAAGCTGCCTTGGGATACCTTCAACGTCAACAAATACACCTGGGAGCAGCGCGAAGCGATTGCTTACTGGTGGACTTTGCTGTCGGTGTTCGACGCATCCGCTCCTCCGGTGTTTGCCTCGGCTTTCGTTAAAACCTACGAAGCCCACGAAGAAGACGCAGTGCGCCGCTGCTTCTTCAGCGTCACGCAAGATGAGCAAAACCACGAACAAATGTGTGGCATGGCCATCACCAAGTTCCTGGAACATCCCGATCCGCTGACCTACGAGCCCAAGACCGAACTGGGCAAGCGCCTGCAAAAGAACGCCAAGTGGCTGTACTTCAACGGCGGGCGCTACTGGAACGGCTACAAGCAAGCTGTGCCCAAGTACAGCCTGGCCGTGCTGTTCAGCTCCTTCTTGATGGGTGAAATTGCTGCCGCCACCATCTTCCACCAGATGGCTGCAGGCTGCACCGAGCCGGTGTTCAAAGAGGCCTTCCGCAACATTGGCAAGGACGAAGGCCGCCACATGGGCATTTGCCTGGCCCTGATGGAGCGCGACTACCCCAAGCTGGCCGTGGAAGACCGCAGCCTGATCACCAAACAAATTCGTGCGGGCTACCTGTTCCTGTCAGCTGTGCTGTTCGAGCCGCCCATGGACTTCTGGGATCTGCCCGAGGACTTCATTCAAAACCAGCGCGACGGCGAAGCCATCGCCCGTGCTGCTGGTTTTGCTATTCCTGAGTACGAAGCCAAGAAAAACAACTGGCGCACCGCCATCCTGAACCTCAAGGGTGCGCTCGACAAGTACGACATCCCCTTCCCAGCGATTCCCGAAGTGGGCATCACCGGGCAAGAGGTGTCCGACGTCGATATGGAAGACATCATTCCCGTCTTCTAAGCCACTTTCAGATGCTTTCTGATTCTTGAGTACAACATGACAACCCACATCAAGCTGTATCCCTCCGGGCAAACCGTCGCATGCGACAGCGGCCAGACCGTGCTCGAAGCCCTCGAACGTGCAGGCTATGCCCTGCCCAACAACTGCCGCGCTGGCGCCTGCGGTGAATGCAAGGTGAAAGTGCGCGCTGGTCAGTTCGACCAGGGCTTCGTGCTCGATATGGCACTGTCGCAAGACGAGCGTGCCCAAGGCTTCGGCTTGATGTGCATGGCCAAACCGCTGTCCGATGAACTCGAAATCGAGTGGGGCACCGAAGACGCCAAACCCCAATTGTTTCCGGCGCGTGAATCGCAGTACGCCATCTTGGTCGATCGCATTGCCCGCACGCCCCGCATTACCGAATTTGTGCTGCGCCCCCTGGGTGAGCCCATGCGTTTTTGGCCCGGCCAGTACGTGCAACTGGGCGACCCGAGCAACGGCGTTCCCGTGCGCAGCTACTCGCTGGCAAGCGCGCCCCGTGCAGATGGTGAAATCCGCCTGCAAGTCACCCGTGTGGATGCCGATGCCCCCGAAACTGCTGCCGGGCGCACCAGCCGCTGGTTGCACGACGAAGTGCAGCTGGGGGCGCAATTGCGTTTCTCTGGCCCGCACGGCACTTTCATTGGCGACCCCTCGGTCGATACCCCGGTGCTGTGCCTGGCGGCAGGCTCGGGCCTGGCCCCCATCTTGTCGCTCACCGAAGCGGCACTGCGCCGTGGCTACAAGCAGCCCGTGACGCTGATGTTCTCCGCGCGCGAAGCCGCCGACCTGTACGACGTGGGCTTGATGCGTTACTGGCAAGTGCGCTACCCCAATTTCCGTTACCTGCCCACGCTCACGCGCGGGCAGCAAGAAGGCCTGCTGCAAGGGCGTATTCCGGCCATCTTGGGCCAGCATTTCCCCGATTTGAGCGGCCACAGCGTGTTCGTCGCGGGCACCACGGGCTTTGTGGATGACTGTGTGGCCGCCGCCAAAGCCCTGGGCGCCAAGCCCGAGCTGATCCACACCGAAGGATTTTTCACCCAGGTGTGAGCACACCGTTGCACCTGGGCCTGTTGTGTTTGTTTTGTTGATTGTTTGATCGTTGTAAGAGGAAGACCATGTACACCCAAGCCATGGACACCATGGGCAAAGAAAGCCCACAAGCTCCCGTGTTGCGCAGCGCTGAAGAGCTGCAATTGCAAGAGCGTTTCGACGCGCGCATTGACGCGGGCGACTTCATTGAAGCCAAAGACTGGATGCCCGAGCACTACCGCAAGACCTTGGTGCGCCAGATCAGCCAGCACGCCCACTCGGAAATCGTCGGCATGCTGCCCGAGGGCAACTGGGTGACGCGTGCGCCCACGCTCAAGCGCAAAGCCATCTTGCTGGCCAAAATCCAAGACGAAGGCGGCCACGGCCTGTACCTGTATTCGGCTGCCGAGACTCTGGGCACCAGCCGCGACGAAATGCTCGACGCGCTGCACACGGGCCGCGCCAAGTACAGCTCCATCTTCAACTACCCCACGCTCACCTGGGCCGATGTGGGCGTGATTGGCTGGCTGGTCGATGGCGCCGCCATCATGAACCAGGTGCCTATTTGCCGCTGCTCCTACGCACCCTACGCCCGTGCCATGGTGCGTATTTGCCGCGAGGAAAGCTTCCACCAGCGCCAGGGCTACGACGCCTTGCTCGTCATGATGCAAAAAGGCACCGACGCCCAGCGCGCCATGGTGCAAGACGCCGTGAACCGCTGGTGGTGGCCGTCGCTGATGATGTTCGGCCCGCCAGACGACCAGTCGCCCAACAGCGCGCTGTCCATGCGCTGGGGCATCAAGCGCATCTCCAACGACGACCTGCGCCAGAAATTTGTCGACGCCACCGTGCCCCAGGCCAAGGTGCTGGGCGTGGAGCTGCCCGACCCCGACCTGAAGTGGAACGAAGCGCGCCAGCACTTCGACTTTGGCGCCATTGACTGGTCGGAATTCTGGCAAGTGGTGGGCGGCGACGGTCCCTGCAACCGCGAGCGCCTGAGCGCCCGCGTCAAAGCCTGGGAAGACGGCGCCTGGGTGCGCGAGGCTGCCCTGGCCCACGCCGCTAAACAAGAGGGCCAGCGCGCTGTGGCCTGAGGCCCGCTGCACCGCACCCTTTCATCCAAATACCCATGAAAACGGCCTCTTGCGCTTGCTGGGCAAGCGCAAGCAGCTATCAAATTTGAAAGAAACGAGAGAACCTTATGAGCACCACCGTGAACCCCGCCACCGCAACCGAATGGCCCCTGTGGGAAGTCTTTGTCCGCAGCAAAGCGGGCCTGGACCACAAGCACTGCGGCAGCCTGCACGCCGCCGACGCCAAGATGGCCGTGCAAATGGCCCGTGACGTCTATACCCGCCGCCAAGAAGGCACCAGCGTGTGGGTGGTGCGCTCCGAGCAAATCGTGGCCAGCGACCCGGCAGACAAAGACATGTACTTCGACCCCGCTGAAGACAAGGTGTACCGCCACCCCACGTTCTACGTCCTGCCCCAGGCCGTGAACCACATGTAAGCCGGGAGCACTGATTTATGCAAAGCATTCGAATTGGTACCGATCCCGCGTTTCGCTACCTGTTGCGTTTGGGCGACACCTGCCTGATCCTGGGTCAGCGCATTGGCGAATGGTGCGGCCACGCCCCCATTTTGGAAGAAGACATTGCCCTGTCGAACATGGCGCTGGACTTGATTGGCCAGGCCCGTGCGCTGCTCACCCGCGCTGGTGCTGTCGATGGCCGTGGCCACGATGAAGACCAGTTGGCTTTCCTGCGCGGTGAGAACGACTACTTCAACCCCACCATGGTGGAGCTGCCCCGGGGCGACTTTGCCTTCACAACCCTGCGCAACGCTTTTGTGGCCACGCTGATGAAGCTGCTGTGGCAACGCCTGCAGGACTCCAGCGACAGCGAGCTGGCCGCCATTGCGGGCAAGGCTGTGAAAGAAGCGCGCTACCACCAGCAACACGCGGGTGACTGGGTGGTGCGCCTGGGCGACGGCACGGAAGAATCGCGCCGCCGTATGCAAGAGGCCCTGGCCACCCTGTGGCCCTACACCCACGAGCTGTTCGAGCTGGACGCTGTGGACGAGCAAGCCCACAGCAGCGGCCTGGGCCCACGCTGGGCCGACCTGCGCGCCGAGTGGCTGGAAGAAGTGCGCCAGATGCTGGCAGCAGCCGATCTGGAGCTGCCCACGCAAGAGGGCAAGTTCCGCAGCAGTGGCAAGCAAGGCCGCCACAGCGAGCACATGGGCTACATCCTGGCGGAAATGCAGTACCTGCAGCGCAGCTACCCCGGAGGCGTGTGGTGACACTGCCTGAACTCACGCCCTTGCAAGCTCCAGCAGCGCCTGCCGTGGTGCTGGAGCCGGGGGGTGACCGCATCGCGCACGCTCGCCAAGTGCTGCACAGCGTGCCCGACCCCGAGGTGCCCGCCGTCTCACTGTATGACCTGGGCATCGTGCGCGATGTGCGCTTGCTAGAGAACGGTGTGCTCGACGTGGTGCTCACGCCCACCTACAGCGGCTGCCCAGCCACTGAGGTGATCGAGTCCGACGTGCTGGCTGCCATCGACGCCGCAGGCCTGGGCCCGGCCCAGGTCACCTTGCAGCGCGCACCCGCTTGGACGACCGACTGGATCAGCGCCGAAGGCCGCGAGAAATTGCGTGCCTACGGCATTGCGCCACCCGGCCCGGTGGACGCCAGCCAAGGTGTGCCCGTGCGCTTTGTGCCGCGCCGCGCTGCTGCGGCCGTGCCGTGTCCGCACTGCGCCAGCACACACACCGAGCGCCTGTCCGCCTTTGGCTCCACTGCTTGCAAAGCGCTGTACCGCTGCCTGGACTGCCGCGAGCCGTTCGAGCACTTCAAGCCAATTTGAGGCGTTTTTTATTTTTTGCGACGAATCGACCCCATGAGCGTCTCTTTTTACCCCCTGCGTGTCTGCGCCATCGAGCCCGACACTGCTGAAGCCGTCATCGTCTCCTTTGAGGTGCCACCCGAGCTGCGCCAGGTGTTTGGCTTCATCCAAGGCCAGTACCTCACGCTGCGCACCACCATTGACGGCCAGGACGTGCGCCGCTCCTACTCCATCTGCGCTGCCGTGGACGATGCCCACTTGCGCGTGGGCGTGCGCCGTGTGAACGGCGGGTTGTTTTCCAACTGGATTCACAGCAGCCTGAAAGTGGGCGACACCATTCAGGTGATGGCACCCCAAGGCCGTTTTTACGTGCCTCTGGATCCCGCCTCGCAGCGCCACTACCTGGCGGTGGCCGGTGGCAGCGGCATTACGCCCATCCTCTCCATCATGAAAACGGCCCTGGCGCGCGAGCCCCACAGCCGCTTCACGCTGCTGTACGCCAACCGTACGCTGCAGTCCACCATGTTCAAAGAGGAGCTGGAAGACCTGAAGAACCGCTACCTCACACGCGTGGCCCTGCACCATGTGTTTTCGGGCGAAGACACCGAAGCGCCTATCAATATGGGCCTGATGGACCGCGAAAAGGTCGGCGCTTTCCTGCGCAGCGTGGTGCAGCCAGAGCAAATCAGCGAAGTGTTCGTTTGCGGCCCGTTCCAGATGAACGACGAAGCCCAGGCTGCGTTGCTGGCTGCAGGCGTGCCCGAAGAGCGCATCCATATCGAGCGCTTTGGCGTGGCCTTGTCGGCGGCCGGGCAGGTGGGTGCGGCGGTGCACCAAGCGCAAGAGGGCGATGCCGAACGCGCGCAAATCACCATCGTGCGCGATGGCCTCAAGCGCGAGTTCAGCTTCAGCAAAGAGATGCCCAGCATCTTGGACGCTGCCTCGGCTGCTGGCCTGGAAGTGCCGTTCTCGTGTACCTCTGGCGTGTGCGGCACGTGCCGCGCCAAGTGCGTGGAAGGCGAGGTGCGTATGGAGCGCAACTTTGCCCTGGACAAAAACGAGGTGGAAGCCGGTTTCGTGCTCACCTGCCAGTGCCGTCCTATCACCGCACAGGTGGTGCTCTCGTTCGACGAGCGCTGAAATCTGCCATGGTCTGCTTTAATTTCTCAAAAATCATAGCTGCTTGCGCTTGCTGGGTAAGGGTTTGCGGCTATATTCGCTCTCCTTTTGATCTAGCGCAGGCACAGCCTTGCCGCTGAGAAAAAGTACAGAGCAAGAGAAAGAGAAGGAGACCCCATGGCACGAGGACGTTCATCAGGCTACGAAGACCAGCGCGAGCTGATCTTGCAGCGTGCAGCCGAGCTGTTTGCGCAGCGCGGCTACTCGGCCACGTCCATGAATGGCGTGGCCGAGGCCTGTGGACTGTCCAAGCCTGCCCTGTACCACTACTTTCGTGACAAATACGACCTGTTGGTCAACATTGCCGAAAATCATGTGGTGCGCTTACAGGTGCTGGTGGGCGAGGTGGCAGACCAAAACTTGGAGCCGCAAGCGCGCTTGCGCGAGCTGATTCGGCGCTTTGTCGTCGAGTACGCGCAGGCCCAGCACGCCCACCGAGTGCTGGTGGAAGACATCAAATTTCTTACCGAACAAGACCAAGCACGCATCCTGGGCTCCGAGCGCCACGTCACGCGCGAGTTTTCTAGTGCAGTGGCGCAAATTTGGCCCCATTTGGGCGAGGTGGGCTTGACCAAGCCCACCACCATGCTGCTGTTCGGCATGATCAATTGGATGTTCACCTGGTTTCGCCCCGAAGGTGAACTCAGCTACGAGGACATGGCTCCTATCGTGGCCGATCTGTTTTTTGGCGGCGTGCCTGCGGTGCATTGGCCTGCGGGGCGTACGCCATCTTCTCTCTCTGCCGATTCTTCGGCTTCAACGAAAGCAAGCACATGACGCAAGTGAATGCATGGATTGTGGATGGCGTACGCACGCCGTTTGGCCGCTACGGTGGCGCATTGGCCGGTGTGCGCGCCGACGACCTGGGGGCCATTCCGCTGCGCGCCCTGGTGGAGCGCAACCCCGGTGTGGATTGGGCCGCCATTGACGACGTGCTGTATGGCTGCGCCAACCAAGCGGGTGAAGACAACCGCAACGTCGCACGCATGGTGGCGCTGCTCGCTGGCCTGCCTGTGGACGTACCGGGCAGCGCCGTCAACCGCCTGTGTGGTTCCAGCCTGGACACCATCGGCATGGCTGGCCGCGCCATTCGCTCGGGCGAAGCCGAACTGATGATTGCCGGTGGCGTGGAAAGCATGACGCGCGCGCCCTTCGTCATGGGCAAGGCCGACAGCGCTTTTTCGCGCACCGCACGCGTGGAAGACACCACCATTGGCTGGCGCTTCGTCAACCCGCTGATGAAGGCGCAGTACGGCATCGACTCCATGCCCGAAACCGCTGAGAACGTGGCGCAAGACTTCAATATCTCGCGCGCTGACCAAGACGCCATGGCGCTGCGCTCGCAGCAGCGCTGCAAGGCCGCGCAAGACGCAGGCTTTTTTGACGGTGAGATCGTTCCCGTTACCATCCCCCAGCGCAAGGGCGAGCCGGTAGTGGTGCGCCAAGACGAGCACCCCCGCCCGGAAACCACCCTGGAGCAACTGGCCCGCCTCAAAGGCGTGGTGCGCCCTGACGGCTCCGTCACCGCAGGCAATGCCTCGGGCGTGAACGATGGTGCCTGTGCGCTGTTGATCGCCTCGGACGCCGCCGTGAAGCGCTACAACCTGACACCGCGCGCACGTATCGTGGGCGCAGCCGCTGCGGGCGTGCCGCCGCGCATCATGGGCATTGGCCCGGCACCCGCCACACAAAAGCTGCTGGCGCGCATTGGCTGGTCGCTCGACAGCCTGGACACCATTGAGCTGAACGAAGCCTTTGCGGCTCAGGGCTTGGCTGTGCTGCGCCAGCTCGGCCTGCCCGACGATGCCGCGCATGTGAACCCCAACGGCGGTGCGATTGCGCTGGGCCACCCTCTGGGTGCTTCGGGTGCGCGCCTGGCCCTCACGGCCTTGCGCCAGCTGGAGCGCACGGGTGGGCGCCGCGCCGTGGCCACCATGTGCATTGGCGTGGGGCAGGGTATTGCCCTAGCTTTGGAACGCGCCTGAGGCTTGCTTCCTCGCGCATGATGCGCCCCGCGCTCGTTGAAGTTTTTTAACCACCATCCTTAAAGGAGACATACGATGAAGAAACGCTTGACCCTCTCGACGCTGGTCACTGCTTGTTTGCTCGCTGCCAGTGGCGTAGCCCTGGCCGACATCAACGTTGGTGTGACCGTCTCGGCCACCGGCCCCGCAGCTTCTTTGGGTATTCCCGAGAAGAACACCGTGGCCCTGATGCCCAAGACCATCGCCGGCGAAAAGGTCAACTACATCGTGCTCGATGACGCCTCGGACACCACCAACGGTGTGTCCAACATGCGCAAGCTCATCAGCGAAAACAAGGTGGACATCGTGCTGGGTTCGAGCACTTCGCCTGTCTCCTTGGCCATGATCGACGTGGCTGCTGAAACCAAGACGCCCATGATCTCCATGGCCGCTTCGGCACGCATCGTCGAGCCCATGGACGACAAGCGCAAGTGGGTGTTCAAGACTCCGCAAAACGACATCATGATGTCGCTGGCGATTGCCGAGCACATGGCTGCTTCGGGCGCCAAGACGGTGGCCTTCATTGGTTTTTCTGACGCTTACGGCGAAGGCTGGTACGGCGAATTTGCCAAGGCTGCCGAGCTCAAGAAGCTGAAAATCGTCGCCAACGAGCGCTACAGCCGCACTGACACCTCGGTCACCGGCCAAGTGCTGAAGATCATGGCTGCCAAGCCCGATGCCATTTTGATTGCCGGCTCGGGCACGCCCGCAGCGCTGCCGCAAAAAGCGCTGAAAGAGCGTGGCTTCACTGGCAAGTACTACCAGACCCACGGCGTGGCCAATGCCGATTTCCTGCGCGTGGGTGGCAAAGACGTGGAAGGCACGCTGCTGCCCGCCGGCCCTGTGCTGGTGGCCGATCAGTTGCCTGACAGCCATCCTGTGAAGGCCTCTGCGCTGGCTTACGTGAAAGCCTATGAAGCCGCCCATGGCAAAGGCAGCGTGTCCACCTTTGGCGCGCACGGCTGGGACAGCGGTGTGCTGATGGCCGCTGCCGTGCCTGCCGCGCTGAAAAAAGCCAAGCCTGGCACGCCTGAGTTCCGCTCGGCGCTGCGTGACTCGCTGGAGCAGCTCAAGGAAGTACCTGGCGCACACGGCATCTTCACCATGTCGCCCACCGATCACCTCGGGCTCGATCAGCGTGCCCGCGTGATGGTGAAAATCGAAAACGGCACCTGGAAATACCAGCCTTGATGGTTTTTTGAAGTCCTTGGGGCTTCAAACCATTGCCGAAGACCCCCAGGGCCCGCTAGGGCCCTGGGGTTGTTTTGGAATGCAACAAGAAAGACGAACATGGATTTCCAGATTGCCCTGTTGCTGGGGCAGGACGGCATCGTCAACGGAGCCGTTTACGGCCTGATGGCGCTGGCGCTGGTCCTGGTTTTTTCCGTCACCCGCGTGATTTTTATTCCGCAGGGTGAATTTGTCGCCTTTGGCGCTTTGACCATGGTCATGCTGCAGGCTGGGCGCACGCCCGCCACGCTGTGGCTGCTGCTGGCACTGGCGCTGACGGTGCTGGCCGTAGAGGGCTGGCGCTGGAAAAAAGGCGAGGGCGTGAATTGGGTGGCCACCGCATTTTGGTGCGTTGGTATGCCTTTACTGGCTGCGGCGCTGGTGCTGGGTGTGCAGCCGGGCTCGCTGTGGCTGCAGGCCTTGACCACTTTGGTGCTGATTGCACCGCTGGGGCCCCTGCTGTACCGCTTGGTGTTTCGCCCCCTGGCAGATGCCTCGGTGCTGATTTTGCTGATTGTGGCTGTCGCCTTGCACGGCGTGTTGGTAGGCGCAGGCTTGCTGTTCTTTGGTGCTGAAGGCTCGCGCACGACGCCGTTTTCTGAGGCGCGTTTTGAGCTGGGCTCCATGATGATTTCCGGTCAGTCCCTGGTGGTGCTGGGCGTGACGCTGGTGCTGGTGCTGCTGCTGTTTGTGTTTTTCGAGCGCTCCATGGTGGGCAAGGCACTGCGTGCCACCGCCATCAACCGCGTGGGTGCGCGTTTGATGGGAATTCCGACCGACCTGTCGGGCGACGTTAGTTTTGCCTTGGCTGCGCTGATTGGCGCTGTCTCGGGTCTGCTGATCGCACCTCTGACCACGGTGTACTACGACACCGGCTTTTTGATCGGCCTCAAAGGCTTCGTGGCCGCCATTGTGGGCGGGCTGGCCAGCTACCCGTTGGCGCTGCTGGGCGCTTTGCTGGTGGGCCAGTTGGAATCGTTTTCATCCTTTTGGGCCAGTGCCTACAAAGAGGTTTTGGTGTTCACACTGATTATTCCGGTGCTGTGGTGGCGTTCGCTCAACAGCCACCATGTGGAGGACGAGGAATGAGCGCACCTACTCCCACTGTTTCCGCTGCATCGTCAGCCACTGCCGCCTCTGGCGGGCTGCTGACACGCTCGCAGCTGACGGCCTTGGCCGTGGCGCTGCTGGCTATCACCTGGGGCCTGTTGCCTGAGTTCACCGTGGTGGTGATGAGCTACATCGGCCTGTACTCCATCGTCGCCGTGGGGCTGGTCATGCTTACCGGCGTGGGCGGCATGACCTCGTTTGGCCAAGCCGCGTTTGTGGGCATTGGCGCTTACGCCACCGCCTGGGCCTGCACCTCGCCTGCCGCTGTGCAGGCGCTCAGCGGCTTGGTGGGTATGGGTGGTTTGCCCTGGGTGGGTTTGCTGATTGGCCTGGTACTGACCTTTGGGGTTGCCTGGGCGCTGGGCTCGGTCACGCTCAAGCTCTCGGGTCACTACCTGCCGCTGTGTACCATTGCCTGGAGCCTGAGCCTGTACTACCTATTTGGCAACATGGAGTTCCTGGGAGGGCAAACCGGCATTACCGGCGTGCCGCCCTTGACGATTGCTGGCTATTCCCTGGCCGATCCGCGCGTGCTGGGCGTGCTCATTTGGGCGGTGCTGCTGGTGTCGATGTGGCTGATGAACAACCTGCTCGATTCGCGCGAAGGCCGCGCCATTCGCGCGCTCAAGGGTGGCCGCGTCATGGCCGAGTCCATGGGTGTCGATACCGCGCACTACCGCATCAAGCTGTTTGTGCTGGCAGCTTTGCTGGCGGCGATTTCCGGCTGGCTGTATGCGCACATGCAGCGCTTCGTCAACCCCACGCCCTTCAACCTGAACATTGGCATTGAATACCTGTTCATGGCTGTGGTGGGCGGCGCAGGCCACCTGTGGGGGGCTGTGCTGGGGGCTACCGTCATCACCTTGCTCAAGCAAAAGCTGCAAGACGTGCTGCCTTCCTTGCTGGGCACCAGCGGTAACTTTGAAGTGGTGGTGTTTGGCCTGCTGATGGTGCTGGTGCTGCAGCGCTTTGCCGAAGGCATGTGGCCCACCTTGCAGCGTTTCACCAGCCGTCTGCTGCGCCCCAGCAAAGTCGCCACGCCCAAAAACGTGGTGGCACTGGAGCAGCGCCAGCTGCCTGCTGCAGGCACGGTGATTTTGCAAGCCAGTGAAGTGACCAAGCGCTTTGGTGGCCTGGTGGCCAACAACAAGGTGTCGATGAGCGTCAAAGCTGGAGAGGTACACGCCTTGATCGGCCCCAACGGCGCGGGCAAGAGCACGTTCTTCAACATGATTTCGGGCGTGGACGATCCCACCGAGGGCGACGTGCGCTTGATGAACCAGGTCATGGGCAAGCTGCCTTCGCGTGCTTTTGCTGCCTTGGGGCTGGGCCGCACCTTCCAGCACGTGCGTTTGCTGGGGCAGCGCAGCGTGGTGGAAAACGTGGCTTTGGGCGCGCACCGCCGCGCGCACAAGGGCTGGATTGCTTCCATGCTGCGTCTCGATCGTGGTGAAGAGGCCGCCTTGCTGGCCGAAGCCCGCCGCCAGATCGAGCGCTGCGGCCTGGGCGAGTTTGCCGATGTGCCCGCTGCCTCGCTGGCGCTGGGCCAGCAGCGTATTGTGGAAATTGCCCGCGCCCTGGCCGGTCAACCTGCCGTGCTGCTGCTGGATGAACCCGCCGCGGGCCTGCGCCACCTGGAAAAACGTGCCTTGGCCGCGCTGCTGAACCAACTGCGCTCGGAAGGCATGGGCATCTTGGTGGTGGAGCACGACATGGAGTTCGTCATGAACCTGGCCGACCGCATCACCGTGCTGGAGTTCGGTACCGTCATTGCCGAGGGCACGCCCAAGGAAATTCAAAACAACCAGCGCGTGCTGGACGCCTACCTGGGCGGTGCCGACGACCTGGCTGCGGGGATCACCAAATGAGCACAGCGAGCACATTGCTGCAACTGCAGGGCATCTGCGTCTCCTACGGCCCGGTCGAGGCCGTTCACGAGGTCAACCTCGATGTGAAAGAGGGCGAGATCGTCACCGTCATCGGCCCCAACGGCGCGGGCAAAACCACGCTGCTGAGCGCCGCCATGGGCTTGCTGCCCTCCAAGGGCGCCATCACCTTGGCGGGCGAGCGCATTGCGCGCCCCAGCGTCGAGGCCATGGTCTCGCGTGGCGTAGGGCTGGTGCCGGAAAAGCGCGAACTGTTTGGCGAGATGACGGTGGAAGACAACCTCTTGCTGGGTGGCTTCTCACGTTGGCGCCGTGGTCAGCGTGACCAGACCTTGCGTATGCAAGAGGTGTTTGAAATTTTTCCGCGCCTCAAAGAGCGTCGTTTGCAAATGTCGTCCACCCTCTCGGGCGGTGAGCGCCAGATGCTGGCCATTGGCCGTGCGCTGATGGCGCGCCCGCGCCTGTTGATGCTCGACGAGCCTTCGCTGGGCCTGGCGCCGCTGATCGTGCGCGAAGTGCTGCAGGTGGTGGCGTCGCTGCGCCGCCATGGCGTGTCGGTGCTGCTGGTGGAGCAAAACGCGCGCGCCGCGCTGCAGGTGGCTGATCGCGCCTACGTGCTGGAAATGGGCGCCGTGGCGCTGTCGGGCGATGCGCAAGACTTGCTCAACGACCGCCGCATCATCGACACCTACCTTGGTATGGGTGCCAACGCGCACAAAAATGAGGAGGCTGCAGCCTAAGGGTTGCTGCAAACTTTATAGCTGCTTGCGCTTGCTCAGTGCGGTTTTGAGGGTCTTTAAATTCTCAATTCCTTTCTGGTTCAGCGCGAGCAGCTATGAAAAATGAAGCACAGTGTGCTTCATCTCAGGGCGATTTTGAAGGAGTGTGGATGTGATGAAACCGCTTCGCCGCTGTGTCAGTGTGCTGCTGTGCGCGCTGGCCACCTGTCTGATGACGGCTCAGGCCCAGGCCCAGCCTCAAAGCCCCGCCGCCGCTGCTGCCGACAGCCCCGGGGTGACCGACACGGAAATTTTGCTTGGTCAATCGTGCCAGCTCAACGGTCCGTTGGAGGGCATTACACGGGAAGTGCGCCAGGGCGCGAGCCTGTACTTCGATCACATCAACGCCAAGGGAGGGGTGCGCGGACGCAAGATCCGTGTGCTGGCCCTCGACGATGGTTACGACCCGAAAAAGGCCGAAGCCAACACCCGCCATTTCATTGATGAAGCCAAGGTGCTGGCACTGTTCCAGTATGCGGGCACCCCCCCGGCACTGGCCGGTATGGCGCTGGCCGAACAAACCGGCGTGCCCTTGATTGCGGCCTTTACGGGTTCTGAAGACCTGCGCAAACCAGAACTGCGCTACACCTTCAACATCAAGGCAGGTTACGCCACCGAGCTGCACGCCATGCTCAAGCACCAAACCACCATGGGCATCAAGCGTGTGGCGGTGGTGTACCTGAACAATCCTTTTGGCACAGGGGGCTTGGCCTCGGTGCAGGCATCGGCGCGCCAGCTGGGCGTGCAGCTGGTGGCCACAGCTCCGCTGGAAGTCAATGGCGCCAAGATGCTGCATGCGGTGAACGCGGTGGCCGAGGCCAATCCGCAGGCCATCATCGTCATCAGCGCAGGCAAGCCCAGTGTGGACTTCATTGCCGCCTACCAAGGTGCAGGCCACCACACCACGTTTTATGTGCTCTCGGTCATCAGCAACGTGCAGTTGAACCAGGGCTTGGGCGCGCGCGCTCGTGGCGTGGTGGTGTCGCAGGTCGTGCCCTCGCCGTGGAATGCCAGCGTACCTTTGTCGCGCGAGTTCCAGCGCCTGGCGCGCGCGCAGGGCATAGAAGACTTCACTTTCAGCCAGATGGAAGGCTTTTTGTCGGCCAAATTCCTGGTGGAAGCGCTGGAGCGTGCCGGCCCCAAACCCACCCGCGCCAGTTTGCTGCAGGCACTGGAGGGTATGCGCGTGAACCTGGGTGGCTACCCGGTGGAGTTGTCGCCCACCCAGCACAGCTCGGGCAAGTTCGTCGATTTACTCATGCTGGGCAAAGACGGCAAATTTGCCCGCTGAACCCATCGGGGCGTGCTGCTGCACCGGGACTTTTTTTGTTGAAAAATTTTCTTATGACCACACCCATTTACCCTTTCGTGGGCCTTGTTGGCACTGGTGCCATGGGCCGGGGCATTGCCCAAATTGCCGCTCAAGGTGGCTGCCAGGTACTGCTGTTTGATGCCCAAAGTGGCGCCGCCGACACCGCCCGCACTGCCGTGCAAGAGCAGTGGCAGCGCCTGCAGGCCAAGGGCCGCATCAGCGAAGAGCAGCTGCAAGCCTGGAGCGCCCGTCTGCAGCCTGTGACCGAGATGGCGGCGCTGAAAGACTGCACCTTGGTGGTGGAAGCCATTGTGGAGCGTCTGGACGTGAAGCAGGCCGTGTTTGCCCAGCTGGAAGCCGTGGTGGCGCCCGATGCGGTGCTGGTGAGCAACACCTCGTCGCTGTCGGTGACGCAAATTGCCGCCAGCCTGCAGCGCCCCGAACGCTTTGCCGGTCTGCATTTCTTCAACCCCGTGCCGCTGATGAAAGTGGTGGAGGTGATTGCTGGTCTGAAAACCGACCCCGCCATTTGCACCGCCTTGGCCCAGGCCGTGCGCCAGTGGGGCCACCAGCCGGTGCAAGCGCAAGACACGCCGGGCTTTATCGTCAACCACGCAGGGCGTGGCTACAACACCGAGGCGCTGCGCATTGTGGGCGAGGGCATTGCCGACTTCGCCACCATCGACCGCATCTTGCGTGACCAGGTGGGCTTTCGCTTAGGCCCGTTTGAGTTGATGGACTTGACGGCGCTGGATGTGTCCCACCCCGTGATGGAGGCCATCTACCGCCAGTATTACGACGAACCGCGCTACCGCCCCAGCGTGATCACCGCGCAGCGCCTGGCTGGCGGTGTGGTGGGCAAGAAAGTGGGCCAAGGCTTTTACCGTTACGAAGGTGGCGTGGCCCAGGTGCCCCCTGAGCCTGCCGTGCCTGAAGTGGCGAAGGTGCCGCCCGTGTGGGTCTCGCCGCGCGCTACGCGCCGTGCCGAGCTGTACCAGTTGCTCAAAGACCTGGGCGCGCAGATTGAAACCGGCGCCGCGCCTTCGGCCCAGGCCTTGATTGTGGTGGCGCCGCTGGGCTTTGATGTCACCACGGTGGCAGCCGTCGAGCGTCTGGACCCCACACGCACCGTGGGCATTGACCTGCTGATTGAAGACAGCGCCACGCGCCGCCGCGTGCTGGCCACCAACCCCGCCACCCGCGCCGATATGCGCGACGCGGCGCACGCGCTGTTTGCGCGCGATGGCAAGGCGGTGAGCGTGGTGCGCGATAGCGGTGGCTTTGTCACCCAGCGCGTGCTGGCGGCCATCGTCAACATTGCTGCCGATATTTGCCAGCAACGCATTTGCAGCCCGAAAGACCTGGAAACTGCCGTCACTTTGGGCCTGGGCTACCCGCAAGGCCCGCTGGCCATGGGGGACCGCTGGGGCCCGGCCAACATTTTGGAAGTGCTCTTCAATATGCAGACGGTGTATGGCGATCCGCGTTACCGTCCCAGCCCCTGGCTGCGCCGCCGTGGCGCCCTGGGCCTGAGCTTGACCCACGAAGAAGAGTAAAACGCAGTGCAGTAGGGCGCGTGGCGGCTATTAAAAAAGTAGCTGCCCGCGCTTGCCTGGTAAGGCTTAGAGGCCGTTTTGGCCTTTATTTTGCAGTGGTGTGGCTGCGGCGCTTATTCGCGCCAGTGCTCGGCCACCCAGGTGGCAGGCTGAATGAAGCGAAAGCGCCTGTTGCGCCGACCTGCCAAGGCGTCGGGCGGGTTGCATTCGCCGTGGAAGATGACGATGCGCGCGCCTGGTGGCACGAACGGTGCCTTCCAGTAATTGCTCGGCCAGCGGGGAATGCCGTGGTACTTGAAGCTGGGGCACCAAGCCGCAGGCCAGTACTGCAGCTTGCCTTGCTTGTGCAAAAAGTCCGACAGATAGGCTTGCTCGTTGCGAAACTGTTTGCGAATTTCGTCGAAATGGCCGCGAAAGTACTCCAGCACGTCGGGGTGGGCGCCCAGCTCGAAACGGTACACCGAGGAGTTGCCAGTGATGCGCCAGGGCCGTTTGTAGTCGTGGATGATGAGAAATTCACCTGGCTGGGTAAAAAACTCGTCCAGGCTGCCGGTGATGACCACATCCACGTCCAAGAACAAGGCGGTGCCGCGCAGGCCGTGCAGGTCGGCGCTGAAGGTGGCCAGCTTGTTCCAGCCCCGCTCAGGAATGCCTGCAGGCAGGTTCAGCGCTGGAATGGGCAGGCACTGCACTTCGGCGCGGATGCCTTTGGCGTCGTCGGTGAGGCACACGAAATGGAAGTCACCGCGCAGGTGGCGGCGCACCATGGCGTAGAGGCGGTTGACGTATTCCGGCCCGTACTTGGTGCCCCACTTCATGCACACAATGTGGCGCTGTGGGGCGGGCGTCTGCACGGCCATGCTCAGTCGCCCTGGGTTTTCTTGATGGATTTTTTCTTCGGCTTGGCGCGTTTGATCTGGCCGCCGGGGGTCAGGCGCTGGTTGCCCAGTACGCGCAGTTGCTTGATTTCCGGGCGCTGGCCAGGGCGGCCAAATTTCAGCACTTTCACGTCACGCGGACCGGGTTTACGGTCTTCGTCCAGGGCCTTGGTTTTTTCTGGTTGCGGGCGCCACAGCACCAGCAGTTTGCCAATGTGCTGGATGGGCGCGGCATTCAGCGCGTCGCACAGTTGCTGGTAAATGGCTTCGCGTGCGCTGCGGTCGTCGTTGAATACGCGCACTTTGATCAGCCCGTGGGCGTTCAGGGCGGCATCGACTTCTTTTTGTACGGCTGCAGTCAGGCCGTCGCCGCCGATCATGACCACGGGGTCAAGGTGGTGGGCATCGGCACGGTGTTCCCGGCGTTCGGCTGGGGTCAATTCAATATGAGGCATGGCGCGTATTATCCGGCGAGGAAGCAAGCGCTTGAAATCAGCATGAAAACAAAGACCAAGAGCAGCAAGGTTAACAAAGCCTGGCTCAACCAACACGTCAACGACCCGTATGTGAAAGCCGCCCAAAAAGACGGCTACCGTGCCCGCGCTGCGTACAAACTCAAAGAAATCGATGAGCAGTGGCACCTCATCCAGCCCGGCGCCACAGTGGTGGATTTGGGCTGTGCCCCGGGGGCCTGGAGCCAGTACCTGCGCCGCCGCTTGACGGCAGGTGGTGCCGCGCCAGGGCAGGGTGGTGGCACCATCATTGGCGTTGATCTTTTGCCGATGGAGCCCATTGAAGGCGTGACCTACATCCAGGGTGATTTTCGCGAAGAAGCGGTGCTGGCGCAGTTGCAGGCTGCCCTGGGTGGGCGACTGGCGGATGTGGTGGTGTCGGACATGGCGCCCAATTTGTCGGGCGTGGCCTCGGTGGATGGCGTGCGCGTGGCTCATTTGATTGAGCTGGCCGTGGATTTTGCACAGCACCACATGAAGCGCGAAGGTGCGCTGGTGGTGAAGCTGTTTCACGGTAGTGGCTATAACGAGCTGGTGCAGCTGTTCAAAGCCAACTTCCACACAGTGAAAACTTGCAAGCCGAAAGCCTCGCGCCCACAGTCGGCAGAGACTTTCTTGATTGGCATGGGGCTGAAAACCGTGTGAAAACGCTGTCAAAGCACCGTGCAGCAGGCATAAATCCGCTTTATCAGTGTGTTTGTGTCGTTGGGATGAAAGTTGGGGTTGAACTTGAAACCCTAAAATAGCGTCCTACTTGGACAGGTGCATGTCCTGTCCTCTTTTTTTGATCTGGAGCCCGCGCTTGAACAATCAGTGGTTTTCAAAGTTTGCCGTGTGGTTGGTCGTTGCCATGGTGCTGTTCACGGTGTTCAAGCAGTTTGACACCCGAGCCACTGCTGGTGCGAGCCATATGGCCTATTCCGAATTTTTGGATGAGGTGCGTAACAACCGTATTCGTACCGCTCTCATTCAAGAAGGGCCGGGCGGCAGCACCGAAATCATCGCCACCACCAACGATGATCGCAAGGTGCGCACCACGGCCACTTACCTCGATCGCGGCTTGGTGGGCGATCTGGTGAACAACAACGTCAAGTTCGACGTCAAACCGCGCGAAGAGGGCTCGCTGCTCATGACCTTGCTGGTCAGCTGGGGGCCCATGCTGCTCTTGATTGGCGTGTGGGTGTACTTCATGCGCCAAATGCAAGGCGGTGGCAAGGGTGGTGCGTTCAGCTTTGGCAAGAGCAAGGCGCGCATGCTCGATGAGAACAACAACACCGTCACCTTCGCCGACGTGGCTGGCTGTGACGAGGCCAAGGAAGAGGTCAAGGAAGTGGTGGACTTCCTGAAAGACCCACAAAAATTCCAAAAACTCGGTGGCCGTATTCCGCGTGGCTTGCTGTTGGTGGGGCCTCCGGGGACGGGTAAAACCCTGCTGGCCAAATCGATTGCGGGTGAAGCCAAGGTGCCGTTTTTCAGTATCTCGGGTTCTGACTTCGTGGAAATGTTCGTTGGTGTGGGCGCAGCCCGCGTGCGCGACATGTTCGAGAATGCCAAGAAAAATGCCCCCTGCATCATCTTCATTGACGAAATTGATGCTGTGGGCCGCCAACGTGGCGCTGGCCTGGGCGGTGGCAACGATGAGCGCGAGCAAACGCTCAACCAAATGCTGGTGGAGATGGATGGTTTTGAAACCAACCTGGGCGTGATCGTGGTGGCTGCCACCAACCGTCCCGACATTCTGGATGCCGCCTTGCTGCGCCCTGGTCGCTTTGACCGTCAGGTGTACGTCACGCTGCCTGACATTCGTGGCCGTGAGCAGATTTTGTCGGTGCACATGCGCAAGATTCCTGCAGGGCAGGACGTGAACCCCGGCATCATCGCGCGTGGTACGCCCGGCATGAGTGGTGCTGACTTGGCCAACCTGTGCAACGAGGCAGCCCTGATGGCCGCGCGCCGCAATGCGCGCGTGGTCGAGATGCAAGACTTTGAGAAGGCCAAAGACAAAATCATCATGGGCCCCGAGCGCAAGAGCATGGTCATGCCCGAGGAGGAGCGCCGCAACACGGCCTACCACGAGGCAGGTCACGCGCTCATCGGCAAGCTGCTGCCCAAGTGCGATCCGGTGCATAAAGTCACCATCATCCCGCGCGGTCGTGCCCTGGGTGTGACCATGAGCCTGCCCGAGAAAGACCGCTATTCCTACGACAAGGAATACATGCTCAACCAAATCGCCATGCTGTTTGGTGGTCGCATTGCCGAAGAAGTGTTCATGAACCAAATGACCACCGGAGCGAGCAACGACTTTGAGCGTGCCACCCATATCGCGCGCGACATGGTGATGCGCTATGGTATGAGTGAGGCCCTGGGCCCGATGGTGTATGCCGAGAACGAGGGCGAGGTGTTCCTGGGCCGCTCGGTCACCAAGACCACCAACATTTCGGAAGAAACCATGCAAAAGGTGGATGCCGAGGTGCGCCGCATCATCGACGAGCAGTACGCGCTGGCGCGCCGCCTGATCGAAGAACACTCCGACAAAATGCACGCCATGGCCAAGGCCATGCTCGACTGGGAAACCATCGATGCCGAGCAGTTGGAAGACATCATGGCGGGCCGCGAGCCCCGTCCTCCCAAGGACTGGACGCCGCGCACACCGTCGTCAGGCGGTGACGGCTCCAGTGGTGGCACGCCTGCAGTGAAAACGGATCCGGCGCCTACGGCGGCCTGATCGCCACCTTTGCACAGGGTTGAGGTGCTGTTCACGGGGCTGTCTCAGCCCCGTTGTCATTTCTGACGTTTGTTGTTGAGGCTGTATGTTTTGGCACACCACGCGCTTTCGCATTGATTTGAGCCGCCCCCAGGTGATGGGCATTGTCAACACCACGCCCGATTCGTTTTCTGACGGTGGTCAGTATGCCGGCCTGTCAGCCACACTGCGCCACTGCGAGCGCTTGCTGCAAGAGGGCGCCGATATGCTGGACATTGGGGGCGAATCCACACGCCCCGGCAGCCCGGCGGTGCCGCTGGAGGAGGAGCTGCAGCGCGTACTTCCAGTGGTGCGCGAAGCTGTGCGCCTGGGTGTGCCGGTGTCGGTAGATACCTACAAAAGCGCCGTCATGCAGCAGGTGCTGGATGTGGGCGCGGACATCATCAACGACATTTGGGCGCTGCGCCAACCAGGTGCGGCCCAGGTGGTGGCTGCCCACCCTCAGTGCGGTGTGTGCCTGATGCACATGCACCGCGATCCACAGACCATGCAGCTAGCGCCCATGGAGGGCGCTGTGGTGCCACAAGTGCTCTCTTTTTTGCAGCGCAGCGCGCTTGATCTGCAAGCCTTGGGAGTCGAAAAGGCTCGGATTGTGCTAGACCCAGGGATCGGCTTTGGCAAAACGGTGGCCCAAAATTTTGCCTTGCTTGAACACCAGCGGGAGTTGGCGGTAGCTGGTTACCCGCTCTTGCTGGGCTGGTCACGCAAGTCATCCATTGGTGCTGCTTTGCAGGGCCAGGCACAGGAGCCCCCACCGCCTGAGCAGCGCGTGGTAGGCAGCGTGGCTGCTGCGTTGATGGCGGTAGAGCGTGGCGCGCACATCGTGCGCGTGCATGATGTGCGTGAAACCGTGCAGGCCCTGCAGGTGCTGGCAGCGGCACGGGCCACGGCCTGAGGTGCAGCCGGGGAGGCGTGCTTGGCTTAACCACAGGCTAAAACGCTTCTTTTTTCATAGCTGCTAGCGCTTGTCCCATAAGGGCCATAGGCCATTTTTATGCATAAAGAAAGAGAGGGGGCGATGTCCAACATTCAACCACCCCAGCGGCGGGGTCTGTGGCGCGCTGCAGCTACGCTGGCCACCGTGGTGTGGTTGGGGGCCTGTGCAGGTGGCGCCACCGATGCCTCTCTCAGCCTGGACGCCAAGCTGGCACGCCAGCAGGCACGCTTTGAGGCTGTGCAGCAGCGTTTGATCCTGCGCCATGCCGATGTGAGCGTGCCCCTGGCGCAACGCACCATTGCACGCAGCGAATGGGAGCAGTGGCTGGCACCGGCGGCGCACGAGCAGTTCACCCCTGAAGACCTGGCGCAGTTGCAGGCGCGCTATGCCGCGCAGGTGCAACGCAGCCGGGCTGAGGCGGTGCAGCGCTCGCGCATCAACTTAGACGCCCTGCGCGCCCTGCCCACCGAACAGGCCGCGCCCCACATTCAGCAGTTGTGCCAGGCCATGCCCAAAGGCGGCATGTTGCACATTCACCCCTGGGGCAGCCTCACGCCTGCCACCTACCGCACGCTGCTGGAGCAGCGCAATCCCATCATTGACGCTGCTACGCTGGCCCAGACCCTTTCTGACACCCAGGGCCGCGCCTGGCTCTACCCCGACGAGCTGGCCTGGCTGCGCAGTCTGCCCGCACAAGCACCCTACCTCTCGTGGCCACAGGCCGACCGCGAACGGCTGGTGGCGTTGGCCGTGCTACCTGAGGGCGTACAACCTTTTGAGCGCTTTGAGGCCATGTTCCGGCTGATGGCCCTGGCCATTGGCGGTGACTGGCGCAACCTAGAGCAGTCTTACAACGAGTTTGCCCAGCGCGCCGTGCAAGCGGGCGTGAGCTATGTGGAGTTCACCGAGCGCATTCCTCCTGAGGAGGTGCCACAGTACGAGGCTATCGCCCAGCGGCTGGAGGCACGTTGGGGTTTGACCGTGCGCTTTAACAATGCCTATTTCCGCACGGCCCCTGCGGCCGAGCAAGATGCCCAGGTGCAGGCCATGCTGCGGGCTGGGCCTTCGCCCTATATCCCGGGCATCGACTTGCTGGCCAACGAGGGCGATACCCCCGCGCTGGAACATGGCCAGACGGTGTACGGCCCGGTGCTTGCCGATGTGCACCGACAAAACCGCCCCTGGCGGCGCACCCTGCATGCGGGCGAGCTGGGCGCACGGCACAACCCGCGCGACGCGCTGCTGCTGGGCGCTGAACGCCTGGGCCACGGCGTGCGTTTGATGGACGACCCACTGACGCTGCATTACGCCATCACCCAGGCGGTGCCGATTGAAATCAACCTGACCAGCAACTTGAAATTGGGCGCTGTGTCGGACATTCGCCAGCACCCTTTTTTGACTTATTTGCGCCTGGGCTTGCCTGTGAGTCTTTCCACTGACGATGAGGGTATGTTTGCCACTGACATCGTGAAAGAGTGCCTGCTTGCCGTGGCGCAGACCGATGTGACCTACCATGAGCTCAAGGAGATGGCGCGTAACTCCATTCGCACCTCTTTTGCATCAGACGATGTGAAGGCGCGTTTGCTCTCTGAACTGGCACAGCGTTTTGTTCAGTGGGAGGCCTCTGCGTGGTGGGGCAGCTTGCCCCCAGTGTTAGTCGCAAAGCCTCAATGAGTGAGTAGCTGCTATAGCGGTGTTCCCTTGCAAATTTGTCATATACCCTTGATAGCGTAGAAAACTTGCTGCTTAATGGACTTCACTTTCACGCAAGGGGAACGTCATGCAGTTCACACGGCGCCAATGGATGGGCACCAGCTTGGCTGGTGCTATGGGGGCGGTAGCAGCGGGCTTTGAGCTATCGCCTGTGCTCAAGGCTTTTGCGGCAGAGCCCGATGAGCAAGCGCAATTGGCGGCCTTGCGAGCGTTCAGTGGCAAGGTGCCGCATGCCACGCACTATGGCCCGTTGATTGCTACGGTGGAAAAGGGCCGCATCGTCCAGGTTGAGGCCCAGGCGAGCGACAAAATGCCCACGGCAATGCTTACCGAAGGTGTGCTCGATCGTACCTACGATAAGACCCGCATCACTGGCCCCATGGTGCGTAAGTCCTACTTGGAGTGGGTGCAAAACGGTTACCAGGGTAGCAACAAGCCTGAGTTGCGTGGTAGAGATGAATGGGTGCAAGTGAGCTGGGACACGGCGCTGGGCCTCACGGCCAAGGCCATCTTGGACACGATTGAAAAATATGGCAATGAAGGGTGTTTCTCCAGCTCCTATGGTGGTTGGTCGCACGCTGGTATTTTCCGACCCAACGTACTGC
This sequence comes from Acidovorax sp., assembly GCA_041910915.1. Lineage (GTDB taxonomy): Bacteria > Pseudomonadota > Gammaproteobacteria > Burkholderiales > Burkholderiaceae_C > Paenacidovorax. The sequence goes on from JAYRPZ010000078.1 coordinate 31,770, forward strand.
AAGGGCGGTTTTTCAATCTGCTGGGCGGCTCGTCCATGACCACCGGAGACTATTCTGCGGGTGCTGGACAGATCATCATGCCGATGGTGATTGGCGATATGGAGGTGTATTCGGCACAGACTGCTTGGGAGCAGTTGCGTGACCATACCGAATTGGTTGTTTTCATCGGCTGTGATCCAGACAAGAACAACCGCATTGAGTACACCGTGTGTGACCATGAGATGTACTCTGGCTGGGAAGCTATCAAAAAGGCAGGTTGTAAGTTCCTGTCGATCAACCCACAGGTTACGACCACCGATGAAAAAATGGGCTCGGAGTGGGTGCGCATCGTCCCCAATACCGATACGGCCTTGTTCTTGGCGATGGGCTACCACCTGATTCACCAAAAAAAGCACAACCAGGCTTTTATTGACAAATACACGGTGGGTTTTGACAAATACCGTGCCTACCTAGAGGGCAAGGATGGTACGCCTGCCAAAACACCCGAGTGGGCAGCCAAGATCACTGGGATTCCTGCCGACAAGATTCGCTCTATGGCCGAGCTCATGGCCTCGAAGCGTACACAACTGTGTGGCTCGTGGGCTATCCAGCGTGCCCACCATGGTGAGATGCCTTACTGGGCTATCGTGAACTTTGCCTGCATCCTGGGCAATATTGGTTTGCCTGGACAGGGGGTGGGTTTTAGCTGGCATTACGGTGGTGGAGGCATGCCACAGTCGGGTGGGACGGCACCCACTGGGCTTTCACAGGGGCGCAATCCTGTCAAAAAGATTTGCCCAGCCTCGCGTATCAGCGAGATGCTGCTCAACCCCGGCAAGGAGTTCACTTACAACGGAAGTAAGTACACCTATCCCACCGTCAAGCTCATTTACAACGCAGGTAACAATGCCTTCTCGCACCAACAGGATTTGAATGAGTTGGCTCGTGCGGCACACAACGTGGACACCATCATTTGTCATGAGCCTTGGTGGAATGGTTCGGCCCGTTGGGCTGACATTGTGTTGGCAGCCACCACCACGGTGGAGCGCAACGATATTTCTTCGGCAGGTACCTACAGCATCGACAAGGTGTATGCCATGAAGCAGATCATTGCGCCCCAGCATGATGCTCTGGATGATTTTGAAATTTTTCGCCGCCTGTCCGTGCTGTTTGGTGTCGAATACGCTTTCACTGAAGGCAAAACGCCCATGGACTATGTGCGTGCTGCCTATGAAGCCAGTAGCGCGGCCAAGCATACGCCGTTCGATAAGTTTTGGGCCGATGGCATGGCAGCGATACCTGTTCCGGCGGAAGCGCATAAGTGGGTGCGTCACGGTGACTTCCGTGCCGATCCCGTGAAAAACCCACTGCACACGAGCAGTGGCAGGATCGAGATGTACTCTTCCACGATTGCGAAGATGAACATTCCAGACATGCCACCTATGCCCCAGTGGCAAGAGCCTGGCGAATACCTGGGTAATGCGCGTGCCGGGCAGGTGCATGTGGTGAGTCCGCACCCGTACTGGCGCTTGCATTCGCAAATGAACAATTCTGAGCGGCTGCGTAAGCGTTACACCGTGCAGACCCGTGAGCCGCTGACCATCAGCGTTGAAGATGCCAAGGCACATGGCATCCAAGATGGTGATTTGGTCGAGCTGTACAACAACCGAGGTGCTGTGGTGGTGGGTGCACGCGTGTCTGACAAGATCATGCCTGGCGTGGTGAGTCTGTACGAGGGCGCGTGGCCACAGTTGGATAGCAAGGGGCGTTGCAACAATGGGTTGATTAATTTTTTGACTTCTAGCCGTCGCTCCAGTGGTCTCACACAAGCAACCACAGCCAACACCTGCATTGCATCGATACGCAAATGTACCGATGCCGATCCGGGTGGTACGAAGGCGTTTGAGCCGCCCAAGGTTGTGCCCAGCAAGATCACCTTCGATGAGAAGTTCTACGGTCTGGAGCGCGCTGTAGCGCTACGTGAAAAGGCGACAGCCTCGCTGTCTGTAGCCGAGCGAATTTTTTACCAGCGTTGTACCGTGTGCCACGGTCCACGTGATCCAGCTCAGTTCACTGAGCAGCAGTGGCGTGGCATCACACCCAGCATGTTCCAGCGTGCTGGGCTGACGGAAGACGAGCAAAAAATCGTGCTGGATTTCTTGATCAAGAATGCCAAACATTGAGCATCTGGAGCGTTTTCTAGGTGTCTTGCAGCCCCGCTGAAGCGGGGCTTTTTTCTTCCCGGGGATTGGGGGGGTGGTGCGAAAATCCAATCTTTTAATACAACAAGGACGACAATGAGCCGCGCATATTTTGGTACTGATGGCATTCGAGGCACGGTAGGCCAAGCCCCGATCACGCCTGATTTTGTATTGCGCTTGGCCCATGCTGTGGGACGGGTGTTGCGCCGTAGCGAGGAGCGGCCCACGGTGTTGATTGGTAAAGACACCCGTATTTCAGGTTACATGCTGGAAGCGGCGCTGGAGTCTGGTTTTAATTCTGCGGGTGTGGACGTGGTGCTGCTTGGGCCTTTGCCCACACCTGGCGTTGCCTATTTGACGCGCGCGCAACGTGCCAGTCTGGGCGTGGTCATCAGTGCCAGTCACAACCCGTTTGCTGACAACGGTATCAAGTTTTTTAGTGCTGCGGGTTCCAAACTTCCTGATGAGTGGGAGCTTGCTGTGGAAGCTGCCCTGGATGAGCCGCCTGTGTGGGTGGATTCCGCCAATTTGGGCAAGGCACGCCGCTTGGATGATGCGGCAGGACGCTATATCGAATTTTGCAAGAGCACTTTTTCCAATGATTTGACGCTCAAGGGTCTGCGTATCGTGGTGGACGCTGCCCATGGTGCGGCTTACCAAATTGCACCCAAAGTTTTTCATGAGTTGGGGGCTGATGTGGTGGCGATTGGTTGTGCGCCTGATGGCTTGAACATCAACCAAGATGTTGGAGCCACCCACCCCGAGGCGCTCATTGCCGCTGTGCGAGCCCACCAAGCTGATTACGGGGTTGCATTGGACGGCGACGCCGACCGTTTGGTGATGGTAGATGCCACGGGCCGCTTGTTCAATGGGGACGAACTGCTTTACCTGCTCGCACGCGAGCGCATGGCACGTGATGAGCTGGTGCCTGGTGTGGTGGGCACTCTGATGACCAATATGGCAATTGAGCGTGCTTTACGTGCTCAGGGGGTCAAGATGGAGCGCGCCAAAGTCGGGGATCGCTATGTGCTGGAGGAGCTGGTGCGCCATGGCTGGGTACTGGGGGGCGAAGGCTCAGGCCATTTGTTGGTGCTCGACAAGCACACGACAGGGGATGGCATTGTCAGTGCTTTGCAGGTGTTGCAGGCCTGTGCACGCAGTGGTCACAGTATGGCTGAATTGCTGGAGGGCGTGGATTTGTTCCCACAGGTGCTGTTGAACGTGCGTTTGCAGCCTGGTCAGGATTGGCGCAGCAACCAGCGGTTGCAAGCCGAAACGGTAGCGGTGCAGTCAGAGTTGGCTGAGATGGGCCGGGTGTTGATCCGTGCCAGTGGTACCGAGCCTTTGCTGCGGGTCATGGTGGAAGCTAGCGATGCAGTTCAAGCCAGTGCGTGTGCACAGCGTTTGGCTGAAGCGGCTCGGGTACGGGCTTGAGGCCCTACACTGCAAGCTCGCGATGGCTGCATCGTCTTCTCAGTGTGCTTCCAAAGGGGTGTGCTTGAGCAGTAGAGGAAGGATGCGATCTGCTTGCTGGGGCGGACTAAAGTGGTAGCCCTGAGCCTCGTCGCAGCCTTGCTCACGTAAAAAATCCAGCTGTGCAATGGTCTCTACACCTTCGGCCGTGGTGTGCAGGCCTAATGCCTGGGCCATGCGAATGATGGCACTGACCAGGGCCCGATCGCTCGGGTCGGTTTCAAGGTCGCGCACAAAAGACTGGTCTATTTTCAGTTTGCACAGCTGGAAGAGTTTCAGTTGGCTTAATGAGGAATAGCCGGTACCGAAGTCGTCCATGGACAGATGCACACCGCAGGCGCGAAGTTGCTGCATGGTATCCATAGCCGAGCGGGGATCTGATACGGCAGCACCTTCGGTCAGTTCTAGTTCCAGGGCATCGGGTGGTAAGTCTGCCTCATGCAACAGCCGGGTAACCAGTTCTGGCAGTTGGGGTTGGCGAAACTGAATGGCTGAGAGGTTGACTGCCATTTTCAAGTGCGGCAACCCGAGTTGCCGCCACATTCGCAGTTGTGCTAAAGCCGTACGCAAGACCCATTCGCCAATCGGCACAATTTGGCCGCTGCCTTCCGCTACGGGAATGAATTCAGCTGGCGAGATGCGGCCTAACTCCGGGTGGTGCCAGCGTAATAAAGCTTCCACGCAGCGCACCTCGCCCGTGGCAATGTGGACTTGTGGTTGGTAGTGCAATTCCAGCTGCCCACGCTCCAGGGCCCGGCGCAGCGCATTTTCCAGCAGCAGCGCGCGTACCGAGTGCGCTTGCATTTCTGGGGTGAAAAAGCGGAAAGTGTTACGCCCGTCACGTTTAGCACGGTACATGGCGACGTCTGCCGATTGGGTCAGTGTGTCAAAGTCCAGGCCATCACGGGGATACAAAGCAATTCCCATTGAGGGCGCCATTGTCAGCTCATGGCGGCCTAAGTGGTACGGTACACGAAAAGTTTCGAGCAATTTTTGCGCGACGCGCGCAGCACCGCGCTCGTTGGCGCCGGGCAGCAGCAATACGAACTCATCACCACCCAAGCGAGCTACCGTATCGTATTCGCGCACGACGGCACGCAGCCGTTGGCCAATTTGCACCAGCAGAGAGTCGCCTACGCGGTGGCCGAGTGAGTCGTTAACGTTCTTAAAGTGATCGAGGTCGATGAACATTACCGCGAGCGGCTTGCGTTCGGCGCTTGCGCGGCAAATTTCCTGGCGGCTTCGCTCGGCTAGCAGGGTTCGGTTGGGCAAGCCCGTCAGTGGGTCGTAATGGGCTAGCCAATGAATACGGTCTTGGTCTTCTTTGCGCTCGTGGATTTGCAGGTGCAGGTTATGGACGGTGTTATGTAACTCTTGGGTACGTTCGCGTACCAGCCGCTCCAATTGCTCTTGCGAGCGGCTGAGCGCCTGCTGGGCGCGCTTGTATTCCGTCACATCCATCGCAATCCATACCGAGCCCTGGTTCGGCAGCATCTTGCTACGCACCTGACAAATGATGGGGCTGCCATCTTTGCGGTACATCGCCACCTCGCCCTCAAAGGTGCCGTTGCGTTGCAAGATGCTGTAGCAGCGCTCACCCACTTCCTCGTACTCCGCTTCGGTGGCGTACCAGCGCCGTACGGAACTACCGAGCAATTCACCGGGCTCGTAGCCGAGCATGACTTCAAAGTGGCGGTTGCAGCGTGTCAGGTGCCGGTCACGAAGGTACACAATGCCGACCATTGCGTGATCGAAGAGCACTTGCTTTTCGTGTTGCATCGCATCGAGCAAGGCACGGGTTTGTTTGTGCTCGTCAATATCATCAATGGTCCAGATGGAGCCCTCTGAGGTATTGGCTGGGTTGATCAAGCGCCCTGTGAGGCTGCTCCAAAACAAAGTGCCATCTCGCCGACGCATTTGACGTTCGCACCGAAACGTATGGCCCTCGCTGAGCGTGGTGAAGGCTTCACGACCCAAAGCGCGGAAGGCTTCGCGATGAGGATGCAGGCTCTCACTGCTGTGGCCGATCAGCTCATGCGCATTGTGGTAGCCAAAAATTTCGGCATACCGCTGGTTGCAGTGCACAACCCGGCGTTGGCGAATAAACACAATACCTACCCCCGCACTGTCGAGCAAGGTTTGCTGTTCACGCAGCGTACGTTGCAAAGACATGCCAGCGGTCAGGTCACGAGCCTGTAGCTCTTGGGCCTTGATCGGGAGGGTCATGCGGCAGGTCAGGATCGTCGGGATCGCGAGAGATAAAGAAAAATTGTGCCGAATTGTAGTCAACCCACTTCTGATAGGGAAACCCTTTGGCCCTGAGTTGTGCTGGAGCAAAAACTTGCAAAGTCTTGGGCACTGTGCCGGTGGTGGTGCTCAATGGCCTCAGTGCTGCGTGGGAGCCGCAAAAAAAGCGTTCAACAAAGGCATCAGGGAAGGAAACTCTTGTTGAAAGCGAGCAGGGTTGGTGAAGTAGGCCTCGCAACTGACTGCAAAAAACTCCGCTGGCGCTGTGGCGCCGTAGGCATCAAGCCATGGCCAATCTCCCCCGAAGCGTTCGGCAATCTGCACTTGTTGTTGAAACTTTGCATACGCTGTGGCCCAGGCGTCATGCCAACGTTCGCGTGCTGCCTGTGGTTGGTGCAAGCCCATAAAATGAGCGGGCAGGGGTGGATAGCCGTCTGCCTGGCCATTGCGCATGTCAATTTTGTGGATGAATTCGTGTATCACCACATTCTGGTTGGTCTGTTGTTGGCCTTGTGTCACAGCCTCCCAGCTCAACATCACCGGACCGCCTTGCATGGCTTCACCCAGCAGTTCTTCCGTGTAGTGATGCACAACGCCAGCGCCATCCATGGTGGTACGTTGTGCCAGTGCATGGCCTGGATGGATGACGATGCCGACAAAGTCGTCGTACCACGAGAGAGCTTCTTGCGGGCTACCCCAGTGCAGTAGCGGCAAACAGGCCTGGGCAGCAATGCTCAGCGCCATGTCGTCGGTCACTGTGAGTCCATGGGTGCCAAAAAATTCCTTGCGCTGCAGAAACACAGCAGCCAACGCGCGTAGCCGTGCCTGCTCATGCAGAGGGAGCGAGTGCAAGAAGGGATAGGGCCGCAAAGTGTGGAGCCATTGGGTGGCATCAATTTGTGGCAAGGGTGCCCAGGTTGCACGCAACCTGTGCCAGGCACGGGTGAAGAAAGCCATGCCCAGCTAACTGGGGGTGAGTGGTACGCGTTGCAAGCCTGCTGCATTCAGGCGCAGCACATCACCGCGTGGTGGTTGTGCATGCATATCCCAGTCACTGAGCACGTAGCGCTGGTAGCCTGGAGCGAGCGTGTGCTCACCGGGGTGGTGGGTGTGGCCATGGATCAGGTGAGATGCTGCGCTGGTATGGAGCCAGGCCAGTGCTGTCGTGGTATCCACATCCACCAACTCACTTTGGGTGTTTTGGTGCTCTTGGCTGCGCTGTCGCATGGCCTGGGCCTGGGCTTGGCGTGTGGCCAGGGGTTGAGCTACAAAGCTCCTTTGCCATGCCGGGGCGCGCACCAGTTGGCGAAAATGCTGGTAGTCCAGATCGTCCACGCACAAGGCGTCGCCATGGGTCAGTAGCCAGCGTTGCTGGGCAAACACCAGTACGGTGGGGTCTGGCAACAGGCGCACATGGCTGGCAGCAGCAAAGTCCGCGCCGAGCAAAAAATCACGGTTGCCATGCAAGCAAAAGAGTTCACGTTGCTGCGCTGTTTCTGCCAGTAGGGCACACACCTGGGCTTCGAAACCTGTGGGGCGATGGCTGAGGACATCATCGCCAATCCATGTCTCAAACAGATCGCCCAGAATGAACAGCGCTTGTGCCGGGCTGTGTTGGAGATAACGTTGCAGGGCCTGCAGCGTGGCTGGCTGGGTGCTATCGAGGTGCAGATCAGAGAAAAAATCGATCGTGTGCCAGTGTGGTTCAGCACACAGCACGTGCACGTGCTCCAAAGCAGTCACAGGCATGATGCAGGCCCTATGGGTGCAGTTGGTTTACAGCGCGACTGCTTTGTCGATGACCACAGCGTCAAATGGCACGTCATCGTGGTAGCCCTTGCGTGTGGTGCGCACTTTTTTGATGGCATCCACAATCTCTTGGCCCTTGACCACTTTGCCGAATACGGCGTAGCCCCAGCCTTGCCCGGAAGGAGCGGTGTGGTTGAGGAAATCGTTGTTCACTACGTTAATGAAAAACTGTGCTGTCGCGCTGTGGGGATCGCCGGTGCGGGCCATGGCAATGGTGTAAGCCTCGTTTTTCAGGCCATTGGCGGCTTCGTTTTGAATAGGAGCATCCGTGTCTTTTTGCTTCATGTCGGCGGTAAAGCCACCACCTTGGATCATGAAGTTTTTAATCACACGGTGAAAAATCGTACCGTCGTAGTGGCCCTTGTTCACGTACGAGAGGAAATTGGCGGTGCTTTGAGGTGCATTGACAGCATCCAGCTCCAGGGTGATCACGCCTGGCGTAGCCGTTTCAGCGACGTTGATGGTGATGTGCAGTTCAACTTGAGGATTGCTCATGGTGGTTAGTCCTTGGGGGTTATGGCAAAAGGGTGGCAGATTGAATCACCACGGGTGTGGTGGGCAGGTTGAGGAAGGCACCGCCTTGGTTGCGTGTCGGAACCGCTTTGATTTTGTCCACGACGTCACGGCCTTGCACCACTTTGCCAAATACGGTGTAGCCGTAGCCATCGGGCTGAGGCGCGTTCAGATTGGCGTTGTCTTTGACGTTGATGAAAAACTGCGCTGTGGCTGTGTGCGGGTTGGCCGTGCGTGCCATAGCGATGGTGTAGGCATCGTTTTTCAGCCCGTTTTTCGATTCCAACTGGATAGGCGCACGCGTCGGCTTTTGCTGTTGCTGCGTGTCGAAGCCACCGCCTTGGATCATGAAGCCGTCAATCACGCGGTGAAAAATCGTGCCGTCGTAGTGCTTGTCTTTGACGTACTGCAGGAAGTTTTCCACCGTTTTCGGCGCTTTGTCTGGTTCCAGTTCGAGAACGATGTCACCCAAGCTGGTCGTGAGCTTGACTTGAGGAAGAGAGGGGTGTTGTGCCGTTGCTACTGAAAAATGAGCTGCTAGCGCAAGCCCTACAAGGGCTAGAGCCGATTTTCTTCTTGAAATCATCCGATCACTCCTTCAAAAAAGATTTTCCACTGCCCGCCTTGGCGCAGCCAATATTGGCGTTTGATGGGGCCACTGCGTGTGCCTTGGGCCACTTCGCCAAAGGTCACCACCATGGTGTCTTCGCTGGCATCGCTGTGCCAGTGCAAGTAGCTCAGTTCTTTGAGCTGCAGGCTGCGTCCGTTGAGTTGCCGTACCTCACGCTGCAAAGTGCTGCGCCATTGGTTCAGGTCAATGCCGTAACTGGTGAAGTCAGCGGCATAAAAACTCATCAGCTTGCCCATATCGCCCTGGCTCTTGGCCTGTTGCCACGCCTCCAGGTGCTGGGCAAAATTTTGGCTGTCCGCTTGCAGGCTTTGTGGCGAGACCCATGCTAATTGGCGTGCGATAACCACCGGGGTGCTGCGTATTTGCACCGTGCGCAGCAGCCGTGTGAGGTCGGCATTGGCCAGAACAATGCAGCCGTCTGTCGCTTGAGGTGCACGCACGAACTGATCCGGTGGCGTGCCATGAAGCCAGATGCCACTGCCAGTTTTGCCTCGGCGCTGGTCGTAGGGGTTGGGGTAGTTCAGTGTCAGTGCACCGTTGCCGTAAAAATCACGCAACTGCTTGGCGTCAATGCTGCCGTTAATAAAGTACACCCCCAAGGGTGTGCGCATATCCCCTTCAGCGTGTTTCTCTACCCCCAACTTGCCCACCGAGGTGTAGTAGTCAGCCACCACGCGCAGTCCCTTGCCTGTGTTTTCGAGCAGGTACAGGCGCGCGCGCGAGGCATCTATGGCAATTGCATGGCGGGTGCTGCTTGGTAAATGCAAAAACTGCGCTGGGATGGTGCCTGGAGGAGGGCGCTCGCGCAGGGCTTTCAGGCGCAGACGTGCTTCGTTGTCCAGATCAGTGGTGGTGGCCTGGGTGTGCGGACGTGCACTGGCGCCTTGTTCCGGGCGTATCGAAGCCGCCAGTAATTCTGCATACACCCACTGAGCCAGCTGGAAGTGTGGATAGTCGCGTACCAGGTGTTGCGCTTGCTCTAGGGCGCGACGGCGTTCGCCCTGGGCCGCCAGGGTGTAAATGCGTTGGAGTCGGGCTTCGCCATCACCATCACGCAATGCCGTGTGCGTGGTTGAGGCAGACGCACTCAAAGTGGCCGGAACTGCCGTGGCAGCGCCCAGCCCCATGCAGGTAGCAAATAACAAAAGAAAGGGAAATGTGCGAACCATGCGCTATCGCGCGCAGTCTGAACTGGCGCAGCAAATGTCTGCCAAGCGGCAGACAACTGAAAGTCGAGCAAAAAAAGAAGCCGCAGCGTTCAAGAGCCGGTGGACTCTTTGACGATGTGCCACTGCCCACCGACTTTATTCAAGTGCAGGGTTTTGCGACTGGAGACCGATAAAGCATCTGCTTTGTAGTCTTGGCGAAAGCGCGCTTGTGCTCTATCGCCTTCAATCTGAACACGCAACTGGCTGATTTTGACCTGGATGGTGGACTTGCCCACGATGCGGTCGCGCCGCTGCTTCTCCCACTCTTTGCGGCTCATTTTTCCCGGTGGCTGGAAGTCTTTGCCGTACGCTCCGAGGTAACTGGTCATGTCCTTCGCGGCCCAGGCTTTGGCCCATTTTTCTACGGCCTGCTCGACGTCTTTGGCGCTGTTGTCAGCACTCGGTGTCTTGGGAGCTGCTGGCGCTGGCGCGGGTGCAGGTGCTACCGTGACTGCAGCTACGGAAGGAGTGGCAGGTGCGCTGGCTGTAGCCACACTGGGCACGCTGGACGCTGCGGCCACTGGTGCTGGTGCTGGTGCTGGTGCAGCAGCAGGGGAGGGTGCAGGCGTGGCGACAGGTGCAGGTTTACTGGTTTTGGATGGGTTACCACTGGGCGCGAACATATCGCGTATGAATGCCAGCTTGGGCGGTACAGCGGTGTTGCCGCCATCGAGTTGCAGCGCCTTGCTGTAGGCCTGGCCTGCCAAGCGCGCATACACATCACCCAGGTTCTCGTGTGCCGTGGCGTAGCTGGGGTTGGTACGGATGGCCATCTCTAAGGCGGTGCGTGCCTTGTCGTACTGGTTTTGTGCAGCGTACAGCACGGCCAAATTGTTATAGGGCTCGGGCAGCTCCGGATAGTCCTCGGTCAGCTTGGTGAACGTTTGGATAGCGTCGTTAGTCTTGCCAGACTCGGTCTGAATCACGCCTTTGAGAAAGCGCATTTGCGGATCACGGGGTTTGGTTGCCAAGTACTGCTCGGCCCGAGCCAGAGCATCTGCATGTTTACCGTTGCGCACCAGCTGGCTGACCTCCGTGTAGTCGTCGGCCTGGGCGGGCAGGGCGGCTGCCATGACAGCAGCCAAGGCGGCGGCGCGCCAAAAAGAGAGTGCGGACATGAGGGGGGCTTTCAATTTGGGCGGCAGCCCCCACAGCGGGAGGCTTATACTGCGGCGGATTGTAGCTGAGGGGTTTTGCCAGCCAGGCAGGCCACGACCACCTGCGACGGCGCAGGTTTCCCGTCGTTCACAACGCGTGTGCAGCGCTTGTGCCTTCTGCTTTTTTCTCCCCCAAGATTCTCATGAGCCTGCGTATCTACAACACGCTATCGCGTGCTTTGGAGGCGTTTTCGCCTCTTGAACCCGGTCATGTGCGCATGTATGTGTGTGGCATGACGGTCTATGACCTGTGCCATGTGGGCCATGCGCGCTCGATGGTGGCGTTCGATGTGGTGCAGCGCTGGCTGCGTGCCAGTGGTTACCGCGTCACATTTGTGCGCAACATCACTGATATAGACGACAAAATCATCCGCCGAGCGGTGGAAAACGGTGAAACCATCAGTGCGCTGACCCAGCGCATGATCGATGAGATGTACCGCGATGCCGATGCCCTGGGCGTTCAGCGCCCACAGCACGACCCGCGTGCCACAGACTACGTGCCGCACATGCTAGACATCGTGCGCCAGCTAGAGGGCAAAGGCCTGGCCTATCGCACACCCGGTGGCGACGTGAACTTTGCCGTGCGCAAGTTCCCGGGCTACGGCAAGCTCAGCGGCAAAAGCCTCGACGAACTCAACGCAGGTGAGCGCGTGGCGGTGCAAGACGGCAAACACGACCCACTCGATTTCGTTTTGTGGAAAGCCGCCAAGCCCCAAGAGCCCCAAGACGCGCAGTGGGCCAGCAGCTACGGCCCTGGGCGACCTGGCTGGCACATTGAATGCTCGGCCATGGCCTGCGCCTTGCTGGGCCAGACCTTGGACATTCATGGCGGTGGGGCCGACCTGCAATTTCCGCACCATGAAAACGAGATCGCGCAAAGCGAAGGGGCGCATGGCGCGCCGCTGGCACGTTTTTGGATGCACAACGGCTTCATCAACATCGATAACGAAAAAATGTCCAAGAGTTTGGGTAATTTTTTCACTATCCGGGATGTGTTGAAGAAGTTTGATGCTGAAACGGTGCGTTTCTTTGTGGTGCGCGCGCACTACCGCAGCCCGTTGAACTACAGCGACGTGCATTTGAGCGATGCCCGCGCGGCACTTAAGCGCTTGTACACCGCACTCACCGTGGCCGAGTGCGGCGATGCGCGGATAGAAGACATCGATTGGACCAATCCCTACGCGGCGCGCTTCAAGGCCGCCATGGATGAAGACTTTGGCACGCCCGAGGCAGTGGCCGTGCTGTTTGACTTGGCTGGTGAGGTCAACCGCACCCGCAGTGCAGCCCAAGCCACTTTGCTCAAGGCGCTGGGTGCCTGTTTGGGCCTGCTACAGGGCCAAGCCAGCGACTTTTTGCAAGCCGGGGCCGGGGTGGATGAGGCGCACATCCAGGCCCAAATTGCTGCGCGTGCTGCGGCCAAGGCCGCGAAAAATTTTGCCGAAGCCGACCGTATCCGCGCCGATCTGCTGGCCCAGGGCATTGCGCTCAAAGACAGCCCGCAAGGCACGACCTGGGAGGTAGTGCAGTGACGATTTTGAGAATAAAAAACGGCTCTAACCCTTATGGGGCAAGCGGTGGCAGCTACTAAAACAATAGCTTTTGATCCTGCTGCGCCCGCTTATTGGGCGGAGGCGTGCAAGCACCTGCAAAAAAAAGATCGGGTGATGAAGCGCTTGATCCCGCAGTTTTCCGGTGCGGGCTTGCAATCGCGTGGCGATGCTTTCGTCACCTTGGCGCGCTCCATCGTCGGGCAGCAAGTGTCGGTGAAATCTGCGCAAAAAGTGTGGGATCGCTTTGCCTTGTTGCCCGCCAGCATGGCGCCGCATGAGGTGCTCAAACTGAAGGTGGACGACATGCGTGCGGTCGGTTTGTCAGCGCGCAAGGTGGACTACCTGGTGGACGTAGCACTGCACTTTGCCAACGGCAAACTGCACGTCGATGCCTGGCAGCACATGGATGACGAAGCCATCATCGCCGAGCTGGTGGCCATTCGCGGGGTCGGACGCTGGACGGCAGAGATGTTTCTCATCTTTCATCTGCAGCGCCCCAACGTGTTGCCCCTGGACGATGTGGGGCTGATCAACGGCATCAGCCGCCTGTATTTTTCGGGCGAAGCTGTCAGCCGCAGCGAGGCGCGTGAGGTGGCAGCAGCCTGGAAACCCTGGAGCACGGTAGCCACTTGGTATATTTGGCGCTCGCTCGATCCGCTGCCCGTGGCCTATTGATGCCCCTGCGGCCTCTGTGCTGATCGCAGTATTTGGCGCCTTGGCTGGGCACATGGCCCCAGCCTTTGTTGGCGCAAGGAGAAACTATCTTGGCGAAAAAAAACTTTCTGGACTTCGAACAGCCCATTGCTGAGCTGGAGTCCAAAATCGAAGAGCTGCGCTACGTGCAAACCGAAAGCGCCGTCGATATTTCTACCGAAATTGAGCAGCTGAGCAAAAAAAGCCAGCAACTCACCAAAGACATCTACAGCGATTTGACGCCTTGGCAAGTGACGAAAATCGCCCGCCATCCCGAGCGCCCTTACACGCTGGACTATGTACGGGAAATCTTCACTGATTTTCTGGAGATGCATGGCGATCGCCACTTTTCCGACGACCTTTCCATTGTGGGCGGCTTGGCACGCTTCAATGGTCACCCGTGCATGGTCATTGGCCAGCAAAAAGGGCGTGACACCAAAGAGCGCGCCCTGCGCAACTTTGGCATGTGTAAGCCCGAGGGCTACCGCAAAGCCTTGCGTTTGATGAAAACAGCAGAAAAATTCCGTCTGCCAGTCTTCACTTTTGTCGATACACCCGGGGCATTTCCGGGGATTGATGCTGAGGAGCGTGGTCAATCGGAGGCGATTGGGCGCAATATTTTTGAAATGGCGCAGCTCGAAGTGCCCATCATCACCACAGTGATCGGTGAAGGGGGCTCGGGAGGTGCATTGGCCATCAGCGTGGCAGACCAGACCCTGATGTTGCAATACGCCGTGTATTCCGTGATCAGCCCTGAGGGGTGTGCCTCCATCCTCTGGAAAACCGGCGACAAGGCCAAAGACGCTGCCGAAGCCCTGGGCATTACCGCCCACCGTTTGAAAGCCTTGGGCCTGGTGGACAAAATCGTCAATGAACCCGTGGGGGGCGCGCACCGTGATCCCCAGCACATGGCTGCATTGCTCAAGCGTGCGCTGGGTGATGCCTGGCGCCAGGTGGCTGACCTGAAAACTGCAGACCTGTTGCAGCGCCGTTATGAGCGCTTGCAAAGTTATGGCCGCTTCACGGACACGAAAGCTGACAATAGCCGTTGATCTGTACGCACAGCAGCTGTGGCGCGTGTGCACTGCGGGGTGGGTGCGTTGACGCAGAGCGTGGAGCAGGCCTTGCAAGCTTTTGCGCCAGCCCTGCCGCTGGCTGTGGGCTTGAGTGGCGGTGCTGATTCAACAGCCTTGTTGGTGGCCTGTGCGCAGCGCTGGCCGGGGCAGGTGGTGGCGATTCATGTCCACCATGGCTTACAGGCTGCTGCCGATGACTTCGCCCGCCATTGCGCCCGGCTGTGTGAGCGTTTGGGAGTGCCTTTGTGGCTGCAAAAGGTGGATGCCCAAGCCCTTCCGGGGCAAAGTCCTGAAGATGCCGCACGCCAAGCACGTTACAAGGGTTTTGAGGCTGCAGCCCTTGCTGGGCAAGCGCAAGCAGCTATTCAATCAATAGCGCTTGCGCACCATGCTGATGATCAAGTAGAGACCCTGTTGCTGGCTCTGTCGCGTGGTGCCGGTGTGGCCGGCTTAGCAGCCATGCCCATGCAGTGGCAGCGTGGCGCATGGCAGTGGCACAGGCCGCTGCTGCGTGTACCAGGCCAGGCACTGCGCCAGTGGTTGCACGCGCAAGGTTATGGCTGGGTAGAAGACCCGATGAACCAAGAGGTGCGCTACACCCGTAACCGTATTCGTCATCAGCTACTGCCGATGCTGGAAGCGGTTTTTCCTCATTTTCGAGACACTTTTGCACGCAGCAGCGCGCTGGCGGCGCAGGCCCAAGACGTGCTGTTGGATGTGGCCCAGGAAGATATGCGGCAGGTAGGGGTGCCACCACGTATTGCCGCTTTACGTAGTCTGGGTGTAGCGCGCCAAGCCAACGTGCTGCGTTACTGGTTGCGCACCACGCACTGCACGACGCCCAGTCAGGCGCAACTCGCACAACTGCAGCACCAGCTGAGTGCCTGTGGCACGCGCGGGCATCGCATTCATTTGCGTGTAGGCCGTGGTATGGTGCTGCGCGCGCAGGATGTGCTGGTGTGGGAGCCCATGGGCTAGCCAGCCCGCATTGGGTCATGCATATCCTGCATAAAAGCGTGTGGCCTGGATATAATTCTCGGCTGCTCGCGCCCACTTCGCGGCACCTTCTTTTCTTTACCTATCAACTTTCAGATGGCACTGTACGTACATAAATACGGCGGCACCTCGATGGGCTCCACGGAGCGCATTCGCAATGTTGCCAAACGCGTGGCCAAATGGGCTCGGGCAGGTCACCAGATGGTGGTTGTGCCCAGCGCCATGAGTGGCGAGACCAACCGCTTGCTCGGGCTGGCCAAAGAACTTGCGCCTAGCCGCGCAAGCCAGTCCTACCATCGTGAGCTGGACATGCTGGCCGCGACTGGTGAGCAAGCTTCGTCGGCTTTGCTGGCGATTGCCCTGCAGGCGGAGGGTTTGGAGTCGGTCAGCTACGCTGGCTGGCAGGTGCCTATTCGTACCGATAGCGGCTACACCAAGGCCCGCATTGAGTCGATTGATGACGTGCGTGTCCGTGCTGATTTGAGCGCAGGCAAAGTTGTCATCATCACGGGCTTTCAGGGGATTGATGAGGGTGGCAACATTACCACGCTGGGACGAGGAGGCTCGGATACATCAGCAGTGGCCGTCGCTGCTGCCATGAAGGCTGACGAGTGTTTGATTTACACCGATGTAGACGGGGTCTACACCACCGATCCACGGGTGGTACCTCAGGCTACGCGCCTTAAAACAGTCAGTTTTGAGGAAATGCTGGAAATGGCCAGTCTGGGTAGCAAGGTACTGCAGATTCGCTCGGTGGAGTTTGCTGGTAAGTACCAAGTGCCCATGCGTGTGCTGTCGAGCTTCACGCCCTGGGATATTGACATCAACGAAGAAGCCGCCTCAGGCACCCTGATCACCTTTGAGGAAGACGAAAAAATGGAACAAGCCATCGTATCTGGCATCGCATTCAACCGCGGCGAAGCCAAAATTTCCGTGCTTGGCGTGCCTGACACCCCTGGTGTGGCTTACCGTATTTTGGGCCCGGTGGCGGATGCCAATATTGAAGTGGATGTGATCATCCAAAACCTGAGCAAGGATGGCCGCACCGACTTCAGCTTTACCGTGAACCATGGCGACTACGACCGTGCCATGGATTTGCTGCGCGAAAAAGTGCTGCCTGAGCTGGGTGCTCAAGAAGTGGTTGGCGATACAGAGATTTGCAAAGTGAGCATCGTGGGTATTGGCATGCGCAGCCATGTGGGTGTGGCGAGCAAGATGTTCCGCGTGCTGAGCGAGGAAGGCATCAATATCCAGATGATCTCTACCAGCGAGATCAAGACTTCTGTTGTGATCGCCGAGAAGTACCTGGAACTGGCGGTGCGTGCTCTGCACAAGGCCTTTGGCCTTGATCAGCCCGCTGCCTGACATTTTTCATTTGCTGCTGCTTTTACGTGGCATAATTGCGAGATTGCGGAAACGTGACCGAGTGGCCGAAGGTGCTCCCCTGCTAAGGGAGTATGGGGTGTAGAGCCTCATCGAGGGTTCGAATCCCTCCGTTTCCGCCAGACATCGTCTGGAAAAGCTGCCAGCATGGCTTTAAAGCCTGCGGCGGCTTTTTTTTCGTCTTCGTTTTCCGATTGGCCCAGGTCTTCCACCATCGCGGCCATGAAAGCGTGCGTCGGGTCTTCACCCACGATTGCGCGCAGCTTTCCCCGAACTCTCCAACTTGCAGCCCTGCTGCCTTGCTTCATCTGCGTGATGTGGCTTTTGTGCATGTCCAGCATTTCCGCTAGCTTTGTTTGGTTACCGGCTATCGCTGCGGCTTTGTCTATCAATAAAATCAATTCTTCCTGGGTTGCCATTTTGTAAACCTTTCGAGTAGCATCCGTTGCCTTTTTGTGAACTGTTGTCACTTTGGCAATTTTCCTACGGTTGCACGCGAAAGCCAGCATGAGCGCTCCCTTTTCCCCTACTGCCAACGCTTTTTCTGCTTCACCCAGTGAGGCAGGGCAGGGTAATCGTTGCGCTTGGCTCTCTATTGCCGATTTTCTTGCCCGCCAAAATCTTCGCACCACTCTTGCCGACCGTGTTGCCGCAGCTTCCGCCCAGAATGCTTACCTCGCAGGTGAAGCTGTTCCTTGTGCAAAGTCTTTTTGCACCTGCCCCGCATCTGGCACGTTTGCATATCTGATCACGCGGTATCCCGCTCTCTCCAGCATTGCATCGCGTTCAGCATCTTGTGTTTCCTTGCCCTGGTGGCTCTTATCGTCCAGCTCGATGACTGCCAGCACCTGGAATGCGCGGTCACACACTACGAAGTCAACGATCTTTCTGTCAAACCTGTTGCGGGTTGCCCTCGATCTTGCAGTCAGTAAAGCGCCCATGCTGACCTGGGCAAGGATGACGGCATTTGGCAGCGCCTGGGTTAGCCGGTTGTGCATTGCCTGTTCTCTTTCGGTTAGCAAGCGCCGTTTTTTGGGTGCATCCCCTTTGGCTGGCTTCTTTGCAAACGCTACAGCCACGACAGCAAGCACAACAGCGATTACGACTGCCAAGACGATCAGCTTTTCCATTTCCTCTCCTTTCGGTTTCCTTTTTTCTTCCAATGCAGCACCCAGCGCACAAAGCGCCCGCGCACGTAGCGAAGCCGGGCGCGGGCGCGGCTGCGCTGGGTTTCTTTCAACCCTCCCCGATGGTAATCACGGGGACTACTTTACCGGTAGCGGCGTATGACCCGGCCTGCCCAATCTGCCCTCGTCCTTGATGGCAATGAAGTCAAACTTCGCTTACAAGCTGAACGCCTGCAAACCGGCTCCGCTGTTCACGTCGATTGGGTGCGCTTCACCTGCAAGCTAAAGCACGCACCTGACCCCACGGTTGATGATCTTTTCCCCCGGCCTGTCCAGCCCCATGAATGGCTTTGCACCGACGACATAGAACACCGCAGGATGCGCCTGGCAAAGCTGCTCAAGGAATTGCCCGATGCCGATTTCTGCGCAAGTGCTCAGGCCAAGACGCTAGGCGATCAGGTCTGCGAAGTCCTTGGCCCTGATTTCTACATCTACCCCGAAGTCCGCAAGGGTCACGACTTCTATCGCTTCCGCTGGTCAATCGTTCGCAATGATCACGAAGTCGGCTGGGTTGGCTACCTCGCAAGCGGCGACAGTCCACGCCAACAGGCCCAGGCCCAAACGCTCCACGTCAATCTGTACGGCGCGGCCTGCACCTTTGCCCTTCCTGGCTTCGCTGATCGTCTTGCCTCTCTGATTGACTCCACCCAGGCCAGCATCACCCGCGTTGATCTGGCCTTGGATTTCTTCGACGGCATTACCGGCGGTATGGAGCGCATCCGTGACGACTACATGGCGGGCGCGATGGATCACTGGGGCCATCGTCCAGCTTGTAACCTCGTCGGTGATTGGTGCAATGGGCGCTCTCGCTCCTTCTATTTCGGCAGTAAAGAGGCGGGCAAGCAAACCAACATCTATGAAAAAGGGCATCAGCTCTACGGCCCCAAATCCTCCAGCCTTTGGCAGCGCGTAGAGCTTCGCTATGGCAACAAAAAGCGCGAACTGCCCTCGGACATTCTCCGCCGTCCTGCTGACTTCTTTGCCGGTGCCAGTGCTTGGCATTCCTCCATCCTGGCTGAGGCTGACGCACAAACCCAGGCCATCCCTGAGCCAGTGAAGCAGCTCCCCAGGCTTGCCGCTGAAACCGTGCAGGCCGAAGTTTCCCGCGTTCTGCGCTGGGCACGTGAAACCGCTGGCCCCTCGCTCTCCTTCCTCGTCCAGCACGCTACCGAAGACCAGCTTTTCAGCGTCTGCGACAACAAAAAGCTCCCAGGGCGCTTGCAGCGCTTCAACCCTGGCGAGCTGCAAAAAGCTGCTTCCCAGCTAATCCAGAAATTCACGGGCTCCGGACTAGGCCAGTTCGGGAACCAGCCTGCATGACGGCCAAAAAGGAGCAACCATGAAACTGCAAAGCCATGCCGTCTTGCACGGCATCAAATCCAGCAAAGGCGAAATTGAGGGCCGGGGCTACGACTCCACCACCTTCCATATTTCTGTCGATCTCGGCTCCAACTCTAGCGGCGACTCCATCGGTGTCGTCACCCGCCCATTCAAGTGCGGCACCTCCGAAGAGTTCAAAAAGTGGCAGCACCTGAAAGCCTCCTGGCCTGCTACTGGGATTCCTGTTGTCTGTGAATTTGACGTTGTTGCCGGTGCTGATCAGTCTTCCAAACTGACCCTGCTGGCGATCAAACCGGCCACCACGTCCAAGGCAGCCGCGTAATGCCCCGCTACGTCATTCAATCCGGTAGCAGCGGCCAATTTTTGGCCCCGTCCTATGAAGACGGGCAGCCGGAATGGGTGACGCTGCTGTGTGAGGCGGGCATTGTTGATGACCTTGAAAGCTGTGCCCAGCTCATCGAAGACCACACGGAACCTCACCAGCGTCCGACCGTGGTCGATCTGGAATGCCTCCATGGCTGACCTTCAAGTCATCGAATGCACAGGTGCCTGCACGGTCACTGTCGTGCATGAAATCAAATTTCCCCTCTTTGAAATGACTCCACAAGAGGGGGCACAAATCGCCGGTGCCGTCCTGGCGGTGTGGGCTGTGGGTTGGGTATTTCGTGCCCTCATTCAAGCCTTTCGTATTGACGGAAATCCTTCAACTAAAGAGGACTAATCATGACCTTCAAAAACTTTGCAACCCAACGCGCTTTGCCTGTTGTTGCCCTCATGGCTGCTGGTGCTGCCAATGCTGCTGTTGACGTTTCCAGCCTTACCACGGAAATCGAAAGCAACGTTGCCAGCGTGACTGCCATTGGCGGCGCTGTGCTGCTGGTGCTCGTCGCTGCTGCTGCGTTCCGCTGGGTGCGCCGTGCTCTGAGCTAATCAGGGAAAAAAGGGCTCTTCGGAGTCCTTTTTAATGCAACCAGAAAGCATTAAAAAGGGAAATTAAAAATGGGAATCTGGGTAATCGTTGCAATGTTGGGGGCGGCATGGCTTATTTTTTCCGCTTGATTTTTTTGTCTTTATTGGTTATTTCATTTAATTCTAATTCTGCTGTTATTTATCAAAATTGCAAAGGCCCCAATCATAATTATGGTGATTTAAATTCTTCCCTTTTGGGTGCTGGTAATTATTGGGTTTACTTTAACGAATATTTCTCCCCAAATAATGCAAGCTGCAAAGAGGTTGATGCTTTCCAGTGCCCTGAAGGCACTGATTATAAAAATGATAATGGCAATGAATCTTGTGTCGTAAGCCAATGCAAGGATTTAAAAGGTAAATCCTTCACCATGGGCGGCGGTGTCACTGCCAATGCTTATCCTAATAATGCCTGTGATTCTGGTTGTGCTGCCAACAAAGACATGGTTGCTACAAGTGAGGAGGGCGTTACTACTGCTTACTACACCTATACCGGCTCCAGTTGCTCAGGTAGCGAAGGCGAGGGTGAAGGAGGGGACGGTGGTGGTGAAGAAGGTGGTGAAGGTGGTGAAGGTGGTGAAGGTGGCGAGGGTGGAGAAGGTGGTGGTGAAGGCGGCGATGGTGAGGGCGAGAATGGAGGCGGTAATCCTTCATCCGATTGCCTTGGCTGTTCTGGTGATGGTTCCGAAGGTTCAGGAGATGGGGGTGGCGATGATGGAAGTGGTACCGGCCCAGGAGATGGAGGTGTAAATCCTCCAGGCGATGGCGGCGGTGGTAGTACCGGCCCAGGCGATGGCGGCGGCGATGGCGGCGGCG
>JAYRPZ010000079.1:0-2928 GCA_041910915.1 Acidovorax sp.
AGTTGGCGTACATCACGCGTGCCGGTGTCGAGATCGGTGTGGCCTCCACCAAGGCCTTCACCACCCAGCTGGCCGGCTTGTTCCTGCTCACGCTGGCGCTGGCCCAGGTGCGCGGACGCCTGTCGGATGAACAGGAAGCGCAGCATCTGAAGGCCATGCGCCACCTGCCGGTGGCGCTGCAGGCGGTGCTGGCGCTGGAGCCGCAGATCATCAGCTGGTCGGAAGACTTTGCGCGCATGGACAATGCCCTGTTCCTGGGCCGCGGCCTGCATTACCCGATCGCGCTGGAAGGCGCGCTCAAGCTCAAGGAAATCAGCTACATCCACGCCGAGGCCTATCCGGCCGGCGAGCTCAAGCATGGCCCACTGGCCCTCGTGACCAGTGCCATGCCGGTGGTGACGGTGGCGCCCAACGACGCGCTGCTGGAAAAGCTCAAGAGCAACATGCAGGAAGTGCGCGCCCGCGCCGGTGTGCTCTATGTGCTGGCCGACGCCGACACCCACATCGAAAGCGCCGAAGGCCTGCACGTGATCCGCATGCCCGAACACTACGGCGCCCTCAGCCCGTTGCTGCACGTGGTGCCGCTGCAGCTGCTGGCCTACCACACGGCCTGCGCGCGGGGGACGGATGTGGACAAGCCTCGTAACCTGGCCAAGAGCGTCACGGTGGAGTGATCTCTGTGGAGCAAAGTCACGGTGTGCGGCAGCCCACGTGCTGGTGTCCACCGTGAGCGATGCACTCAGGCCTTGAGCAAGCCGCTCTTCTCGATAAATCTCACGATCTCGTCCAAGCCAGACTGTGTCTTGAGGTTGGTCATCACGAAGGGCTTGAGGCCTTGCGCTGTCTTGCGCATGCGCTCGGTGTCGGCGCGCATCACATCGAGGTTGGCGCCTACGTGGGGGGCCAGGTCGGTCTTGTTGATGACGAACAGGTCGCTTTTGGTGATGCCGGGGCCGCCCTTGCGGGGGATTTTTTCGCCGGCGGCCACGTCGATGACGTAGATGGTGAGGTCGCTCAGCTCGGGGCTGAAGGTGGCTGCCAGGTTGTCGCCGCCGCTTTCCACAAACACGATGTCGGCGTTGGGGAACTCGCCCAGCATGCGGTCGATGGCCTCCAAATTGATGGAGCAATCCTCGCGGATGGCCGCGTGGGGGCAGCCGCCGGTTTCCACGCCCAGGATGCGCTCTGCGGGCAGGGCGCCGCTGACGGTGAGCAGGCGCTGGTCTTCCTTGGTGTAGATGTCGTTGGTGATGGCGATGAGGTCGTAGTCATCGCGCATGGCCTTGCACAGCATCTCCAGCAGCGTGGTTTTGCCGGAGCCCACGGGGCCGCCGATGCCCACGCGCAGGGGGGGCAGGTTTTTGGTGCGGTTCGGGATGTGGTGCAGGGCGGTAGTCATGGTGCGGTTTGCTATGAAAGTGGTAGCTGCTAGCGCTGATGCAGATTGCGCTAGGAGCGAAAAAGTCTTGAATATTGCACTTCGTGCTGGGCGCTCAGAATGGCCAGCATGGGCGAAAACGCCTGGCGCTCGCTGTCCATCAGGCTGGCGGCGTGGTCTGCGGCCAGCGGAATGGCCGCAGCCAGCCGGGCCAGGATGCGCTGGCCTGCGCTTTGGCCCAGTTGCATGGATTTGAGTGCGGCCTGCACCATGTTCTCGGCCCAGCCAAAGGCGTAGGCCAGCAGCACCTCGCGCACGCTGGCCTGGGTGGGCGATGCGGCCAGTGCGAAGGCCACGGGGTAGGTGGGCGGCAGGGCGGCAAGGTCGCGCACGGCGGGCATCAGGGCCTCATCGCCCTGGTATTGGTTGCGCAGCCATTCGGCCAGCGAACGGCCCATTTGCTCGGTTTGCAGTCGCAGCTCGCTGGTTTCGCGGGTGTGTAGCACCCAGTCATTGAGTTCTTTCACATGCTCCAGGTCGCCTCGGCGCCAGGCGCCCACGGCCTTGGCGATGAGGGCCATGTCGCCGCGCGCCTGGGTGATGTGGAGCTGATCCAGCAGCCAGTCGCCCACGGCGGCTTCGCTGGCGAGGCCTGCGTTTTCAATGGCGCTTTCCAGCCCTTCGGAGTAAGAGAACCCGCCCACGGGCAGCGCGGGCGAGGCCAGCCACATCAGTTGCAAAAAGCTGGCGGCGGGCAGGGGCGTGGGGCGGTCCAGGCGCATGGAGTGGGAGTCAGTGGGCGTGGTTGCAGCCGGGGCCGTGTACATGCCCTTGGGCCACTACGGGGATGGACACGGTGCGCCCACGGGCCGGGGCTGTGGCGGGCGCAGCTGCATGGCTGTGTTCGTGGGTATGTCCATGATCGTGGGTATGGTCATGGTCATGGTCATGTGAGTGGCCCTGGCCGTGACCGTGGTGATGATCGTCGCCATGTCCATGCCCCCCATGGCTGTGTCCACCACCATGCCCTGCTGCATAAGCACCGCCTTCGGGCTCAAACGCCATGTTCTGCTCCGTCACGATCAGGTGCATCGCGCGCAGCATGTCGGCCAGCACATGGTCGGGCTCGATCTTGAGGTGGTCGGGCTGCAGCTCGATGGGCACATGGCGGTTGCCCAGGTGGTAGGCGGCGCGGGTCAGGTCGAACGGCGTACCGTGGTGTTGGCAGTGGGTAATGACCAGCACCGGCTGGGGCGCTGCAATCACGCGGACCATGGAGCCGTCTTCGGCCACCAGCACGTCGCCACCGCGCACCAGCGTGCCACGGGGCAGGAAGATGCCCAGCTCGCGCCCGGCCGAGTCGGTGGCGGCAAAGCGGCTTTTCTGGCGCACGTCCCAGTCGAGTTCAACGGTGGTGGCGCGCTTGAGCAGGACGGGCGCAAGACCTTGGCCCTGGGGGAGAAGTTTGGAGACTTGGAGCATGGGTTTCCGTCGCAACAGGCAATCAACAAAACGCGCATTGTGGCCCCGGCATGTGCGGTGCGTGGGCG
>JAYRPZ010000080.1:0-45340 GCA_041910915.1 Acidovorax sp.
CCAAGTGACTGAGCTGCAGGTGCGGGTGGCGTTGCTCAACCGCTTCACGCTGCTGGGTACGCCCGAGACGATGGCTATTGCATAGCTGCGTCTGGGGTCAGGGGAATGCCGTCTTGGGCGGGCTTTGTGCAACAAAGCCGATGTAAGTCATTCGATCCCATTCATCGAAAGTGAGATTTTTTTCTTTCTTGGCAGGCGCTGGCTTGGCCACGACATCATCGACTGACGTGTCTGCAGAAGGCGTTTTGGCTGGCTTTGGAAAAGAAATAGCAGGCCGTACCTCAATCGTCTCTCCAGCACCTGGGCATGGAGAATCTTGGAAAGAAATGCGCCCATCTTTGTCTATGCACCTGTTGATCGCCAGGGCATTGCCGCCAACAAGTACGAAAAAGCAAGCAACAGCAACTGTCCTAAACGGCATAAGTCCTCCTTTTACATGGAGGCACTTTACAAGAGTTACTGGCCATCAAAGAACAGACTATAACCCTCACTAGGCAAGCGTAAGCAGCTATAAAAAACGAAGCGAATATTTTGAAATGTGAGCACCACGGACTGGAGCACCTCACGCGCTGCCATATCCCCCAGGGCTACAGACGGGGCCATCATTGCAACGGAATGCACAGGCTGATGCGATTCGAGCCGCTCGCAAGGAGGCCTGTTGGGCGGATCGCAGCTCTGTCGCTGGCAAACAGGGCAATGCCAAAGATCAGCACCGGCCCGCTTCAATGATGGTGAACGCGAAGCCCTCCGCTACGCGAGGATTCACCCGCCAGCAATGGCGGGCGTGGATGGCGACCAGCGATAGGGCCCAACTCCTACAATCACAAAACTTCATCGGGTGAGAAGGTCGTGCCTGACCCCACATCCCTACACCCGGAAGGAGCCCGCGCGAGGCACCGTGCGGGCTTACTTTATGGTGCTGGCTTGAGCACCAGCTTGGCCGCCATTTCGCAATTCGCCATGCCCCTACCAATGCCCAAGCAATGCCAGCAGCGCAGCCCAGGGCAGTGTCCGCCAGGCCAAGCACAGGGCGCACACCAACGCAGCCAGTTGCAACGGCAACCAAAGGCCCCACAGCAGGCCTGGAGCGTACAGCAGAGCCAGCCACAGGGCGTAGATGGTGGCGCTGCTGCGCTGACGTTTATCTTCTTTCATGGGGTGGGCAAAAAATGAATGACTTCCATTCGACAACCAGCGATGAGATCAAACTCCTACAGTCAAAAAACTTCATCGGGTGAGATAGCTACTGCCATAGCCGCCGCTCCTACGCCCGGAAGTGACCGATACGGGGCAGCGGGTCGGTCTTTTTTTATGGGCGCTGGCACTGGGCGACTACAGCACTCCTGGCGCTACTGTTGATCGCCACCGCTGTGGCCCATCGTCCTTGCTTTTTTACAGGGAACAGGCAGCTTGGCGGTGGGCAGCAGGCTCAAGAAACAACAGAGGGCGAGCAGCAAAGGGGTGCCAATGAAGACCACCACCAATGGCACGCCTATGGCAAAGCTGAAGATGGCTGACATGGGCGTGCCATTGAACAGCGCAACCAACGCACCCAGCACGGGCAGCAGCACAAAAGCGTGCAGCCCCAGGCTTTGCCAGCGTGTCAGCGGTGGAGATGTTGGTGATTGAGGCATGGCAAATGGTGAAGTGAAGGGGCCACGTGGGTGCAGCAAGCCCGCACCCAGGGCGATGGAGACAGCATAAAGCTGGGTACCGAGTTGGACAAGCCGTGTGGGCAGCGTCGGCATCGGCATTGGCTTTACATTCCCAGCCATGAAGCTGCTGTTGCTCTACGTTTTGCTGGTGTTGGCGCTGGTTTTTGTGCTGCTGGTGCAGCCCAGCGCGCGCAACCGTGCGCTGCTCAAGTGCGTGGCGCTGGTCAGCGTTGTGGCGCTGCTTTTTCCTTTGCAGCTGGCGTATGCCATCGCCCTGCCAGCGGTGGTGCTGGCCCTGTGGCTTGTTTGGCGTGCGGTGTTTTGGC
The DNA here is from genome assembly GCA_041910915.1 of Acidovorax sp. Taxonomy (GTDB): domain Bacteria; phylum Pseudomonadota; class Gammaproteobacteria; order Burkholderiales; family Burkholderiaceae_C; genus Paenacidovorax. The sequence goes on from JAYRPZ010000080.1 coordinate 1,982, forward strand.
CGCTGTATTGGCTCGAAGACGTGCTGCGCCGCTAGCTACCACGGGGGCGCCACAGGCGGGCAGCTCCCCCGCCAGGCCACCCTCCCACCAGCCAAAACGCTCTTTATTTCATAGCTGCTTGCGCTTGCCCCGCTTGGCTTAGCGGCCGATTTGACCCTTGAATGAGGCACAAAAAAAACCCGCCCCAGGCCATGCGGGCGGGTGGGATGGGCTGTTTGCACCTACAGCACAGTGGTTTTAGGCACAAAATCAGCCTCAAACCCTTTCCAGTCAAGCGCAAGCAGCTATCAATTACGAAGCGTTTTTGGTTGCATCCAGCGCGGCGATGGCGTCTAGCGCGGTGCGCAGGTGGCCCACGGTGCGCTCCACCTGGTGCCATTTGTCCAGGCCGAACAGGCCCAGGCGGAAGGTTTTGAAGTCGGGGCCTTCGTCGCACTGCAACGGCACACCGGTGGCAGCTTGCAGGCCGACGGCGAGGAATTTCTTGCCGTTTTGGATGTCGGGGTCGCTGGTGTAGCTCACCACCACGCCGGGCGCCTGCCAGCCAGGTGCGGCCACGCTGGCAAAGCCGCGCTCTTGCAGCAGGGCGCGCACCTGGCGGCCCAGTTCAATTTGTTCGGCGCGCAGGCGCTCCAGGCCGTATTCGTGGGCCTCGCGCATGGCGGCTTGCAGCTGCACCAAGCCGTCGGTGGGCATGGTGGTGTGGTAGGCGTGCTGGCCTTTTTCGTAGCCTTCGGCAATCGTCAGCCACTTTTTCAGGTCGGCGGCAAAGCTGCTGCTTTGCGTGGCTTCGATGGCCTCGCGCGCACGCGCCGAGAGCATCACCATGGCGCAGCAGGGCGTGGAGCTCCAGCCCTTTTGCGGCGCGGAGATGAGCACGTCCACGCCGCTGGCCTGCATATCCACCCACACCGCGCCCGAGGCAATGCAGTCCAGCACCAGGAGCGCGCCCACTTCGTGCGCCGCATCGGCCAGGGCGCGCACGTAGTCGTCGCTGAGCAAAATGCCGCTGGAGGTTTCGACGTGCGGCGCGAACACCACCTTGGGTTGCTCGGCGCGAATCTGCGCCACCACCTCCTCGATGGGGCAAGGCGCCCAGGGGGCCTGTGCTCCTTCGCCCTGGCGGCGTGCCTTGCAGACGATGGCGCCACCGCCCAGGCCGCTGTCGGCATCAAAAATTTGGCTCCAGCGGTAGCTGAACCAGCCGTTGCGCACGATCAGCACTTTTTGCCGGTTGGCAAATTGGCGTGCCACGGCTTCCATGCCAAAGGTGCCGCTGCCGGGCACGATGGCCACGCTGTGCGCGCGGTAGGTGTGTTTCAGCGTGGCGATGATGTCTTGCATGGCCGTGACGAAGCGGCGCGACATATGGTTGAGCGAGCGGTCGGTATAGACGACCGAAAATTCCAGCAAACCATCGGGATCGACGTGGGGCAGCAGTGCGGGCATGTAGATATTCCGTAGGGCAAAAGAGCCAAAGATTGTGGCACGCAGCCGCCGCATCACACGCGCGCTGCGCGCGCGCCGAAAATGCCGCTGCCCACGCGCACCAGGGTGCTGCCTGCGGCAATCGCGGCCTCCAGGTCGGCGGTCATGCCCAGCGAGAGGCTGTCCCACTGCGCCAGGCCGGCTTTCACGGCTTGTGGCGTGCTGCTCTCCTGCGCCAGCGCGGCAATGTCGGCCCACACGGCCTGGGCACGCAGGTGCAGCGCGCGCTGGGTGGCAAAGTCTGCTGCGGGTTCGGGAATGCTCATCACGCCGCGCAGTTGCAGCCGGGGCAATGGCGCCACGGCCAGCGCCAGTGCGCGCGCCTCTTCGGGGGGCACGCCTGCTTTGTTGGCACCGCCATCCACATTCAGCTGCAGGCACACCTGCAGGGGCGGCAGGTGGGCCGGGCGCTGCTCGGACAGGCGCTGGGCGATTTTCAGGCGGTCAATGGTGTGCGCCCAGTGAAAGTGCTCGGCCACCAGGCGGGTTTTGTTGCTTTGGATGGGGCCAATGCAGTGCCACTGCAACTGCGCTGCCAGCGCGGGCGCCAGGGCCTGCACGCTGGCGATTTTGTCCACGCCTTCTTGGAGGTAGTTTTCGCCAAATGCGCGCTGGCCTGCCTGGGCGGCTTCGAGCACGGCCTGGGCAGGAAAGGTTTTGGAGACGGCCAGCAGGGCCACGCTGTGGGCTGGACGCGCCGCCTGGACGCAGGCCTGGGCCATGCGCTGGTGCACGAGTTGGAGCTGGTGGGCAATCGTGGTCATAATCAATGCCAGAAAAAATGCGGGCAACAATGCGGACGAAAAGGGCACTGATTGTGCGCCAGGCCCGCAGCGCGCCCTTTCAGCCCTTTCTCTCTCTCCGAAAGCTCACGCCGTGGACATTACCCAACTGTTGGCATTCAGCGTCAAGAACAAGGCCTCGGACTTGCACCTGTCCGCCGGGCTGCCGCCCATGATCCGCGTGCATGGCGACGTGCGCCGCATCAACGTCGATCCGCTGGACCACAAGACGGTGCACTCCATGGTGTACGACATCATGAGCGACGCGCAGCGCAAGATGTACGAAGAATTCCTGGAGGTGGACTTTTCGTTTGAGATTGAGGGCCTAGCGCGCTTTCGTGTCAACGCCTTCAACCAAAACCGGGGTGCGGCAGCGGTATTCCGTACCATTCCCAGCAAAATTTTGACGCTGGAGCAGCTCAACGCACCGAAGATTTTTGCCGACCTGGCGCTCAAGCCGCGTGGTCTGGTGCTGGTGACGGGGCCTACAGGCTCGGGCAAGTCCACCACGCTGGCGGGCATGATCAACCACCTGAACGAAACCGAATACGGCCACATCCTGACGATTGAGGATCCGATCGAATTCGTGCATGAATCAAAAAAATGCCTGATCAACCAGCGCGAAGTGGGGCCCATGACGCTGTCGTTCTCCGCTGCGCTCAAGTCTGCGCTGCGCGAAGACCCGGACGCAATTTTGGTGGGCGAAATGCGCGACCTGGAAACCATTCGCCTGGCCATGACGGCTGCCGAAACCGGCCACTTGGTGTTTGGCACGCTGCACACCTCCAGCGCCGCCAAGACGATTGACCGGATCATTGACGTTTTCCCTGCCGAGGAAAAAGAAATGGTGCGCGCCATGCTGTCAGAGTCGCTGCAGGCCGTGGTGTCGCAAACGCTGTGCAAACTCAAAGATGGCTCGGGCCGCGTAGCGGCGCACGAGATCATGCTGGGCACCAGCGCCATCCGCAACCTGATCCGTGAGGCCAAGGTAGCGCAGATGTACTCCACCATCCAGACCGGCAACAGTGTCGGGATGCAAACACTAGACCAAAACCTCACCGACTTGGTGCGGCGCAACATCATCAGCCCGGCCGAAGCGCGCAGCAAAGCCAAGATTCCTGACAACTTCCCCGGCTAAGGCCAGGGCTTACACCGATCCCCGTCAATGCGGCCACACCCTGGCTGCTCAGGAGCAACACCATGAAAGGTATTCTGGGCCTTCTGCGCTCGAAAACCATCGCCCCTAAATCGCCTGACGACAGTGGCGATTCGACTTTTTTCTCCACGGCTTTTGCGGGTCAAGGTGTGGATGACTCCCTGCTCGTCCCCTGGGAAGCGCGTGCCGTAGAGATTGGCGCCAAGCGCTTGCCCACCAGCCGTGGCGGGCAGCTGCTGCAGGCGCTGTGGGCCAAAGACAAATACATGGCGCTGCTGAGCCACAACGCCGTAGAGCGCATGGAACGCTTTTTTGAATTTGCCGCTGTGCCCGCCGGGCGCGATGTGATCCGCCAGGACGAATATGGCAACTTCATGGTGGTACTGCTCACGGGCACCATCGCGGTGGATCGCATCCAGCCCTGGGGCGAACAACTGCGCTTGGCCGAAACCCGCCCCGGCGACATCTTGGGCGAGATGTCGCTGCTGGACAGTGGCATCCGGTTTTCTGCGTGCACCACACTCACCGATTGCGAGGTGGCTGTGCTCAACGCCGAAGGCATGGACGAGATGATGGACAAAGACCCACAGCTGGCTGCCAGCCTGATTGCCCTGCTGGCACGCAAACTGTCGCTGCGCCTGCGCGCCGTGAGCGCACGCCTGAGCGAAAACCAGGGCAACCGCTGACATCCGGCCCACCGCACACGCAAGACCCACACAAATACAAGGGGCCCAACGCCCCACCCCGGAGGAGTTCTGATGGAACGTGATCAGGCCAGTAAATTCATCAACGACCTGCTCAAGCTCATGGTGGGCCGTGGCGGCAGCGACCTGTTTTTGACGGCGGAGTTTCCACCGGCTATCAAGGTCGATGGCAAGGTCACCAAAGTCTCACCGCAGCCGCTGACCCCCGCCCACACCCTGACCCTGGCCCGCGCCATCATGAGCGACCGCCAGGTGGCGGACTTCGAACGCACCAAGGAGTGCAACTTTGCCATCTCGCCCGCTGGCATCGGGCGCTTTCGTGTGAACGCTTTCATCCAGCAAGGGCGCGTGGGCATGGTGCTGCGGACCATTCCCCTGACCCTGCCCACCATCGATGGCCTGGGTGTGCCGCAGGTGCTCAAGGAAATCGCCATGACCAAGCGCGGCCTGTGCATCATGGTGGGTGCCACAGGCTCGGGTAAATCGACCACCCTGGCCGCCATGGTGGACTGGCGCAACGAGAACTCTTTCGGCCACATCATCACCGTGGAAGACCCGGTGGAATTTGTGCACCCACACAAAAATTGCGTGGTCACCCAGCGTGAGGTGGGCCTGGACACAGACAGCTGGGAAGCAGCGCTGAAAAACACCCTGCGCCAGGCCCCGGACGTCATCTTGATGGGCGAAATCCGTGACCGCGAAACCATGGAGCACGCCGTCGCTTTTGCCGAAACCGGCCACCTGTGTTTGGCCACACTGCACGCTAACAGCGCCAACCAGGCCCTGGACCGGATCATCAACTTCTTCCCCGAAGAGCGGCGCACACAGCTGCTGATGGATTTGTCGCTCAACCTGCGCGCCATGGTGTCGCAGCGCCTGCTACCCAAGCAAGATGGCAAGGGCCGCGCAGCAGCCGTGGAGATCATGCTCAACACCCCCTTGATTGCCGACCTGATCTTCAAAGGCGAGGTAGCCGAGGTCAAGGAGGTCATGAAAAAAAGCCGCAACCTGGGCATGCAAACTTTCGACCAGGCATTGTTCGATCTGTTCGAAGCCCACGTCATTACCTACGAAGACGCTCTGCGCAACGCTGACTCGGTCAACGACCTGCGTCTGCAAATCAAGCTCGGCAGCCAACGCGCCAAAAGCAGCGACTTGGCCGCTGGTACCGAAGACTTTGCGATTGTTTGAGAGAAAGAGTTTCCATGAGCAGCACGCCATCGCGCAGCTACGAACCCACCGCATCCCGCCGCGTCGCTTTTTTAGGTCTGGGGGTGATGGGCTACCCCATGGCAGGGCACCTGGCACGTGCAGGCCACAGCGTCACGGTCTATAACCGCACAGCCAGCAAGGCTGCGGCATGGTGTGCCGAATACGCACCGCAAGTTGGTACACAACAGGCTCGCAGCGCAGCCACGCCACGAGAGGCAGCCCAGGGTGCCGACCCGGTATTTTGCTGCGTTGGCAACGACGACGACCTGCGCACCGTCACCCTGGGCGCCGACGGTGCCTTTGCTGGCATGGCACCGGGTGCAATTTTTGTTGACCACACCACGGCCTCGGCAGAGGTAGCGCGCGAGCTGTACCACGCCGCCAGCACACTGGGGCTGCATTTCTTAGACGCGCCCGTATCCGGCGGCCAAGCGGGCGCCCAGAACGGCCAATTGACGGTGATGTGCGGCGGTGACCCGACACCGTTTGAGGTAGCACGGCCTGTCGCGCTGGCTTTCTCGCGGGCGTTCACACGCATGGGCGACAGCGGCAGCGGTCAGCTCACCAAAATGGTGAACCAAATTTGCATTGCCGGGCTACTGCAAGGCCTGTCGGAAGCGATTGCCTTTGGCCAGCGCGCTGGCCTGGATATTCCTGCCGTACTGGACGTGATTGGCAAAGGTGCCGCACAAAGCTGGCAGATGGACAACCGGGGCCGCACCATGGCCGAGGGCCACTTCGACTTCGGCTTTGCCGTGGATTGGATGCGCAAAGACCTGGGCCTGGTGCTGGCCGAAGCGCAGCGCAACGGCGCACTCTTGCCAGTGACGGCCCTGGTCGATCAGTTCTACGCCGAAGTGCAGCAACGCGGCGGACGACGCTGGGACACGTCCAGCCTCATCACCCGCCTGCAAGCCCCATCACCCAACCCCGCAGAACGCTGACGAGGGCCTGTCAAGAGCCCAGGGGAGGCAGTGGCGTGCCCTGGGTATTGCCCGCTGGCGATGGTGCAGGCTTGGGCTGGCTTTGGCGCAGCTCTTCCTCAGAAATGATTTCAAATACCCGCACCACCTTGGCAACGCCACTGACGCTGCGCGCCAATTCGCCCGCTCGGTTGGCCTCGCGGGTGGTGACGCGCCCCATCAAATAGACCACGCTGCGCTCGGTCAGCACCTTGATGGCGTGGCTTTGCAGGTCTTGGGCATCGACGAAACTGGCTTTGACTTTACCGGTGATGAAGGTGTCGTTCGAGCGCACGGCGAGCGAGGACGGTGCGCCCACGGCCAGCTCATTGACCACAGATTTGACGTTTTCCAAGCCGCGCACCATGTCTTCGACCTTGCGCTTATCGTCTGCGCTGGGCACTTCACCGGTGATGAGCACCTGGCGGTTCCAGCTGGTGACGTTGACATGGGCACGCTCACCGTACATGCCAAACACCTGATTGCTGGCGCGCAGTTCAATGCCTTCGTCCTCCAACTGAGCGCCGGAGGTGCGCCGATCCACTGCCACCACCATCGTGCCCACAGCGGCACCACCCACCACCAGTGGCACACAGGCACTCAGCCCACCCGCCAGCAGCACAGCTGCCAGCAGGGCACACCAGCGTGCGCGAGGTTGTTGCATTTGTGTCATTCCAACATCTCCTGTTCACCAAGTAAGAGCGCATCCAAACTGTCGCATAGGCTGTGCAGCACCAGCGTATGGATTTCGCGCACGCGCGCTGCCCGCTCCTGGGGTACGGCGAGCAACACGTCGGTTTCACGCAGCAGCGCAGCCAGGGTGCCACCATCGCGCCCCGTGAGCGCCACCACGTGCATATCACGTTCATGGGCTGCGGTCACTGCGGCCAAGATGGCCGTTTCCTCACCACTGACCGACAGCGTCAGCAGCATATCGCCCGCCTGCCCCAGAGCGCGTACCTGCTGTGCCAGCGCTTCCTCTGGCGGCTCGCCCCCGGGGGTGCTGCTGATCCAGGCGCCCAGCTCGCTCAAGGCCAGAGCAGCCAAGGCGGGGCGATCACGCTCAAAGCCGCTGGTACACCAAGCAGCCATTTGGTGTGCCAGCACCGCCGAGGCACCGCTGCCGCACACCAACAGCTTGGCGCCATTGGTCAAACAAAGCAGCAAAGCCTGCGCCGCGACGGCCATGGGAGCGGCCAGCACCTGTGCAGCCTGGTACTGCACGTCGGCGCCGTCAATGAAATACTGTTGGATGCGTTGCTCAAGCATGGGCGGCGATCATAGCCGCGCCCCACCCTGGCCTGGGCCAGCGATGGGCCTCAACCTTCGGCATCAAACGCGCCCTGCAGCCACTGCAGGCTGTCGCCCTCGATCAAGACCACGTCAAAACGGCACGGTGGCGGGCTGGGCAGGCGCAGCAGGTAGTGGCGCGCCGCAAAAATAATGCGCCGCCGCTTGGCAGCGCCCACACTGGCCCCCGCACCACCAAAATCAGCCCGTGCGCGGCTGCGCACTTCGGTGAAGACCAGCGTGCCATCGGGCGCGCGCAAAATCAGGTCGATCTCCCCGCCGCCACGCCCTGGCGTTCGATAATTGCGCTGCAGCAAACGCAAGCCCGCTGCCGTCAGCCAAGCCAAAGCCCGCTCCTCCGCAGCATCACCCTGGGCCTTGGTGCTGGCCGGGCGCGAGCGCGGTGCGGCAGGCTGCGATTTTTCAAGGAATCCCATTGAGCGCCTCTTACGCTTTCGCCCTGACTGCCGCGCACGATGCAGCGGCTGCCCAGCATTATCCGCAAGGCGCGCTGTACGTCGTTGCCACACCGATTGGTAACCTGGCCGACATCACTTTGCGTGCGCTGCACGTGCTGCAACTGGTCGATGCCATTGCCTGCGAAGACACCCGCCACACCCAGGCGCTGCTGCGCAGCTACGGCCTGGAGCGCCCCGGCGGGCAGTGGCTGGCCCTGCACCAACACAACGAACAGGAAGGTGCTGCCGCTGTGCTGGAGCGCCTGCGCAGCGGCCAGCGCGTGGCCTATGTGAGCGACGCGGGCACCCCCGCCGTGAGCGACCCCGGTGCGCGCCTGGTAGCCGCTGTGCATGCGGCAGGCCTGCGGGCACTGCCGCTGCCCGGTGCCAGCAGCGTGACCAGCGCCTTGAGCGTGGCCGGTGCCGTGGCCAGCGACGTACACGACAGTGGCTTCGTTTTTGCCGGTTTTTTGCCCAGCAAAAGTGCCGAGCGCGCACAGGCCGTTGCCCGCCTGGCGCACGAGCCGCGCTGCACTGTGCTGCTGGAAGCGCCGCACCGCATCACTGCCCTGGCCGAGGCCTTGGCTGTGCTGCAAGAGCGCCGCGTCACCCTGGCGCGCGAGCTGACCAAGCAGTTTGAAGAAATCACCACCCAGCCCGCCCACGCCCTCGGCGCCTGGCTGGCCGAGGCACCGCAGCGCACCCGGGGCGAGTTCGTCGTGCTCTTGCACCCCAGCCCCGCGCAGCAAGACAGCGGCGAGAGCCTGCGCGTGCTGCGTCTGCTGCTGGCCGAGTTGCCGCTGAAAACCGCCGTGCGCCTGTGTGCTGAGATCACCGGCGCACCACGCAACGCCCTCTACGATGCTGCGTTGGCGTTGCAACAAGCCCAGCGCAACGCAGCCGACTGAGCTGCGCCCACCCTTTTCCCTTCACCCTTGAGCCAAAGGACTGCCCCCATGGAATTTCGCCGAGCCACCAAAATCGTTGCCACCCTGGGCCCCGCCTCCAGCGAGCCGCAGTTGCTGGAGCAAATGATCCGCGAGGGGGTCAACGTCGTGCGCCTGAACTTCAGCCACGGCAGCGCGCAAGACCACATTGACCGCGCCGCCATGGTGCGTGCCGCAGCGCAGCGCGCCGGGCGCGAGGTGGCCATCATGGCCGACCTGCAGGGCCCCAAAATCCGCGTGGGCAAATTCGAGCAGGGCAAAGTGCAACTGGTGAACGGCGCTGACTTTGTGCTCGATGCCTCGCGCACCGAACCGGGCGATGAGCGCGGTGTCGGCCTCGACTACAAAGAGCTGCCACGCGATGTCAAAACCGGCGACACGCTGCTGCTCAACGACGGGCTGATCGTGCTCACCGTCACCGCCGTGCGGGGCGATGCGGTACACACCGTGGTGAAGGTGGGTGGCGAGCTATCCAACAACAAAGGCATCAACAAGCAAGGCGGCGGCCTGTCGGCGCCCGCCCTCACTGCCAAAGACATGGAGGACATCAAAACCGCCATGGGCTTTCAGGCCGACTACGTGGCCGTGAGCTTTCCCAAAACTGCCACCGATATGGAAATGGCACGCCAGCTGTGCATCGTCGCCGGTTCGCCCTGGCGCCACCGCCCGGGGCTGATTGCCAAAATTGAACGCGCCGAGGCCATTCCGCACCTGGAAGACATCCTGCGCGCCTCCGACGGCATCATGGTGGCACGCGGCGATCTGGCGGTGGAAGTGGGCAACGCTGCCGTGCCTGCGCTGCAGAAAAAAATGATCACCATGGCGCGCAGCATGGACAAAGTGGTCATCACGGCCACGCAAATGATGGAGAGCATGATCACCAACCCCGTGCCCACACGTGCCGAAGTGAGCGACGTGGCCAACGCCGTGCTCGACGGCACCGATGCCGTGATGCTCAGCGCCGAAACCGCTGCAGGCAAATACCCGCTGGAAACCGTGCAAGAAATGGCCAACATCTGCAGCGCTGCCGAGGCTGCTGAAGATGTGCAGCTTGATGCCGACTTCACCGGACGCAGCTTTGGCCGCATTGATCAAAGCATTGCCATGGGTGCACTTTTTACCGCCCACCACCTGGGTGCCAAGGCCCTGGTGGCCTTGACCGATAGCGGCTCCACCGCCCTGTGGATGAGCCGCCACCGCATCCACATTCCCATCTACGCTCTCACCCCCAAGGTGGCCACGCAGCGCAAGATGGCGCTGTACCGCAACGTACGCCCGCTGCTGATGGACACCAGCGCCGACCGCGACACCGCCCTGGAGCAAGCAGCCCTGCACCTCAAAACCCGCCAAATCGTGCAGCCCGGCGACGTGTACGCCATCACCTGCGGCGAACCCATGGGCGCGCCCGGCGGTACCAATATGCTCAAAATCTGCCGCGTTGAGGGCTGAGCGAGGCACGCATTAGCCACCCATAAAAAAGCTCCCAGGGCTTGCTAAGCAAGCGCTGGGAGCTATTGAAAGCGTAGCATCCAAAGATGCTCTGGTGCTTTAGAAGCGGCGGGCGTATTCCTGAGAGTTCAAGAAGCCGTTGATCAAGTCCAGCACCCTCAGGCGGCCCGCATTCACCTCACCCAGCCACCATGCGTAACCCGTCGCGTCAGGCTCACGACGCAGCATGCCCACATAGCTCATGGTGATGAGCAGCGAGTTGGCTGTGGCGTTCTGGTTTTCCGTGGACTCGGAAAAGCCCGTCATCATCGCGCCGCGTGAAATACCCGCATTGAGCTGGCCCAACCAGTAGCTAAAACCTTCAGCATCAGGCGTGCGACCCAATACGTTTTGGTACACCAACGTCACGAAGTCAGCATTGTTCAGCGCACCATAGGTGTTGACGAACTCAGCAGACTGAGCAAAGGCCTGCGAGACCTCTGCCAGGCTGGCACCACCACCACCGCTGCTGGGATACATGGCGTTGAACCAGTGCATCAGACCAGCGTAGTCAGGCACCCGACGAAAGTAGGCCGTGTACAAGCGCACCAGTGGACCAAAGCGCCCTTGGAACTCATTGGAATACATGAACGACTCAATCAGCTGCGCACGTGTCACGCTACCTGCATTGAGCTGGCTGACCCAATGGCTCAGGCCCGCGTTGTCAGGACTGCGCCCCAGAAAGTCCAGGTACTGCTGCGTCACGAATTGCACCGGGTCTGGCAAGGGGCCACCACCACCACTGCTATCCGTATTAAAGCTGGCCGTCACACGTACATTGGTGCTACCAGCAGAGATCGTGCACGTGCCTGTACCAGCGCACGCGCCCGTCCACCCCACAAACCTACTGCCAGTGGCGGCTTGAGCAGTGAGAACGATCGTCGTGCTGCCAGCAAAAGTAGCAGAGGCTTGGTTGCAGTCGGCGGAGCACGTCAAACCACTGGGGCTGCTGCTCACGCTGCCTGCACCATCGCCACCTTTCACGAGGGTGACCGTGCGCGGCGCACCGCCACTCAGGGTGAAGCTTGCTGTCACGTTCACATCGCTGCTGCCAGCAGGAATGGTGCAACTGCCTGTACCAGTGCATGAGCCACCCCAACCAGCAAACACACTACCGCTGCTGGGCTGCGCAGTCAGAGTAATCGCCGCACTGCTAGCAAAACTGGCCGATGCGCCACTGCAATCAGTGGCACAAGCCAAACCACTGGGGCTGCTGCTCACACTGCCCGTACCGCTACCCGCCTTGTTCAAGGTGACCAAGCGGGTGTTGCTGGCCACATTAAAGCTGGCAGTCACGCTGCGAGCTGCGCTCATCGTGACCGAGCAACTGCTGCTGGTGCCCGTGCAAGCACCGCCCCAACCGGCAAAACTGCTGCCCGATGCGGCTTGTGCAGTCAACGTCACTTGCGTGCCAGCGGCATAGCTGGCTGAACAGGTGCTGCCGCAATTGATACCTGCTGGGCTGCTAGAGACACTGCCACTTCCTACACCTTGGCGTGACACCGATAAGGTGTAGCTGCTGCCAACCAGCGCATCCAGTGCCTGCGCGACCTGGATGCGTGGCTTGGTGATGCCGTTGCGCGGATCGGTAACAGGTTGGCCCGTGGTGACAAAAGCATTGAGCACTTCAGCGACACTGGCGGTGGGTTTTTTCTGCTTCAACACAGCCCACGCGCCCGCCACATGGGGAGCGGCCATGGAAGTGCCCGAATAAATTGCGTACTGACCATCCACGACAGAAGAGCTGATGGAAGAGCCAGGAGCGAGCACATTCAGAAACGACACTGAATTAGAGAAACACGAAACAGCATCTAGGACAGAGACTCCCAAGTTATTGCCAGCGCAGTTATTGGCAACGCCTGTTTTGGCGAAAGTCGAACCCACACTGATCGCACTGGAAATGCAACCCGGTGCACCCATAGAGTCGGTGTAGCCGTCGTTACCCGATGAGATCACCGTGGCGATCCCGACGGTGCGCAAGTTGTCAATGGCCGCTTTGAGCGAGGCGTTATCGGCATCGCAAGCACTCTGACTGAAATACTGCCCACCCCCCAAACTCATGTTGACAGAGGCAATCTGGTAGGTGCTGCGCAAAGCGTAAACCCGCTCCAAGGCCCTGATCTGATCCGAGCTTAAGGTTAGTGCGCAAGGTGCTTCGCCTACACCACAATCAGATTCACTGCTGAAAATCGAAAACACCTGCATGGCGATGATGTTGGCGTCTTTCGCCACTCCAGCCGGAGCATTGCTAGGCCCATTCTTGCCAGCCACAATGCCTGCCACGTGCGTTCCGTGTGAGCAGCTATCGATACCTGTGCAAGGCGCCCCAGAACCGGAGGCCGTAGATTCTGTCACCCCTCCAGGACAGACAGACGTCACACCATACTGGGGATCGTTAGAGGAGTAGCAAGCTTCAGAAACCACTTTGCCGGCCAGCAACGGATGGTTTTTCTCCACACCCGTGTCCAGCACTGCCACCGCTTGACCAGCGCCGCTGTATCCGCTGTTCCACGCAGTGGTACCACCAATGTGTGGCACGCTGTACGCCAGCGAGGGAGCAGCCAGTTTGTCTTCCTCGATAGAGGTGACCTCCGGCATCTGCTCGAGTGCCTTCAGCTCTGCTGCTGTCACGGACAAAGCGACGTACGGAATGGTGGCAAAGCGGCGTACTGGGCTGTCTTTTTGCGTCGCAGCGGGCAAACGCGCGAGCACAGCAGACTGGGCACTGGCAATCTCATCACGCTGCAAGGCGACAGTGGCGGCAGACAACATCCCTTCCGGAGCAAATGCTGCGCGCACACCCACAATCACGCGCACAGCCCCCTTCTCTTGTGCCGTGGTGGCCAACCCTTGCAGGGTTGCGCGCACCATGGGTGACGACCGGGCAGCCTCCCCCACGCCGGATGGTGCACCCAGCAAAACGCGCTCTTGCGCGTGCGCCCGGGTGATAGATAAAGCGAGGCTGGCCAGTACCAGCACCAGCATGGCGAACCATTGGGGCCACCTGGATACAGTCAACGCGTGCCTGGCTGTTGCCATGTGGGCGGATGGGCGTTCAGCCGACCTTCCGCATGTTGAGAAATAGTGCTGCACAGGAGTGTCCCTCTCTTTGAAGTGCTGATGCCGGTGTTGCTGCAGCGCCAGTGCGCAGGCGCTGGCGTTGACATGCTCGAAAGCTCCGCAATGTAGCGTCTGATTTTTCTATCGCCAAGACAATTTCAACCCAACCCACGCACCGCATCCATCGCCTCTTCCACGCGCTCCACGGCGTGGATCTCCAGGCCTTCGATGGGCTTTTTCGGTGCGTTTGCCTTGGGCACCACGGCCACGCTGAAGCCCAGTTTGGCCGCCTCTTTCAGGCGCTCTTGGCCGCGCGGTGCTGGGCGCACCTCCCCCGCCAAACCCACCTCACCAAACGCGATAAAGCCCTTGGGCAGCGCTTTGCCGCGCAGGCTGGAGGTAATGGCCAGCAGCACGGCCAAATCGGCCGCCGGTTCGCTGATGCGCACGCCGCCCACGGCGTTGACGAACACGTCCTGGTCGGCGCAGACCACGCCCGCGTGGCGGTGCAGCACCGCCAGCAGCATGGCCAGGCGGTCGCGATCCAGGCCCACCGACAGGCGCCGGGGGCTGGGGCCGCCGCCATCGACCAGCGCCTGAATTTCCACCAGCAGCGGGCGCGTGCCCTCTAGCGTCACCAGCACGCACGAACCGGGCACGGGCTGGCTATGCTGCGAGAGAAAAATCGCGCTCGGGTTGGCCACGCCGCGCAGGCCTTTTTCCGTCATGGCGAACACGCCGATCTCGTTGACGGCGCCAAAGCGGTTTTTGATGGCGCGCACCAAGCGAAAGCTCGAATGCGTGTCGCCCTCAAAGTACAGCACCGTGTCCACCATGTGCTCCAGCACACGCGGGCCGGCCAGCGCGCCCTCTTTCGTCACATGGCCCACCAGCACCACCGCCACGCCCGTGGCCTTGGCCAAGCGCGTGAGGTGGGCCGCGCATTCGCGCACCTGCGCCACGCTGCCGGGGGCGCTGGAGAGCTGGTCGGAATACACCGTTTGGATGGAGTCGATCACGCACACCGCCGGTTGCGTGGCTTCGACGGTGGCGAGGATTTTTTCGAGCTGAATTTCCGCCAGCACATTCACCTGGCTGCCTTCCAGCCCCAGGCGGCGCGAGCGCAGCGCCACCTGCGCGCCGCTTTCCTCGCCGGTGACGTACAGCGTGGGCAGGCCCAGGCGCTGCAGGGCATCAAGCGCCTGCAGCAGCAGCGTGGATTTGCCAATGCCGGGGTCGCCGCCGATCAGCACCACGCCGCCTTCCACCATGCCGCCGCCGAGCACGCGGTCGAGTTCGTCCAAGCCCGTGGGCGTGCGCGCCACTTCCGAGGCCTCGATGGCGGCCAGCGGCTGCACGGCCTGCGCCTGGGCCAAGCCAGCGTACTGGCCGCTGCTGGTGCTCAGGCGGTTTTTGCTGGTGCCGGGCACTTCGGCCACGGTTTCCACCAAGGTGTTCCAAGCGCCACAGCCGGGGCACTTGCCCAGCCAGCGCGGGCTGGTGGCGCCGCATTCGTGGCAGGAGAAAAGGGTTTTGTCTTTGGCCATGGCCCATCGTACCCGCGCCGCAGCCCTGCCTGAATATCAAAAAAAGGAGCTGCTTGCGCTTGCCAGACGTGGCTTTGAGCATCAAACCATGCTCAAAGTCTTATCTAGCAAGCGCAAGCAGCTCCTGTATTCATAGCACCCAGCGCGCTTTGCGCTGGGCGTTAGGCGCCGTGCTTACTCAAACGGCTGGGGGCGTTTGGTCTTGTCGCTGGAGGGCGGCAAGATGGGCAGTGTGAGCTTGGGCTGCTCGCCGGTGAGGGTCTTCAGGAAGGCCACGATGTCGGCGTTTTCCTGCTCGCTGAACTTCTTGCCCAGCTGGATGCGGCCCATGGTGTCCACCGCCTCGGCCAAGGTGTCGGCAGCGCCGTCATGGAAGTAGGGGTAGGTCAGCTCGACGTTGCGCAGCGTGGGCACTTTGAAGTTGAAGCGCTCGGCGTCGTTGCCGGTCACGGCAGAGCGGCCTTCCGCCGGGTTGTCGGTCTTGTAGGGCTCCACCAGGCCCATTTTCTGGAACGAGGTGCCGCCCAGGTTGGGGCCGTTGTGGCAGGCCACGCAGCCCGAGCTTTTGAACAGCTGGTAGCCGCGCAGTTCTTGGGCGGTGATGGCTTTTTTGTCGCCCTTGAGCCATTTGTCAAAGCGCGCATTGGGCGTGACCAGCGTTTCTTCGAACGCGGCAATGGCCTGCGTGACTTCTTCGATGGTGAGCTGGTCATGGCCAAACACTTTCTTGAACTCGGCCACGTACTGCGGAATGGAGCGCAGCATGTCCACCGCCAGGTCGTGGGAGAAGGCCATTTCGCCCGGGTTGGCAATGGGGCCACCGGCCTGCTCTTTCAGGTCTTTGGCGCGGCCGTCCCAGAACTGGGCCACGTTCAGGCTGGAGTTGAGCACGGTGGGCGAGTTGATCGGGCCTTTTTGCCACTTGTCGCCAATCGAGGTCTTGAGGTTGTCCGAGCCGCCCATGCTGAGGTTGTGGCACGAGTTGCACGAGATAAAGCCCGATTTGGACAGGCGTGGATCGAACCAGAGCTTTTTGCCCAGCTCGACCTTGCCGGGGTGGGTGACTTTGGCGGCCGCAATGGGCGACACCGGCTCGCTTTCTTTGGCCTGCAGCGGTGCGCCCGACAGCAGGGCGGCAACGCCCAAAGCCGCCAGACTCAAGCGGGCAGCGGCCCAGCGGGTGGAGGTGAAGTAGCGCATGGTGGCTTCCTTGATAAGAGTGAGCGTGCATTTTTTGCGCGCACCGGCCCGCAGGAATTGACTTGGCTCAACCCTCAACCCCTTTAACGATAGGGCCTCTGCATGATGGTTATAGGCATTTTCAACTGACCTGCACGGGCACACGCGGCGCCAGCGCGCACATCAACTCGTAGCTGATGGTGCCCGCGGCCTGGGCCACTTCGTCGATGGGCAGCAGCGCCCCACTCTCGGCCTGGCCCCACAGCGTGACCTCGCTGCCCGCGCCCACGGCCACCCCGGCGGCCTGCAGCGGTGTGAGGTCCACGGTCAGCATGTCCATGCTCACGCGCCCCACCACGCGCGTGCGCACGCCTGCCACCAGCACCGGCGTGCCCGTGGGGGCGTGGCGCGGGTAACCATCGGCATAGCCACAGGCGGCCACGCCAATCGTCATCGGCACCTCGGCGCGGAAGGTCGAGCCGTAGCCCACGCTGTCGCCTGCCTGCAGTTGCTGCGTGGCCAGCAGGCGGGTGCGCAGCGTCATGGTGGGCTGCAAATCCCAATGCGCTGCAGGGTGCTCGGGATGGTCGGGCGCGCTGCCATACAGGGCGATGCCCGCGCGCACCCAGTCGCCACGCACGGCGCTGTCGTGCGCTTCGCGCAGCAAGGCGGCGCTGTTGCACACGCAGCGCTCACCGGGCAGGTCGTGGGTGGTGGCATCAAACACCTGCCACTGGTGGGCAATGCCGCGCGCACCGTCGGCATCGGAGAAATGCGTCATGTGGCCAATGTCTTCCACCTGCGCCAGTGCCGACAGCCGCGCCCACGCGCTGCGGTAGCGCAGCGGGGTGAAACCCAAGCGGTTCATGCCCGAATTCATCTTCAAGAACACGCGCTGCGCTAGCTGGGTTTTGTGCGCCGCCAGCCAGTCGATCTGCGCCTCGCAATGCACGGCGTGCCACACATCCAGGCGCGAGCACAGCTCCAGGTCGCGCGGCTCGAACACGCCTTCCAGCAGCAACAGCGGGCCGCGCCAGCCCAGGGCGCGCAGGCGCTGGGCTTCGGCCAGGTCGAGCAGGGCAAAGCCATCGGCTGCGCGCAAGGCGTCGAACACGCGCTCGATGCCATGGCCGTAGGCATTGGCCTTGACCACGGCCCACACGCGCGCGTCTTGCGCCGCCGCACGGCAGCGCGCCAGGTTGTGCCGCAGCGCAGCGGTGTGGATGGTGGCAAGAATCGGGCGCGGCATGGCAGCTCCTGGGCAAGCAAAACAGCGCCCGATTGTGGCACTGCTGCCCGACTACACCGCTAGCGATTACTTATTTTGATAGCTGCTTGCGCTTGCTAGATAAGGCCTGGAGGCCATTTTGACCTTCAAAACAGACACCCCTGCCATCGACATGACTCCATGGCAGGCCACAGGAAGGCGGGGTGCAGCCGCGAAGAACGGCTGGTGATTTTTCGCATCTACAATAAAAAAATGAAAGAGCACCTCACCTGGGATGAAGCCAAACGCCAGGCCAACTGGGTCAAGCATGGCCTGGACTTTGCGGATGCGGGCGAGGTGCTGGCGTCGCGCTTTCGCCTCGACATTCCCGTGGTCCGAGGGGGCGAGTTGCGCACGCAGTCCATTTCCTACGCGCTGGGTTTTTTGGCCGTGCTGACGGTGGTGCATACCGCACGCGGGTCAGCCACGCGCGTCATCAGCTTTCGCCGCGCAAGTGGTGCAGAACGTGAGGTTTACGATGCCTGGCTCGAAAACGAATGCAATGAACCGTAAGCAAGTCCTCGCCCAAGTGCGCGCCCTGCCCCCGCAGCAAGATTACGTCTGGGACGGGGTGGATGAGGACGAGCGCCCCGCCACCGCAGCGGAACTGCACGCCGCCTTGAGCGCGGCGCGCAAACGCGGCCGACCGGTGAGCGACAGCACCAAAGAACAGGTGTCGATTCGCTATGACCGGGACGTACTGGCCGCTTTTCGCCAAACCGGCCCAGGCTGGCAAACCCGCATGAACGACGCGCTGAAAGACTGGCTGCGCACCCATTCGCCTGTCTAGCGGCTATTGCACGCGCTACTGCGCATCCGGCTGCTGCGCGGGCGCGGCCTGCTGAAATGCGGGCAGCTGTTCGCAGGCATCCACAATGCGCTCGATGGTGGGGTAGCCCTGCGTGGCGCAGCCAAAGCGCCGGGCATTGAACACCTGGGGCACCAGGCAGCAGTCGGCCAGGGTGGGCGTATCGCCGTGGCAAAAGCGCCCGCTAGCGCTGCTGTGCGCCAGCATTTCTTCCAGCGCCTGCAGGCCCAGATCAATCCAGTGGCTGTACCAGGCGTTTTTCTGCGCTTCGCTCACGCCCAATTCGTGCGTCAGGTAGCGCAGCACGCGCAAGTTGTTCAGCGGGTGAATGTCGCAGGCCACTGCCTGGGCCAGGGCGCGCACGCGGGCACGGCCCAGGGCATCGGCGGGCAGCAGGGCGCAGCCCTGGCCTGGGGCCGTTTCTTCCAGGTATTCAATGATGGCCAGCGACTGCGTGAGCACGCCTGCATCGGTTTGCAAGCTGGGCACCAGCGCTTGCGGGTTCGTGGCCCGGTAGGCACTGGTGAACTGCTGGCCGCCGTCGTGCAGCAGGTGGATGGGCAGGCTCTCGTACGCCAGGCCCTTGAGGGCCAGGGCAATGCGCACGCGGTAGGCTGCTGAGCTGCGAAAGTAGGTGTAGAGCTGGAGCATGGGAGGCACGGCAGGGCCAGTGGGCAGGCGCGTAGTTACAGCGCGTGTACGCGGTTTTCAATCGTGCCGAAGATGTTCTCTCCTGCAGCGTTGAACATTTCAATGCGCACGGTGTCGCCATCGCGCATGAAGGGGGTGGCGGGCTTGCCCTGCTCGATGGTTTCGTAGGTGCGTACCTCGGCCAGGCAGCAGTAGCCCACGCCGCCATTGGCAATCGACGAGCCCCACAGGTTGCCCTGCTTGTTCGACACCGTGCCCGAGCCAATGATGGAGCCCGCGCACAGCGTGCGCGTCTTGGCCACGTGGGCGATGAGCTGGCCGAAGTCAAACGTCATGTCCACGCCCGCGTTGGGCTTGCCAAACAGCTGCTCGTTCAGGTGCACCACCAGGGGCAGGTGGACTTTGGCGTCTTTCCAGGCCTCGCCCAGTTCGTCGGGGGTGACGGCCACGGGGCTGAAGGCGCTGGCGGGTTTGCTTTGGAAAAAGCCAAAGCCCTTGGCCAGCTCGGCTGGAATGAGGTTGCGCAGGCTCACGTCGTTCACCAGCATCACCAGGCGGATGGCTTGGGCGGCCTGCTCAGGCGTGGCACCCATGGGCACGTCGCCCGTGACCACGGTGACCTCGGCCTCGAAGTCGATGCCCCAGGCCTCTTGGGCCTGTACCGGGCCGCGCGGCGGGATGAAGCCGTCGCTGCCGCCTTGGTACATCAGCGGATCGGTGTAGAAACTTTCGGGTACCTCGGCGTTGCGCGCGCGGCGCACCAGCTCGACGTGGTTGATGTAGGCCGAGCCATCGGCCCATTGCCAGGTGCGCGGCAGCGGGCTGTGGCAGGCGTTTTGGTCAAAGGCTTCGCCCTCCAGCGCACCGCTGTTCAGGGCTTCATACACCTGGCGCAGTTGGGGCTCCACGGCCGCCCAGTCGTCCAGGGCGGCGAGCATCGTGCGGGCGATGGCAGGCACGGCACGGCAGCGGCGCAGGTCGCGGCTGACGACGACGAGGGTGCCGTCGCGGCCGCCTTGGTTCAGGGTGGCGAGTTTCATGGCAGAAGGACCTTTTGCGAGCAGAGAAAGGAAAAATGGTAGCGGTGGCGACAGGCACGTGCGGCGCCAGCGGGGCTGGCGCACGCACGCGCGCTGGCAAGGAAAGGCTTACTCGGCGTAGCTGCCGTCGTGCATCCAGGCAGCGTGTTTGGGGGCTTTTTTGGTGCGCTCCCATTCGTTGATCATGTCCCACTTCACCTCATCGAGCATCTTGCTCATTTTGGGCGTGGCCGTGTCCGCCGCCAGCTCCAGGCGGTGACCCGAGGGGTCACGGAAGTAGATCGACTTGAAGATGGTGTGGTCGGTGGGGCCTACCACTTCAATGCCGTCGGCCTCCAGGCGCGCCTTGGCTTGCAGCAGGGTGTCCACCGAATCGACCTTGAGCGCCAAGTGCTGCGTCCAGGCCGGGGTGTTGGCGTCGGAGGGCGCAATCATCTCGGGCCGGGTCGGCAGCTCGAAGAAGGCCAGGATGTTGCCGCCCCCCACATCAATGAAGATGTGCATATAGGGGTCGGGTTCTTGCGTCGAGGGCACGCGGTCTTCGGCAATGGCCAAAATGAAATCGGCCTGCAGGTACTTTTGGTACCACTCGACGGTTTCTTTGGCGTTCTTGCAGCGGTAGGCGACGTGGTGGATGCCATTGAGAAGGGCCATGGTTGTCTCCTTGGAAGGGCTCTCAGGTGGGAAAGGGGGCCAAGCGGGGGGCCAAGCGGGGGGCCAAGCAGGCGGGCCGCGCGTTCAGTCGTTGAACGGTTTGCGCGCAATCGCCAGGGCTTCACGCAGCACGCTGATGTCGCCAATGTGGTTGGCCAGCAGCAGCACCAGGCGCGCATTGACGGCCAGGCTTTCGTCGTCGGTCAGGCCGTTGTGGGCCTCGATCAAGGCCTCGTAGAAATCATCGCCAGGCGAAAAGGTCTGGAAGTAGCGCTTGCCGGGCTCTTGCAGGTGGGCATCGGTGATCAGGGGCATGGTGTGTCTCCTTGGTGGAAATGGGGCAGCACAGCTCAGGCGTTGCCTGTAGCGCGAGCCAGGGCAGCGCGTACCTTGGCGGCGTCGAACTGGCGCCAGCGCGCGGCCACGTGCTGGTCAGGGCGCAGCAGGTAGCAGCTGCCGGGCTGCAGGTCGTAGCGCTGGGCCACAGCGCCTTGCGCATCGATCAGCGTCGCCAGCGGTGCGGGCGCTTGGCCAGTTTGCGCCACCACGGTGGTGTGGATGGGCACAGGGCCTTGGGCCAGCGCAGCCAGTTCCTGCACTTGCGCGGCGCTGAGCTGGGCGGCGTCGTTTGCGTACACCAGCAGCTGGAATTGGTTGCCAAAGTGGCGCAGCAGCCAAGGGCTGTGGCCACCGCTGACGGGGGCATCGTCCATGGGGGCGCCGGGCACCATCTGGCCAGCGAAGCTGTCGCTGTCGGGCGTGTTCAGCGGGGAGTCCACCAGCCAGCTGGGCACCGACAAGCGGCCCGAGTTGACCAGGGCGCGGGCAAACGGGTAGTCCTGCGCCAGCTCCAACACGGCATTGCGGAAAGCCTTGCTGGTTTTGCTCTTGGGGGTGATGAAGTCCGTAGAGCGCGTGGAGTTCATGATGTTTTCATCGGCGGCGTAGCAGCGCTCGGCGCTGTAGCTGTCCAGCAGCGAAGCGGGCGCTTTGCCGTCAATCACCAACTTGAGTTTCCAAGCCAAGTTGTCGGTGTCTTGGATGCCGCTGTTGGCGCCGCGTGCGCCAAAGGGCGAGACCTGGTGCGCCGCATCGCCCACGAAGAGCACGCGATTGTGGTTGAAGCGCTCCATGCGACGGCACTGGAAGGTGTACACACTCACCCACTCCAGCTCGAACTCGCGCTCGTCGCCCAGCATGGCCTTGATGCGCGGAATGACGTTTTCCGGCCTTTTTTCGTGCTCGGGGTCGGCGTCCCAGCCCAGCTGAAAGTCAATGCGCCAGACGTTGTCGGCCTGCTTGTGCAGCAGCACCGACTGGTTGCGGTGAAACGGTGGATCGAACCAGAACCAGCGCTCGGCGGGGTAGTCGGCCTTCATGATCACGTCGGCAATCAAAAAGCGGTCCATGAAAATTTTGCCGTCAATGTCCAGCCCCAGCATGGTGCGAATGGGCGAGCGTGCGCCATCGGCGGCCACCAGCCAATCGGCCGTCAGGGTGTAGGCACCGTCGGGCGTTTCTACGCGCACGGTGGCCTGGGCATCGTCCTGCTCTACGCTGATGACGTTGTTCTTGAAGCGAATTTCCAGGTTGGGCAGCTCGCGCGCACGGTTGATCAGGTACTCCTCCAGGTAGTACTGCTGCAGGTTGACCATGCCGGGACGCTCGTGGCCTTCCTGCGGGCGCAGGTTGAAGTTGAACACTTCGCCTTCGCCAAAAAAGGTGCGGCCCACGTTCCAGGACACGCCTTTTTGCACCGCAGGCTCGCCGCAGCCCATGCGGTCGAGCACTTCCAGCGCGCGCTTGGCGTAGCACACGCCGCGCGAGCCGATGGAGACGGTGTCGTCGTTGTCCAGCACCAGCACGCGCTGGCCCTGCAAGGCCAGGTCAATGGCCATCGACAAGCCCACCGGCCCCGCGCCGACCACCACCACAGGGTAGTGGCCGCAGCGCCGCTCGGCCACTTCGGGCGGGCGCACGTACTCAAACTGGGGGTAGGTGTAGGTCTTCAGCATGGTGTCTCCTCTAGGTGGGGTGGGTGGTAAGGATGCTGGGAAAATTTAAGCAAAAAAGCCCCCTAACGCTTGCCAGGCAAGCGCTAACAGCTCACTTTTTAAGAGCATCCCCAGAGCCAAACTCTGGGGACTGCGGGGGGCGCGGGGGCTAGAGCGCGGGGCCTCAGCCTTGCTGCAGCGCGTGCCACATTTCTTGGTCGCGCTGGGCTGTCCAGATGCGTGGATCACGGATGCCGCTGGCCTCGTCGTGGGCGCGCGTCACATCGAAAGGCAGGCAGTGCTCGTAGATGAACACATGGCCAAACTTGGGGTCCATGGCCTTGCGTGTGTGCTTCATGCAGGCGTTCAAGTCCATGCCCTGTGCCACGGCTTCTTGCGCGCTGGTGTACAGCGTGCTGACGAAGTCGCGCGTGTAGGCCAGGCCTTTTTGCACCGCTTCGGGGGTGAGCAGTGCCGGGCCACGGCCGGGCACCAGCTTGTCAAACTTCATGGCAGCCAGGTTGTCCAGGGTTTGCGGCCAGTCGGCCAGGTAGGCGTCGCCGGTGTAGCAGGCGGCATCGGCTTCCACCAGATCGCCCGAGAAGCAAATGTTCTGGCTGGGCAGGTACACAATGGTGTCGCCCTTGGTGTGGCCACGGCCCACTTGCTTGATACGCACTTCCAGCTTACCCAGCCACAGCGCCATCTCGCCTTCAAAGGTGATGGTGGGCCAGGTCAGGCCGGGCACGCTTTCCACGGCCTGGAACAGGCGGGGGAAGCGACCAATTTCCGAATCCATGTCTTGCTGGCCGCGCTCGACGATGAGGTCGTAGGTGTCGCGGCTGGCAATGATTTGCTCCAGACCTTCATCCTTGTAGCCCGAAGCGCCCAGCACGCGCACAGCGTGGTAGTGCGTCAGCACCACGTACTTGATGGGCTTGTCGGTGATTTCACGCACCTTGGCAATCACGCCCTGCGCAGCCACGGGGGTGGCGGTGGCGTCGATGATCATGCAGCCATCGTCGCCAATGATCACGCCGGTGTTGGGGTCGCCCTCGGCGGTATAGGCATAGGCGTTGTCGCTGAGTTTTTCCCAGCTGATTTTTTTCTCTTCCAGATCGGCCTGGGAGGCAAATTTTTTCTCGCTCATGCTGCGTTTCTCCAATGGGGGATGTCTGGTGCCAGATTAAAAGACAAGCGCATTTATGATTCAAACGGTTTTTAATGATGGATTCATCAGGTATTCCTATGAATGTCACCTTGCGCCAACTGCAGGCCTTCGTCGCCGTGTCCCAAACCGGTAGTTTCACCCTGGCAGCCGAGCGCCTGTTCATCACCCAGTCGGCACTCAGCGGGCTGATCAAAGAGCTGGAGGCCAGCCTGGGCCTGCGCCTGTTTGACCGCAGCACGCGGCGCCTGCGCCTGTCGGTGCTGGGCGCCGAGCTGTACCCGCAGGTGGAAAAAATCTTGCTCGACCTGGACACCGTGGTCAGCGAGGTGGGCAACTTCAAAGCCTTGCAGCGCGGCAATGTGCGCGTGGCCGTGCCGCAATTGCTGGCCTGCACGCTGCTGCCCGAGGCCATGGCGGGCTTTCGCGCCCAGTACCCCGGGGTGCAAATGCGCCTGGTGGACTGCGCCGTGGAAAGCGTGGTGGCGCGCGTGTTTTCGGGCGAGGTGGACATTGGCCTGGGCCCCGAGCGCGAGGCCAACTCCGACATCGACGTGGCCGAGCTGTTTCGCCTGCCCTTCATGGCCGTGATGCCGCCCGAGCACCCGCTGGCGCAGCGCAGCCGCTTGCGCTGGGACGACTTGAGCGGGCAATCGCTCATCACGCTGCAAGGCCAGTTCACCGAGCTGCTGGTGAGCGACATTGGCGAAGCTGCGCGCGACCTGCACAAAGACGCCTTCATGCAGGTCACCTTCATGACCACCGCCCTGGCGCTGGTGCGCGCCGGGCTGGGCGTGACGCTGTGTATGCCCTACGCGCGCACGCTGGTCGAGCAGTACGGCATGGTGATGCGCCCGCTGGGCGAGCCTGTGGTGCAGCGCAGTTTCTGGATTTTTACGCGCCGTGGCCGCGCCCTGTCGCCCGCGGCGCAGGCCTTTTTGGGCTTTTTGCAGACGCAATTTCAGCAGCGCCTGGGGGCCATGGCAGGCTAGGGCGCGTGATATAACCCGCCGTCCCTGCTTGCCAGGTTGTTTCACCCCGCTGCTCGGCGGCCCGCCTCCCAGGTGCCGTGCAGCCCACCGAAGTTCGATGAAGCGCGGTTTCTACACCATCATGTCGGCGCAGTTTTGCAGCTCGCTGGCCGACAATGCCCTCTTCGTCGTAGCGGTCGAACTGCTGCGCACCAGTGGCGCCGCCGAATGGCAGCGCGCCGCCCTGGTTCCCATGTTTGCGCTGTTCTACGTGCTGCTGGCCCCCTTTGTCGGCGCCTTTGCCGACGCCCTGCCCAAGGGCCGGGTGATGCTGATCAGCAATGCCATCAAGGTGCTGGGCTGCCTGATGATGCTGACGGGCTGGCACCCCTTGCTGGCCTACGCCGTGGTGGGCCTGGGCGCGGCGGCTTACTCACCGGCCAAATACGGCATCCTCACCGAGCTGCTGCCGGCCTCGCAGCTGGTCAAGGCCAATGGCTGGATTGAGGGCCTGACGATTGCCTCCATCATTTTGGGCGTGCTGCTGGGCGGGCAGCTGGTGGCACCCCACCTGGCGCAGCCGCTGCTGGCGCTGGGCCTGCCAGGTATCACCCTGGCGGCAGAGGCCGCCATCGTGGCGCTGGTGCCGCTGTACGCGCTGGCCGCCATGTTCAACCTGCGCATTCCGCGCACCCGGGCGCAACTGCAGCCCATGCCGCGCCAGCCGCTGGCGCTGCTGCACGATTTTTGGCGCTGCAACCTCAGCCTGTGGCGCGACAAGCTGGGGCAAATCTCCCTGGCCACGACCACGCTGTTTTGGGGCGTGTCGGGCAATCTGCGCTACATCGTGCTGGCCTGGGCGGCAGTGGCCCTGGGCTACGACACCTCGCAGGCCTCGGCGCTGGTGGGCGTGGTGGCCGTGGGCACAGCGGCGGGTGCGGTGTGGGCCTCGATGCGTATGCGCCTGAACAAGGCCACGCGGGTGATTCCGCTGGGTATTTTGATGGGCCTGCTGGTGGTGGCCATGAACGCCATCGACCGCCTGTGGATGGCCGTGCCGTTTTTAATTTTGCTCGGCGGCCTGGGGGGCTTTTTGGTGGTGCCCATGAATGCGCTGCTGCAGCACCGGGGCCACAACCTGATGGGCGCCGGGCGCTCGATTGCCGTGCAAAACTTCAACGAGCAAGCCGCCATCCTGGGCATGGGCACGTTCTACAGCTTGTCCGCCAGCATGGGCCTGTCGGCCTTTGGCGCCATCACCGTGTTTGGCCTGCTGGTGGCCAGCGTAATGTGGCTGATTGGCCTGTGGATGGCCTACAACACGCGCCACCACCGCAAAGAAATGGCGCGCCTGCTGGGTATTGCACGGCGTGATGAGCATTAAATTGGCCTCTTAGCCGCTCTGGACAAGCGCTAGCAGCTATTTATTTGCTAGCACCATTGGGCCAGCGCCAGACCATCCACACAAACATCAGCAGGCCCAGCAGCAAGGCGCTGGCCGCCAGGCTCAGGCCCCATTCAAAGCCTTGGGCCTGGCTGGGCGCACGCGCCAGCAGGGCCGCCACCATGGGCGGGCCTGCAATCTGGCCCAGGCCGTACAGCGCCGTCAGCAAACCGGTGAAGCTGGCCCCGGCCTGTGGCCACTGGTGGCGCGCTTCGGCCAAAGCGAAAAAGGTAATGGCCGTGAACGGCAACCCCAGCAGCACACTGCCCAAGGCAAAGCCCCAGGCCGTGGGCCACACAAGGCCCAGCACAATGGCCAGCGCCTGGATGGCGTAGGCCAGCGCCAGCAGCACGCGCCGATCGCGCGTGGGCGACACGTAGGTGGCCAGCCACGCCCCCAACGCCACCCCGGCGCCAAACATGGGCCAAAACAAATCCACCCACACCGAACCGGGCGGCAACGCAGCGCGCGCAATCACCGGCAAAAACGTCGCGGTGACGATGTAGCCCAGGCCGGACAGGCCATAGGCCAGCGCCAGCAGCGTGCGCTGGGCCGCCGGATGGGGCGCAGCCAGCTCAGATGCAGCCCCTGGTGCTGCGCCTGCTGCCGCCTGGGGGGTGGGAGCCTGCGCAAACACGCACCACACCCCCAGGCACAGCAGCACCGCCAGCAGGGCAAAGCTGCCCCAGCCTGCCGCGGCGCTCCACTGGCTGGCCACCATGGCGCTGGCGGCCAGACCCGTGAGGGCAATGCCCAAACCGGGGCCGCAAAACACCAAACCGCCCAGCGCCGGAAGCTTGAGCTGGGCCAGCCGCGCCAGGCACCAGTTCACCGTGCCCAGGAACACCAGCGCACTCGTCATTCCAGCCAGCAAGCGCAGCGTGGGCCAGGCGGCCTGCCAGGGCGCAGCCATCCCGGCAGTGAACACGGCGGTGGCCACCAGGCCACCACGCACCAGCCCCGCATTCAGGCCCAGGCCATGCGCGCCCGCCGTCCGCCCCAGCAGACGCGGCAGCACCATGTACAGCAGCGCGCCCAGCAGGTAGCCCAGGTAATTGGCCGTGGCCAGCCAACTGCCCTGGGGCAAATCAACCACGCCGTCGTGCAACATCATCGGCAGCAGGGGCGTGAAGGCGAAACGGCCAATGCCCATGGCCGAGGCCAGGGCTGCCATGCCAGCAAACGCAATCGTCAAAGGCAGCGCGCTCGCAGCAAGCGCCGCCGGGGTTCGGGAGGATGAAACAGACATGGCACGCCTTGCAAGAGAAGAAGACGCGCCGATCATAGGTGTACTTATAAAAAAAAGGCGCCACCAGCCATGCTGGGGCGCCTGGGGTGGCTGGGGCCGTAGCGAGACGGCCCTTCAAGCCTCAGTTACCAGCGTTGCGTGCCGCCTCGGGGGTGAACATGGCCGGGGTCTGGTCACCCTTGTTCAGCACGGAGGCCAGGGGGCGCTCTTGGGTCATGTTGTAAGCCACGTAGCCGCCCGAGTTCAGGTCATAGAAGAAGCTGGTGCCAGCGTGGAAGGTGTTGGCATCGTAGGCGTAGTAGTGGTTCATCACGCCGTGCTGCCACAGCTGGCCGCGTGCGTCGTAGTAGTCGCTCATCAGGGCCTGGCCGGTGTCTTCATCCAAGAACAACACACGCTTGCCGAACACGTGGCGGAAACCTTCTTTGAGCGTGGCTTCCAGCACCCAGACGCGGCGCAGTTCATAGCGCATGAAGTCGGGGTTGGCGTGGCCAGGCTTGAGCAGGTCGGCGTATTTCACGTCGTTGCCGTGCAGGCGGTAGGTGTTGGCAGGAACGTAGATTTCCTTCTTGCCCAGTGACTTCCAGTCGTAGCGCAGCGGTGCGCCGTTGAACAGGCGGTCTTGGTCGATCGTCATCTTGCCGCCCGTGCCGGCCATGGGCTGGTCAAAGCCGTACTCTGGCACCTGGCGCACGCGGCGCGTGCCGGGGTCGTAGCTCCAGGCCAGGCGCTTGTCTTTGCCAAAGTGCACGGGCTCCTGGTTCACGCCCACAATGCCTTTTTCACGCTCGGGCAAGATGGTGATGTTCATGCCCTGGGCCATTTTGCCCTCCAGGGGCTTGCCAGCTTCTTCGGGCGAGTTCAGCAGCGCCATGCTGCGGTTGTGCGTGCGGCCCCAGGCGATGTTGCCATCCGACAGCACGTTGGCGTTGTCGCGGATGGTGCTTTCGTTGAAAGAGCGGAAGGGCAGCAGGTTGTTGAATGCCAGCTCCAGGCCGTTTTTCGGAATGGGGAAAGGAATGGCGCCCTTGACGGCGTGGTCCACACCCAGGTTGTCGGCCGACAAAGTGGCGTTCAAGGCGTTTTTCTTCGCAGACTCGCACACGAAGTCAGGGAAGCGGAAGTCGCGGTGACCGGGGTACACCGGAATGCGGTAGGTCTTGGGGTACTTGGCGAACATCGCCTTTTGGCCGTCGGTGAGGCGCTCGGCGTACTGCGCGAGGTTTTCAGCCGTGATGGTGAACAAAGGCTTTTCGTTTTTGTAGGGGTCTGGCGGATGCTGGCCGGTGTGGGGCTTGTAGTCGATGCCGGGCGGCGTGCCCAGCCATTTGCCGGTGAACTCGGGCACGCCACTGGCGCTGCCGGCCTTTTCCCCGCCGGTGCAGGTCAGGGTTTTGCCCAACTTGTCTGCCTCTTCGGGCGAGACTTTGGCCCAGGCAGCGCCTGTGGTGGCCAACACGCCTGCGGCCAGCACGGCCAGCACGCGGGGGGTAAGGGTGGTCTTCATCGGTTTGTCTCCTGTGTGTCCAGATACGAGGCCGTGGGCCCAGCCATGGCGGTGGAAAAGGCACATGCAAGGGGGGCCTCAGAACAAGGCCGCAGCCTGCATGACGGGGGCGATTGTGCGCAGCGCCCCCCCAGCGGCTCATCGTCAAACAGGACTAGGCGTTTCCCCTAGGCACAAGCCCACCAGCCACGCCCTGCGCCACGGCAGGCGGCGCTTCAGCGGCCCTCGAACTGGGGCTTGCGCTTGTCGATGAAGGCTTGCATGCCTTCTTTTTGGTCGCGCGTGGCAAACAGCAGCTGGTTGGCCTTGCGTTCGAGCATGAGCGCGGCGTCCAGCGAGGCGTCCATGCCCGCCAGCACCACTTCTTTGATTTGCTGCGCCGCCAGCGGTGGCATGGCGGCAATGTGGGCGGCCATTTTCAGCGCCTCGGGCAGCACCTGCTCGTCGGGCAGCACCTGGCTGACCAGGCCCATGGCCAGGGCCTCGCGCGCCGCGATGGGGCGGCCCGTGAGCAAGATGCGCATGGCGTGGAACTTGCCCACCGCGCGCACCAGGCGCTGCGTGCCGCCAATGCCGGGCATGATGCCAATGCGAATCTCGGGCTGGGCAAAGCTCGCGCCCTCCCCGGCCACGATGATGTCGCAGTGCATGGCCAGCTCGGCGCCGCCACCAAAGGCATAACCGCACACCGCCGCAATGATGGGCTGGGGGCAGCGCTCAATGGGTGCCCACACGCGCTCGGTGTGGCGCTGCAAGATGTCGATGGGGCCGCAGCCTTCCATGCTTTTGATGTCGCCGCCCGCAGCAAACACCTGCTCGCCGCCGGTCAGCACAATGCAGCGCACCTGCGCTTGCTGGCCCAGCGCCGTAAAGGCCTGCGACAACGCGGCCTGCAGGCTCAGGCTCAGGGCGTTGGTGGCCTCGGGGCGGTGCAGTGTGACCACGGCCACACCGGCGGGCAATTGGTGTACCCGCAGCTCGGGCGTACACAGTTCGGGCACCAGGTGGGTATCGCTCAAAAGCAGAGCGTCTGAAGACTGCGAAGGGGTGGAATTGCTCATCATTCAATAGCAGCTTGCGCTTGCTGTGTAAGGGTTTGTGGCGGTTTTGATGTGTTTTTTAGCCTGCACATGGGGGTTTGCTTGCACCCCAGGGCACCCACGCAAGCCTGGGGTGCCTGCGGCAGGGTTATTTTCTCTATCAAAAATGGCTCCAAGGCTTATGTAGCAAGCGCAAGCAGCTATTAAAACAGGAGCTTTTCAGCACCCTGGCAGCGCGCCTGTAGGGGGGTAGGCCACACCCGTTGTGGGCACAGTGGATGGTCGTGAGCGGGCGCTGTGGCGGCATCGTCCTTTTGGACGTATCTGGAGCACGGGGGGATTTCTATATTTCCTCTCCATGAACCCACAACAGGACTCCCTCCCCCAGGTGGTGCTCGTCACCGGCGGCACCAAAGGCATTGGCCGCGCCATTGCCGAAGGCTTTCTGGCTGCAGGCGCCACCGTGGTGGTGTGCGCGCGCCAGCAACCCGAGGCACTGCCCAGCCACAACGCACGCAGCGCTGAATTTATCGCCTGCGATGTGCGCGAAGCCAGCGCAGTGCAAGCGCTGGTCAACGACGTGGTGCAGCGCCATGGCCGTTTGGATGTGCTCATCCACAACGCCGGGGGCAGCCCCGCCGTGGATGCGGCCACCGTCTCGCCGCGCTTTCACGAAGGCGTGATCCGCTTGAATCTGCTGGCTGCGCTGCACATGGCGCAGGCCGCCAACGCTGCCATGCAGCAGCAAGAGCGCGGCGGCGTGATCGTCTTCATTGGCAGCATCAGCGCGCTGCGCCCCTCGCCCGGCACCGCCGCGTATGGCGCAGCCAAGGCCGCCGTGCTCAGCCTGACCAGCTCGCTGGCCGTGGAATGGGCGCCCAAGGTGCGCGTGGTGGCCGTCAGCCCCGGTTTGGTACGCACCGAACAGTCGGCGCTGCACTACGGCGACGCGCAAGGCCTGGCCAACGTGGCCGCCACCATCCCTGCCGGACGCATGGCTGAGCCGCAAGACATTGCCAATGCCTGCCTGTTCGTGTCTTCTGCCCAAGCTTCCTACATGAGCGGCAGCAACTTGCTGCTGCACGGCGGCGGTGAAGCGCCCGCCTTCTTGGCTGCGGCGCACAACACCACCTCCGGCGCCCCCACTCCCTCGACCAATACCCCGAACTGAAAGGAACAAGCCGTGGCTGAACCCGAATGGATGCAAGAAGTCCGCGCCCTGGTGGGCAAGGAATACGGGCGTGTGTACGCCTGGGACCCGGTCAACGCGCCGATGATCCGCCAATGGTGCGAACTCATGGGCACCGAGGTGCCTTATGACGAGCAAGGCCAAGTGCTGGCACCGCCCGCCA
This sequence comes from Acidovorax sp., assembly GCA_041910915.1. Taxonomy (GTDB): domain Bacteria; phylum Pseudomonadota; class Gammaproteobacteria; order Burkholderiales; family Burkholderiaceae_C; genus Paenacidovorax. The sequence continues at coordinate 33,400 of JAYRPZ010000080.1, forward strand.
TGCTGCAGGTGTGGTGCATGGAGGGGCCGGTGGCCAACAACTACCCGCCCGGCTCGACCACCGAAAACCCCTACGAAGCCCTCAAGCTGCTGGAGGCCCAGGGCTTTGGCTCGGTGGTGGCGGTGAACTCGGAGCTGAGCTTCGATCGCTACCTGCGCGAGGGTGAAAAGCTGTACTACACCACGCGCCTGGACAGCGTGGGCGAAGAAAAAACCACCGGTCTGGGCACGGGCTACTTCGTCACCCTGGTGATGACGTATTTCTCCCAAGGCGCAGCGCAAGGGCAAGACGAAAAAGTGGGCGAGCTGCTGTTTCGCGTCTTCAAATTCCGCCCGGCCAACCCCATCAAGCCCGCCAGCGACGCACCGGCGGCCGCGCCCAAAGCCATTCCACGCTCGGCCCCTGGCATGAGCGACGACACGCGCTTTTTCTGGGAAGGCGCACGCGAGGGCAAGCTGCTGATTCAGCGCTGCAAGAGCTGCGGCACCTTGCGCCACCCGCCTGGCCCGGTATGCCAAAGCTGCCACAGCTTCGAGTGGGACACGGTGCAGGCCAGCGGCCTGGGCACGGTGTACTCGTTCGTTGTCATGCACTACCCGGAAGTGCCACCGTTTGACTACCCCAACCCCGTGGGCCTGATTGAACTGGACGAAGGCACGCGCCTGGTGGCGCAGCTGGTGGGCGTCAAGAGCGGCGAAGTGCAGATTGGCCAGCGCGTGCAAGTGGAGTTCAACACGTTCAACGACGGCGAGCTGGTGCTGCCGCAGTTTCGCCCGATAGCTGCTTAAGGAGTGACGCCATGGATTTTCAACTCACCGAAGACCAGCGCGCCTTTGCCGACACCGCGCAAAGCCTGTTCGCTGATTTTTGCAACGACGACCAACTGCGCTCGCACGACACCTCGGGCGCGCCCTTCATGCAGCCCCTGTGGCAGCAGTGCGTAGCCGCTGGGCTGCACAGCATCACCATCCCCGAAGCACATGGCGGCCTGGGCCTGGGCATGACGGAACTGTTCGCCGTGCTGGAACAACAAGGCCAGGCCCTGGCGCTGGTGCCCCTGTGGGAGCAGCAGCTGGCTGGCGCTACGCTGGCCCAGTTTGGCAGCGCCAGCGTGCAAGCCGCGCTGCCCGCCCTGCTGGAGGGTGAAGTGGTGGCCGTGTCGCTGGCAGGCGTAACCACCTCGCGCGGTTGCGCCCTGCAACTGGTGCGCAGCGGCGCAGGCTGGCAGCTCAGCGGCTACAGCACTGCGGTGCCCCTGGCCAGCCAAGCCCGCCATGCGCTGCTGGTGGCGCAAGCCGAAGACGGCACGCGCCTGGTCTGGCTCGATCTGCAAGCTGCCGGTGTCACCCTGACGCCCGGCCAAAGCCAGCACCACCAGGCGCTGGCCGATGTGCAGTGCGCGGCCGTAGCCCTGGGTGCTGACGCCGTGCTGCCCGCCGCCGCCTTCGCCTGGCTGCAGCCGCGCGCCATTGCCGCACTGGCCGCGCTGCAACTGGGCGTGACGCAGCAACAACTGCGCCGCACCGTGGCGTACGTGAGCGAGCGCAAGCAGTTCGACCGCGCGATTGGCAGCTTCCAGCTGGTGGCAGGGCAAATGGCCGACGGCTACATCGCCATGGAAGCGCTGCGCAGCAGCCTGTGGCAGCTGGTGTACCGCCTGGATGCCGGGCTGGGCACGCAGCCACAAGCCCACGCCGTGCGCGCCCTGGCCAACGACACCGGCCACCGCGTGGGCCACATGGCCCAGCACGTTCACGGCGGCATGGGTGTGGATGTGACCTACCCGATTCACCGCTTTCTTTACTGGAGCCGCGCCCTGGCCGTCGCGCTGGGCGGCACCGAGCACCATCTGGCCGCCCTGGGCGACTGGCTGGCCGACAACGACAACCTGGGATGGAAATATGACCTCGCCGAAGATGAACTCCACGCAACGCCGCTTTGATGACGTCCAGGTGGGCGACGAACTGCCCGCGCTGACTGTGCCCATCACGGTACAGCTGATTGCGGGCGGCGCCATCGCCACGCGAGACTACTTTCCAGGCCACCACGACAAGGATGCCGCCCTGGCCCTGGGCTCGCCCCACGTGTTCATGAACATCCTGACCACCAACGGCCTGGTGCAACGCTTTGTGGAGTCCTGGGCCGGTGGCCCAGGCGCCCCACTGCGCGAGCTGAAGATCAAGCTGGGCGCGCCCAACTACCCGGGCGACAGCATGACGCTCAGTGGCAGCGTGACCGACAAGCGCGACAGCGACCGCAGCGTCGAAGTCACCCTCAAGGGCAAGAACGGCTTTGGCAACCACGTGACCGGCACCGTGCGCGTGTGCCTGGCCTGACCCGAGTGCAGGAGAGACAAACAATGAGTGAACCCAATATCTCCGGCCGCGCCGCCATCGTTGGTCTGGGCGCGACCGAGTTTTCCAAGAACTCCGGCCGCACTGAACTGCGCCTGGCCATGGAAGCCACCCTGGCGGCCCTGGCCGATGCAGGCATCGATCCCAGCGAAGTCGAGGGCTTCAGCTCCTACACCATGGACAAGGTGCCGGAGTACGAAATTGCGCGCCTGCTGGGCGCCAAGAACGTGAAGTTTTTCTCGCAAATTCCGCACGGCGGCGGTGCTGCCTGCGCCCCGGTGATGCACGCCGCCATGGCCGTGGCCACCGGCGTGGCCAAGACGGTGGTGGTGTTTCGCGCCATGAACGAGCGCAGCTGGTACCGCTTTGGCAACGGCAGCTACGGCTTTGGCAACACGCCCATTTTCGAGAACGTGAACTACGGCTGGTACATGCCGCATGGCTTTCACACGCCAGCGGCCTGGGTGGCCATGTTTGCACGCCGCTATATGCACACCTATGGTGTGACCAGCGAGGACTTTGGCCGTGTGGCCGTGGCCGTGCGCGACTTTGCGGCCACCAACCCGGCGGCGTTCTTCTACGGCAAGCCCATCACGCTGGCGGACCACCAGGCGTCCAAATGGATTGCCGAGCCGCTGCACCTGCTGGACTGCTGCCAGGAGTCCGATGGTGCCGTGGCCATGGTCATCACCTCCAGCGAGCGCGCGCGCGATCTGAAGCAAAAGCCGGTGATCGTCAAAGCAGCCTCGCAAGGCATTGCCGACGGCCAGCAGAGCATGACCTCGTTCTACCGCGACGACATCACCGGCCTGCCAGAGATGGCCGTGGTGGCTAACGAGCTGTACGCACAGTCGGGCCTGACACCCGAGGACTTCCAGACCGCCGTGATCTACGACCACTTCACGCCCTTTGTCATGACGCAGCTGGAGGAATTTGGCTTTTGCAAGCGTGGTGAGGCCAAGGACTTTGTGCGCGCCGGTATGCACGCACGCGGCGGCAAGCTGCCCATCAACACCCACGGTGGTCAGCTGGGCGAGGCCTACATCCACGGGATGAACGGTGTGGCCGAAGCAGTGCGCCAGGTGCGTGGCACGGCAGCCAACCAGGTGGCCGATGTGCATAACGTGCTGGTCACAGCAGGCACCGGCGTGCCCACCAGCGGCTTGATTTTGGGCAGCGCCTGAGGCGCGCAACGGAGAGTGCGATGTTTGTCGATCTGACCCCCGAGCAGCACCGCCTGCGCCTGCAGGTGCGTGACTATTTCAACAACTTGATGACGCCCGAGCTGCGCGTGCGCCTGCGCGGTGCCGAAGGCGGCGACGAGTACCGCCAGATCGTGCGCCAGATGGGCAGTGACGGCTGGCTGGCCGTGGGCTGGCCCAAAGCCTACGGCGGCCAGGGCCTGAGCGCCACCGAGCAATTGATCTTTTTTGAAGAGGCCAACATTGCCGGGGCACCGCTGCCTTTCGTGACCATCAGCACCGTCGGCCCCGCGCTGATGGAGCATGGTTCGGCCCAGCAAAAAGAAGAGTTCTTGCCCGGCATTGCCCGCGGCGAGACGATTTTTGCCATTGGCTACTCCGAGCCTGGGGCCGGTTCCGACCTGGCCATGCTCAAGACCCAGGCCCGTCTGGAGGGTGATCTGGAAACAGGGCATTTCGTGGTCAACGGCAACAAGCTGTGGACCTCTAGCGTGGAGTCGGCCGACCATATCTGGCTGGCCGTGCGCTCCAGCCCCGATCTGCCACGCCACAAGGGCATCTCGATCCTGATTGCCGACACCAGCGCTGCGGGCTTCTCGCACACCCTGATCGAGACCGTGGGCAACTTCACCGCCGCCACCTACTACGACAACGTGCAGGTGCCTGCACAGCGTTTGGTGGGCTCGTTGCACGGTGGCTGGAAGCTCATTACGGCCCAGCTCAACCACGAACGGCTGGGTCTGGGATCGTGGTCGGACAAGGTGTTTGGGCCGTTCCGCAAGGTTTTGCTGTGGGCCAAGGCACGCGACGAACAAGGCCGACGTGCCATCGACCAGCCGTGGGTGCGCCGCGCCCTGGCCGATTGCTACACGCGCCTGGAAGCCATGCGCCTGATCAACTTCCGCATTGCTGCCGACCTGGAGGCGGGCGGCATGGATGTGGCCCTGGCCTCGGCCACCAAGGTGTACGGCTCGGAAAGCATGCTGGAGATTTTGCGTCGCCTCATGGACATCGTGGGCAACGGCTCCCTGGTGCGTGCAGGCAGCAGCGCCGCTTACTTGCTGGGCGAGCTGGAGTACGAAATCCGTGCCAACACCATCAACACATTTGGCGGTGGTACCAATGAAATCCAGCGCGAGCTGATTGCTCAATTCGGCCTGGGCATGCCACGCCCGGTGCGTTGAGCACACACGGCACACCAACAACAAGGGGACTTTGATGAACCACGCCGTTCAACCCGTGCCACGCGAAGTGACACAAGCCAAGCTGGACTTGCGCAGCCAGGCCAGTGCCACGTACCGCGCCTCTATGCCCTACACCATCGGCGACCGCTTGCAAGAGCAAGCGGCTGCGCTGGGCAGCCGACCTCTACTGCTGGAAGGGGCAGCGCAGTACAGCTACGAAGAGGTTAACCGTCGCACCAACCAAGTCGCACACGCCGCACGCGCCCTGGGGGTGCGCGCGGGTGATGTGGTGGCTCTGGCCATGGAAAACCGCGCCGCGTTCTTTTTCGCCTGGTGGGGGCTGAACAAAATGGGGGCGAAGGTGGCGTTCTTGAACACCTACGTCCACGGCAAACCGCTGGGCCATGCCTTGCAGGTGACCGGTGCGACCCACGTGGTGGTGGGTGAAGAGTGCTTGAAAAACTTCACCCACAGTCCCCAAGACCTGCCTGCAGGTTTGAATTACTGGCTGTGGCCCGATGCGGACCGCCCTGCCGATGAGGCCGCACGCAGCCTGTGCAGCCACGATCTGCAGGCGCTGGCGCAGCAAGCCGCAGACACCAACCCACCCGCTGAATGGCGTGCGGGTATCACTGCGGGTGATACCGCGATGTACATCTTCACCTCGGGCACCACGGGTCTGCCCAAGGCGGCCCACATCAGCCACGGACGTTGGTTGATGGCTGGTGACGTGATGAGCATCAGCATGGACATCACCCCTGATGACTGTTTCTACTGCTTCTTGCCGCTGTACCACGGTGCCGCAGCTATGTCGGCAGGCTCTACAGCATTGGCGGGCGGCGCGCGCATCGTGGTGCGACGCAAATTCAGCCGCAGCGAGTTCTGGGCCGACGTGCGCCGCTACCACATCACCGTGTGCCAATACGTGGGCGAGATTTGCCGCTTTTTGCTCAGCGCACCGCCCACGCCCGAAGACAAGAACCACACCCTGCGCAAACTCTCAGGCACGGGCATGGCGCCCGAAGTGTGGAACCAATGGACCGAACGCTTTGGTGACCAATTCCAAATCCTTGAGGGTTGGGGCGCCACGGAGTCCAACACCAACACCATCAACCTGGACAACAAAATTGGCTCGTGCGGGCGCGTTCCTTTTTGGGAAAAAACCAACTTGCGCTTGGTGCGCTATGACGTGGAAACAGACACCTATCCGCGTGATGCCAACGGTTTTTACCAGCTGTGCGATGTGAACGAGCCAGGTGAAGCGATCGGCATGATCATTCAACACCCCGAGGCGATTGGGGGACGTTTTGAAGGTTACACAACACCTGAGGCGACGGAGAAAAAAATCCTGCGCAACGTGTTCCAGCAAGGCGACGCCTGGTGGTCTTCCGGCGACTTGCTGCGCTGCGATGCTGACGGCTACTGCTGGTTTGTGGACCGCATTGGCGACACCTTCCGCTGGAAGAGTGAAAACGTCTCGACCACCGAAGTGGCCGACGTGCTGGGCGACTACCCTGGGCTGGAAGCTTTGACGATTTACGGCGTCAAAGTGGAAGGTGCCGAAGGCCGTGCGGGCATGGCCGCCGTAGTGATGATGCCGGGCCACAGCTTCAATCCACAGGCTTTCTGGGAACTGGCCATGGACCGTTTGCCACGCTACGCCACCCCAGTTTTTGTGCGCCTGCCCCAGACGGCCGACATGACCGGCAACTACAAACTGCGCAAAGTCGATTTGCAACGTGAAGGCTTTGACCCTCAAGTGGTCAAAGACCCGCTGTTCGTGCGCGACGATGAGGCGCGCACGTATGTGCCTCTGACTCCTGAAGCCGTGGCCAAAGCCTTGCGTGGTGGCTGAGATGCAGCCTGCTACCGCTACAGGCCAGGCGGATACCGACCGCCGCCCACAGCGACTGCGTGCCAACGCAGCGCTGCACTACCCCTTCACCCCCCCACACCCGATACGGATGTAGTGGAGGTGGCACCTGGGGTTTTGTGGGCACGTATCCATATGCCCATGGCCTTGGACCACATCAACGTCTATTTGCTGCGCGACGGCGCAGGCTGGACGGTGATTGATACAGGTTTGCACACGCCATCGAGCCGTGCAGCGTGGGAGCACTTGGCTGCCACCTACCTGGAGGGCCTGCCCATCCAGCGCCTGATTTGCACCCACAGCCACTACGACCATGCCGGTCAGGCCGCCTGGATGGTGGAGCGCTTTGGCGCAGAACTGTTCATGAGTTCAGGCGAGTATTTTGTGCTGCGTGGTTTTTACGGCCCCCCACCCGACCCACTGCCAGCACTGCACCAGCGTTTTTACCTGCGTGCGGGCATGAATGAAGCGCAGATTGAGCAGGTCTTTACCAGCCTGCGCCGTGACCCGTTCCTGCCGCCAGTGCCCGAGAGCTACCAGCGCCTGCGCGATGGCGATGTGCTGCGCATTGGCGAACGCGATTGGCGTGTGGTGATCGGTGAGGGCCACTCACCAGAACATGTGTGCCTATACCACAGTGAAGGCACTGAGCACCTGCTGATTGGCGGTGACCAGCTGCTGCCACGCATTACCTCGAACGTCCTGGTCACCCCGGTTGAGCCCGAGGCAGATCCTTTGAAGTTGTGGCTGCGCTCACTCGATCGCCTGGACACCTTGGCCGAAGACACCCTGGTACTGCCCTCGCACCAAAGCGTTTTCCAGGGCTTGCACGCCCGGGTGCAAGAGCTGCACGCACACCACCAGCAACAGTTTGTGCTGCTGCGCACCGCACTGCACGAACGCGGTCAGGCCACGGCCTGGGAGTTGATGCAGGTGCAATTCCCCAAACGCCGCCACCCGGTGGATGACTTGATGGCCATTGGCGAAACCTTGGCCCACCTGGCCTGGTTGCGCAACCAAGGACAAATCCAACGCGTACTAGATGCCGATGGCGTGTACCGCTTTCACCTGACGATCACCCCTAGCGCCGATGTAGAAGCGCTTTCGGAGACTTACCATGCATGACAAAGACAACTTTCGTGCCGAGGTCGCAGCCTGGCTCGAAGCCAACTGCCCCCCGTCCATGCGCCGCCCTATCGTGGCCGAAGAAATGGTCTGGGGCGGCTCGCGCCTGCAATTTCAGAACGAAGACCAGCGCCTGTGGTTTGAGCGCTGCCGCGACAAGGGCTGGTTTGCCCCCGGCTGGCCCAGCGCCTACGGCGGCGGCGGCTTGACGCCCAAGCAAGCGCGCATCGTGGAAGAGGAAATGACGCGCCTGGGCTGCCGCCAGCCCCAGTACAACCTGGGCGTGTGGATGCTCGGGCCGGTGCTGCTGGAAGTGGGCACCGAAGAGCAAAAGCGCGAGCACTTGATTCCGATGATGCGGGGTGAACAACGCTGGTGCCAGGGCTTTTCCGAGCCCAACGCCGGTTCCGACCTGGCCAGCCTGAAAACCTCGGCACAGCGGGTGAGCGACGCGCAAGGCGAGGCCTACATCATCAACGGTTCCAAAATTTGGACTTCGTACGGGGATCAGGCCGACTGGATGTATGCCCTGGTACGCACCGATGCCAGCGCACGCAAACAACAAGGCATCAGCTTTGTGCTGATTGACATGCACGCACCGGGCGTGAGCGTCAAACCCATTGAGCTCATCAGTGGCAAGTCCAGTTTTTGCGAAGTATTTTTTGACAACGTGCGTGTCCCGGTACGCCAGTGTGTCGGTGCCGAGGGCGAAGGCTGGGCAGTGGCGAAGAAGCTGCTGCAGCACGAACGCGCCGCCATGTCGAAGTTTGCCGAGGGTGGCGCCCCTTCGCACGACGCCCTGGCAGTGGCACGGCCCTACCTGTTCGACGAGGCAGGCCAGTGCAACAACCCCGTGGCACGCGAGCGCCTGGCCATGCACCTGATGGATGCCCATGCGTTCGCCCTGACCCACCAGCGTGTCACGGCACAAGCCATGGCGCGGCAAGACGTGAGCGGCCCTTCGTCCATCATGAAACTGGTGCAAACCGAGCAAGAGGTTGCCAAGTACGAGCTGCTGGTGCAACTCATGGGCCTGCGTGGCCTCAGCTGGGAGGGCGACGATTTCAGTGCCCTGGAGCACGACATCTGCCGCCAGTGGCTGCTGGCAAAAACGTACACCATCGGCGGCGGCACCAGTGAGGTGCAGCTGAACATCATCGCCAAGCGCGTGCTGGGCCTGCCAGGCTGAACGCGGGAGAACACTCATGGCACAGACCGCCTCTTTAGGTTTTTTGTTGAACGAAGAGCAAACCATGCTGCGCGACAGCGCGCTGGCCTTCTTGTCCGAACAGTCGCCTGTCTCGCGCCAACGCGCCTTGCGCGACAGTGCAGCCCCTTTGGGTTTCGATCCCGCACTGTGGCAGCAGGTGGTAGCGCTGGGCTGGCCTGCGGCAGCCTTGCCCGAACAGGTCGGTGGCCTGGAGATGGGCTACGCAGGCCTGGGGGCCATTTTTGAGCTGATGGGCCGCCATCTGGCTGCCCTGCCCCTGCTCTCGCACAGCGTGCTGGCAGCGCAACTGCTGCTGCAGGAAACGACGCCATCCGCCGATTGGCAGCCTCTGCTGACCGAAGGCACGCAGCGCGTGGCCCTGGCCATCGACGAATCGCAACACCATATGCCCGCCGTGTTGCGCACGCGCGCCAGCCGCCAAGGGGATGGCTGGCAGCTCGATGGCGAGAAATGGTTTGTCATCGACGGCGTAGGTGCCGACAAGCTGCTGGTATCCGCACAGGTGGTTGGAGAAGACACCACCGCCCTCTTCCTGGTGGACAGCCCAACCCCTGGCGTAGTGGTAGCGCCGCTGCACATGGCCGACAGCCGCAACCACGCACGTGTCACGTTGAACGCGGTGCAGTTGCCTGCCAGCGCACGCTTGGCACTGGTCGACCCGGCAGCTGCACTGCAACAAGCACTGGACTGTGGCCGCATTTGCCTGGCAGCGGAGGCCTACGGCCTGGTGCGTGAGGTGCTGGAACGCACCGTGGCGTATTTGAAAGAGCGCGTACAGTTTGACGTGCCCATTGGCTCGTTTCAAGCGTTGCAGCACCGCCTGGCGCGGCTGTACACCGAGGTAGAGCTGCTCGAAAGCTGCGTACGGGCGGGGCTGTCCGCCATCGATGGCCAGCACCCCGAACTGCCCTTGCTGGCCAGCCTGGCCAAGGCCCGTGCCAACGACCTGTGCGAAAAACTGCTCAACGAGGCCGTGCAGCTGCACGGCGGCATCGGCGTGACCGACGAGTTCGATTTGGGCTTGTTCCTCAAGCGTGCCCGTGTGCTGCAGCAGTCATTGGGTGACTCTTATTACCACCGCGAGCGCTATGCCCGCTTGAAAGGATTGTGATCGTGATGACCGCACTCAACGCTAGCGAACTGGTCGCCCGCGCACACCAGGTGCGTGCCCAGCTCATCTCCCCTGGGGCACCGTTTGAACTCGAAATGGTCGAGCACCAAGGCCAGCAGGTACCTGCCTACAAGAAGGCACCGACCGACTTGCCAGCCCTGATCAATGCAGGCCGTGCCCATGGGGAACGTGAGTTCATGGTCTATGGCACAGACCGCTGGACTTTTGACCGCTTTTTTGCCGCCGTGGATGCCATGGCAGGGCGCCTGCAACAAGAGCATGGCCTGCAACCAGGTGAACGCGTAGCGATTGCCTTGCGCAACCGCCCAGAATGGGCCGTGGCATTCGCCGCCGTAGCACTGGTGGGCGCCATTCCTGCACCGCTGAACAGTTTTGGCTTGGGTGAAGAGCTCAGCGCCAGCTTGCACGACCTGCAACCACGCTGGCTGGTGTGCGACCAAGATCGCCTGGAGCGCTTGGCTGGGCGCACCTTGCCTGCCAACTGCACCACCACGGTGGTCGATGGCCCGGACGGCGCAGTGGACTGGAGCGCGCTGATCGCACCTGGCGGCCCCGCATTGGTGCCACCACAGCTGACTGCCACCGATCCAGCACTGGTTCTTTTCACTTCGGGCGCCAGCAGCCAGGCCAAAGGCGTGTTGTCTAACCAGCGGGCTGTCGGCCAAGCTCTGTACAACATCGACTTCATCAGCGCCCTCGCAGGCATGACCTCGCCCCAGGCAGTGCAAAAGCTGATGGCCTCTGGCCTACCGCTCACCACATTGACCGTTGTGCCACTGTTTCACGTCAGTGGTCTGCATGCCCAGCTGCTGACCTCCTTGCGCCATGGCCGCCGCCTGGTCTTGATGCACCGCTGGGATCCGGCGTTGGCACTGCAACTGATCCAGCAGGAAAAAATCACCCAGTTCAACGGCGCACCATCCATGGTGCAACAGCTGCTCAACCAAGCCGCCTTCCATGACCCACAGGTCAGCGGCTCGCTCATGGGGCTGGGGTTTGGCGGTGCCGGTCTGTCACAGCGGCTGATTGCCGACACCCTTGCCGCCCGCCCCGAATCGCTGTCTGGCATTGGCTTTGGTTTGACAGAAACCAACGGGGTCGGTGCTGGCGCCTCGGGAACGCTGTTTGCATTGCGCCCGGAATGTGCGGGTTTGGTGTCACCACTGATGGAACTGCGCATTGCCGACGTGTTTGGCGAGCCCTTGCCCCTCGGCGAAGACGGCGAAATCTGGCTGCGCGGTGTCACCGTGATGGACAGCTACTGGCACCAACCCGAAGCCAGTGCCAAAGCCATGCAGGGCGGCTGGTTCCGCACCGGTGATGTCGGTCGCATGGATGCCGATGGGTTTTTGCGTGTGGTCGATCGCATCAAAGACGTCATCAACCGCAATGGCGAAAAAATTGCCGCGGCTGAAGTCGAATCGTGCCTGTTGCAGCATGACGCGGTGCAAGAAGCCGTGGTGTTCGCCCAAGCAGACGAAGAAACAGGTGAAGCGGTGGTCGCCGTCGTTCACTTGCATCCCGGTAGCGAACTCAACGGCGAAGCCTTGCGCACGCATGTCGCGGCCCACCTGGCAGCCTACAAAGTGCCCAAAATCGTACACATCAGCGCCCATGCCCTGCCGCGCAACCCTGCCGGCAAGCTGCTGAAAAACGCACTGAAAAAAGAGTACGCAGGCCGCTAGTGTCGCGTCAGCGCTCAGATGTCGAAGGCTGCGCATCGCCATCGGATCGCAGCGCAAGGCGCATTGCGCAGCCAATACCGAGCGTATTGGCAAGCGATGCAACGCAGCGATGCGATTCGAGGGCCAGCGCAGACCGACAGATGACCGCTGACGCG
>JAYRPZ010000081.1:0-2180 GCA_041910915.1 Acidovorax sp.
ACCCTCCACGCCCTGCAGGTAATTGAGCGCAGGTGCTGCGGCGTAGCACCAGCCGCACAAGGGGTCGAACAGATAGGTCACCGTGATGGAGGGCGTGGTCATGGGCGTGTGTCTCTGGTAATCAAAGCGGTTGCAAGAGCCGCGTGGGGCGTGAACTTGTGGCCGGTCTCACCATTTCATCTCGCCCTTGTTGACCTTCGCACCAATCTCCAGCGACAGGCCCATGGGCGCTGCGGGGTAGGCCTTTTTCATGGCGTCGATGAGTTCGGCGCTGGTCTTGGTGGCGGCTGCGTTCTTCTCAAACGCCTGCAGGTAGCCCTTGGTGTAGGTCACGTTGCTCACGTCCAGCGCCGTGCCTGCAGGCATATGGCCGGGCACCACCAGCGCAGGTTGCAGGGCAGCCATTTCGTCGAGCTGGGCTACCCAGGCGCTGCGCTCGGCCACGGTCTGGGTGTCGGCTGTCCACACATGCATGTTGGCGCCAAACACACCGATGTTGCCCACCACGGCCTTGATGGATGGAATCCAGGCGTAGGGGCGGTGCGCCAACGGGCCTGTGGTGCCACGGATCTCCACCGTCTGGCCGTCCACCGTCAGCGTCGTGCCGCTGATGGCTTTGGGCAGCACAGGGGTGCGTGGGGCGTTCGCGCCCATCTTGGGGCCCCAGAATGCGATCTTGCCTGCGAGTTTGGCGTTGATCTTCTCCAGCACGGCGGGGGTGGTCACCACCTCGGCAGTGGGGAAGATTTCCTTGATGGTCTCCACGCCAAAGTAGTAGTCGGGGTCGGCCTGGCTCACGTAGATGGTCTTGAGTTCCTTGCCGCTGTCGAGCACGTTGGCAGCAATGCGCAGCGCGTCGGCACGGGTAAAGCCAGCGTCAATCACCATGGCATCTTTCTCGCCATAGACCAGGGTGGAGTTGACGTTGAAGCTGTTGCCATCGGCGTTGTAGACCTTGACTTGCAGGGGCTGCGCGGCTTGGGCACTAGCGAAAGCGATGGACAGCGTGGCGGCGATGAGGGTGGTGCGGAACATGGTGTTTTCTCCGGAAGTTTGTGAACGATGGGAGAAAGTTTATTTGCACCATTCGATCCAATAAACCCAATAATTCGCGCATATTTATTTCAAAAATCGATCAAATAACCCACCTATGGACCGCCTGACCGCCATGCGCGTGTTTGCCGAAGTGGCCACCAGCGGCAGCTTCAGCGCCACTGCCGACAAGCTCGATATGTCGCGCGCCATGGTGACGCGCTATGTGGCCGAGATGGAGCAGTGGCTGCAGACACGCCTGCTGCAGCGCACCACCCGCAGCGTGACGCTGACCGACGCGGGCGAACTGGCGCTGCGCCGCTGCCAGCAGATGCTGGCGCTGACCACCGACCTGGAAGAAGAAACCGCCACCACCGCCGGGGGCGAGCTGCGCGGCCAGCTGCGGCTGACGTGCAGTGTGTCGTTTGCCTATGCCCAGCTGGGCGCAGCGATTGCGGACTTTCTGGCCCGGCACCCGCAACTCAAGATTGACCTGGATGCGAGCGAGGGCTCATTGAACCTGGTGGAGCGGCGCATTGATCTGGCCATCCGCATCAGCGCCGAGCCGGACTCGATGCTGATTGGCCGCCCGCTGGCGCAGTGCGATTCGGTGCTGGTCGCATCGCCCGCCTACTTGGCCGCCCATGGCACGCCGCAGCAGCCCGCCGACCTGGCCCGGCACCGCTGCCTGAGCTACGCCAACTTTGGCAAAAGCGTGTGGCAGTTGTCGCGCGGCGATGCGGTGGAGCGCGTGGGCGTGTCCGCCCCCTTCAGCGCCAACGAGGCCACCACGCTGATGCGCGCGGCCCTGGCGGGTGGCGGCATTGCGCTGCAGCCCACCTACCTCGTGAACCCGTACCTGCGCAGTGGCGAGTTGCAGGCCGTGCTGCCAGAGTGGGACTTGCCGGTGATGACGATCTATGCGCTGTACCCCTCGCGCAGGCACTTGTCACCTGCGGTGCGAGCGCTGCTGGACTTTTTGGTGCAGCGGTTTGAAGGGGTGCCGTGGTAGCGCCCGCCCGCCTGCCACGGCCCTTTTTGCTACGCTATTGATAGCTGCCTGCGCTTATCCAATAAGCGCTGCAGGCATTTTTTACCTAAAACCTGCCAGCGGCACTCACTCCGCCTCAATCCCGGCGGCCTTGATC
>JAYRPZ010000082.1:0-1559 GCA_041910915.1 Acidovorax sp.
ATAGGCCTCGGGGGCGATCAGGCCCACACAGGGCGCGGTGCAGCGCTTGATCTGGTAGAGCAGGCAGGGCCGCGTGCGGTTGGCAAACACCGTGTCCTCGCAGGTGCGCAGGCGGAACACCTTCTGCAGCAGCTGGATGGTCTCCTTCACGGCCCAACTGTTCGGGTAAGGCCCGAAGTAGCGGTGCCGCTTGTCGATGCTGCCCCGGTAGTAGGCCATGCGCGGAAAGCGCTGCAACACCGCCTCGCCCTGGCCGTCCTTCGCAGCCACGCCAGTGATCTTCAGGAAGGGGTAGCTCTTGTCGTCGCGGAACAGGATGTTGTACCTGGGGTTCTGCGACTTGATGAGGTTGTTCTCCAGCAGCAGCGCCTCGGCCTCGGAGCGCACCACCGTGGTCTCCAGGCGCACGATCTTGCCCACCATGTGGCCGATGCGCGTGCCCCCGTGCTGCTTGGTGAAATAGCTCGAAACGCGCTTCTTGAGGTTGCGCGCCTTGCCCACGTAAAGCAGCGCGCCTTCGGCGTCGAAATAGCGGTACACGCCCGGCAGGGGTGGCAGCGCGGCCACCTGCGCCAGCAGTTCTTCGGAATGCCCATCTTGCATGGCGCTATTGTGCGCAGACAATGCGGGCCATGCGTCCGCAAACCCCTTCCGCCCCCCTGCAATGGGACATCTTCTGCCGCGTGATCGACAACTTTGGCGACATCGGCGTGTGCTGGCGCCTGTCCGCCGACCTGGCAGCACGCGGCCAGCAGGTGCGCCTGTGGGTGGACGACGCTTCGGCCCTGGCCTGGCTGGCGCCGCAGGGCCATCCCGGCGTGCAGGTGCGCGCCTGGGGCAGCCTGCCCGCTGCGCACGAGCCCCCCACACAGGTGCTGGTGGAAGCCTTCGGCTGCGATATTGCTCCTGAATTCATAGCTAACAGCGCCCGTATTTCAAGCGCTACAGGCGAAAAATACCTGTGGATCAACCTCGAATACCTTTCGGCCGAGGCCTATGTGGAGCGCTGCCACCGGCTGCCCTCGCCCGTGCGCGAAGGTGCGGCACTGGGCGAGGTGAAATGGTTTTTCTACCCTGGCTTCACCCCGGCCACTGGCGGCTTGCTGCGCGAGACCGGGTTGCTGGAACGCCAGGCCACCTTTGACACCGCCACCTGGCGCACAACCCAAGTCACGGCCACGCCCGACGATGCCGCCAACGCCTGCTGGATCTCGCTGTTCTGTTACGAGCCCCCCGCCCTGCCTGCGCTGTTGCAGCAGTGCATGCAGCGCCCCACGCGGCTGCTCGTCACACCGGGCCGGGCCACGGCCGCCACGCAGGCCGCCTTGAAATCTTTGGATCAAAATGACCCGAAGGGCGCACCAGAAAAGCGCGGACAGCTATCGATTTCATACCGCAACACCTGCCCCCAAGCGGCCGTTGACGAGATGCTCTGGGCCTGCGACCTGAACCTGGTGCGCGGTGAAGATTCGCTGGTGCGCGCACTGTGGGCCGGCCGGCCGCTGGTCTGGCAGATCTACCCGCAGCACGACAACGCGCACCACGACAAGTTGCACGCG
>JAYRPZ010000083.1:0-1838 GCA_041910915.1 Acidovorax sp.
GCCCGGGTGAGCGGCGGGTGCGCGTCGCCGAAGTTGACGGCGTAGTCGGCCAGGTTCAGACGTGCGGCATGAATGCCGCAGGCACGGCTTGCGGGTGTGTCCATCAGGTTTCCTCCGAGAGGGTGAGGGTGGGGGTCTGGGCGCCCAGGGGGCGTGCAAGCGCACGCCGCGCAGCGTTGGAGCGCCAGCCAGTGGCGCCAACCAATGCGGCACCAGCGTGGGTGCTGGTGCCCGCAAACTTCGGAGGTTTCATCGTGGTCCTCGCTGTGGGGTGCAGGTGCCCGCTGCTTTGGTGCGGCGGTGCCCTGCGTTGTGGGTCAATTTACCAACCCGTAAAAATTTACCAATTGGTAAAATCCCTACAGCAAACAGCGTGCCAACCTCCAGCCAGCCAATTGCCAGTTTTCAGGCCCCGGCTTGTTCCACAATGGTGCAATGACTGCAGCCCGCCCGTCCCCTGCCAACCCCGCCCCCCGCCCCCGCAAGGTGGCCCGCCCGCCCGCACTTGACGAGTCCGCGCCCCGCGCACCCACGGCGTCGCGCTTGCTCAAGGAGCAAGGCATCCTCACCGAGGCGGAGAACCAGTTTGCGCAATTCGGTTTTGAGGGCGCCTCGCTGGAGAGTATTGCCGCCGCCATCGGCATCAGCCGCCACAACCTGCTGTACTACTTCCCGAGCAAGGAGGCGCTGTACCAGCGGGTGCTGGATGACGTGCTCACCCAGTGGCTGGCGGGCATGGAAGACCTGTCGCACAGCGACGACCCGCAGCAAGCGCTGCGGCGTTACATCCGCGCCAAGCTGCACTACTCGCGCACGCGCCCCCAGGGCGCCAAGGTGTTCACCAAAGAGGTGATTGCGGGTGCACCACGGTATGGCACGGCCATCACCGAACGGGTGGCGCCGCTGCTCAAGACCGAGGTGCGCACCTTCGAGCGCTGGGCGCGCGAGGGCCGCATTGCCAAGGTCAGCTTCACGCACCTCATGTTCATCATCTGGTCCGTGACCCAGGCGTATGCGGAGCAGGAGGCCCAGTTCGCCCTGCTGCTGGGCAAGCCCGCCCTGACCGAGCGCGACTACGAAAAGGCCGAAGAGCTGATCGTGCGCATGGTGCTGAGCGCGCTGGCGCCCGATGCGGTGGTCTAGGCAGGCACGGCACACCAGACGCTATATAAACAATAGCTGCTGGCGCAATCAACGTATGCGCCTGAGGCCGATTTCTTTACATATGGGCGTCAAGCGCCCAAGGCTTTCAGCCGCCGATACAGCGATCGCTCGCTGATGTCCAGCTGCTGCGCCAGCGCTGCGCGACTGCCCTGGTGAACGGCGAGTGCCTCTCGCAGGGCCTCGTCGTCCAGCAAGCGTCGTTGGCGTGACGACCCGGCCAACGCCGCCGATGCACGCGGCTCCCCTGCCCCTCCTCCACAGCACCCGCGAGCGGCGGCAGGCCGCAGGCAAGCGCTTGCTGCACATGCTCCGCGCTGATGGTGTCGCTATCACACAGCAAGGCGGTGCGCTCCAGCAGGTTGCGCAGCTCCCGCACATTGCCGGGGTAAGGCTGTGCCTCCAGCAAGGCCAGCGCAGCGCCAGACAGCTGCAGCGCGCGGCGCGGGGGCGCCACACGCTCCAGCAGCGCGCGTGCCAGCAGGGCAATGTCGCCCTGGCGTTCGCGCAGCGGTGGCAGGTGGATGGGAAAAGTGCTTAGCAGGCCGTTGAAAAAGTGGGCATCGAACGCATCAGGGACGCTGTTTTCGAAGAAACGAGTGGCCCAGACGCGTCTGCGCAGCGATTGCACCGGCCAATCTGGCCTGTTTGCAGGCCATCTCGCCCATTTCGGGCGC
>JAYRPZ010000084.1:0-3894 GCA_041910915.1 Acidovorax sp.
GTCATTCCGCCATGCCCGCAGGCCCTGTTTCGCCTGCAGGAAATACTGGCCCAGCAAGAGACGGACATGGATGCGCTGGACCAGTTGGCCTCGTCCGATGTGGCCCTGGCGGCGGCGTTGATCCGCACCGCCAACAGCCCGCTGTACCGGCTCGATCAACCCGTGCAGACCGTGGGCATGGCACTTACCGTGTTGGGCCTGCGCCCGGCGGTGGAGCTGCTCTCGGCCTTCATCACGCGCCAGGCGCTGCAGGTGCGCTCGCCGCTGCTGGAGCATTTCTGGGAAAGCTCGCAACGCCGCGCCATCGCTTGCGAGCACATTGGCCGCCAGCTCTACAGCCTGGACCCGGGCCTGGGCTACAGCTTCGGCCTGTTCTGTCACGTCGGCATGCCGGTGCTGGTGAAGGCGGTGCGCGGATATGCCAGTACGGTCACCGAGGCCCTGGCGCGCCAGGACCGCACTTTCACCCAGACCGAGAACGCCAATCACCGCACCGACCATGCCGTGGTGGGCGCCATCGTTGCGCGCACCTGGCACCTCACGGGCGATGTGGCGCAGGCCATCTGGCTGCACCACGACTTCGGCTGCCTGCAGGACGACCAGTTCAGCCCCACAGTGCGCCACCTGGTAGCCATGGGCTTGCTCGCCGAGCACCTGGTGCACCACCATGAGGGCCTGGAGCCCTCACGCGAATGGCGCCAACACGGCGAGGCCTGCATCGCCTCGCTGGATGTGTCGCACGACGAACTGAACCACTGGGTGGACGATCTGTACCCGGCGTTCGAGGCCGTGCGTTTCTGAGCGCTTGCGGCTGCAGGCCTTTCAACGCCCGGGCAGGGCGGCGCGGCGGTGGGCGGCGGTGCCAACCTGGAACACCTCCACCAGGGCGGTCAGGCGCTGGGCCTGGGATTGCAGGTTGTCCGCGGACGTGCGGCTTTCCTCGACCAGGGCACCGTTTTGCTGAGTCATCTGGTCGAGCTGGGACACCGCGACGTTGACCTGTGAAATGCCGTCGCTTTGCTGGATGGCGGCCGTGCTGATCTCGCCGATGATGGAGGTGACGCGCTGCACCCCCTGCACGATCTCTTCCATCGTGGCGCCCGCGTTGGTCACGAGCTGACTGCCCGAATCCACCTTCTCCACGCTGGCCTGGATCAGCGCCTTGATCTCCTTGGCCGCCTCGGCGCTGCGCCCGGCCAGGCTGCGCACCTCGCTGGCCACCACGGCAAAGCCCCGGCCCTGCTCGCCCGCACGGGCGGCTTCGACGGCGGCATTGAGTGCCAGGATGTTGGTCTGGAACGCAATGCCGTCGATCACGCTGATGATGTCGGCAATCTTCTGGCTGCTGTGGTGGATGTCCGCCATGGTGCTCACCACCTGCTGCATGACCTCACCGCCCCGCGAGGCCGTGCCGGCCGCCTGCGCGGCCAGCCGGTTGGCTGCCTGGGCGGAATCGGCGCTCTGGCGCACGGTGGCGGTCAGTTCTTCCATGCTGGCGGCGGTCTGTTCCAGGCTGCTGGCGGCCTGTTCGGTGCGCTGGCCCAGGTGCTGGTTGCCGTTGGCAATGGCGCTGCTGGTGGCGTGGAGTTCGTCGATGTTGTCGCGCACGGCCGATACCAGTTCATGAAAGCGCTGCTGCATGTCGCGCACAGCCACCATCACGCTGCTGCTGTCGCCTGGCTTCACCGGCACGGCCACCGTCAGGTTGCCCTGCTGCATGGCCTGCACCACAGAGCGCACCTCACGGGGCTCGGCCCCCAGCTCGCGGCCGATGCTGCGGGACACCAGCACCGTGGCGGTCACACCCACCAGCAGGGCCAGCGCGGTGATGGCCAGCATGACTTTGCTGAACTGGCTTGCCTCCTGGTTGGCCTGGGTGCTGTTTTTGATGATGCGGGCCTCTTCAAAGTCGATCAACTTGTTGATGGCCGCCAGCCACTGTTCGTACTGTGGCTTGGCATCGCTCCAGAGCAAGGCTTCGGCCGCTGTGCGGTCGCCTGCCTGTACCAGAGCCACTACCTTGCGCGTGGTGGCAACGGTACGCGCTTCGATGTCCCGGATGGCTTGCACCATGGGCGCCACTTCAGGTGGAACCGAGCCGCCGCTTTGAAGCACCTTGTCCATTTGTAGCCCCGATGCGGCGTAGAACGCGGCCAGGCGATCGATCGCTTCGATTTCGCGCTGGCGTGCAGCTTCGTTGGGGGCCAGCACC
Source organism: Acidovorax sp. (assembly GCA_041910915.1). Taxonomy (GTDB): domain Bacteria; phylum Pseudomonadota; class Gammaproteobacteria; order Burkholderiales; family Burkholderiaceae_C; genus Paenacidovorax. Next base: position 2,213 of record JAYRPZ010000084.1, read on the forward strand.
ACATCCCGTACGGCAATCGAGCGGTCGTGGGCGGAGCCGCGGAAATTGATGGCGGCGCGCTGGATGACCGCGTTCTGCGTGGCGTTGGCCGTGAGTGCGGCGTCAATGCCGCGGGCGATATACACGCTGTACACCGACATGCCCAGCAGCATGGCGATGACGAGACCAAAGCCTGCCATCAGGCGTTGACTGATTTTCCAGTTTTGCATCGTGTTTTGCCTTGTTGGGTGGGAGACGAGATGTTGCAAGTTGTTACTTGTTGGGTCGGAATTGTCTGGGCGGTGTGGTCAGCGGGCAATCCGGTTCTCTCTATGGCAGCGATAGTCTCCAGCCTTGCCGATACCGCCTGACCCATGCGGTGCAGGGGGGTGACCGGAAGGCACAGGTGCTGAGGTCAAGGCATCTCGTGGGGCTGCGGCGCTCTGCATGTGCATACCCCGGCGTGCCCATGGGATCGGGAGATCCACGCGGGGCCGGATGGCTTCGGTGCAGGTTGCAGCCCGGTTAGTGCGGGATTGATTGCTATAAAAAATATAGCTGCTAGCGCTTTCCAGTCAAGCGCTTGAAGCCATTTTTCCGCAAAGAATTCTGATGAGAGAGCCTGGCCCTGGACTGGAGAGCGAGTGGTTTTATATGCGATTTGTTGATTAACAAACAAAAATATATTCTTTTGTGTTTTAAAGAAGGCTTCGCACAATGCCCTCCATTCCAAGCAATCACCGGGCGAAGCAACCATGACCTCCCTGAAAATCAAGACCCTCCTGGCCTCCCTGGCCCTGGCTGCCAGCGGCGTGGCATCGGCGCAGAACCAGTTGCTCAACGTGTCGTATGACGTGGCGCGCGAGTTCTACAAGGACTACAACGCCGCCTTCGTCGCGCACTACAAGAAGACCACGGGCCAGGACATCAAGATCGACCAGTCGCATGCGGGCTCCAGCGCCCAGGCGCGCGCCGTGAACGACGGCCTGGCCGCCGACGTGGTGACCATGAATACCACGACCGACGTGCAGTTCCTCGCCGACAGCGGCGTGGTGGCCAAGGACTGGGCCCAGAAGTTCCCGCACGACGCCTCGCCCACTACCTCGACCATGCTGTTCCTGGTGCGCAACGGCAACCCCAAGGGCATCAAGGACTGGGACGATCTCATCAAACCCGGCGTGCAGGTGATCGTGGTCAACCCCAAGACCGGCGGCAATGGCCGCTACGCCTACCTGGCCGCCTGGGGCGCCGTGCGCGAGAAGGGCGGCACCGAGCAGCAGGCGGCCGAGTTCGTCGCCAAGCTCTACAAGAACGTGCCGGTGCTCGCCAAGGGCGGGCGTGATGCCACGGCCACCTTCCTGCAGCGCAACCAGGGCGATGTGCTCATCACGTTCGAATCCGAGGTGGTGTCCATCGACCGTGAATTCGGCGCCGGCAAGGTCGATGCTGTGTACCCCTCGGTCAGCATCGTGGCCGAGAACCCCGTGGCCGTGGTGGAGCGCACCGTGGCCAAGAAGGGCACGGCGCAACTGGCCAAGGCCTACCTCGACTACCTGTACTCCGACGAGGCCCAGGAGATCGCCGCCAAGCATGCCATCCGCCCGCGCTCCGAGAAGGTGCTGAAGAAGTACGAGGCCACCTTCAAGCCGCTCAAGCAGTTCACCGTGGCCAAGTACTTTGGCAGCCTGACGGAAGCGCAGAAA
>JAYRPZ010000085.1:0-2129 GCA_041910915.1 Acidovorax sp.
CACGGTCACACCGGCCTCCAGAACGCATTCGTGGTCCACATTGGCACGGTGGTTGACGATGCACATGTCTCCCAAGTGAGCCTTGGCTGCCACGACAGCGCCCGCCAGAACCTGCACGCCGCGTCCCAGCCGCGCCTGCGGACTGACGCTGGCATGGGGGTGTATGAGTACCGGCATCGCCACGCCGTGGGATTCAAAGAACCGCTGCACCCGCTGCCTGTGGCCTCCCTGGCGCCCAATGGCGGCCACCCCATACAGCACAGACTCGCCGGGCGGCAAGCTTTGATACCAGCCCAACCAGGCCTGCTCCTGGGCGAACAATGGCACGCCAGGCACCAGGGGCTCGGTGGCTTGCTGATCCAAAAAAGCGTGAACGCGCAAACCATGGTGTGCCAAAAGATCGAGCAACACAGCGGCGTGCCCGGCGCAGCCCCATACGACCACGCCATGCCCCGCCAAGGCTGCTGCATCCAACGGTTTATCCATGGTGCAGCGCCTGCAAAACGACCGCGACAACCCGCTCGATTTCCACTTCCGTCATGTCATGAAAGCTGGGCAGATTGACCGCCCGTTCGTACAGGCCTTGGGCATGGCGGCCCGTCGGGCCAGGGGGCATCCAGGGCAGCGTGGAAAGGGGGGCAAAGAAGGGGCGCGCATCAATGTTCGCCCCTTTGAAGGCCTGAAGCAGCGCCTCTGCGGTCACGCCCAGCTCCGGGGCGAGCACCACCGTGGGCATCCAGGCGCCGATCGTCGTGCCGGGAAGCTCAGGGTTCACCGTGACGCCGGGCACTCCGGCAAAGGCAGTTTGATACCGGTGATAGAGCGCACGGCGGCGCTCCACCAGTTGCTCTACCCGCTGCAGCTGAGCCACCCCCAGTGCGGCCTGCAAGTTGGACATCTTGTATTTGAACCCGAGCATCTCGGGCCAGAACTGGCGCTGCTGCCCGCGCACCCTGCCGTGATTGGACAGACTGAGCACGTGCTCGTAGAGCTGGGGGTCGTCGGTGACGAACATGCCGCCCTCGCCCGTGGTCATGGTCTTGGAACCGTGGAAGGAAAACGCGCCAAATGCGCCCATCGCCCCGGCGCGCCGGCCGTGGTAGACCGAGCCCATGGCCTCGGCCGCATCTTCAATGACGAGGATGCCAAACTCCTGCCCCAAAGCCAGCAGTTCATCCATATGGCACAGATTGCCGTAGAGATGGACCGCGATGATGGCCTTGGTGCGCGGGGAAATCGCCGCGCGCACTGCCTGCGGGTCAAGGCACCAGGTATCGGGCAGAACATCAACCAATACCGGCTGGGCGCCCAGGTACATCACGGGTGCAACGCTGGCTACCCAGTTCGTGTCCGCCAGGATCACCTCATCACCTGGCCCGATGCCCAGCGCCGCCATACCCATGTGCAGTGCGCCGGTGCAGCTCGACGTGGCAATGGCGTGGCGTACGCCCACATGGTCAGCAAAGGCCTTTTCAAACCGATGGATGTAGTCGTAGCAACGATCTCCCCAGCCGTTCTGGATGGCATCTGTCACCAGGGCCACTTCCGCGTCGGTGATCGAAGGGCGAGACAAAGGGATGCGGGGCACAGCATTCATTCGAGCACCTCCAATCGCGGGATAGCCACAACCAACTTTCCGCCCCACTCGCGCACGTAGTCGAGCTGCGCAGCCACTTCGTCGCGCAGGTTCCAGGGCAGGATCAGCACCCGGTCGGGCCGTTGCGCGCGCAGGTGGGCTTCGTCGACGATGGGGATGCGGCTGCCGGGCAAATACTGGCCTTGCTTGGCGGGGTTTTTGTCCACCACGTAGGGCAGCAGGTCGGGCCGCACGCCTGCAAAGTTGAGCAGGGTGTTGCCCTTGGCGGCGGCGCCATAGGCACCGACGGAGAGACCATCGGCCTGGCATTGCAATAAAAACGATAGCAGCTCGCGCTTGATCCGCAAGGCCTGGGGCTGAAAATCGCTATAAAAAACCTCACCCAGCAGGCCCGCAGTCGCTTCCGTGGCCAGCAGTTGCGCCACGCGCGCGGCGCCTTCGGGGGTGGCTTGTGGGTGGGCGGTGGCATCGGCCCGGGCGGCAAACACGCGCAGGCTGCCGCCGTGGGTGGGCAGCTCTTGCACATCGACCA
>JAYRPZ010000086.1:0-2693 GCA_041910915.1 Acidovorax sp.
GCCGTGCTGATGCCCACCTGGAACAGCAACTGCTTGGCCGGTGCCACGCGGCCCAGCGGGGTGGCGCGGATGGTCAGCGTAGTCAGTGCCCACAGCAGCCCGGCCAGCAGGCCCAGCAGGTCGCCCAGCCAGGCCTGGGGCTGCGCGGCCTTGGCGGGCCCCAGCAAGCCCTCGCCCAGGGCCAGCCCCACGCCCGCAAAGGCCCCGGCCAAACCCAGCCACTGCCAGCCGCGCAGCCCCTCGCCGGGCACAAAGCGCGGCAGCAGCAGCGCCACCCAGAAAGGCGAGCAGTACAAAAACACCGTCAGGCGCGAGGCCGTGGTGTACTGCAGCCCGATGTAGATGCAGGCAAACTCTGCCGCAAACAGCGCCCCGGCCAACACCCCGGCCACCATCGCACCCCTCGGCTCGTGCGCACTGCCCAGGCGCACACCACGCCACAGGCACCACGCCAGTACCGCCACCGTGGCCATGGCAAAGCGCACAAAGGCCTGGAACACCGGCGCCACCTCGGCCACCGTGGCCTTGACCAGCACCTGCTGAAAGCCCCAGAACAGGCAGCAGGCCAGGAGGATGGCAATGGCAGTGGCGTCGAGATGGTGCAGGCGCGAATGGGGCATGGCGCCGATGCTATAGCACCAAGCCCTGCCCATCATCCATCAGGCTTATGTGGACCAACCGATCAAGGGCAAGCCCAGGCGCCGTTGCTGCGCGTGAACATCTCGTTGCCGTAGAGCAGGGCATTGCCATCGCGGGCCAGCGCCCACATGGAAGCGCTGTCGTAACCGCGCGAGATCGCGGCTTGACGCTGCCATGCCGTGCCGTTGCGGGTAAACAATGCCATGTAATACCCATGTCTCTCCAGTGGGCCGCACGAGAGATCGGCGGCCTGGATAGCACGGTCTTCTGCCCGATTCGACGCTAAGACAGCCAGGGTGTTGCCGTCGTCGGACAGTTGCATACTGCTGTAAGCACCTGCCGCAATGTCCATGAAGTACCAGATACCCACTGGGATGCTGGCTTCCTGGCTCCAGGTCCCGTTGCTTTGCTGGGTGAAGACCAGTGCGAAGGATGGAACGCTCTCGCTACGGTATTTGGCCCCTTGGTTCACCACCAAGGTCTTGCCATCACGAGCCAGGGCCATGATGTCGGCCGATCTGTCGCCGGTTTCTAACAGGGCTTGTTGAGACCAGGTCGCTCCGTTGCGGGCGTAAATCACGACGGCACTCATGTACTTGCGTGTGGCTTGCGAGTAGAAATTGATCGAACCTGCGAGCAAGCTGCCGTCAGCGGACAGAGCCAATTTGGAGACGGACGCTGAGCATGGTTGTTGGCAAGCGGATGGGAAGTTGCTGGGTTCGAGCGAGGCTTGCTGGCTCCAAGTACTGCCGCTGCGTTGGTAGATATAAGAACGCGTCCCGGACGGGATGAGGTCACCCTGGGGTGGTACAGGTTCATTGATGGCAAGGGTGTTGCCGTCGTCAGACAAAGCCAGGATTGCGCCGAACTGAGCATTGCCGGAGCGCAGCAGGGCCTGCTGCTGCCATGGATGGGCGCGGCTGCTGCGTGTGAAGACCGCTACGGTGGAGTCTGCGTCGGCGCTGGGCTGCCCGATAGCGAGTGTGAGTCCGTCTTTGGACAGCGAATGGAAGATTGGTACCCTTCCGGAAGGGAATTCGTAGCTGGGCTCATTGACGATGGGTGCGGTAAAGGTGCCGCATCCATTGGCATCGCACGCACGCAGTCGGTAGGTGGCGTTGATACGCGTAGCCTGGTTGAGCGTAGCGTTGCTGGGGTCGTTGAAGGTTCCGGTGAACCCCTGCGAACCCCTGGACTGGTACCTGAAGCCCCTCCAGTCGTCGTTGGTGGCATCGGCCGCTTTTGCCTCGGGCAGTGGGCCGGGGCCGTCGGGGTCCACGTGCAGTTCGTAGCGGGTGGCGCCAGGCGCGGCGGTCCATCGGAAGTACAACTCGAATGTGAAGTTCGTGGGGGCCGCGAGGCCGGGCGCGGGTGGCGGCGCCGTGTCATCAGAGCCGCCGCCGCAGCCCGCCAGGGCCACCAGGGCGCAGCCCAGGGCGGCAGCGGTGCGCAAAGAAATGAAGGCGCGCGATGGCGCAGGGATCCAGCCGTTGGTACGGTTCATCTTTTGCAAGTTTCTTGAAAACGAGTGTGTGGCTACATCCTGCTGACGTGGGACTGTCGCACGCCGAGCGATTGGAACACTGCCGTATAAAAAACAGTGTTTCTGTATGTTTTGCTGTATCGGCTGGGCGGCACGGGGCCGCCATTCCCGCGCACGGTGCTCAGGCTGCGGCGCCGCCCGGCTGGCTACCCAGCCACTGGCGCAGCGCTTCCAGCGGTTGGGGGCGGCTGAATAGGTAGCCCTGGCACATGTCGCAGCCCAGGCTTTGCAGGAAGGCGTGCTGGCCTTCGGTTTCCACGCCTTCGGCCACCACGGCCAGGCCCAGGTGGTGGGCCAGGCCGATGGTGGCGGTGCAGATGGCGGCGTCGTTGGGGTTGGTTTCCAGGTCCTGCACAAAGGAGCGGTCGAGCTTGAGGCAGTCCAGCGGCAGGCGCTTGAGGTAGGCGAGCGAGGAGTAGCCGGTGCCAAAGTCGTCGATGGCCAGGCGCACACCCAGGCGGCGGATTTCTTCCAGGCGCAGCACACAGGCATCGGGGTCCTGCATGGCCAC
>JAYRPZ010000087.1:0-2492 GCA_041910915.1 Acidovorax sp.
GCTCAATGATGGCCTGGTGCTGCAGTGCGAAGCGCAGGTTGCCCTCCAGCCCGAGAGCTCGCCGCGCGCGGCGGCCTCCAAGGTGAGGGCAAAGCGCTGGGCGATGGCGGCGTCGAGCGCGGCATCTTTGGCGAAATGCTGCGCGGCGCTCAGCTCGTCGAACCAGAAATGCAGCACGGCCGTGGGGTCGGTAGGGATTGAATGGGTCATGGTTTTGAATCAAATCGGCCTGTAATGCTCATGGATCAAGCGCAGGCAGCTATTGAAAAAGGATCGGTCGCGCTCACCTTCCGCGCGGCGCTAGCGGCCGGGGCTGCGCCTCCATCATGCCGGCCGCTGCCGCCTTCAGCAGCCGCTGGAACGACGGGCACGCCGCATGGCTGGGCGCGGGGCACACGGCGGCGTGGCGCAGGCCCTCGCTCATGGCCTTGAGGCGCTTGACCGTGCGATCCAGCTCGTCGGCCTTGGCGGACAGCATCCAGAGGAGTACACACCATGTTTCCCCAACAATTCGCCCCCGCACTGTTTGGCTTCATTCTCTCCGGCCTGATGTCGCTGCTGGTCTCCGGCATCTCCACCTACCGCGCCGTGGGACTTGATGCCCAGTTTCCCGGCATGTGGGCCTCGGCCTGGCTTACCGCGTGGCTTGTTGCCTTTCCGGTCGTGCTGGTGGTGGCGCCGCTCACGCGCAAGGCGGTGGGCTGGCTGACAAGTCCGCGCTGACATGACCGCCCTTCGCGCAGAGGGCAGGCGTGGGGTGTTATGGCTTTTGCAGCGCCCGGGATACGGCCTCGGTGGCGGCAACCAGGTCTTTCACCAGGCGCTCGTCCACATCCAGCATGCCTTCGTACTCGCCCAGGTTGCGCGTGTTGTGGCACTTGTCCAGCACGCGCCACACCTCGGGCCCCAGGCCCAGTGTGTGGGGCAATACCTGGAACACGATGTAGCGGTTGCTGGCCCGATAGCCCATGCGCCGCAGTGCGGCCAGACACAGGGCGTGCGCGGCGTTGTAGGCCAGGTCGAAGCGGCTCTCCAGCGCCAATGCGGTGTATTGTGCATCGTGCAGGCGCGCCACCCCGTGCGCAGCAGCCCGGCAATTTCATGGCCATCAGGCGCCTCGGCCTTGAGCTGCTTGCCGGGGCCGCACAGATTTTCAAGCGCTGGGTGCATGGAGCTGGGCCTCGCTTCCTATCAGCCAGATTTTGGGTTGCTGCCACACGCGGGTGGCAAAGGCATTGTCACCCTCTAGCCGCCGGGCCCAGTCGGCAGGGCTGTACAGCGTGGGGTTGAGCTTGCGGCCCAGCGAGGCGGTGGCGCCCTCCAGCGCGCCAAACACCTCGCCATAGCCCAGCGTGCTGCTCACGATCATCACGTCCACATCGCTCTGTGCCGTGTCTTGCTGGCGCGCCACCGAACCGTAGATGAAAGCACCATCGATCTGCCCCGCCAGCGGCGCCAGCGCGGCGCGCAGCACATCGGCCAGCCCCATGGTCTTGAGCACCAGCCCCCGCAGCTCGGTAAACACGGGGGCGCTGGCGTTGGCCTGGTAGTGCTTCTGGTTGCCCTGTTTGCTTACCGTAAGCAGCCCCGCCTTGGCGAGATCCGCCAGCTCCCGCTGCACCGCGCCGGTGCCCGACTGCGCCAGCGCAATCACCTCATTGGCGTAAAAGCTGCGGTCCGGCGTGCCGAACAACACGGCCAACACCCGCTGGCGCACCTTGGGAAAGAGCGCATCGGCGATGGATGGCGAACCGGGGGGCGGCGTAAATACCCATATTGGGTGCAATCATGCCCTTTTTGGGGTTTGTGCAAACCTCATCAAAGTGCTCACGCCAGTCTGCATGGTGATAGCACCGCCTGCGGCGCATGAAACCGGGGCGCCCCAGGCCAGCGGCCACCGTGCAAGGGCCGCCCCGCCGCACTGGTGGCGTCCCACTGCCCGAAGCGCTGCGAGAGCGTGGGGAAGGCGCCGAAGGCGACTCAGGGGAGTGCTTCACTTCAGGCCTGCCACACCCCAAAGCCTGCCGAGCGCAGATCGATGCCAATCTCGATCTCCCGATCCACCGCCTCGTCGTAGCCCATGGGGTTGAAGCCCTCGTACAGGTCCGGCAGCAGCCGCAGGCCGTATTGCGTCACAAACCGGTTGGCCTGGATGCCCGCCTTGTGCTTGTCAAAGCGCACGTCCGGGTCCAGCCCCGTCATGCCCACGTACACGCAGGGCTTGCCGTCGATGTAGCCGGGGTTGCACTTGCGAAAGCGCGGCTCGTTCAGCACGTCCTTGGAGAGTTCGACCACGTAAACGTGGTGGTGGGGTTTGCGGCGGCGCATGGGGGTGGGCGGGATGGCATTGCTTAATGTGGAAGACACCCGCCACCGGACGTGCCGACACCTGACCTGAGGCTGGCCAAGGCCGAATGGTCAGCGGGCAAGCGAGTCTCAGGCGGCAGCGGGCGTGGCGATGAATCCGTGCTTGCGCAGCATTTTGATCCAGC
>JAYRPZ010000088.1:0-2056 GCA_041910915.1 Acidovorax sp.
CAGGAACACCAGCAAGATGGCCAGCGGGAACACCAGCACCGCAGAGTTGCCCGCCAGGATTTCCTGGTAGGTCAGCTCGGTCCATTCGAACGTGATGCCCTGGGGCAGCGTCTCTGCCGCAATGCGCTCAATCGCTGCCTGGGCCTGGCCCGAAGAGAAGCCGGGCGCGGGGCCGCCGTTCACGTCGGCGGCCAGGTAGCCGTTGTAGCGCATGGCACGCTCAGGGCCAAAGCTGGGCTCGATCTTCATCAGCGCAGACAGCGGCACCATCTCACCCGTGCTGGAGCGCACCTTGAGAGCAGCCACGTCTTCAGCCCGCGCACGGTAGGCCGCATCGGCCTGCACGCGCACGCTGTAGGTGCGGCCAAACTGGTTGAAGTCGTTGGCGTAGAGGCTACCCAGGTAGATCTGCAGGGTGTCGAAGATGTCCGTCACCGGCACGCCCAGCTGACGCGCCTTGGTACGGTCGATGTTGGCATACAGCTGCGGCACGTTGACCTGCCAGCTCGTGAACAGGCCGGCCAGCTCGGGCGTTTGGTAGGCCTTGCCCATGAAGGCTTTCACAGCGGCGTCCATGGCTTCGTAGCCCAGCGAGGCACGGTCTTCGATCTGCAGCTTGAAGCCGCCGGTGGTGCCCAGGCCCGCCACGGGGGGTGGTGGGAACATGGCGATGAACGCTTCCTGGATGCTGCCAAACGCCTGGTTCAGCTGCATGGCCACGGCACCGCCGCTTTGGTCAGCGCGGGTGCGCTCAGCAAAAGGCTTGAGCGTGACGAACACGATGCCCGAGTTGGAGCTGTTGGTGAAGCCGTTGATCGACAGGCCCGGGAAGGCAATGGCGTCTTCCACATTGGGGTTCACTTTCATGATCTCACCCATGCGACGGATCACGTTCTCAGTACGGTCCAGTGTGGCGCCATCAGGCAGCTGCGCAAAGCCGATCAGGTACTGTTTGTCTTGCGCAGGCACGAAGCCACCGGGCACGATCTTGAACAGGCCCCAAGTGGCGCCCACCAAGGCCAGGTAGATCACCAGCATCAGCGCCTTGCGGCCAATGACGCGCGTCACACCACCGCTGTAGGCATCAGAGCCGCGCTGGAACACGCGGTTGAAAGCGCCGAAGAAGCGACCCAGCACCTTGTCCATGCCACGCGTCAGAGCGTCCTTGGGCTCGTGGTGGCCCTTCAGCAGCAGCGCGCTGAGTGCTGGTGACAAGGTCAGCGAGTTGATGGCCGAGATCACCGTGGAGATGGCGATGGTGACCGCAAACTGGCGATAGAACTGGCCCGTGAGCCCGCTGATGAACGCCAACGGCACGAACACGGCGACCAGCACCAGCGCAATCGCGATGATGGGGCCAGAGACTTCACGCATGGCGCGGTAGGTGGCCTCGCGCGGGGTCAGGCCTTCTTCGATATTGCGCTCCACGTTCTCGACCACCACGATGGCGTCGTCCACCACGATACCGATGGCCAGCACCAGGCCAAACAGGCTCAAGGCATTGATGGAGAAGCCCAGCAAGTGCAGCACCGCGAACGTGCCCACCACCGACACTGGCACAGCCAGCAGCGGGATGATGGAGGCGCGCCAGGTTTGCAGGAACAAGATCACCACGATCACCACCAGGGCGATGGCTTCGATCAGCGTCTGGATGACGGACTTGATGGACGCACGCACGAACTGGGTGGGGTCATACGCAATGCGGTACTCCACGCCTTCGGGCATGTTCTTCTGGATCTCGTCCATGGCCCGGCGCACATTGGCCGAAATGTCGAGCGCGTTGGAGCCCGGCGCCTGGAACACGCCCATGCCCACAGCGGGGTCGTTGTTGAGCAGCGAGCGCAGCGAGTAGTCGGCAGCGCCCAGCTCCAGGCGGGCGATGTCGCGCAGACGTGTCACCGCGCCGTCGGCGCTGGTCTTGACGATGATGTCGCCAAACTCTTCCTCGGTCGTCAAACGGCCCTGGGCGTTGATGGACAGCTGCAGGTCCACGCCCGGCAGGCCGGGCGAAGCACCCACCACACCGGCAGCCGCTTGCACGTTTTGCCCGCGGATG
>JAYRPZ010000089.1:0-50603 GCA_041910915.1 Acidovorax sp.
GATGGGCTGCTAGGCGCAAACCGCAGCAATAGCCTTGCTATTGCGAGGATTTGCAACAACGCAGACCGCCCGATTCCGCGCCTGCACACCCGCGTGGAGATCGTGAACACGCTCTTACGCTGCCGGGGCGGGCAATGCCGCACCGTGGGTCGCAGCTTGGGCTTCATGGCCCAGGCGAAACACCTGCACAGCTCCCACCAGGCGCTCGGTCTGCTCGCGCATGCTGTGCGCGGCGGCGGCCGATTGCTCTACCAGGGCGGCGTTTTGCTGCGTCATCTGGTCGAGCTGGTTCACCGTGGTGTTCACCTGGGTGATGCCGCTGGACTGTTCGGCTGCCGAGGCGCTGATCTCGCCAATCATGTGGCCCACCCGCTGCACGGAGCTGACGATCTCGTCCATTGCGCTGCCTGCGTGCTCCACCAGTTGCGTGCCTGTGGCCACTTTGTCCACCGAGGCTTGAATGAGCTGTTTGATTTCTTTGGCCGCATCGGCACTGCGCCCGGCCAGGCTGCGCACCTCGCCAGCCACCACCGCAAAGCCGCGCCCTTGTTCGCCCGCACGCGCCGCTTCCACGGCGGCGTTCAGCGCCAGGATGTTGGTTTGGAAGGCAATGCCGTCGATCACGCCAATGATGTCGGCAATGCGGCGCGAGCTGTCGTGGATGTCGTTCATGGTGGCCACTACCTGACCCACCACCTGGCCACCGCGTGCGGCGGCGTTGGCGGCGGTGCTGGCCAGTTCATTGGCCTGGCGGGCCGAGTCAGCCGACTGGTGTACGGTGGCGGTGAGCAGCTCCATGCTTTGCGCGGTTTGCGCCAGGCTGCTGGCTGTGTGCTCGGTGCGGCTGGAGAGGTCTTGGTTGCCCGAGGCAATCTCGGCGCTGGCGGTGGTAATGCTGTCGGCTGCCTGGCGCACCTGGTGCAGCATGTGGACGTAGCGCTGGCGCATGGCCTCGACCTCGGTCACCAGGGCGCCGATTTCATCGTTTTGTGAGCTTTGAAAGCGGCGCGTCAAATCGCCTTGGCCCACCAAGGTGATGGCCTGCGTGAGTTCGCGCAGCGGCTCGCTCACGCCACGGCGCAGCACCAGCCACAGGCCGCCGCCCAGCAGCAGTGCCAGGCCCAGCAGCCCCCAGACGGCGATGGTGATGGGGGTTTGGCTGGCCATGGCCTCGCGGGCGCTGACCTGGGCCACCACCCACCAGCCATTGGCCTGCGTGGTACGCACCAGCGCCCAGGGGGCGGGGCTGGCGGGGTCGAGCAGATTGTCGGCATTGCTCACCACAGAGGTGCCGGTCTGGGCCAGGGCCTCGAAGAAGGGGCGCGAAGAGGGAAAAGCCTGCAAGATTTTTTGCCCTTGCGCTTTGGGGTGTACGACGAACACCGCCTCCTCCAGGCCACCGCGCGGGTCGATGACGTACAGGCCACCGTGCGCAAAAAAGCGCGTGTTGGCGATCTGTTTTTTCATCGTCTCTTCAAACGTGCTGATGTCGTTGGCCAGATAGACCACCGCCACCACCTTGCCGCTGGCATCTTTGGCCGGGTGGTAGTAGGCCATGTAGGGCTTGCCGTTGATAACGCTGCGCCGAGCCTGGGCCTGGCCTTGCAGCAGTGCGGGAACCAGGGTGGGCTGGTCGAGCACCTGGCCCAGCGGGCGCTCGCCCGCAGCGTTTTGCAGCGAGGTGGTGATGAGCACAAAGCGCTCGCCCTGGCGCACGTACACGCCGGCAATGCCGCCCGTTTCCTGGGCGAATTTGTCCATGGGGCTGTAGTCTTGGTTCACCAGGCCGCCATAGCTGCGCAGCTCGCCCGCGGCTTCGTTAAGCTCCATGTGGGTTTCGTAGTTGCGCAAAAAGCCTTTCATGGCGTTTTGCAGCAGCTCGCGGTTGGTGGCGTCGTTGGTGTCTAGCGATTGCGCCACGGCCTGCGTGGTTTCGCCCACGCTGTGCTCGACCTGGGCGCGGGTGCTGCGCTGGGTCAGCAAGGTGATGGCCAGCGCTACCAGCACCATGACCACGGCCACCAAGGCCATGGCCGAAAACGTCACGCGCTGAGCAACCGAACGGGTGCTGGCTCGGTGAATGGACATAGCTTGTCTCCTGCGGCAGGGCCCGCTTGTGTGCAGGCGCTTGTTTTTAAAGTACGGGGAATGTAAGTGAACAAAGTTGTTACATAAATGGACGATATCCCTTACGTTCTACTGCTTAACGTGGATGCGCAGGGGCCGCTTTGCTGCTATATGCGCAGCGCGCATGGGAACGCGTGCAAGAGCTGCTTTTTTGCTACTGAAAAAAGAGCTGCTTGCGCTTGCCTGTATTGGCCTAAAGGCCTTTTTTATTCATTTTTTACCCACCAGGAGGGTGGCTGGCCGCCCCTGCGGTGGGGCTGGGGCGGTGGGGGCCAGGCTAGGCGTGAATTTTCATGATAAAAAACGGCTTTTAGCAAGGCGTAGCAAGCGCGAGCAGCTATTTATTTAGGAGCTTTGGGTGATGCGAATGCCCTTGAACTGACCGGCTGCGGGTGCATCGGCGGGGGCTGGGCGGGCAAAGTGCTGCGGGGCCAGGCGGTGCAACAGCTCGGCGCTGCGCCGCTGGGCTTGTGCCACGTTGGCTTGTTTGACGTGGCCAAAGCCCCGCATTTGCAGCGGCACCAGCGCCCATTGTTCGGCCAGTGCCAGGGTGCTGGGCGTGAGCAGCGGTAGCAGGGCATCGAGCTGCTGCAGGTAGTCAGCGATCAGGCTGCGCTCCATGCGCCGCTCGGCGGTGTGGCCGAAGGGGTCACACCAGCGTCCGCGCAGCACCTTGCCGTGCGCCAGCACACGCAGCAGCGGCTCCAGCCAGCTGCCCAGGCGCAGTTTGCGCGGTGCCTGGCCGCCGTGGCTGCGCGCCAGCAGGGGCGGTGCCATGTGAAATTCCAGTGCCAGGGCTTGGCCGGGCTGGGCGCTTTCAAACTGCTGCTGCAGGGCCTGGCGGAACTGCCCGTCGGTGTACAGGCGGGCCACTTCGTACTCGTCTTTGTAGCTCATCAGCCGCAGCAGGCTGCGGGCCACGGCGCGTGCCAGGGGCAGGCTGGCGTCGCCGCCGAGTTGGCGCTCGGTGTCGGCCACGCGCTGCACGGTCGCGCTGTAGCGCGCCGCCCAGGCGGCGTTTTGGTAGGCGCTCAGGTGCGCCACGCCACGCGCCAGCAGCGTGTCGAGGTTGTCGGCCTGAGCGGCTGCAGGCGACGCTTCGCTGGCCAGCAATTGCTGGCAGGCCTGCGGATCGGCCGCCGCCAGGCGCCCCAGCGAGAAGGCCAGCAGGTTGCTGGACACGGCCACATTGTTCAGCTCAATCGCGCGGCACAGTGCGGCCAGGCCCACAGGCACCAGGCCACGCTGCCAGGCGTAGCCCAGCGCGACGATGTTGGCCGTGACGCCATCGCCCAAAAAGGCCTCGGCCAGGGCCTGGGCGTCGAAGGTGTGAACCTGCTCGGCCCCGGCGGCGTAGCGCAGTTTGTCCAGCAGCAGCGGCACCTGCAGGTCGGCATCGGGGTTGCGCAGGACTTCGGCCACCGGGATTTCGTGCGTGTTCACCAGCACCTGGGTGCGGCCATGGCGCACGGTGTGCAGGGCATCGGCGCTGGCGCCGACCACGATGTCGCAGGCCAGCAGGGCGTCGGCCTGCTGGGTGTCGATACGCACCTGGTTCAGGCGTTCAGGGCGGTCGGCCAGACGCACAAAGCTCAGCACTGAGCCGCCTTTTTGCGCAAAGCCCATGAAGTCGAGCACGCTGGCGCTTTTACCCTCCAGGTGCGCAGCCATGGCAATCACCGCCCCGACGGTGACCACGCCCGTGCCGCCCACGCCGGTGACCAGCAGGTCGTAGGGCGCTTGCCAGTCGTGTGCGCCGGGGCGGGGCAGGGCGGCCACACGGGCCTGGAAGGCTTGCAGCGCCGCTCCTTCGAGCGCGCCAGCGCGTTTGCGCAAACGCGCGCCGCGCACGCTGACGAAGCTGGGGCAAAACCCTTGGGCGCAGCTGTAGTCCTTGTTGCAGCTGCCTTGGTCAATGCGGCGCTTGCGCCCCAATGCGGTGGCGTGGGGCTGCACGGCCACGCAGTTGCTTTGCACGGTGCAGTCGCCGCAGCCTTCGCACACCGCTTCGTTGATGAACAGGCGCTCTTCGGGGTCGGCCAGGCTGCCTTTTTTGCGGCGGCGGCGTTTTTCGGCAGCGCAGGTTTGCTCGTAGATCAGCACGGTCACGCCGTCCACTTCGCGCAGGCGCCGCTGCACGGCATCAAGCTCGCTGCGGTCATGGAATTCGGTGCCCGCAGGAAAACGGTGGCGCAGCGCGGCGTATTTGCCGATGTCGTCACTCACCACCACCACGGCGCGCACGCCTTCGCTTTCCACCTGGCGCGCAATCGCATCGACGGTGATGACGCCATCCACAGGCTGCCCGCCCGTCATGGCCACCGCGTCGTTGAACAAAATTTTGTAGGTGATGCGCGCACGCGCTGCCACCGCCTGGCGAATGGCCAGGTAGCCCGAGTGGTAGTAGGTGCCATCGCCCAGGTTTTGGAACACGTGCGGGGTGCGCGTAAAGCGTGCGTGGGAGACCCAGTCCACCCCTTCGCCGCCCATCTGGATCAGCCCGGCGGTGCTGCGCTCCATCCAGTTGGCCATGAAGTGGCAGCCAATGCCCGCGCGCGCGGTAGAGCCTTCGGGCACCCGCGTGCTGGTGTTGTGCGGGCAGCCCGCGCAGAAGTAGGGCACGCGGCGCACGCTGTCGCTGGCGTTGGCCAGCAGGGCCGGGGCGGTGAAGTCACGCACATGCTGCAGGTGGTCGCCCAGCGTGGCATCGCCCGGAAAGTGGCGCGCCAGCCACTGCGCCACCAGCTCGATCAGGCGCGAGGGGCGCAGCTCGCCCACTTGCGATACCAGCGGCTGGCCCTGCAGGTCGTGTTTGCCCACCAGGGCGGGGCGTTGCTCGGGCGCGGCGTTGTAGAACAGCTCGCGCAGTTGCTGCTCAACCACGGCGCCTTTTTCTTCAATCACCAAAATTTCCCGCAGCCCTTGGGCAAACTCGCGTGCACGGGTGGTTTCCAGTGGGAAAGACAAGCCTACCTTGTACAGGCGCACCCCTGCACGGGCGAGCATCTCGGGGCTGATTTGCAGGCGGCGCAGCACTTCCATGAGGTCGTAGTGGGCCTTGCCGCAGGTGACGATGCCCACCTGCGCGTGTTCACTGGTGATGATGTGGCGGTCAATGCTGTTGACCTTGGCAAAAGCTGCCACGGCTGCCAGTTTGTCGTGCAGGCGCGTTTCCAGGCGCAGCGAGGGCAGGTCGGGCCAGCGGTAGTGCAGGCCGTCTTCTGGTGGCTGGTGGCCTGTGCGCTGGCGCACGGTGTCGCTGTCGTGCCAGGCGGCAATGCGTGCGGTGATGGCGTCGAGGTCCACGGTGGCGCCGCTTTCCATCACTTCTGACAGCGCCGCCATGCCCACCCAGGCACCGCTGTAGCGCGACAGCTCGTAGCCATACAGGCCAAATTCCAGGTACTCGCCTACGTGGGCCGGTTGTAGCACCGGCATGTGCCAGGCCTGAAAGGCTTGGTCGCTTTGGTGCGGCATGGAGGAGGAGACGCAGCCGTGGTCGTCACCTGCCACCACCAGCACGCCGCCGTGGGGCGAGCTGCCATAGACGTTGCCGTGCTTGAGCGCATCGCCCGCACGGTCCACCCCTGGGCCTTTGCCGTACCACATGCCGAACACGCCTTGCACGGTGCGCTCGGGGTCGCTTTCTACGCGCTGCGTACCCAGCACCTGGGTGGCGGCCAGTTCTTCGTTGATGGCGGGCACAAACTCAATGCCCTGTTCGGCAAAGCGCGAGCCAGCTTTCCAGATGGCTTGGTCGAGCATGCCCAGCGGCGAGCCCCGGTAGCCGCTGACGAAGCCGCGCGTGTCCCAGCCGCGCGCGGCGTCGCGCTGGCGCTGCATCAGCAGCAGGCGCACCAGGGCCTGGGTGCCGGTCAAGAACACCTGGCCCTGGGTGGCCCACAGGCTGTCGGACAGTTGGTAGGTTGGGCGCGCCAGCGGTAGCTCCTCGGCAGCGGGCAGCGTGGCAGTGGACAGGCGAGCGTGGGGCACGGGCGTGGGGCTGAGCATGGCAGGCAGGGCGCGTAAAGCGCCGAAGAGCAAAGGCTCCAAGCATAGGAAGGCAGGCGGAGAATAGGTTTCTTATATTCTCGGTATAAGCAATTTTTTAAGAATAATTTTTTTCAAAAATGCCATGAAAGAGGAAATTTTTCTCGATACCTACAGCTTGCGTCTTTTGGCCGAGTTGCAGCGCGATGCCCGCCAGACGGTGCAGCAGCTGGCCCAGCGCGTAGGCTTGTCGGCCACACCGTGCTGGAAGCGCATCAAAGACATGGAGGCCGCAGGCGTCATTCAAGGCTACAGCGTGCTGGTGGACCGGGAAAAACTCGGTTTGCGTCAGCTGGCGGTGGTGGAGGTGAATTTGGAGCGCCACACCGAGACGCTGGTGCAGCAGTTCGAGCGGGCCGTAGCGGCCACGCCGCAGATCGTGCGCTGCCTCTCTACCACGGGCCAGGCGGACTACATCTTGACCGTGTTGGTGCGCGACATTCAGCACTACGAACAATTGCTGCACAGTACCTTGTTTCGCTTGCCCGGGGTGGCGCATATGCGCACCAACATCGTGCTCAAAGAGGTGAAGTTCGACATGCGTCTGCCCGTAGAGGCGTTGCCGCTGGCCGCCGCCGCACCGCGCAGTGGCAGCGCCGAGCCAGAGGCCAGCGGATAATCCGCCTCTTTTTCAACGCCCCAGCCCCTGGCAAGGCCCTGGGCCGGGGCGCCAAGCACGGGGAATGCGCGTGGATATTGTTGTGCTGCTCAAGGCCGCCTTGATGGGCGTGGTCGAGGGCCTGACCGAGTTTTTGCCGATTTCGTCCACAGGCCATTTGATTTTGGCCGGGGCGTTGCTGGGTTTTGACGATGCCAAGGCCAAGGTGTTTGACATTGCCATCCAAACCGGCGCCATCTTCGCCGTCATCTTGGTGTACTGGCAGCGCATTCGTGCCACGCTGGTGGCGCTGCCCACCGAGCGCCAGGCGCAGCGCTTTGCCCTGAACGTGCTCATTGGCTTTGTGCCGGCCGTGCTGCTGGGGCTGTTGCTGGGCAAGGCCATCAAGGCCCACCTGTTCACGCCGACGGTGGTGGCCAGCACCTTCATTGTGGGTGGCTTCATCATTTTGTGGGCCGAACGGCGCCAGCAAGCCAGTGTGCGCATCCAGAGTGTGGAGGACATGGCACCGCTGGACGCTTTGAAGGTGGGCCTGGTGCAGTGCCTGGCCATGGTGCCGGGTACCAGCCGCAGCGGCGCCACCATCATTGGTGGCATGTTGCTGGGGCTGTCGCGCAAGGCGGCCACCGACTACTCGTTTTTTCTCGCCATTCCCACCTTGATAGGTGCCGGGGTGTACAGCCTGTACAAAGAGCGGGCGCTGCTGTCGGTGGCAGATATTCCAATGTTCAGCGTGGGCCTGGTGTTTTCGTTTATCAGTGCCTGGCTGTGTGTGCGCTGGTTGCTGCGTTACATCAGCTCGCACAGCTTTGTGCCGTTTGCCTACTACCGCATCGTTTTTGGCGTGCTGGTACTGGTGACAGCTTCTATGGGCTGGGTCACCTGGGC
The DNA here is from genome assembly GCA_041910915.1 of Acidovorax sp. Taxonomy (GTDB): domain Bacteria; phylum Pseudomonadota; class Gammaproteobacteria; order Burkholderiales; family Burkholderiaceae_C; genus Paenacidovorax. Next base: position 7,685 of record JAYRPZ010000089.1, read on the forward strand.
TGATTGAGTGCGTTGCACGCCGCGCTGTCTGTGGCGTGTGGACGGGTTGTTTTTTGTTCTTTTGCTTGCGGTACTTCCATGAAATTCCAAGGTTCTCAAAATTACGTTGCCACCCAGGATTTGATGCTGGCGGTGAACGCGGCCATCAAGCTGCAGCGCCCGCTGCTGGTCAAGGGCGAGCCCGGCACGGGTAAAACCATGCTGGCCGAAGAGGTGGCCCAGGCGCTGAACATGCCGCTGCTGCAGTGGCACATCAAGTCCACCACCAAGGCGCAGCAAGGCCTGTACGAGTACGACGCGGTGAGCCGCCTGCGCGATTCGCAGCTGGGCGACGAAAAGGTCAAGGACATCCAGAACTACATCGTCAAAGGCGTGCTGTGGCAGGCTTTCACGGCGGATCAGCCGGTGGCGCTGCTGATCGACGAGATCGACAAGGCCGACATCGAATTTCCCAACGATTTGCTGCGCGAACTCGACCGCATGGAGTTCTACTGCTACGAAACACGCGAGATGATCCGTGCCAAGCACCGCCCGCTGGTGTTCATTACCTCGAACAACGAAAAAGAGCTGCCCGACGCCTTCTTGCGCCGCTGCTTTTTCCACTACATCAAGTTCCCCGATGCGCAGACCATGCAGCAGATCGTGAACGTGCATTTCCCCACGCTCAAAAGCGAGCTGCTCAGCGTGGCGATGAAAACGTTTTACGACGTGCGCAACCTGCCCGGACTGAAGAAAAAGCCTTCCACCAGCGAACTGATCGATTGGCTCAAGCTGCTGCTGGCCGAGGAGATTCCGCTGGCCGCGCTGCAAAGTGCTGACGACAAAGTAGCTGTGCCCCCACTGGTGGGCGCGCTGCTGAAAAACGAGCAAGATACCAGCCTGTTCGAGCGCCTGGTGTTCATGAACCAGCGCAACCGCTGAAACGCGGCGGCCACGCCTGGGCTGCGCCGCCTGCTGGAGTTTGTGTTGATGAGCCATGCTTTTGTTACCCCCGTCACGTTGCGTGGCCATGGCGTGTGCCTGGAGCCGCTGGCGCCGTCGCACGCGCAGGGCCTGGCGGCTGCTGCCGCGGACGGTGAGCTGTGGCGCCTGCGCGTCACCTCGGTGCCCGAGCCGCAAGACACGCACGCCTACATCGAGACGGCGCTGCACATGCACGAGCAGGGCAGCCGCTGTGCGTTTGCCGTGATCGACGAGGCCACAGGCCGCGTGCTGGGCAGCACCAGCTTTCACGACATCGTGCCCGCTGTGCGCCGAGTAGAAATTGGCTACACCTGGTACGCCCGCAGCGCCCAGCGCACGCATGTGAACACCGCTGCCAAGCTGCTGTTGTTGGGCCATGCCTTTGACCAGCTGGGCTGCCACGTTGTGGGCTGGCGCACCGACAACTTCAACTTCGCCAGCCAGCGCGCTATTGAACGCCTGGGCGCCAAGAAAGATGGCGTGATCCGTGGCCACGCCTTGCGCCGCGACGGCACCATCCGCGACACCGTCATGTACAGCATGCACCGTGGCGAATGGCCTGAAGCCCAGGCCCATTTGCTCTACCTTTTGCAGCGCTTTGCGCTTGCTGGGTAAGCCTTTGCAGCCAAAAACACTCAAAAACCATGCTCATCGACTTTTTCTACACCCTGCGCGCGGCCAAGCTGCCAGTCTCGGTCAAAGAGTTCCTCGCTCTGCTCGAAGCGCTGCAGGCGGGGGTGGTGGGGCCGCGCTCGGACGATGCCTGGAGCCTGGACGATTTTTACTACCTCGCCCGCACCGCGCTGGTGAAAGACGAAAAGCATTTCGACAAGTTTGACCGTGCCTTTGCGGCCTACTTCAAGGGCGTGGAGATGCTGACCGACTTCACCCAGGAAATTCCTGCCGACTGGCTGCGCAAAATGCTCGAACGGGAACTGAGCCCCGAAGAGAAAGCCGCCATTGAGGCCATGGGCTGGGATGAGCTGATGGAGACGCTCAAAAAGCGCCTCGAAGAGCAAAAAGAGCGCCACCAAGGCGGCAGCAAGTGGATTGGCACGGGCGGCACCAGCCCGTTTGGCCACGGCGGCTACAACCCCGCAGGGGTGCGCATTGGTGGGGCCAGCAAAAACCGCAGTGCCGTGAAAGTGTGGGAGCAGCGCGCCTACCGTGACTACGACGACACCCAGGAGCTGGGTACGCGCAACATCAAAGTGGCGCTGCGCCGTCTGCGCAAGTTTGCGCGCCAGGGCGGCGAGCTGGAGCTGGATTTGCCCGACACCATCCGCAGCACTGCGGCCAACGCCGGCTGGCTGGACATCAAGATGGTGCCCGAGCGCCACAACAACGTGAAAGTGCTGCTGCTGATGGACGTGGGCGGCACCATGGACGACCACATCCAGCGCGTGGAAGAGCTGTTTTCTGCCGTGAAGACCGAATTCAAGCACTTGGAGTTTTATTACTTCCACAACTGCGTGTACGACTTCGTCTGGAAGAACAACAAGCGCCGCTTTGCCGAGAAGTTCCCGGTGTGGGACATCCTGCGCAAGTACAACAAAGACTACAAACTCATCTTCGTGGGCGACGCCACCATGAGCCCCTACGAAATTTTGCAGCCCGGTGGCAGCGTGGAATACATGAACGAGGAGCCCGGGGCCGAATGGCTGCAGCGCCTGACGCACGCCTTTCCTCACCACGCCTGGATCAACCCCGAGCCGCAAGGGGTGTGGCAGTACCGCCAAAGCATCGACATCATCCAGCGCCTGATGGGCGGCAGGATGTACCCGCTGTCGGTCAAGGGCCTGGAAGAGGCCATGCGCCTGCTGTCAAAATAGCCGCCATGCCACGCCATTTGCCAACGCCGACCTGGGGGTCGGCGTTGTTGTTCCTGCTGCTGCCGGTCTTGCTGTCCACGCTGCTGTCGGGCTGCAGCCTGTTGCCTGCGCGTTTCAACCCGGCGGGGGAGGCCCCGGTAGAGGCACAGGCCCCAGACCAAGGGGCGCAGGCCTTCACTCTGGAGGTGCAGGCCCCCCCTGAGCTGCGCGAGCTGCTGGAGCGCAATTTGGAGCTGCAACGCTTTCGCAACCTGCCGGACTTGCAAACCAGCGAGCTGCGCCGCCTGCTGGTAGCCGCTGACGCGAACGCACGCGAGCTGCTCGCCACGCGCGGCTATTTCACCCCCACCATCACCATTACCAGCCAGGCCAGCGAGGTAGCTGATGGGCCCACGGCCATCACGGTGGCGGTGCAGCCGGGTGAGCCCACGCGTGTGGCCAGCGTGCAGTGGCGCTTCAGCGGCAGCGGCACCCAGGTGCAAGCGTTCACCCGTCACCAAGAGGCGCTGCAGCGCCGCTGGCTGCTGCCTGTGGGCGAGCCCTTTACCCAAGAGGCCTGGGACGATGCCAAAAGTCAGGCCCTGCGCCGCCTGCACGAGCGCAGCTACCCGCGCGCACGCTGGGCCAGCAGCCGTGCCGAGATCGACCCTGAGAGCCAGCAAGCCCACCTGTTTTTGCACATCGACACCGGCCCGGCCTACCGCTTTGGCCCGTTGGTGGTGGAAGATGGCGAGCGCTACGACCCTGATGGCGCGCGCCGCCTGGCCCGCCTGCCCAGCGGCGACGATTTCTCGGAAGTGGAAATGCTCGATGCCCAGCAGCGCCTGGCCAGCAGTGGCTACTACGACGCTGTGTTTCTCAGTCTGGACACCAGCGCCCAAGACGTGGCCGAGGCTGCTCGGGCGCCAGCAGCGTCGCCCATCATCCCAGACGACGCCCCCGTGCCCAGCGAGGTGACGGCGCCCGTGCTGGCCCAGGTGCGCGAAAGTGCCATGCAAAAGTGGGTGTTTGGCGTGGGCGTTTCTACTGACAGCGGCGCACGCCTGTCCATCGATCACCTCTACAACCGCCTGCCCTGGTTGGGCTGGCGTGCCACCAGCAAACTGGCTTTGGACAAAGATGCCCAGGTGCTGGAGTCGCAATGGGTGTCGCTGCCTGACGATGCCAACTGGCGCCGCTTTGGTTCGGGGCAGCTCAAGCGCGAAGTCACGGGCAGCTACAAGGTCAACAGCCTGCGCCTGCGCGCTGGGGTGAGCAAAACCACCGGCAACTACGACCGCAACTACTACCTGCAGTACGACACAGACACGCCGCACGGCCTCGACGCACCTGCGCCCAGTGGTGCCATCAGTGCCAACTTTGGCTGGACAGGGCGTTACTTCAACCGCAACACCAACCCCAGCCGGGGCTACGGCTTGGGGCTGGAGCTGGGCGCGGGCACCACGCTGCGCAGCCAGCGTGACCCCTTCGCCCGCATCCACCTGCGCGGCCAGTCGTTTTTGCCGCTGGGCAAGGTCACGGTGGGGGCTGATACGGCCCGCCCGGTGCAGCGCAATGCCCGCTTGTCGCTGCGCTCTGAGCTGGGCGCAGTGTGGTCGCGCCAAGACGCCCAGGTGCCCGCCTCGCAGCTGTTCATTACGGGCGGCGATGTCTCGGTGCGTGGCTACAGCTACCGCTCGATTGGCGCCTCCACCGAGCAAGGCAGCCTCTACGGTGGGCGCTATCTGGGCGTGCTCAGTGCCGAGTGGCAGCGCCCCATCGCCTTGCGTGGCGATTTGACGCACTGGGAAAGCGCGCTGTTTGTCGATGTGGGCGCGGTCACCAACGCGCTGCACGATGTGCAGCCGCAGGTGGGCGTGGGCGCGGGCTTGCGCTGGAACAGCCCTGTCGGCCCGCTGCAAACCGACCTCGCCTGGGGCGTGCAGGCCAAGGCGCTGCGCCTGCACCTGCGCTTGGGCTTTACGTTTTAATTTTGGGTCAAATCGGCCTCTCACGCCCACCTGGCAAGCGCAAGCAGCTTCTATTTTTGTAGCATGACCACCACTCCTTCCGCTGCTTCTCCGTCCCCGGTGCCTCCCTCTGAGCCGCACATGCCAGCGCAGCCACAGCGCCCGGCACGGCGCTGGTTGCGTCGCTTGGGCTGGGGTGTGGCAGCGGTGGCGGCGCTGCTGCTGTGCGCTGCTGCTGCGTTGTGGTGGGCCTTGGGCCATGCTGCTTCGCTGGCCTGGGTGCTGGAGCGTGCCCCGGCCTACCTGCCCGCAGGCCAGCAGCTGGAAAGCCGCGATGTGCAAGGTTCGTTGCGCGCCGGTGGGCGCATTGGCTGGCTGCGCTGGCGCAGCGCCACGCTGCAAGTGGAGGTGCAAGACGCCCTGGTGACCTGGCGCCTGCGCCCCCTGGTGCTGCACCAGCGCCTGCAGTTGGGCGAAGTGTCCGCCACCAGTGTGCGCCTCACGCCGTTGATTGATCCCGACAGTCCCCCGCCGCAGCCTTTGCAGCCGCTGCAGGCACTGCCACTGCCGCTGCACATCGAACTGCCCTTGCTGCGCGTGCAAGAAATGACCTGGGCCAGTGCCGCGCCCGTGGTGGTGCGCCAACTGCACGCCAATTACCTCTACAACGGCGTGGAACACTTTGTCGGCCTGGAGCGTGTAGAGCTGGCGCAAGGCCGCTACAGCGCCCATGCCACACTGCAAGCTGCCGCCCCCATGGCACTGGAGGCCACGCTGCAGGGCGTGGTTGAAACCCCGCACCCCGCTACTGGCGAGCGGCTGCGCATCGGCGCTGAGGTGCAGCTGCAAGGGCAGCTCAGCACAGCGCAGGCGCGCTTGGAGGTGCAGGCGCAGCTGCAAAACACCCCCGCACCTGAGCTGGCCGCGAGCAGTTCCCCAGATGCCAAGGCCCCAGCAACCCCCGACCCGCTGGCGGGCGTACAGGCCCAGCTGCAGGCCACTATCGCCCCGTGGGCCACGCAGCCCCTGCTGCAGGCCCAGGCCGAGCTGGCGCAGATTGATTTGGCCGCGCTGTGGCCCCAGGCGCCAGCCACGCAGCTCAGTGGTCGCTTCAGCGTGAAGCCGCAGGGCGAGGAGGGCGCACTAGGCACCCCGGCTTGGCAGCTGCAGGCGCAGTTGAAAAATGCCTTGCCTGGCCCTTGGGATGCCCAGCGCCTGCCCTTACAGGCCTTGCAGGCCGAGCTGCGCTTTGATGGTGTGGATTGGCAGCTTGACCAGGCCGAGGCCCGTGTGGGTGGCGAGGGCCGCATCACCGCCCAAGGCCGCTACAGCCCGGCCAGCCAGCTGCTGCAGGGCACGGTGGACGTCCAGCAACTGCGCCCCTCTGCCTTGCACAGTGCGCTCGATCGCCAAGCCGTGCAAGGCCGCCTGCAGGCGCAGCACAGCAGCGATGGTGCGGTGCAGTTCGTGGTGGACTTGCGCGGTGAGCGCGGCGAGCGCCCACCCGCCATGGCGCCGGTGGCCGAAGGCGGCAGCGCCATGGTGGGCTTGCGCATTGACCAAGTCAGTGCCCAGGGCCGCTGGCAAGCGCCGCTGCTGCACGTGCAGCAGTTGCAGGTGCAGGCGCTGCAGGCACGCCTTCAGGCACAGCAGTTGAAGCTGGACACGGCCACGCTGGCAGCCGAGGGCGTGCTGCAGCTGGAACTGCCCGGTACCCGCGCCCAGTGGCAAGGCCGCTTGGGCCCGCGTGAAGGCCAGGGCCAATTGCAAGTCCAGCTCGACGAACCCCAGCGCACGCACGACTGGTGGGATGGCCTGCCCGGCCAGGTGGCTTTGCTGCCGCAATGGCGTTTGCGCGGGCAGGCGCAGCTCGATGCGCGCTGGACGGGCGGCTGGCAAGGGCTGCAGCGCCAGTTGCAGCAGGCCGGTTGGCTGGCCGCTAGCGCGTCTGCACCCCAGGCCAAGGTGCCCGCCATGGCGTTGCAGGCGCAGCTGCGCGTGCCGCAGTGGAGCATGGCCCCGGTGGCGGCAGCCGGGCCACGCGCCCAGGAGGCCGCTGCACTGCAATTGCGCGATGTGCGCCTGCAGTGGCAGGGTGACGTGGCGCAATGGCAGCTTGAGCTGCAAGGCCTGCTGCGCAGCGGCACCCACGAAGTGCAAACCCAGGCGCACGTTGATGGTGCCAGCCAAGGCGCGGGTGCGTGGGCGCTCACGCTGGCGCGGTGGCAAACCCAGTGGCGTGACAGTACCCACCCCGGCCCCTGGGCCGCACAATTGCCCCAGCCGGTGGCCCTCACGCTGCGCCACAGTGCCCGCAGCGGTTTGGCATTGCAGCTAGAGCCTGGCCAGCTGCACGTCAGCAGCCCGCTGCCTGGGCGGGCGCAACTGCAGTGGGAAGCCACGCAGTGGAGCCAGCCGCCGCAAGGAGGCCCTATGCGCTTGCGCACACGCGGTGCGCTGCGCGAGCTGCCACTGGCCTGGGTGGATGCATTGGACAGCGCCACGCCCAGCGGCGCAGAAAAACGCCTGGAACGCCTGGGCCTGGCCACCGATGTGGTGCTCGAAGGTGCCTGGGAGGTGGATGCCGACCCTAGCAGCCCCGTGCAAGCGCGTGCCAGCCTGCGCCGTGCGCGTGGCGAGTTGCGCCTGCTCACGGGCAGTGCTACGGGCGCTACCACGGTGCGCAGCAGTGGTCAGGGCCGAGGTGCGGGCCGTGCCCAGCCGGATACACCCGTGGGCACGCCTGCCGGGCTGCGCCAGGCCGAGGTGCAACTGCAACTGCAAGGCCACGCGCTGCAGGCCAGCTTGCAATGGGACAGCGAGCGCGCCGGGCGCATCCAGGCCCAGGGCAGCAGCCGTCTGGACTACCCGGATGGTCAGTGGCAGGCGGCCCAGTGGGTGGCCGATGCCCCCCTGGCCGCGCAGCTAGAGGCGCAGTTGCCCGATGTGGCCGTGTGGTCTGCCCTGGCGCCGCCGGGCTGGCGCATCAAAGGCACGCTGCAGGCACAGATGGTGCTGTCGGGCAGCCGCGCCCAGCCGCGCTGGCATGGCAGCCTGGCCGCCGATGGCCTGGCTTTGCGTTCGGTGCTCGATGGCGTGGACTTGCAAGACGGTCGGCTGCGTGCCACGCTGCAAGGCAACCAATTGACGATCGATGAATTTCGCCTGGCCGGTGGGCGGGGCAATGCGGCACGTATTTTGGGGCGCAGCGGCAACCGCACCGAGGCCCCCGTCAGCGGTGGCCAGCTGCGCGCCAGCGGCGTGCTGCGCTGGAGCGATGCACCCGTGCAGTCTGCCGCCGCTTCTGCGCAAACTGCAGCCGGGCCGGAGATTGCTATGGAGCTGCAGGCCGAACTGGAGCAACTGCAGGTGCAGGTGCGGGCCGATCGGCAAATCAGCGTCTCTGGCCCCTTGCGGGCGCAGTTAGAGCAAGGCCAATTGACCTTGCGCGGTGAATTGACCACCGACCGCGCCACCATCATCTTGCCCGACAGCGGGGCACCACAGTTGGGCGCCGATGTCGTGGTGCGCAAAGGCGGTGTGGTGGCCGGTGCAGACACTGGTGCACAAAGCGGTGCCAGCGGCCCCACGCTGCGCGCAGGAAGGTTGCCTGATGTGGCGGTGACGCTGAACCTGGGGGACGACTTCGCCATCCAGGGCTTGGGCCTGACCTCGCGGCTGACTGGCACGCTGCACATCACCAGCAATGCCGCCACCCAGGGCCAGCCGCGCGTGGTGGGTGAAGTCACCACCGACGATGGCCGCTACCGTGCCTGGGGCCAGGCACTGGATGTGGAAAAAGGCCTGGTGCGTTTCAGCGGCCCCTACGACAACCCGCAGCTCGACATTTTGGCCATTCGACCCAACATCAGCGTGCGCGCGGGCGTGCAGGTCAGTGGTTCGGCCCAGGCGCCGCGCGTGCGCTTGTATTCCTCGCCCGAGCTGCCCGATGCCGAAAAGCTTTCCTGGGTGGTGCTGGGCCACAGCGCGGCCAGTGGCGGCAGTGAGACGGCCTTGCTGCAACAAGCGGCGTTGTCGGTGCTGGGCAAGCGAACGGGCGGTGACGATGGTTTGACACGCAATCTGGGGTTGGACGAAATCGGCCTCAAAGGCCCGCGCCAGGGTGAAGATGCCAGTGCAGCAGCTCTCACCCTGGGCAAGCGGCTGTCTTCAGCCATGTACGTCACCTACGAATACAGCCTCTCGGGCACCTTGGGCACGCTCTACATCTTCTACGACCTCACGCGCAACCTCACCCTGCGGGGTCAGACCGGCATGGTCAACGCCCTGGATGTGGTGTACACGCTGCGTCACGATTGAGGCCCTAGCATCGTGCCCCACCAGCCCTCCCCAGAAGAAGACGCACACTGGATGCGCCTGGCTTTGGCCCAGGCGCGTGCCGGTGCGCAGGCTGGCGAAGTGCCTGTAGGCGCTGTGGTGGTGCGCCAGGGCCAGGTGATAGGCCAGGGTGCCAATGCGCCGCTGGCCTGTTGCGACCCCACGGCCCACGCCGAGGTGCAGGCACTGCGTGCGGCTGCCCAGCAGCTGGGCAACTACCGCTTGGAGGGCTGCACCCTCTACGTCACCCTGGAGCCCTGTGTGATGTGCGCTGGCGCCATGCTCCATGCCCGGCTGGCGCGGGTGGTGTTTGGTGCGCCCGAGCCCAAGACAGGTGCAGCAGGTTCGGTGCTGGATGTGTTTGCCCATCCGGGTTTGAACTTCCACACCCAGGTGCAGGGCGGGGTGCTGGCGCCTGAGTGCGCGGCGCTGCTGGGCGATTTTTTCCGCCAACGCCGTCAGGTGCAGCGCCAACAAGCTCAGCCCCTGCGCCCCGATGCGCTGCGCACACCGCCACGCTGCTTTGCCGATTGCGCGCCGCCGTCCGGTGTGTCATCGCACTACCTCAGCGATGCACCTGCCTTGGCAGGCCTGCGCCTGCATTACCTGGAGGTGGGGGCCGCAGCAGCAGCCCCACGCACCTGGCTGCTGCTGCACGGCCCCAGCGGCTGGAGTGCGCAGTGGCATGGCTGGCTGCAGGCCTTGCAAGAACGTGGGGAACATGCGCTGGCGCCCGACCTGATCGGCTTTGGCCGCAGCGACAAACTGAAAAAAGAAGCCCAGCACCAGCCACACTGGCATGGGCAGGTGCTGCATGAACTGCTGCAGCGCCTACTGGCCGTCCAGCCGGGCCCCTCCTACCAGGTACTGCTGGTGCTACCTGCTGACGCGCTGGCCCTGGCCGGTGGGGTGTACAGGGCTGAGGTCACCGTTAGCAAAGCGCTGGCTGCACTGCACATCCAAGCCGCCGTGCTGGCGTGCCCGCCCACCTTGCCCTTGCCATGGGCACAGGCACCATTTCCCGATGCAGGCCACCGCGCCGGGCCACGGGCCTGGCAGCGCTGGAACATTCCGGCCGTGCCTTGGCCGCGCCTGGCACTGGACGCCAGTGCCCCGGCCAGCGTGCAGGTGGCGCAGGCCGTGGAATACTTTGCTTCAGCCTGATGGCTGGTGCGCCAGTCCCTTTATTGTTTTGAGAATTTTTGAGAAAGCCCGCTGTCGTGTCTTCTTCCTGCGCCCTTCCTTCCCGTGACGACCCGAGCCACCACGAGCACAGCCATGCGCCTGGCCCCCGGCACATCTACATCTATTCCCCCTCCAGTGCCGTGCGCGACAAGGCTGCGTTCAAGCGTGGGCTGGCGCGCTTGCGTGCTTTGGGCCACGAGGTGGAGGTGGACGAGGCCGCACTGGCCAGCCACACCCGTTTTGCGGGCGACGATGCCACGCGCCTGGCGGCCATTCACCGCGCCGCTGCCAGCGGAGCCGACGTGGCTTTGATCTCGCGCGGGGGCTATGGCCTGTCGCGCCTGCTGCCGGGCATTGACTATGACCGCGTGGCGCAAGCGATTGCCTCGGGTACGCAATTCGTCGGTTACAGCGACTTCACCGCCTTGCAATGCGCTGTGCTGGCACGCACCGGGGCGGTGACCTGGGCCGGGCCTGCGCTCACGGCTGACCTGGGCGTGCCCGGCGAGGTGGATGACATTTTGCTGGACTGCTTTACCGACTTGCTCGAAGGCTATGGCGAGGGCACAGGCTGGCGCCTGGGGCGCGATCAACCCCTGGCCGATGGCAGCCCTGCCGTGCCCGACACCTACATCGAGCAGGCCACCCTGTGGGGCGGTAACCTGGCCATGCTCGTGAGCCTGCTGGGCACGCCGTATTGGCCGCAGATTGAAGGCGGTGTGTTGTTCGTGGAGGACGTGAACGAGCACCCTTACCGCATTGAGCGCATGTTCACGCAGCTGCTGCATGCCGGGGTGCTGGCACGCCAGCAGGCCATCGTGCTGGGGCAGTTCACAGATTTCCAACTCACGGCCCACGACAAGGGCTACAAGCTCAGCAGCGTGGTGCAGTGGCTGCGCAGCCAGGTGCGCTGCCCGGTGCTGACCAACTTACCCTTCGGTCACGTGCCCACCAAGGTGCTGCTGCCGGTGGGCGCGCAGGTATCGCTGTCGGTAGAAGGGCGCGATGCGCTGATTTACTGGGGGCATCAGCATTGATGCATCTATTTTGATAGCGCCTTGCGCTTATCCAGTAAGGCTTAGAGGCCTTTGGGGGTCATATTTTGACCCAGCGCAATGCCGTGCTACTGCTGCTCGTCAGGGACGAACAGTCTCTTACACTCGTTCTATGTTCTGTGCTGAGGATGGGCCGTTATGAACCACGCTTCGGTCATTGTGTTTGCTGACATTGCTGGCAGTACGGCGCTGTATGAGCGGCTGGGCAATGCGCGCGCGGCCGAAGCTGTCACTCAGGCGGTGCAGTGGCTGGGTCAGTGCATTGCAGGCCAGCACGGCAGAGTGGTGAAAACTCTGGGCGATGGCATTTTGGCGGCCTTCACAACGGCGCCGCAGGCGGTGCAGGCTGTGGTTCACATGATGCGTGGCTACCACCAGTTTTTGCGTGAAGGCACGCAGGATGTGCGCCTGCAAGTGCGCGTGGGTATTGCAGGCGGAGATGTTGTGGAGGTGGATGGCGATTGTTTGGGCGATGCAGTCAATTTGGCCGCACGCTTGTGCGAGCGTGCCAGCCCGGGTGAGGTGTGGGTGGCTGCAGCGACCGCACAAGAGGTGGGCGCCCAGGTCGATGGTCGATGGGTGCAGTTGGGCGCCCTGGCCATCCGTGGCAAAGCCGAGCCCATCGTCGTGTACGGGCTGGAGTGGCGCTTAGACCAGGATTTGGCCTCGCAGACGGTGTTGGCAGAAATGCCGGGCTTACAGGCTGAGCATCGCCCCAGTGAAGCGCAGTTGCGCATTGTGTACCAGGGCGAAGAACACCTTTTGACGGCCGAAGACGCGCCTTTGTTGCTTGGCCGTTCGCAGTTGGCGCAGGTCGTGCTGCAGGATTTGCGCGTCTCACGCGAACACGCACGCATTGATGTGCGCAACGGCGCTTTCATTTTGTGTGATATCAGCCGCTTTGGTACCTGGGTGCGGTTTCAAGAGGGCGACCCGCTGCTGTTGCGCCGTGATGCTTGCTTGTTGCACGGCTGCGGCCAGATAGCCTTGGGAGTGCCTTTCGGGGAGGCTGATGCGCCCATCGTGGCTTTCGAGGTATCAGGCACCCACGGCTTGGAGTAACGTTGCCTTCTGGCAGAGGCTGGATGTGGTGTGCTTTGTAAGCTTCGCGCCAGTCAGTGGCTTGTAAGTGCCACCGACCACAGTACCGCCCGAAATTCACCAACCTAGGAGACAAGTCCATGAGCGAATCGACATCTGCAATCCAGTCCGTGCTGGTGGAGAACCGTGTGTTCCCCCCCTCCGAGTCAACCGTGCAAGCAGCACGTGTCTCCGGCATGCAGGCCTACGAGGCGTTGTGCGCTGAAGCGGACCAGGATTTCGAAGGCTTCTGGGCGCGTTTGGCACGCGAGAACGTGCAGTGGAGCAAACCCTTCACCCAAACGCTGGACGAGTCGAATGCGCCGTTTTACAAGTGGTTTGCCGATGGCGAACTCAACGCCAGCGCCAACAGCTTGGATCGCCATATCGGCACGCCCACAGAAAACAAGACGGCCATCATTTTTGAAGCAGACGATGGCACCGTCACCAAGATCACCTACAAAGAGCTGCTGGCCAAAGTGGGCCAGTTTGCCAACGCGCTGAAGGCACGCGGCGTACAAAAGGGCGACCGCGTACTGATCTACATGCCCATGACGATTGAAGGCGTCGTGGCCATGCAGGCCTGCGCGCGCATTGGCGCCACGCACAGCGTGGTGTTCGGCGGCTTTTCGGCCAAGGCGCTGCATGAGCGCACGCTGGATGCCGGTGCCGTGGCCATCATCACCGCCAACTACCAGCTGCGTGGTGGCAAAGAGCTGGCGCTCAAGTCCATCGTCGATGAAGCGCTGGCCATGGGCGGCTGCGAGTGCGTGAAAACCGTGCTGGTGTACGAGCGCACCGCCACCGCGTGGAACCGTGTGCAAGGCCGCGACATCACCTTCACCGAAGCCATCGAGGGCCAAAGCACAGAGTGCGCCCCGGTGCCCGTGGGCGCCGAGCACCCGCTGTTCATCCTCTACACCAGCGGCTCCACCGGCAAGCCTAAAGGCGTGCAGCACTCCACCGGCGGCTACATGCTGTGGGCGCGCCAAACCATGCTGTGGTCTTTCGACCTGCAAGACAGCGACGTGTTCTGGTGCACGGCAGACATTGGCTGGATCACCGGCCACACCTATGTGGCCTATGGCCCGCTGGCAGCTGGCGCCACCCAGGTGGTGTTTGAAGGCGTTCCCACTTTCCCGCACGCAGGGCGCTTCTGGGAAATGATTGAGCGCCACAAAGTCAGCATTTTCTACACCGCCCCCACGGCGATTCGCTCGCTCATCAAGGCCGCAGATTCGGACGAAAAAGTCCACCCCAAGAACTGGGACTTGACCAGCCTGCGCGTGATGGGCAGCGTGGGCGAACCCATCAACCCCGAAGCCTGGATGTGGTACTACAAAAACGTCGGTGGCGAGCGCTGCCCGATTGTGGACACCTTCTGGCAAACCGAAAACGGCGGCCACGTCATCACGCCGCTGCCAGGTGCTACGCCGCTGGTGCCGGGCTCCTGCACCTTGCCGCTGCCGGGCATCAAGGCCGCCATCGTCGATGAGTTGGGCAAAGACCTGCCCAATGGCGTGGGTGGCATTTTGGTGATCAAGCGCCCCTGGCCGTCGATGATTCGCACCATCTGGGGCGATCCTGAGCGCTTCAAGAAGAGCTACTTCCCCGAAGAAATGGGCGGCACCTTCTACCTGGCGGGCGACGGTGCGGTGCGCAGCGAAGACCGTGGCTACTTCCGCATCACGGGCCGTATTGACGATGTGCTGAACGTCTCGGGCCACCGCATGGGCACGATGGAAATCGAGTCGGCTCTGGTGGCCAAGACCGACCTCGTGGCTGAAGCCGCTGTGGTGGGCCGCCCTGATGACCTGACGGGTGAGGCGATTGTGGCTTTCGTGGTGCTCAAGCGCCCCGTGCCTACCGGCGAAGAAGCCAAGCAGTTGGCCAACGAGCTGCGCAACTGGGTGGCCAAGGAAATTGGCCCCATCGCCAAGCCCAAAGACATCCGCTTTGGTGAGAACCTGCCCAAGACCCGCAGCGGCAAAATCATGCGCCGTCTGCTGCGTTCGCTGGCCAAGGGTGAATCCATCACCCAAGACACCAGCACGCTGGAAAACCCAGCCATCTTGGATCAGTTGGCACATACCAACTAATTATTGATGGTGCTGGTGGTGGCGCGCCTGCCAGGCGCCCACAGCGAGGGAACATGCTGGGCATGTTCCCTTTTTTTATGGCCGGGGCAGCCTCTGTGCGGCACGTGCAGGCCAGGTTGTGGGCAACAAAAATGCCAGTCAGTGTGAACTGACTGGCACAAGCCTTGGAGTCGAAAGAAAGAGGGTTAGCTACTCAGTTGGCAGCCTATACCCTGTGGCTTAGATGCGTGCTGGTGCGCGTTTGCGGTCACGTTCATCTTCGGGCCAGGCATTCAGGGTGGTGGTGGTGTTCATGGCAAAAACTCCTTAGAGATGCGTAAACAACGCTATGCCACTGCAGCACGTTGACAGGTTTTTTGAAATTTTTTTGCGCTTCCAAAAGAATAGCTGCTTGCGCTTGCTGCATAAGGGTTTAGGCTGAATTTTCTATCTCTTGAATAGTTTCCGAAAGCTCCAGCCAGCGTTCTTCCAGCGCATCCACTTCATCGCCGCAGGCTTTCAGGCGCTTGCCGCACTCGGCAATCTCGGCTGGTGCCAGGCCTTGGGTCAGGCGTTCTTCCAACTGGTTTTTCTCTGCGCTCAGGGCCGCCAGGCGTTCTTCCACCTGGGTCAGCTCCTGCTTGTAGGGGCGGGTTTTTTGTGCCAACTGCTGGCGCGCCTGGGCGCTGGCGCGGCGCTGCTCGCGGGCGTCTTTGCCGGGGGCAGCAGCGTTGCTGGCCGGGCCGGGTTGCTCGGCACGCAATTGCTCGCGCAGGCGTTTGGCCTCCTCCAGCAAGTAGCGCTGGTAGTCGTCCAGATCGCCGTCGAAGGGGCCGACCTGGCCTCGGCCCACCAGCCAAAATTCGTCGCACACGGCGCGCAGCAGCGCCCGGTCGTGGCTGACCAGCATCACGGTGCCTTCAAATTCATTCAGCGCCATCGACAGCGCCTCGCGCGTGGCCAAGTCCAGGTGGTTGGTGGGCTCGTCGAGCAGCAGCAGGTTGGGGCGCTGCCAGACGATCATGGCCAGCACCAGGCGGGCTTTTTCGCCGCCACTCATGCTGCCCACGGGTTGCTGCACCATGTCGCCGCTGAAGTTAAAGCTGCCTAAAAAGTTGCGCAGCTCTTGCTCGCGGGCGTCTATCCCCAGCTCGCGTGCCAGGCGCACCATGTGGCCCAGCGGGTGGTCTTCGCCGCGCAGCACGTCTAACTCTTGCTGGGCAAAGTAGCCAATGGCCAGGCCCTTGCCTTCGGTGACTTTGCCCGCCAGGGCGGGCAGGGTGCGCGCCACGGTTTTCACCAGGGTAGATTTGCCCTGGCCGTTGGCGCCCAAAATACCAATGCGTTGGCCCGCCAGCACGGTTTTGCTGACGTTGCGCAAAATCACGTTCTCTTGCCCGTCTTCTGTGCGGTAGCCAAACGCGGCGTCGTTCAGCACCAGCATGGGGTTGGGCAGGTTGGCAGGCTCTTGAAATTCAAAAGTGAAATCAGCGCTGGCCAGCACGGGGGCGATTTTTTCCATGCGCTCGAGCGCTTTGACGCGGCTTTGCGCTTGGCGTGCTTTGGTGGCCTGGGCTTTGAAGCGGTCAATGAACTTTTGCAGGTGGGCAATTTTGGCCTGCTGGCGCTCGAAGGCTGACTGCTGCAGCGTGAGCTGCTGCGCGCGCAATTCCTCAAACTGGCTGTAGTTGCCACCGTAGCGGGTGAGCTGGGCGTGCTCGATGTGGACGGTGACTTGCGTCACAGCGTCGAGAAACTCGCGGTCGTGGCTGATGACGATGAGCGTGCCTTCGTAGCGTTTGAGCCAAGCTTCCAGCCACACCAAAGCGTCTAAGTCCAAGTGGTTGGTGGGTTCGTCGAGCAGCAGCAGGTCAGACGGGCACATCAGCGCGCGGGCCAATTGCAAGCGCATACGCCAACCGCCGGAAAAGCTGTTGACCGGGCGCTGCAGTTGGCTCACCTGAAAGCCCAGGCCCAAAATCAAGGCCTGAGCGCGCGCTGGAGCGTCGTGGGCATTGGCGTCCAACAGGTCGGCATGGGCCTGGGCAATGGCCAGACCATCGCCTTCTTGCTCTGCTTTTTGTAGCTTCTCGCGCAGGCTGGACAAGCGTGTATCGCCTTCCAGCACAAATTCTGTGGCGCTTTGGCTGGTTTCGGGCATGTTCTGCGCCACCTGGGCCATGCGCCATTGCGTGGGCATGGAAAAGTCGCCACCGTCTTCGTGCAGGCTGCCGTTGAGCAGGGCAAACAGGCTGGATTTGCCCGCGCCGTTGCGCCCGACCAGACCGATTTTTTCGCCCGGGTTGAGAGTGAGAGAGACGCTATCGAGCAGCACCTTGCTGCTGCGGCGCAAGGTGAGGTTTTTGAGAATGATCATTCAGAGAAATTGGAGCAAAGCGGTGCGCGTCAGGAGCAGCACCTGGTCGCTGCCGGCGCTGGTGTCGAGCCAGAACACAGGCAACTGGGGAAAAGCCGCTTCAAAGTGCGCGCGTTCGTTGCCAATTTCCAGCACCAGCACGGCGTCTTCGCTCATGCAGGCGGGGGCTTGGCGCAGCAGCGTGCGGATGAAGTCCATGCCGTCGGTGCCACCGGCCAGTGCCAGGCTGGGCTCGGCGCGGTATTCCGCTGGCAGGGCGGCCATGCTGGTGGCGTTGACATAGGGCGGGTTGCACAAGATCAAGTCCCACGGCCCTGGCACTTGGTTCAGGCCGTCAGAGGTCACCAGGGCGATGCGTTCTTGCAGCTGGTGGCGCTCGACGTTGATGCGCGCCACCGCCAGGGCGTCGGCGCTGATGTCGGCGCCCGTCACCTGCACCTGCGGCCAGGCCATGGCGGCGAGCACGGCCAGGCTGCCGTTGCCTGTGCATAAGTCCAGCACCTGGTGCGTGCGGTCGCTGAGCCAGGGGTCGATGCTGGCGTCGGCAATCAGCTCGGCGATGAAGCTGCGCGGCACGATGGCACGCTCGTCCACGTAGAACGGCACGCCCACCAGCCAGGCTTCACGTGTGAGGTAGGCCGCAGGTTGGCGGGTGGCAATGCGCTTTTCAAAAAGTGTAGCTGCTTGCGCTTGCTGCGCTTGGCTTAGAGGCTGATTTCGTACTGAATCTGCACTCTCGTCATCGAGGGGGCTGTCCAGCGGCAAACCCAGGCTCCACAGCACCAGCCAAGCGGCTTCGTCGTAGGCGTTGGTGGTGCCGTGGCCAAAGCCAACTTGCGCCGCCGTCAGGCAGGCTGCGCCACTGTCGATCAGCGCGCCGATGGTGGCGCCGTGAACCTGTTGGGCTTGCACAGGCGAAGAAAGGGGGGCGCTGGGCGCCGCGTTACTGGGGTTTGACATCCAAAATAATTTCTGTGAATGAGGGGGTGTCCTCTTCTTCTTTGGCTTCATGCGCTTCTTTGTGCTCTTGCGCAGCCTTGGCAGCCATGGCGAAGTCGTTTTGCAGGCGCCACATCAAGTTGGTGGGCGAGTCGGCGTAGGCCAGGCCTTCCTTGCGGTCGATACGGCCTTCGCGGATCAGGCGCGCCAAATCTTCTTCAAAAGTTTGTGAGCCGTCAGCCATCGATTTTTCCATGGCTTCACGCACGCCGGAGAAGTCTCCTTTTTCCACCAGCTCGCTCACCAGCTTGGTGTTGAGCATGACCTCGCAGGCGGGCACCCGGGTGCCATTGTGGGTACGCACCAGGCGCTGGGAAATGACTGCCTTGAGGGCAGAGGCCAAGTCACCCAGCATGGTGGGGCGCACTTCGACGGGGTAGAACGACAAAATCCGGTTGAGCGCGTGGTAGCTGTTGTTGCCGTGCAGCGTAGCGAGCACCAAGTGGCCCGATTGGGCGTAGGCAATGGCGGCCGACATGGTTTCGCGGTCGCGGATTTCGCCAATCAAAATCACGTCGGGCGCTTGGCGCAGGGCGTTTTTCAGCGCAGTTTGCAGCGATTGGGTGTCGCTGCCAATTTCGCGCTGGTTGACGATGGATTTTTTGTTCTTGAACTGGTATTCCACCGGGTCTTCGATGGTCAGGATGTGGCCGGTGGCGACGGCGTTGCGGCTGTCGATGAGCGAGGCCAGGGTGGTACTTTTGCCCGAGCCAGTGGCCCCCACAACCAAAATCAGGCCGCGCTTTTCCAGAATCAGGCCTGCCAAAACGGAGGGGAGGTTGAGGGTGGAGAGGTCGGGAATGTGCTGTTCGATGAAGCGAATGACCACCGCGTAGCTGCCGCGTTGGCGCATGGCACTGACACGAAAACGCCCCACGCCGGCAATGGGGACGCCCATATTGAGCTCACCGGTTTCTTCCAGCTCCTCAATGCGGTCGGGCGGCACCACTTCAGCCAGCAGATTTTTGGGTGCGTCGGCTGGCAGGGTTTGGTTGTTGATGGGGACGCATTCGCCGTTGATTTTGATCATCGCCGGGGCGTCAGCAGACAGGTAGATGTCCGAGGCTTTCTTTTCTGCCATCAGGCGCAAGATGCGTTCCATGGTGCTCATTGAGGGGTCTCCGGGGCGGGGGTAAAGGAGGTTTGGGCGGTGCTTGCAGGTGCAGCGCGCTTGGCTGTACGTGGCCTGCGATTGTAGGGAGGCGCTGCCTTGCTATGGCACAGCAGCGCGAGGGCGCTTGTCAAGACCTCGTAAGACGCATCGGCTACGGTGACCGAACAACCAACAAGGCCTTCCCGCTGGGGTTCCAACCCGGGGTGCACCCACAGGCCGAAGGAGACAAGTCAAGATGAATGGTGCTTTTTTCCTGCGCCCTGGCGTGTGGCTGATGCGACGCTTGCACTTGGGGGGCAAGCTGTTGCTGCTGGGCGCAGTGGCGGGCGGGCTGGTGCTTTCCCTGGTCTGGCTGGCTGGTGCCGCGGATCGGGTGGTGGTGTGGGCCTGGGCGGCGCTGGGGCTGCTGGTGCTGGGGTATTTGCTCCTGAGTCTGTACCTGAGCCAAACCGGCACCTTGCGGCGCATCACGCGTGCCATGGAGCAGGTATCACAGGGCGATTTGCGTGCCCGTGTGGCCATTCAAGGCCACGACGAGCTGGCACGCATGGCCCAGTTGCTCGATGGCATGGTGCTGACCCTCTCTTGTATGGTGGCGGACATTCGCAGCAACGCGGCGTTGGTCGCACATGCAGGACAGATGCTGGCCCATGACAGCCGTGCTCTGGCCGAACGTACGGAGCAGCAAGCGAGCAGTTTGCAGCAAACGTCTGCCAGCGTCGCCGCTTTGTCGGCAGCGGTGGGCGCGGATGCTCAGACGGCGCACCAGGCGGACACGCAGGCCAGTCAGGTGCGTGGTGCGGTGGAGTCCGGTGTGCAGGCCATGGAGCGTGCCGTGCACTCCGTCGAGGCCATTCAGCAGGGCGCGCGGCGCATGGGCGAAATCATCGGCGTGATTGACAGCATTGCCTTCCAGACCAACATCCTGGCCTTGAATGCTGCCGTCGAGGCGGCCCGAGCCGGTGAGCAGGGGCGAGGTTTTGCCGTGGTGGCCTCTGAGGTGCGCTCGCTGGCGCAGCGCTCTTCTGAGGCCGCGCGCGAAATTCGCCAGCTCATCAGTGCATCGGTGCAGCAGGTGGAAGGGAGCGTGGGGCTGATGCGTACTGCGGGCGAAGGTATTGCAGGCATGGCGCAGGGTATTCGCACGGTGGCCCACAACATGACGGAGTTGGCCCAATCCGGTCAACGCCAGCAGCAAGACTTGGCAGAAATCAGTGCGGCGGTGCAGCAGCTCGATGGCATCACTCAGCACAACGCCGAGATGGTGGATGCGGCTGTGCATGAAGCCCAGGCACTAGAGCAGCGTGCCGCCACGTTGTCCCATGCGGTCGAGTCATTCCGTTTGCAGCAAGGCACGGCAGAAGAGGCCATGGCGTTGGTGCAACGGGCCATGGCATTGACGCGGTCGGGGCTGGGGCAAGTGCAGGTGCTGCAGCAACTAACAGACAAGGCGCAGCCCTACCACGACCGCGATATGTATGTGTTTGCGCTGGACGCCAGTGGTACCTACCGGGCTTTTGGTGGCAACCCGGCCAAAGTGGGTACCCGGGTGCAGGATGTGCCGGGGGTTGATGGGCCCCGCCTGCTGCACGACATCATGGCGCAGTCAGAGCGTGGGCCCGGTTGGGTGGAATATGACTTCACCAACCCAGTCTCCGGTCAGGTGCAGACCAAGATGACCTATGTGCAGCGCTGGGGTGACTTGGCCATTGGCTGCGGGGTGTACAAATCGTTCACGACGTGACGCTGTGGGTGCCGCCTGGTGACACCGTATTTTTGCGTGCGCGCGCCAAGATGTGGGCGATGGTGGCTTGCTTGTCTTGTGGGGCAGGGGCGGGCGCAGGTGCATCCTGAGCTTGGGAGGCCAGGCGCTGCTGGCGTGCGCTGTAGCGTTGGCGTGCCGTTTGCGCTTGCGCGGGTGACCACGCTGCCCAGCCTGTGGCCGTGGGCTCAGGGTAGTGCAGGGTAATGCAATCGACTGGGCAGGGGGCCACGCACAAGGCACATCCTGTGCAGTGCGCCTCTATCACCGTGTGCATGAGCTTGTGGGCACCAAGGATGGCGTCGGTGGGGCAGGCCTGGATGCACAGCGTACAGCCAATGCACCAGCGCTCGTCAATCCGCGCGAGGGCTCGTGGGCCTTCTTCTCCGTGGGTGGGGTTCAGTGCTTGGATGGCCTGACCTGTCAGGGCTGCCAGGCGTACGACACCTTCATGCCCTCCGGGAGGGCATTGGTTAATGGCTGCTGCTCCCGTGGCAATCGCCTGTGCATAAGCCGCACAGTCAGCAAAACCGCAGCGCTGGCATTGGGTCTGGGGCAGCGCTGCGTTGATGCGTTCCACCCACGCAGCATCCTGCCCAGGGCAGGGTGCTGCGCTCACGCTTTACGACCGGAGCGGCGTGAACGCGCTTGGGGCGTGGCAGTCACTGCGGCTGCAGCCAGTGGCTGCTCAGGCGTTTGTGGCCCAGGTTGTGCAGCATCTGCCGGGTTTGCGGTGGGGGTTGGCGCCGCTTCTGCTGCTGCAGGCTGCACAGAGCGGTTGTTGTGCAAGATGAACTCGCGTACCTGGGGGTACACCGTCTCGCGCCAGCGGCTGCCGCTGAAAATGCCGTAGTGGCCAGCACCTTGCACTTCAATGTGGCGGCGTTCTTTGTCCACAATGCCGCTGCACAGCTCGTGCGCAGCACGGGTCTGCCCCGAGCCGGAGATATCGTCCAGCTCGCCTTCAATGGTGAGCAGTGCAGTCTCGCGGATGTCTTGCGGTTGCACGCGCTCGGGCACCCCTTCGGGATTGCGCACATCCCAGGTGCCATGTACCAGTTTGAACTCCTGGAAGACAGTTTGAATGGTTTCCAGGTAGTAGTGGGCATCCATGTCAAGGACGGCGTTGTACTCGTCGTAAAACTTGCGGTGGGCCTCTGCACTGGCACCGTCGCCTTTGACCAAGTCCTTGAAGTAGTCGTAGTGGCTGGTGACGTGGCGATCCGGGTTCATGGCCACAAAGCCGGTGTATTGCAAAAAGCCCGGGTACACGCGGCGGCCTGCACCAGGGTATTTTTCTGGCACGCGGTAAATCACATTGTTTTCAAACCACTGGAAACTGCGCTGCAGTGCCATGTCGTTGACCGATGTGGGCGATTTGCGTGCATCGATCGGCCCACCCATCATGGTCATGGACAGGGGGGTAGTCTCCCCACGGCTGGCCATGAGTGAGACGGCTGCCAGCACTGGCACCGTGGGCTGGCACACGCTGATGACATGGCAGTTGCCGTAGTTCTTTTGCAGGTGCCTAATGAACTCCTGCACGTAGTTCACGTAGTCGTCGAGGTGAAAGTCGCCTTCTTCCATTGGCACCAGGCGGGCGTTTTTCCAATCGGTGATGTACACCTTGTGGTCTTTCAGCAGCGAGCGCACGGTGTCGCGCAGCAGCGTGGCGTAGTGGCCCGACAGCGGTGCCACCAAAAGCACCACAGGCTGCACTTTGAGCTTGGCCAGGGTGTCGGTGTCATCAGAAAAGCGTTTGAAGCGGCGCAGCTCGCAAAAAGGCTTGTCGATCTCTATGCGTTCGTGGATGGCTACGGCCACGCCATCCACGCTCACGGTCGGAATACCGAAGGCGGGCTTCTCGTAGTCCTTGCCCAGGCGGTACAGCAAATCGTAGCCGGCGGAAATGCGCTGCGCAAAAGGGGCTTGGCTCAAAGGCGACAAAGGTGCGCTGTAGAGCTTGGAGGAGGCTTGCGCAAAATCGGCAAAAGGCTCCATCAAGGAACGCTGGGCTTCGTAGATGTGGTACAGCATGGGGGTGCGGATAAAAAATGTTGCACTGCACAAAATATAACAGCACAAGGGCGGCTTTGCATAGCCCAAGCTGCTTTGTGCGCATGGCATGGTGGTGCAACCCTGGGCGGGAACACACCAAGCCGGTCACCAAACTAACTACATATCCTTACATTTTCCCTACATTGGAAAGCGCCAGCGCGTGCGCGTTCAGCTGTCGGCGTTATCGCTGGCATGGGGGCGCGTGCGCGCCAGGGCCATCACTTCGCTTGCACTGAGGTGTTTGAGGCGGTGGTCGCTCCACACCTGGCGCCAGCGGCGCGCGCCCGGCAGGCCGTGGCGCAGCCCGAGCATGTGGCGGGCAATGGCGTACCAGTGCGTGCCGTAGGTGGCGGCTTCGCGCTCCATGTAATCCACCATCGCGGCTTCCACGCCCTCGCGAGTGCAAGTGCTTTCAGGCGCGCCGTAATACAAGGCGTCCCAGCGTGTGAGCCACCAGGGGTTGTGGTAGGCCTCGCGGCCAATCATCACGCCATCGAGATGCGTTAATTGCTCGTGTACGACCTCATCGGTCTGAATGCCGCCATTGATGGCAATGGTGAACTGCGGAAACTCCTTCTTGAGCCGATGCACCACTTCGTAGCGCAGCGGGGGAATGTCGCGGTTTTCCTTGGGCGAGAGGCCTTGCAGCCAGGCATTGCGTGCATGAACGATGAACACTGTGCAGCCCGCTTCAGCGACGGTGCCAATGAAGTCGCGCACAAAGCCGTAGTCTTCGACCTTGTCAATGCCAATGCGGTGTTTGACCGTCACCAGTACATCGACCACGTCCTTCATGGCTTTCACGCAGTCGGCCACCAATTGCGGGGCCTTCATGAGGCTGGCTCCAAACGCACCGCGCTGCACACGGTCGCTGGGGCAGCCGCAGTTGAGGTTGATCTCGTCATAGCCCCACTGCGCTCCCAGCCGCGCGGCCTGCGCCAGCTTTTCGGGTTCGTTCCCGCCCAATTGCAGGGCGACGGGGTGTTCTTCGGCATTGAAGCGCAAATGCCGCTCCGTGCCGCCGTACAGAATGCCGCCCGCATTCACCATTTCGGTGTAGAGCAAAGTGTGGCGCGTTAGCAGGCGGTGGAAGTAGCGGCAATGCCTATCGGTCCAGTCCATCATGGGCGCAACGCTCATGCGCCATGTGTGAGGAGTTGGTGGGTGGGGCGGGATATTTTCTGGATGGATTTGCATATGTCATTTGCTGTGGCGCTGGCCTCAGGGCATGGGTGATCAGCCCACACACGCCCTGGCCCAGTGCGGCGGCGCCAAGCCGTTGCGTCCAGGCACTGCTGGAGGCTGTGCACGCAAGATGGCCAAGCCATCGCGGGCAGGCCCTCTGTGGCAGATCGCGGTTTTCTTGGTTGTACCGGGGCCGTCAATGGCACCCACATGGCGGCCTTCCATGGCGTGCGGAGCGGCCATGGTTTTGCAAAATGATAGCTAATCGTGCCAGGCCCATCAGGCGTAGCGTTTTTCCAAGGCATCCCACTCGCCCTTGCCCACCAGCCGCTGGCGTTCGGCAAATGGCGTGACCAGGCCGCTGTCTTCGCGCACCTCTTTGGCGTCGCGCAGCGTGGTCAGCGCCTTTTGCATGCCCATCACCGCGCCCTGCAGCGCGGCGTTGGCGTACAGCACGATGCCGAAGCCCAGTTCGCCCAGCTGCTCGGCGTTGAAGATCGGCGTCTTGCCGCCGATCACCATGTTCATCAGCTGGGGCTTGGCCAGGCGCTGCGGCAGCGCGCGCACTTCCTCAGGCTTGGTCACGGCCTCGACGAAGAGGATGTCTGCGCCCGCCTCGGCGAACTTCTGCGCGCGCTCCACGGCGGCCTCGAAGCCGTGCGTTGCGGCGGCGTCGGTGCGCGCCATGATGAGGAAATCGGGGTCGCGCCGCGCATCGACGGCGGCCTTGATCTTGCTCACCGCTTCCTCGGTGGAAATCACTTCCTTGCCGCTGAAGTGGCCGCAGCGCTTGGGCGCCACCTGGTCTTCGAGCTGGATGCAGTCGGCCCCGGCGCGCTCCAGCGTGCGCACGGTGTGGACCACGTTCAGCGCGTTGCCAAAGCCCGTGTCGGCATCGACGATGAGCGGCACGTCCACGGCGTCGCGGATGCGCGCCGTGTGGTCGGCGATTTCGTGCAGGCCCATGAAGCCCTGGTCCGGCATGCCGAACCACATATTGGTCACGCCCGCGCCGGTCACGTAGATGGCCTGGAAGCCCAGGTCGGCGATCACCTTGGCCGACAGCGCGTTGAACGCGCCCGGAACGAGCAGGCCGTTGCGGGCCTCGACGAGTTGCTTGAGTTGCTTGCGGGTGGACATCCGTCGCTCCAATTTTTGATAAAAATAGCTGCCAGCCCTTATCTGGCAAGCGCTGGCAGCTATGAAAACAGGAGTTTTTGCCATGTCTCCGAGGGAGAGCGCTCCTGCAGAAGAAACTCGGTGCTAGCCAGGTACCCTCACCCAGCCTTCCATGAGGATGCGGGCGCTGCGGCTCATCACGGCCTTGGTGACCGTCCACTGGCCGTTGTCCTGTTTCGCCTCGGCGCCCACGCGCAGGGTGCCCGAGGGGTGGCCGAAGCGCACCGCCGCGCGTTCGCCGCCGCCCGCCGCCAGGTTCACCAGCGTGCCGGGAATAGCCGCCGCCGTGCCGATGGCCACGGCGCAGGTGCCCATCATGGCGTGGTGCAGCTTGCCCATGGACAGGGCGCGCACCAGCAGATCCACATCCGCCGCCGCGATGGTTTTACCGCTGGAAGCGGTGTAGTCCTTGGGCGGGCTGACGAAAGCGATCTTGGGCGTGTGCTGGCGCGTGGCGGCTTCCTCGGGGGTCTGGATCAGGCCCATGCGCAGCGCGCCGGCGACGCGGATTTTTTCAAACCGCGCCAGTTGCGCCGGATCGCCGTTGATGTCCTCGCGCAGCTCCGTGCCCTGGTAGCCGATGTCGGCGGCGTTGACGAACACGGTGGGAATGCCCGCGTTGATCATCGTTGCCTTGAAGGTGCCGATGCCTGGAACCTCCAAATCGTCAACAAGATGGCCCGTCGGGAACATGGCCCCGCCCTCCTCGCCATCATCCGACGGGTCCATGAACTCCAGCACGATTTCCGCTGCCGGAAAGGCCACCCCGTCGAGCACAAAGTCGCCGCTTTCTTGCACCTGCCCGCCCGCCACCGGCACATGGGCGATGATGGTTTTGCCAATGTTGGCCTGCCAAATGCGCACAGCGCAGGTGCCGTGCGCGGGAATGCGGCTGGCATCCACAAAACCCGCGTGGATGGCAAAGGCCCCGGCGGCGGTGGACAGGTTGCCGCAGTTGCCGCTCCAGTCGACAAAGTCTTTGTCGATGGAGACCTGGCCGTAGAGGTAGTCCACATCGTGGCCGGGGCGCGTGCTCTTGCTCACGATCACGCACTTGCTGGTGCTGGAGGTGGCCCCACCCATGCCGTCAATGTGCGCGCCGTAGGGGTCGGGGCTGCCGATGACGCGCTGCAGCAGTCGGTCGCGCGCCGGGCCGGGCTGCTGCGCGGCTTCGGGCAGGTCTTGCAGGCGAAAAAACACGCCCTTGCTGGTGCCGCCGCGCATATAGGTGGCGGCAATGCGCAGGGGCGAAAGGTGCTGGGTCATATCCATTTTGATAGCTGCTTGCGCTTGTCTGGTAAGGGTTTAAGCCCGATTGGATGCCAAAAAGTCCTGGGCAAAGCGCTGCAGCACGCCGCCCGCTTCGTACACCGAGACTTCCTCGGCTGTGTCCAAGCGGCAGGTCACGGGCACCTGCAGCGTTTCGCCGCTGCGCCGGTGAATGCGCAGCGTCAGTTCGGCACGCGGCTGCAATGCGCCTTGCACATCGTAGGTTTCGGTGCCGTCGAGCCCGAGCGTGCGGCGGTTCACGCCAGGCTGAAACTCCAGCGGCAGCACGCCCATGCCAATCAGGTTGGTGCGGTGAATGCGCTCAAAGCCCTCGGCCACCACCACCTCCACCCCTGCCAGGCGCACGCCCTTGGCGGCCCAGTCGCGACTCGACCCTTGGCCGTAGTCGGCCCCGGCAATGATGATGAGTGGCTGGCGGCGCTTCAGGTAGGTTTCAATCGCTTCCCACATGCGCACCACCTGGCCCTCGGGTTCGATGCGCGCCAGCGAGCCTTTTTGCACCTGGCCATCGACCACGGCCATCTCGTTGAGCAGCTGCGGGTTGGCGAAGGTGGCGCGCATGGCGGTGAGGTGGTCGCCGCGGTGTGTGGCGTAGGAGTTGAAGTCTTCTTCGGGCAGGCCCATCTTCGCCAGGTATTCGCCCGCCGCGCTGTCGGCCAAGATGGCGTTGGAGGGCGAGAGGTGGTCGGTGGTGATGTTGTCGCCCAAGAGGGCCAGCGGGCGCATATTTTTCAGCGTGCGCGGGTGCGCGGCCAAGGCGCCCACGCCTTCGGTGTCCCAGTACGGCGGGCGGCGAATGTAGGTGGACTGGGGGCGCCAGTCATACTGCGGCGGCGCCTTGGCACCGTCGTCCTGGCGGATGGCGAACATGGGCTCGTACACGGCGCGGAACTGTTCGGGCTTGACGGCCTGGGCGACGATGGCGTCAATTTCTTCGTCGCTGGGCCACAGGTCTTTCAGGCGCACGGGCTGGCCATCGACCACGGCAAAGGCGTCGTTTTCAATGTCAAAGCGCACCGTGCCCGCCAGCGCGTAGGCCACCACCAGCGGCGGGCTGGCCAAAAACGCCTGCTTGGCATAGGGGTGAATGCGCCCGTCAAAGTTGCGGTTGCCCGAGAGCACCGCCGTGGCGTACAGGTCGCGCTCAATGATTTCTTGCTGGATTTTCGGGTCGAGCGCGCCGCTCATGCCGTTGCAGGTGGTGCAGGCAAAGGCGACGATGCCAAAGCCCAGCGCCTCCAGGTCTTGCAACAGGCCCGCTTCCTTCAAATACAGCTCCACCGCTTTGGAGCCGGGGGCGAGCGACGTTTTCACCCAGGGCTTGCGCACCAGCCCCCGGCGGCGGGCGTTGCGCGCCAGCAGCGCGGCGGCAATCACGTTGCGCGGGTTGCTGGTGTTGGTGCAGCTGGTGATGGCGGCAATGATGACGGCGCCATCGGGCAGCCGGCCCTCGGCCTCGTCGTCGCGCGCCATTTGCAGCTTCACGGCGCCGGCAATGCCGCGCGCCACTAGCGCGCTGGTGGGCAGGCGCCGGTGCGGATTCGATGGCCCGGCCATATTGCGCACCACGCTTGCGAGGTCAAACGTCAACGTGCGCTCGTACTGCACCTCGCGCAGCGTGTCGGCCCACAGCCCGGCGGTCTGGGCGTAGGTTTGCACCAGGCGCACCTGTTCGGGGCTGCGGTTGGTCAGGCGCAGGTAGTCGATGGTTTGCTGGTCGATATAAAACAGCGCGGCCGTGGCACCGTATTCGGGGCACATGTTCGAGATGGTGGCGCGGTCGCCAATCGACAGGCTGCTGGCACCTTCGCCAAAAAACTCCACATACGCGCCCACCACTTTTTCCTGGCGCAAAAACTCCGTCAGCGCCAGCGCGATGTCGGTGGCCGTGATGCCACTTTGGCGCTGGCCCGTGAGCTGCACGCCCACGATGGTGGGCAGGCGCATCCAGCTGGCGCGCCCGAGCATCACGTTTTCAGCCTCCAGTCCGCCCACGCCCACGGCGATCACGCCCAGCGCATCGACGTGCGGCGTGTGGCTGTCGGTGCCCACGCACGTGTCGGGGAAAGCCACGCCATCTTGCACATAGACCACGGGCGACATTTTTTCCAGATTGATCTGGTGCATGATGCCGTTGCCCGCCGGGATCACATCCACATTGGCAAAGGCTTTTTTCGTCCACTCGATGAAGTGAAAGCGGTCTTCGTTGCGGCGCTCCTCAATGGCGCGGTTTTTGGCAAAGGCGTCAGGGTCAAAGCCACCGCACTCCACCGCCAGCGAGTGGTCAACGATGAGCTGCACCGGCACCACCGGGTTGACGGCGGCCGGATCGCCCCCTTCTTTGGCGATCGCGTCGCGCAGCCCGGCCAAATCCACCAGCGCGGTCTGGCCCAGGATGTCGTGGCACACCACGCGCACCGGGAACCACGGAAAGTCCAAGTCGCGTTTGCGCTCGATGAGTTGGCGCAGGTAGCCACCCAGCTGCGCCGGGTCGGCGCGGCGCACCAGGTTTTCGGCGTGCACGCGGGCGGTGTAGGGCAAGGTAGCCCAGGCGCCGGGTTGAAGGGCCTCGACGGCGGCTTGGGCGTCAAAGTAATCCAGGGCGGTGCCGGGCAGGGGTTTGCGGTGGGCGGTGTTCATCATGGGGCGGGCAGGTGTGCTCTTTTTTTATGAGCTGCTCGCGCTTGGTGGGTGATACTTTCAGAACGAAAACACTCTGAAAAACCCACTAATCAAGCGCAAGCAGCTATGGTTTTTGCTTCAACGGCGCTCTTCGATCGGCACAAACTGCTGGTCTTGCGGGCCGGTGTAGTTGGCGCTGGGGCGGATGATTTTGTTGTCCTGGCGCTGCTCGATCACGTGCGCGGCCCAACCGCTGGTGCGCGCGATGACGAACAACGGCGTGAACATGGCGGTGGGCACCTGCATCATGTGGTAGCTCACGGCGCTGAACCAGTCGAGGTTGGGGAACATCTTTTTCACCTCCCACATCACCTGCTCCAGCCGCTCGGCAATGTCGTACATCTTGGTGCTGCCTGCCTCGTCGGACAGCTTCTTGGCCACGCCCTTGATGATGACGTTGCGCGGGTCGCTCACGGTGTACACCGGGTGGCCAAAGCCAATCACGACTTCCTTGGCCTCCACGCGGCGGCGGATGTCGGCCTCGGCTTCGGCTGGGGTGTCGTAGCGCTTTTGAATTTCAAAGGCCACCTCGTTGGCGCCGCCATGCTTGGGGCCGCGCAGCGCGCCAATGGCGCCCGAGATGCTGGAGTACATGTCGCTGCCCGTGCCTGCGATGACGCGGGCGGTGAAGGTGCTGGCGTTGAATTCGTGCTCGGCGTACAGGTTGAGCGAGGTGTGCATGGCACGCACCCAGTGCGCGGGCGGCTTTTCGCCATGTAGCAGGTGCAGGAAGTGGCCGCCAATGGAGTCGTCCTCCGTCTCCACCTCGATGCGGCGGCCCGAGTTGCTGAAGTGGTACCAGTACAGCAGCATGCTGCCCAGGCTGGCCATCAGGCGGTCGGCAATGTCGCGCGCGCCGGGCAGGTTGTGGTCGTCTTTTTCCGGCAGCGCGCAGCCCAGCGCTGAAACGCCCGTGCGCATCACATCCATGGGGTGGCTGGCGGCGGGCAATTGCTCCAGCGCCGCTTTCACGCTGCCGGGCAGGCCGCGCAGGGCGCGCAGCTTGGCCTTGTAGGCCTTGAGTTCGGCGCGTGTGGGTAGCTTGCCGTGCACCAGCAGGTGGGCAATCTCCTCGAACTCGCACACCTCGGCAATGTCGAGGATGTCGTAGCCGCGGTAGTGCAGGTCATTGCCCGTGCGGCCCACGGTACACAGGGCGGTGTTGCCCGCCGTGACGCCCGAGAGGGCGACGGATTTCTTCACAGGCTTGGAGGCGGCGGGCTGGGCCGGTGCGGCCACGGCGTCAACGGTTGCGGTGCTCATGGGGTGGTCTCCTGGTTGCGGTAAGGGTCTGCGATGGCGCGGTGCCACAGCAGAAAGTCTTCGCAATTTATGCAAATGTTTGCCCAGAGAACAGCACTGAAAAGGCGAAACTTTGCCAAGTTCAAAGCGTTGTTTTGCAAAATTTGCAAATTTTCCGTGCGCCAGCGGTGGGCGGCACAAAATCGTTCACAAAAGAGATACCGACAAAATGTCGAATCAAGGTATCCTCCCGCGCAAATGGGCAAGTGCCTGACGGTGCTTGGTGGTGGCTGATTTTTTTTGCTCTATGGCTCGACGCTTTGTGCACGCTTTGACTCATTGGCTACCAGGGGTGGCCGTGGTGGGGTGCGCGCTCACGTATGGCCTGGTGCAGCAGCAGCACAAGGCGAACCTGGGCGTAGCACAGCTGCATTTCGTCGATGAAGTGCGTGCCTCCGCTGATGCCGTCGCCCAGCGCATGGTGGCCTATACCGAAGTGGTCAATGGCGTGCGCGATCTCTTTTCGGTCAACCCCTACCTGGCCCACTCCCAGTTTGAGCAAGTGGTGGCGGCGCGCCAGGTGTCGCAGCGCTACCCGGAAATCAAAAACCTCTCGTTTTCCCGCTGGGTGCCGCAGGCCGATCTGCCTGCCATGGAGTTGCGTTTGCGCAGCCAGGCAGGCAAGCGGGGCGGCGTGGGGCCTGGGCCGCTGGTGCATCCCACGCTGGCGCGCGAAGACCATTACGTGGTGGAGTTTTTGTGGCCCCACGAGGGCAATGAAGGCATTTGGGGCCTGGACATTAGCTCGCAGCCGAGCAATTTGGCCTCCATGCTGTCTTCGCGTGCCAGTGGGCAGGCTTCGGTCTCGCCACCCTTCGAACTGTTGCAAGAGCAGCAGCAGCGCGTGGGTTTTTTGCTGCGGGTGCCGGTGGTGGTAGAGGGCAGTGGGGTCGGGGCGCCCACGCGCCAGTTCATTGGTGCGGTGGCCGCATCGGTGCGCGTGAGCGCCATGTTGGACGCCTTGGCGGCGCAGGGCTACTTTCGGGGGCTGTATGTGCGCCTGGAAGATGTGGGCCCGGCGCAATCCGATGAAGGGCAAGAGGCCACAGCCGTGCAGGCGGCAGCCTTGCTGGGCGAATGGGGTGAGGTGCAGGCCCCGGCGCAGCTCGATGGCCTGGCTCCCCAAGTGCGCGTTTTGCAGGTGCATGACCGGCGCTGGCGCCTGGAATTTGTGCCTACGCGCTCCATGCTGTCGGACGTGGAGCGCCAGTTGCCCTGTTGGGTGGGCAGCGCGGGCGCGGCCCTGACGCTGCTGCTGGCACTGCTGGTGACCTTGCTGATGCGCCAGCGCGCCCAGGCGCTGAGCGAGGCGCAGCAGTCGTTGCAAGAACTCAAACGCAGTGAGCAGCGCTTTCGTGCCATCTTCAACCAGGCGGCTGTGGGCATGTTGCTCAGCGACTCCTCCAGCGGTCAGTGGGTGCGCGTCAACCAGCGCAGTTGCGACATTCTGGGCTACACGCCGCCGCAGCTGCTGGGCTTGTCCATGTCTGAACTGGCGCCCACCCCGCCAGACCCGGCCTGCCAGCGTGCGCGTGAACGCTTGCAGGCGGGCGAGATCACCGAGTTTCACCTCGAAACCAGCCTGCAGCGCAGCGATGGCTCGCTGGTGTGGGTGGATTTGGCCGTCTCCACCTTGCACTACGACGGCAGCGAGCGGCCCTACCACGTCAGCGTCCTTCAAGACATTACCGAGCGCCGCGCCATGCAGCAGGCGCTGCACACCAGCGAACAGCGCCTGCGCGCCATGCTCGACAACCTGCCCGTGGGCGTGCTGCTGGTGCAAGAGGGTCAGCGCATGGTTTATCGCAACCGCAGTTTTGTGCGCATCACCGGTTATACCGAGGCGCAGATGGTGCAGACCGAGCAGTGGTGGCAGCGGGCCTACCCCGACCCAGCGCAGCGCGAGCATGTGCAATTGCAGTGGGACGAGTTGCTGAACAAAGCCAGCAACGAGGGCGGAGCGATTGCCCCGGCGGAGTACGAAATTTGCTGTGCAGACGGCCAACGTCGCCTGGTATGCATCTCTGGCATGTTGCAGGGCGAAGACCATTTGGTAGTGGTCGAAGACCTCACCGAGCGCAAAGCGGCCGAAGCAGAAATCCAGTACCTGGCCTACTACGACTCGCTCACCCGCCTGCCCAACCGGCGCCTGTTGCTCGATCGCATGCACCAGGTGCTGGCGGCGTGCGAACGCCGCAAGCGCTGTGGCGCGCTGCTGCTGCTCGATATCGACCACTTCAAAACCCTCAACGAAACCTATGGCCATGAGGCTGGCGACCAGTTGCTGCGCCAGGTGGCCGAGCGCTTGCAAGCTGCCACGAACGAAGACCACACCGTGGCGCGCTATGGCGATGACGAATTTGTCGTCGTGCTGGAAGACCTGGCCGAAGGCGCGCAAGAAGCCGCTGCCCCCACCGAAGAGGCGGGCCAGCATTTGCTGGAAGTGCTGCGTGCGCCCTTCCAGCTCAAAGGGCAGACCTACCATTGCAGCGTGAGCATTGGCGCCACCATTTTTTGCGACCTGGCCGACAGCGTCGATGAGTTGCTCAAGCGCGCTGACCTGGCCATGAACCAAGCCAAAGCGGCCGGGCGTGACACGCTGCGCTTCTACGACCCACAAATGCAGGCCACCGTGAACGCCCGCGCTGAGCTGGAGCTGGACATGCGCCAGGGTATGCGCCAGGGCCAGTTCACTTTGTTTTACCAGGCGCAAACCGATGGCAAGCGCATCATCGGCTGCGAGGCGCTGCTGCGTTGGCGCCACCCGCAGCGCGGCTTTGTCTCGCCAGCCGACTTCATTCCCTTGGCGGAAGAAACCGGCCTCATCTTGCCGCTGGGCCAATGGGTGATCCAGACCGCGTGTGAGCAAATTGCCGCTTGGGCCGATCATCCCGAGTTGGAGCACCTGACGCTGGCGGTGAACGTCAGCCCGCGCCAGTTCCAGCAAGAAGACTTCGTGGCCCAAGTGCTGGCCCTGCTGCACAGCAGCGGTGCCAATCCCCGGCGCCTGAAGCTGGAGCTGACCGAAGGCATGTTGCTGCAAGGGGTGGAAGACACCATCGCCAAAATGACCGAGCTGAAGTCCCATGGCGTGGGCTTTTCGCTCGATGACTTTGGCACCGGCTACTCCTCGCTGGCCTACCTCAAGCGCCTGCCGCTGGACCAGCTCAAAATCGACCAAGGCTTTGTGCGCGACGTGCTCACCGACCCCAACGATGCCGCCATTGCGCGCACCATCGTCGCCCTGGGCACCACCTTGGGGCTGCACGTCATCGCCGAGGGCGTTGAAACCCAGGCACAGCGTGCCTTCCTCATGGACAACCACTGCCATGCCTGGCAGGGCTACCTGCTGAGCCGCCCACTGCCTTGTGCGGAGTTTGAGGCACTGGTGTTTCAGTATGCAGGTTCTGCCAAAATTTGATTTTTTTGATAGCTGCTTGCGCTTGCCTGGTAAGGCTTAGAGGCCAAAAAGATGCTGAAAATAAAGCCGCAGCTGGGCCACGATTCGCATTCTTGAGGGCAGGCGCTAACGGTATGATGCGCAGTTTTCTGGTGTAGCCAGCTCCGTGCGCCTGCAATCGATCAAACTCTCGGGCTTCAAATCCTTTGCCGAGCCCACCCACTTCACGCTGCCGGGGCAACTCGTTGGCGTTGTCGGGCCCAACGGCTGCGGCAAGTCCAACATCATGGATGCCGTGCGCTGGGTGCTGGGGGAGAGCAAAGCCAGTGAGCTGCGTGGCGAGTCGATGCAAGACGTCATCTTCAACGGCACCACCAGCCGCAAACCGGCCAGCCGCGCCAGCGTAGAACTCACCTTCGATAACCACGACCACCGCGCTGGTGGGCAGTGGAACCAGTTCACCGAAATTGCCGTCAAGCGCGTGCTCACCCGCGACGGCACCAGCAGCTACTACATCAACAACCAAGTCGTGCGCCGACGCGACGTGCAAGACGTCTTTCTGGGCACCGGCCTGGGCCCGCGTGCCTACGCCATCATTGGCCAGGGCACCATCAGCCGCATCATTGAAAGCCGCCCCGAGGAGCTGCGCCTGTTTCTGGAAGAAGCGGCGGGTGTATCCAAATACAAAGAGCGCCGCCGTGAAACGGAAAACCGCCTGGAAGACACGCGCGAAAACCTCACCCGCGTGGAAGACATCCAGCGCGAGCTGGGCAGCCAGCTGGAAAAGCTGGAAAAGCAGGCCGAGGTGGCCGCCACCTACCACACTTTGCAAGCCCAGGCCACGCTGCGCCAGCAGCAGCTGTGGTTCCTCAAGCGCGCCGAGGCACAGGCCGAACAAGAGCGCGTGCGCGTGGAAGGCTTGCAAACCGTCAATGCGCTGCAAGAGCGCACCGCCGAGCTGCGCCACACCGAGGCGCAATTAGAGCTGCTGCGCCAGGCGCACTACGACGCGGGCGACGCCGTCAACCAGGCCCAGGCCAAGCTCTACGAAGCCAGTGCCGAAGTCGGCAAGCTGGAGGCAGAAATTCGCTACGTGGTGGAAGGGCGCCAGCGCGTGGAGCAGCGCCTGGCGCAACTGGCTGCCCAGGTGGTGGAGTGGAATACGCGCCAACAAGATGCCAGCGCCGAGCTGGAGCAGCTGGAAGGCCAGGACATGGACGCGCAAGAGCAGGCTGCCATCCTGGAGGCCCAGTTGGAAGAGCACGCCATGCGCGAGCCCGAGCTGCACGAAGCGCTGCAGCAGGCCCAGGCCCGCGCCGCCAGCCAGCGCGCGGTGGTGGTGCAGGTGCAGCAGCACATCCAGGTGCTGGCTGCCGAGCAGCGCAGCCTGGACGAGCAAAGCCGCCAGCAGCAGGCCCGCAGCGAGCGCGTGCGCGCCGATCGCCAAGCCTTGGTGGTGCCCGATCCGCAGCAGCTGGCTGAGCTGCAGCAGCAACTCGACGAGGCCAGCGAAGCCGCCGAATTGGCCGAGGCGGCGTTGCAAGAACTGCAAGACAGCGTGCCCCAGCTCGACGAAGCGCGCCGCCAATGCCAGCAGCAGGTCAACGATGAAGGCGCGCGCCAAGCCGAGCTGGCCGCGCGCCTGCAAGCCCTGCGCGCGCTGCAAGAAAAAGTGAAAACCTCCGGCAAGCTCCAGCCCTGGTTGGCCCAGCACGGCCTGCACGAGCTGCAAGGTTTATGGAGCCGCCTGCACATCGAACCCGGTTGGGAAAATGCCCTGGAAGCCGCCTTGCGCGAGCGCATGGGCGCGCTGGAAGTGGGGCGGCTGGAGGCCGTGCGAGGTTTCCTTTCCGCAGCGCAAGACAAAGCTCCCCCGGCGCGCCTGAGCTTTTACAGCCTGCCCGCTGCCTCGGGTGCCCCGGCGGCTGTGCCACCATCGCTGCGACCGGCCTTGGTGCCTCTGGTGCAGTTGCTGCACGGCACCGATGTGGCGCTGCAAGCCTTGCTGACCGACTGGCTGCAAGGCTGTTACATCGCCCCCTCACTCGACGACGCCTGGGCCTTGCGCAGCCAGCTGGTGGCGGGCGAGGCGCTGTACCTGGCTAACGGCCACAGCATGAGCACGCACAGCGTGGATTTTTACGCGCAAGACTCCGAGCAGTCCGGTTTGCTGGCGCGCGCGCAGGAGATCGAGCAGCTTGACAAAGCACTGCGCGCCCAGCAGCTGCTTTGTGACGCGGCACGCAGCGCGCTGGCGCGTGCCGAGGCCCAGTACCAAGATGCCGCCCAGCGCCTGCAAGGTGCCCGCCGCCAGGCCAGCGAGGCGCAGGCGCAGGCGCACCAGCTGCAGGTGGACACCCTGCGCCTGACGCAGCAGGCCCAGCAGGCGCAGGCGCGCAGCCAGCAAATCGATGCCGACCTGGCGGAAATCCATGCCCAGCTCGACGAATTGCAAGAGCGCCGCGCCCAGGCCGAGGCGCGCTTTGAAGAACTCGATGCCCAACTGGCCGACAGCCAGGAGCGTGAAGCCCAGCTGGGTGATGCGGTGATAGACGCCGAGCGCCGCCTGAGCGCCTGCCGCGAGCAGCAGCGCAGCCTGGAGCGCCAGGCCCAAGAAGCGCAGTTTGCCCAGCGCAGCCTCGCGGCACGCCGCGCCGAGCTGGCGCGCACCATCGACACCGCGCAGCAGCAAAGCCGCGCGCTGCAAGACGAACACACCCGCGCCATCGACGAGCAAGCCCGCCTGTCTGCCGCCGCCGCCCAAGGTGGGCTGCAAGACGCGCTGGCGCTGAAGGCCGACCGCGAAAAACGCCTGGCTGAACATCGCAGTACCTACGACGACCTCACCGCCCAGTTGCGTGCCTGCGACGAGCAACGCAGCGCGCTGGAGCGGGCACTGGAGCCACTGCGCCAGCGCATCACCGAATTTCAGCTCAAAGAGCAAGCTGCCCGTTTGGGGCTGGAGCAGTTCGAGCAGCTGCTGCACGAGGCCGGGGCCGACATGGCCGCTTTGGCGCAGTCGGTGGCTGAACAGAACGTGCGTCTGAACGGCTTGCAGGGCGAAATTGACCGCCTGCACCGCGAGATTGCCGCACTGGGCGCCGTCAACCTGGCCGCGCTGCAAGAGCTGACGCTGGCACGCGAGCGCAAAACTTTTCTGGATGCGCAAACCGAAGACCTGGGCCTGGCCATGAACACATTGCAAGCAGCCATCCAGAAAATTGACGCCGAAACGCGCGAGCTGCTGATGGGCACGTTCGACACCGTCAACCAGCACTTTGGCCGCATGTTTCCCGAGTTATTCGGTGGTGGGCAGGCGCGCCTGGTCATGACTGGTGATGAAGTTTTGAGTGCGGGTGTGCAGGTCGTTGCCCAGCCTCCGGGGAAGAAAAACCAGACCATTCACCTGCTGTCAGGCGGCGAAAAAGCACTCACGGCGATTGCCCTGGTGTTTGCCATCTTCCAGCTCAATCCAGCACCGTTTTGTCTGCTGGACGAGGTGGATGCACCGCTGGACGATGCCAACACCGAACGCTATGCCAAACTTGTGACGCACATGAGCCACAGCACGCAGTTTTTATTCATCAGCCACAACAAAATTGCCATGGAAATGGCACGCCAGCTCGTGGGTGTCACCATGCAAGAGCAGGGTGTTTCGCGTATTGTTGCGGTCGATATGCAGTCCGCCTTGAACCTGGCCGGGATGGCTGGAGATAAGTAATTTTTATGAGCACCTTGCAACTGAGTTTGGCAATTCTGGGGGGCCTTGTGCTGGTCGCAGTGGTCGCCTACAACGCGTGGAACAACCACCGCAATGCGCCCAAGCGTGCGCAGCCGCAGCCCGAACCTGCGGTGCCCGATCCGCAGGAGGTGCGTCTGGAGCCATCGCTCGATGCGGCCCTGGAAGACCCCCCAGCCTGGAGCGCTGCGCCCCCACCGCAGCGCGACCCGCTCGAAGGCAACGAACCGGCGCCTGTGGCTGTGGCTCCTGCCAGTGCTGCCAGTGCTGCGCCTGCCGCCAGCGCTGCCTCTGCCGGGCCAGCCACGCCGTCAGCCTACGAACGCAAATTGCAGCTCGATCCGCTGCTCGACGCCATGGCTTCGCTGCTGGTGGAAAGCCTGGTGCCCGGCGAGCTGGCCCAGGCCGCCATGCCGCCATCGCGCCGCGCGGGCAGCAAGCCCTTTACCATCGAAGGCTTCAACGCTGCCAGCCAGCAGTGGGAAGTGCCCCAGCCGGGCCACCGCTACATGGCCTTCCAGGCAGGCGTGCAGTTGGCCAACCGCACCGGCGCATTGACGCAGATCGAGTTTTCTGAATTTGTCAGCAAGGTGCAGGCTTTTGCCGATGCCGTGAACGCGGCGCCAGAGTTTCCCGACATGCAGCACGAAGTGGCGCGTGCGCGCGAGCTTGACCAGTTCGCCATGGAGCATGACCTGCAAATCAGCTTTGTGCTGCGCGCCCAGCATTCGGCCTGGAGCCCTGGCTACGTGCAGCAGTGCGCTGCCCGCCTGGGCTTTGTGCTGGCACCGCAACCTGGGCGCATGGTGCTACCCAACAACCTGCCGGGGCTGCCGCCACTCTTGAGCCTGAGCTACGACCCGCTGGCCGCGCAGGCCGAAGACCTGAACCAATCTGCTGTGCGCGACGTGGGCCTGAGCCTGGACGTGCCCCAGGTGGAGCGCGAGGCCCAGCCCTATGGCCGTTTGCGCGAAGTCGCCGAAGCCTTGTGCAAAGCCATGGACGGTGTGCTGTGCAACCAGGAAGGCCAGCCCCTGCCCACCATGGCGCTGGATGCCATCGTCGGTGACCTGGAGTTGCTGTACGACCAGCTCGACGCGCGCGAACTGGCTGCAGGCAGCGCCCTGGCACGGCGCCTGTTCAGCTGAGCGGGCCTGCAGTGATGGCCGATTCCTACGACCTGTTTGCCGACGCGCCTGCCACGCCTGCACCCGTTGAGCCTGGCGCACCCGCTGCTGTGGTGCGCAAAGTGGCCGAGCTGCGTGCGCAACTGCACACCTGGGCGCACGCCTACTACGTGCTGGATGCCCCCAGCGTGCCCGATGCCGAGTACGACCGCGTGTACGCCCAACTGCAGGCGCTGGAGGGCGCCTACCCGCAGCTGGTCAGCCCCGACTCGCCCACCCAGCGCGTGCTGGGCGCACCGCTGCCTGCGCTGGTGCCCGTGCGCCACGCGCTGCCCATGCTCAGCATTCGCACCGAGACTGACACTACGCCTACGGGCGCGGAAGATTTTGAACAGCAGGTGCGCAACTACCTGGCATCCGAGTGGCGTCGCACCGAATTGCCTGCTACCGATACCCGCTACCGTGCTGAGCCCCTGTGCCCCGAGGCATTGGCTGTGTTGGCCGGTGCGCCGCTGGAATATGTGGCCGAGCCCAAATTCGACGGCCTGGCCATGAGCCTGCGCTATGAAAACCTCCGCCTGGTGCAAGCCGCCACGCGCGGCGACGGCGAGGTGGGCGAAGACGTGACGCACACCATTCGCACCATCGGGCAAATTCCTTTGCGCCTGCCCGAGGGCGCACCGCCGCTGCTGGAGGTGCGCGGCGAGGTCTATATGCGCCGCAGCGACTTCGACCAGCTCAACGAGCGCCAGCGCGCCCGTGGCGAGAAAACCTTTGTCAACCCGCGCAATGCCGCCGCCGGGGCCGTGCGCCAGCTCGATGCCGGCATGGCCGCGCAGCGCCCGCTGTCGTTCTTCGCCTATGGCCTGGGCGCCGTCACGCCAGCCGAGGAGGGCGGGCCGCAGTGGCACAGCCATGGCGAGGTGCTGCAGGCGCTGAAAATATGGGGTTTTCCGGTCTCAAGCCTTGTGCAGCAAGCGCAAGGCGCTACTGAATTGGTAGCGTATCACCAGCACATTGGCAGTGTGCGCGACAGCCTGCCCTTCGATATTGATGGCGTGGTGTACAAGGTGGACAGCCTGGCACTGCAGCGCGAGCTAGGTTTTAAGAAGCGCGAACCGCGCTGGGCCGTGGCGCACAAATACCCGGCGCAGGAAATGATGACGCGCATCGAGGCCATCGACATCCAGGTGGGCCGCACCGGCAAACTCACGCCCGTGGCGCGCTTGCAGCCGGTGTTTGTCGGCGGCGTCACGGTGACCAATGCCACGCTGCACAACCTGTTTGAAATCCGCAAAAAAGGCGTGCGCCTGGGCGACCAGGTGATCGTGCGCCGCGCGGGCGATGTGATTCCCGAAGTGGTCGGCGTGGTGCCGGGGCCGCGTGCGGGCTATGTGCCCAACTTTCGTATGCCGCGCCAGTGCCCGGTGTGTGGCAGCCACGTGCTGCGCGAACCGGGCGAAGCCAACCACCGTTGCACGGGTGGCCTTTTTTGCCCAGCACAGCGCAAAGAGGCTATTTTTCATTTTGCAAAAAGAACCGCCATGGATATTGACGGTCTGGGTGCGGAAATTGTTGATGCCTTGGTCGATCAAGGGAAAATTTCTAGCCCGGCTGATCTTTATGCCTTAACTGCAGAAGATTTGCTTGGAATGAAGTTGTCTGGTGGCGGATCTTTGCAAGCGCTTTCTGTTGAAAATCTTCTTTCTGCTATTTCTAAGTCTAAAAATCCACCTTTGAATAGGTTTATATTTGCTCTTGGGATTCGGCATGTAGGGGAAAGTACAGCGAAATCTATTGCTGATTTTTACGGGACGCTGGAAAATTTTAGAAAAACTTCTCGTTGGACGCCGTGCTTAATTAAAGATGTTGGGGTAGAGGTTGCGACCTCAATATGGAATTTTTTCTCTGAAGAGAATAATCAAAAAATACTTGATAAATTTATTTCTCTCGGTGTTTGTGTAAGTGCAAGCGCGCCGATGGCAAAAAAATATGTCAGTTTCGAAAATTTGCTTTTGACGATTAAAAAAGTTGACTTAGCTACTTCACCCAAAAAGCAGGGTGTACTTTCTGGTGTGGGCGGCAAACAGGTTGCTCAAGTTTGTGAAAATTTCAAAAGTCCAGCAGATTTGTTGGGTGCAAATATTTCAAAAAGTGATGTAAATTCCGACTGCGCTTTGAAATTTATCGACTTGCTGTCCTCTCCTGAATGGACGAATGCTCCTATTGAACTTGAATCTCTGGGGGGTGTGTGGTGTTCGGATGTTGGAGAAGCTGATTTGAAACCTATAAGTGAAAAGCTTAAAAAAATACTCTTGTCAAAAACTGATTTTTCGGAGGAACAGATTGAAAAAATGTCTGAGTCCGAGGGTTGGGCTCTGGTTTACTCAGATAGCTCGCCCAATAGAGTTAAAAAAAGAAAAATAACTAAACCACAAGTTTGTTTTACGGGTTTTGGCCATTCGGAGCGGCAAGCGCTTGAAGCTTTTGCATCATCCAATGGGTTGCATGTTGTCTCGTCTGTAACGAAAGGCCTTATGCTCCTGGTGGCTGGTGCTAATGCTGGCCCCCAAAAGCTTGCAAAAGCAAAAAATGATGGAATTGCAGTGGTTGATCGGGAAGGCTTTGAGCTATTTGTTGAAACTGGTGAGATTCCACATTAGTCTTCCTGATTCTTTGGCCTGCAGCCAAGAAAATAGATGGCTCAGTACGTGCCGAAAGCGGTTTTTGAACCCGGTGAGGGGTGTGTGCTTTTGCAAAGAGCACGTTATGTAATGTCGAAGCAATGCACGCCGAACTGGCCTTGGCGCCGGTCGGCGAAAAAGCATTCCAGTGTGGTTTTGACGGTGCGAAACGCCAGCTCGTCCCACGGGATGTCTTGCTCACGAAACAGTTGCGCTTGCTGTGTTTCCGGCCCGGGGTTGAACTGCGCGCTGAGCAGTTCGGCGCGGTAAAAAATGTGTACCTGACCGGCCCGGGGCACGTTCAGCAGGCTGAACAGCGGGCCAATGGAAAACTGCGCGCCCGCTTCTTCCACGGTTTCGCGCGCTGCCCCTTCCTGGGTGGTCTCCCCCAGCTCCATAAAGCCTGCGGGCAGCGTCCACTTGCCACGGCGCGGTTCAATGTTGCGCAGGCACAGCAACACTTGGTCGCCCCATACCGGAATGGTGCCCACCACGTTCAGCGGGTTCTCGTAGTGGATGGTGTGGCAGCGGGGGCACACGGCCCGCTCGCGCGTGTCGCCGTCATCGGGCAGGCGGTAGGTCACGGCGCTGCCACAGGCGCGGCAGTGCAAGATGGTGCGAGGCAAGATCATGGGCAGCGATTGTGCCGCGAACCTGTTACACCACGCGCACGCTCAGCGGCTGCAGGCCGTCGATGTGCGCCTGCAGCACATCACCGCGCTGCACGGCGCCCACGCCTGCCGGGGTGCCAGTAAAGATGAGGTCACCGGGCTGCAGCGTCCAGGCGCGCGAGAGCTGGGCAATCGTCTCGGCTACGCCGCACAGCATCTGCTCGGTGTGGCCGCTTTGGCGCAGTTCGCCGTTGACGTGCAGCGTGATGTTGGCCTGTGGCTCGCCCGTTTGGGCGCCTGCCCATTGCGCTGCTGGGGTGAGGGGGCCGATGGGGGCGCTGGCCTCAAAACCCTTGGCAATGCACCAGGGGCGGCCTTGTTTTTTCAGCGCTGCTTGCAGGTCGCGCCGCGTCATGTCCAGGCCCACGGCGTAGCCGTAGATGTGTGCCAGGGCATCGGCGGCGGCAATGTCGCGCCCACCCTGGCCCAGGGCCACCACCAGCTCCACCTCGTGGTGCAGGTCTTGCGTCAGGCTGGGGTAGGGCAGCTCACCTGTGGTGTCGGCGGCGACGGGCAGCACGGCATCGGCAGGTTTCAGAAAGAAAAAGGGCGGCTCTTGGCCGCTGGCGCCCATTTCTCGTGCGTGTTCCGCGTAGTTGCGGCCTACGCAGTAGATGCGGTGGATGGGAAAGCGCTCGGCTGTGCCCAGCACGGCCACGCTGGGCTGCAAGGGGGCGGGAATGACGTAAGTGGACATGGCAGTTGGAATCAAAAAAGGCGATGGATGCACGCTTAGAGCGTGTTCACGATCTCGCGCGAAGGGGTGCAGGATGCGGATCGGGATGGGCTGCTAGGCGCAAACCGCAGCAATAGCCTTGCTATTGCGAGGATTTGCAACAACGCAGACCGCCCGATTCCGCGCCTGCACAC
>JAYRPZ010000090.1:0-31229 GCA_041910915.1 Acidovorax sp.
GGTGTGCAGGCGCGGAATCGGGCGGTCTGCGTTGTTGCAAATCCTCGCAATAGCAAGGCTATTGCTGCGGTTTGCGCCTAGCAGCCCATCCCGATCCGCATCCTGCACCCCTTCGCGCGAGATCGTGAACACGCTCTTAGCAAATCGCTTCATGTGCCACAGGTTGCGATCGGTGAAGCCCTTGCCATAGGCCAGGGTCAATTCTCTACTCACTGCGGAGACAATTTCTTGCCCGTAGGGCGCACGTTCCTTCTGGAGCAATTCCACACCGATGCGCAGGCCGATGCGCCAGTACAGCATGGTCAGCGTGGCATTGGCGGTCTGCATCGAGCAGCGCACGCGCCATGGGCCTCACGCCAACTGCGCACGCATGGCGTTGATCACGGCCTGGTAGTCGGGCTGGCCGAAGATGGCGCTGCCAGCGACGAAGGTGTCGGCACCGGCGTCGGCGACGCGGCGGATGTTGTCGGTTTTGATACCGCCATCCACCTCCAGGCGGATGTCTTTGCCCGAGGCGTCGATGCGTCGGCGCACGTCTTCAATTTTGCGCAGCGTGCTGTCAATAAAGCTTTGGCCGCCAAAGCCGGGGTTGACGCTCATCAGCAACACCAGGTCGATGTCATCGATCACCCAGTCGAGCACGTCCAGCGGCGCGGCGGGGTTGAAGGTCAGGCCCACCTGGCAGCCCGCGGTCTTGATGGCTTGGATGCTGCGGTGGACGTGGGTGCTGGCATCAGGGTGAAAGCTGATGAGGTCGGCCCCGGCTTGGGCAAAGGCGGCGGCCAGGGCGTCCACGGGCTGCACCATCAGGTGTACGTCGATGGGCGCGGCGCTGCCATCGGGGCGCACGGCGTGGGGCTTCAAGGCCTGGCAGACCATGGGGCCGAAGGTCAGGTTGGGCACGTAATGGTTGTCCATCACGTCAAAGTGAATCCAGTCGGCCCCTGCGGCCAAAACGGCCTGCACTTCTTGGCCCAAGCGGGCAAAGTCGGCCGAAAGAATGGAGGGGGCGATACGGAATGTGCGGGAAGTAGGGGATGTGCGGCTCATGGTGCAAATTGTCGCAGTTACCATCGCGCCATGGCCAAGTACGACTTTCATGTGCAGGTGCAGCCCGAGTATCTGCCCGAAGAATCCTCCCCCAGTGCAGGCGTGTTTTGCTTCGCCTACCGCGTCAGTGTGACCAACCGGGGCGAGGTGCCCGCGCAGCTGGTGGCGCGGCGCTGGATCGTCAGCGACGCCAACGGCCACACCGAAGAAGTGCGCGGCCTGGGCGTGGTCGGGCAGCAGCCCGTGCTGGAGCCGGGGGAAACCTTCGACTACACCAGCGGCTGCCGCCTGCGCACCGCCAGCGGCACCATGCATGGCAATTACCTGTGCGTCAGCGTCGATGGCCAGCCCTTTGATTGCCCCATTTCCCTGTTCGTGCTGGAGGCCACCGAGGGCGACGCAGACGAGCAAACCCCGCTGGCGCCGCGCGTGCTGCACTGAGGGCGCAGGCTCTCGCTTCTTGTTGTTTGTGCCTTGTTCCCTGGGAACCCATGAAACCTGCTTATTGCGACCTGCCCGAACTGCTGGCCAGCCTGCACCCCGACGCCGTGCGCGCTGAGCGCCATCTGTGGCTCATCAACCTGTGCGCCTGGGTGCGTGGCGATGCCCGCTCGGTACACGACAGCCTGGCGCGCCTGCGCTTGTTTTGCGATGCCATGGATGCCGACCCCGTGCTGCGCGAGCGCCTGCAAGCCTGGTGGCGCCAGATGGCCGATGGGCTGGACATCACCACCTTGCTGGCCGACTTTGGCTTTGCCCCGCGCACGGCGTTTTTCAGCGAATTTGCCGAACGCCTGCGCTTCAAAATGATGCCGCGCAGCCCCGACACGATTGATGCCTCGGAGCTGTTCTCGCAGGCGCTGCCCACCGACTTTGATGCCCAATGGCTGGTGGCGCTCGACCTGGCTACCGCCCGGCGCCTGCTGGCGCTGCTGCTGGGGGCTGACGAAGAACAGGCCCGCGTGCGCTGGCAGCAGGTGCTGCTGGACGCCATGGCCTACTGCGC
The DNA here is from genome assembly GCA_041910915.1 of Acidovorax sp. Taxonomy (GTDB): domain Bacteria; phylum Pseudomonadota; class Gammaproteobacteria; order Burkholderiales; family Burkholderiaceae_C; genus Paenacidovorax. The sequence goes on from JAYRPZ010000090.1 coordinate 2,057, forward strand.
CGGGCAAATGCTGGCCACCGGCTTTGCGCCCGAGCTGCGTGTGCGCATGAGCGCCGAGCAGCGCAAGGCCCAGCCTTTTCACGCCCTGCTGCGCGAGATTGAAACCCTGCGTGTCGAGGTGCTGCACCCGCTGCGCACCAGCGACCGGCTGGACGCCGCCGTACACCAGCTGCGCGAGCGCCTGGACACCTGCCGCAGCGCCATCAACTCCATTTACCTGCACTTTGAGGACAACGGCATCTCCGTGGGCCTGGTGTTTCGTCTGCGCCAAATGCGTACGCGCATCTTGCGTGTGCGCGCGCTGCTGGACTGCCTGCTGTCTGAGACGCCCGCGCAAGACACGCTGCGGCTGCTGTCGCAGCTAGTGCGCGTGGGGCGCGAGCGCCACAGCGTGAGCGCGCTGCTGGCCACCAACAGCTCGCTGCTGGCGGCCAAAGTGGCCGAGCGCAACGCCGAAACCGGCGAGCACTACATCACGCGCACCCGCCGTGAATACCTGCACATGCTGACCATGGCCTCCGGTGGCGGCTTGGTCATGGCCTTTACCACGCTGCTCAAGTTTGGCCTGTATGCGCTGGGGCTGACGGCGTTTTGGGGCGGGCTGGCGGCGGGTTTGAATTACGCCATCAGCTTTGTGCTGATCCAGTGGCTGCATTTCACCGTGGCCACCAAGCAGCCTGCCATGACCGCCCCGGCCATGGCCGCCAAGCTGAAAAACCTGGCCGACGACCAGGCGGTGCAAGAGTTTGTGGATGAAGTGGGCCACCTGGTGCGCTCGCAGGTGGCGGCGGTGCTGGGCAATGTGCTGCTGGTGTTGCCTGCGGCGATGCTGCTGTCGTGGCTGCTGGCGCGCTGGATGGGTCACCCGGTGCTGGACGAGGCCCACGCCCGCAGCACGCTGGCATCGCTGAGTTTGTGGGGGCCTTCGCTGTTTTTCGCGGCGTTCACCGGGGTGCTGCTGTTTGCCTCCAGCATTTTGGCCGGGTGGGTAGAAAACTGGTTTGTGCTGCACCGGCTGGATTCGGCCATCCAGTACAACCCGCGCATCACCCGCTGGCTGGGCAAGGCGCGTGCGGCGCGCTGGGGGCAGTCGCTGCGCGCCAACATCTCGGGCTATGCCGCCAACATTTCGCTGGGGTTGATGCTGGGCCTGGCCCCGGCGTTTGCGGCCTTCTTCGGCCTGGGGCTGGAGGTGCGCCACGTCACCCTGTCCACAGGGCAAATTGGCGTGGCCGCCATCTCCATGGGCAGCGCTGTGCTGCACGAGCCGCTGCTGTGGTGGGCGCTGGCCATGGTGCCGTTCAACGGTGCCATCAACGTCGGCGTGAGCTTTTACCTCGCCTTCCGCGTGGCCTTGCGCGCGCACAACGTCACGCGCGTGGAACGCTCGCGCATCTACCTGGCCTTGCTGCAGCGCCTGCGCCAGCAGCCGCTGAGCTTTTTTGTGCCCGCCCGCACAGCCCAGGCCGGGGCTTGAGCGCGCAAAAAACGGCGCGCCGCCTCAGGCTTTTTTCAGGAACTCGGATTTCAGCAGCATGCTGCCCAGTTCGGTTTTGCAGTCCACGTTGTGGCCATCGGCGCCGTCCACCAGGCGGATGCCTTTGATCTTGCTGCCCTTTTTCAGCACGCTGGAGGCGCCTTTCACCTTCAGGTCTTTCACCACGATCACGGCATCGCCATCGGCCAGTGGCGTGCCGTGGGCGTCGCGCACCGTGGTGTCTTCGGCGGCGGCGTCGCCATCGCTGCTGCTGGCTTGGGCGGGCCATTCAAAAGCGCAGTCGGGGCAGATGTAGAGCGGGCCGTCGGGGTAGGTGTTGCCTTGGCCACATTGCGGGCAGGCGGGGAAGGGGGCAGACATGGTCTCTCCAGCAAAGTCACGGGCCTGCATTCTCGCCGCAGCGCTCTACAGGGCCGAAAATGCTTCTCTTTTAGTAGCTCCTTGCGCTTGCTGGGCGGGCTTGATCGGCCAATTTTGTGCTTATTTTTACGTGCCGAAGCAGGTGCAGAGGGGGCTGCAGCCGCCTGGGCCGGGCCTGCGGGCCTGGTGGTGCGGTGTTTTAAGGCTCAAATAGGCCGCTAAGCCTTGAGGATCAAGCGCAAGCAGCTATGAAAAAAGGAGTATTTGGTGCCTTCTTGAGGGTCTGTTAAGGTCGGCACCCTGAAAGGACGACCCATGAACGAACTCCTGAGCTTTTGGGCGCAGTGGTTGCGCCCCTCGGCTGGTTTGCCCACGGTGCAATGGTCTTTGCTGCTGGCGCTGGCGGCCGTGGCGGGCCACTTGTTGCAGCGCCACACCGGCCTGCCCAAGGTGGTGGGCTACGCTGGCGTGGGCACCCTGGCGGGCCTGGCTGGCTTCAGCGGCGCGCTGTGGCCGTTGCAGGGCATTGGCCTGTTTTTGCTCGAATTGGCGGTGAGTTTGGTGCTGTTCGAGGCCGGTGGCCGCATTGCGCTGCGCTGGTTTCGCCACAACCCCATGGTGTTGGTGCAAAGCCTGCTGGAGGCTGCGCTGACCTATTTCGCCGTCTCGCAGGTGCTGTTGTGGCTGGACACCCCGGCCAGCGTGGCCCAGCCACTGGCGCTGGTGGCCATGGCGGCCTCGCCCTCGGTGCTGCTGCGCGTGGTGGCCGAAACGCGCGCCGCAGGCCCGGTGACCGAGCGCGCCATTGTGCTGACCACGCTCTCCACGCTCTACGCCCTGGCGCTGGGCAGTGCCCATGCCCAGTGGCTGGAGCGCCCCGCCACCACCTGGCTGCAAGTGCTCTCGCCCGTGGTGGTGGTGCTGGGCGTGTCGGTGGTCAGTGGCGGGGTGCTGGCGCTGCTGATGGGCTGGGCGCTGCGCGTGATGAGCCCGGCCAGCGAGAGCACCTCGCTGCTGCTGCTGGCCTTGCTGGCCCTGCTGGCGGCCATGGCGGCGCACCTGGGCGGATCGGCGCCGCTGGCGGCGCTCTTGGGCGGCATGGTGCTCAAGCACCGCTACCCGCGCCCCTGGGCCTGGCAGCGGGCGCTGGGGCCGGTGATGGGGCTGCTCACCATGCTGATGTTTGTGCTGGTCTCTACCGTGGCCGCGCAGGCCGACTGGAATGCCGCGGTGGCGGGCGTGGTGCTGGCGCTGCTGGCGGCGCGTCTGCTGGCCAAGGCCGTGGGCGTGGGCCTGGGCCATGTGGGCAGCGGTGCCAGCTGGCACCAGTCGGTGTGGCTGGCCGGGGCGATGACGCCGCTGTCGGTGGTGGCGCTGCTGATTGCCTCGCAGTTTGCCGTGGCCTCGCCTGCCACCGGTTACCTGATTGCGCGCATTGCGCTGCCTGCCATCTTGCTCATGGAGGTCTGTGGCGCCGTGCTGGTCAGCCTGGCGCTGTACCGCGTGGGCGAAGGCTCGCGCCCCTGGCTGCCTGCTGCGGCCCACCCTGGTGCCGCGCCCAACCCCTCGGATGCCCACCGCACAGGAGATACCCCATGAGTTTGGAGCCCTTTCAACACTCCGCCCCGCTCACCCTGGGCGTGGAGCTGGAGCTGCAACTGCTGAACACGCACGACTACGACCTGGCACCCTACGCGCAAGACATGCTGCGGCTGATGGCAAAAATCCCCCTGCCCGGCAGCGTGGTGCCGGAGATGACCAGCAGCATGATCGAAATCTCCACCGGCGTGTGCCACTCCAGCAGCGAGGTGCTGGGGCAGCTCACGCAAATCCGCGACGCGCTGGTGAAGTGCGCCGACAAGCTCAACATTGCCATTGCGGGCGGCGGCACGCACCCCTTTCAGCAGTGGCACGAGCGGCGCATTTACGACAAGCCGCGTTTTCAAGAGCTGTCGCAGCTGTACGGCTACCTCTCCAAGCAGTTCACCATCTTCGGCCAGCACGTGCACATTGGCTGCCCCGGCCCCGACGAGGCACTGGTGATGCTGCACCGCATGAGCCGCTACATCCCGCACTGCATTGCGCTGTCGGCTTCCAGCCCTTACGTGCAGGGGCAGGACACGCAATTCGACTCGGCGCGGCTGAACTCGGTGTTTGCCTTCCCGCTGTCGGGCCGCGCGCCCTGTGTGCTCACCTGGGAGGCGTTTGGCCAGTACTTTGACAAGATGACGCGCACCGGCGTGGTCAAAAGCATGAAGGATTTTTACTGGGACATTCGCCCCAAGCCCGAGTTCGGCACCATTGAAATCCGTGTGTTCGACACGCCCCTGACCATCGAGCGCGCCGCCGCGCTGGCTGGTTTTGTGCAATCGCTGGGGGCCTGGTTTCTGGCCGAGCAGCCCTTCATGCCCGCCGAAGACGACTACCTCGTCTATACCTACAACCGCTTCCAAGCCTGCCGCTTTGGCCTGGATGCGGTGTATGTGGACCCCGCCAGCGGCCAACACCAGCCGCTGCGCGAACACCTGCTGCACACCTTCGACACCCTGGCACCCTACGCCGCCGCGCAGGGCGCCGAGGCCGCGCTGCACCTGCTGCGCAGCGAGGTCGAAGCCAACAGCAACGACGCGCGCTGGCTGCGCGAGCGCCAGCGCGAGGAGCAACTGCTGGGCGAAGTCAGCCGCCTGGCGGCGCAGCGCTTTCGCACGCGTTAACGGGGGGCGCGATGGGCGAGTTTGACCTGATTGCACGCTACTTCACCCGCCCGCCCGTGCCCGGCAGTGCCGTGGCCGTGGGCGTGGGCGACGATTGCGCCGTGCTGCAGCCCGCGCCTGGGATGCAGCTGGCGGTTTCCAGCGACATGCTGGTGCAGGGGCGGCATTTTTTTGCCGACGTGGATCCGCGCAGCCTGGGGCACAAGGCGCTGGCGGTGAACCTGTCCGACCTGGCTGCCTGCGGCGCCGAGCCGCTGGGTTTTACCCTGGCGCTGGCCCTGCCCGAGGCCAACCCCGCCTGGCTGGAGCCGTTCGCCCACGGGCTGTTGGCGCTGGCCGATGCGCATGGTTGCCAGCTGGTGGGTGGCGACACCACGGCTGGGCCGCTGAACATCTGCATCACCGTCTTTGGCCAGGTGCCGCGTGGGCAGGCACTGCTGCGCAGCGGTGCGCAGGTGGGCGACGATATTTGGGTCAGCGGCACGCTGGGCGATGCCTGTCTGGCACTGCAGGCGCTGCAAGGGCAGGTGACGTTGCCGCCCGAGCTGCTGGAGCGCGCGCGCCAGCGCCTGGAGTGGCCCACGCCGCGCGTGGCCCTGGGGCAGGCACTGCGCGGCGTGGCCAGTGCTGCGCTGGATGTGAGCGACGGCCTGCTGGGCGACCTGGGCCATGTGCTGCGCGCCTCGGGCGTGGGCGCCGAGATTGACGTGGCAGCCACTTCTGATTTGATAGCTGCTCACGCTTGCCTGCAAAGGCTTGAAGGCCTGTTTGGCTCTAAATTTGGCGCCGAATTTGCCTCTGCCCAAGAACTGGCGCAGCGCTGCATTTTGGCGGGCGGCGACGATTACGAACTCGTTTTCACCGCCGCGCCCACCCGCCGTGCCACGGTGCAGCAGTGCAGTCAAGCCTGTGGCGTGCCGGTGACGCGCATTGGCCACATCCAGGCCGACCCGGGCCTGCGTTTGCGCCAAGCCAAAGGAATGCCAGTTTCCATGCGCTACGCTTCGTTCGATCACTTCGCGTAAGTTTCTCTTTTCTCCTCGTCTTTTTTCCTTGCTTTCAGGCTGGTGCCGCCTGCACGGTGCTGGCCCTTTTTGTGACTTGCTATGCGCTCTACCCGTTTGCTGTCCGATTTGGCCCTCCGTTTGCAAGACCCCCATGCCGAGCCGGTGCGTGTGCTCATGGTGTGCATGGGCAACATTTGCCGCAGCCCCACGGCGCAGGCCGTGCTGGAAAAAATGGTGCGTGACGCCGGTTGGGCCGAGCGCATCGAGGTGGATTCTGCGGGCACCCACGGCTGGCACATCGACAGCCCGCCCGACGAGCGCGCCCAGGAGCACGCCCAGCGCCGGGGCTACGACCTCTCACAGCAGCGCGCGCGCCAACTGCAGCGCTGCGACTTCGACGCCTTTGATCTGGTGCTGGTGATGGACGAGGCCAACGAGCGCGACGCCCGCGCCCTGTGCCCCAGTGACCGCCGCGATCGCCTGCACCTGCTGGCACATTTTTGCCGCACACATGAAGCCAGCGAAGTGCCCGACCCCTACTACGGCGGCCCGGCCGGTTTCGAGCAGGTGCTGGACATGCTGGAAGACGCCTGCCAGGGCCTGCTGGCGCAGCTGAACCCGCAGGCCCAAGCTGCGCTGGCGCACTGACGCTGGTGGCTGGTGGCTGGTGGCTGGTGGCTGGTGGCTGGCGGCTGCAGGCCCCACTCCTACGTGCTGCATGTGCCCCATGCGCTACAGTGTTTGCAAGGCAGGGCGCGGTGCCCCGCCGGATAGAGCAAGGAGTACCACGCTATGGCCAAAGAGAGCAAAACCAGCAAAAAAGCAGCAGCAGCTGCCGTGAGTGCAGGGGTGCAAATCAACATCGGCATCAGCGACAAAGACCGTGCGGCGATTGCCCAGGGCCTGTCGCGCCTGCTGGCTGACACCTACACCCTGTATCTGACCACGCACAACTTCCACTGGAACGTCACCGGGCCGATGTTCAACACCTTGCACACCATGTTCATGGCGCAGTACACCGAGCTGTGGAACGCGGTGGATCCAATTGCCGAGCGCATTCGCTCCCTGGGCCATGTGGCGCCGGGTTCGTACGCAGCGTTTGGTGCGCTGTCGTCGCTGCCCGATGCCCCGGCCCAGCCGCCCAAGGCGCTGGAGATGGTGCGCATTCTGGTGGCCGGGCACGAGGCTGTGGCGCGCACGGCGCGCGAGCTGTTCCCCCTGGCTGATGCTGCCAGCGATGAGCCCACCGCCGATTTGCTCACCCAGCGCCTGACCATCCACGAGCAAACCGCCTGGATGCTGCGCTCGCTGCTGGAAGACTGAAGCCGCCTGCCGTGTGCGGGCACCCGTGCACGCGGTGCCCGGCTGGCGGACAATCGAGCCCTTCTCGTGCTATCCCTGCGCCCGCCTTTGGTGGGCGCTGTTTTTTGCCCATGAACTGCGCTGCTTCCCCTGTGCCCCGGCGTTCGCGCCTGTCGCTGTACCTGGATTTGATCCGTTTCAACCGCCCCGCCGGTTGGCTGGTGCTGGTGTGGCCCACGCTGGTGGCGCTGTGGGTGGCGGCGGAGGGTTTTCCGGGCTGGCATTTGCTGGCGGTGTTTGTGGCCGGTACGGTGCTGATGCGCAGCGCGGGCTGCTGCATCAACGACATTGCCGACCGCAACTTCGATCGCCACGTCAAACGCACTACGCAGCGCCCCATCACCAGCGGGCAGTTGGGCGTGGCCGAGGCGGCTGCGGTGGGGGCGGTGCTGGCCCTGGTGGCGCTGGCGCTGGTGCTGACCACGCGCTGGGAGGCGGTGGCGTGGTCGGTGCCGGCCGTGCTGTTCACCATTCTCTACCCCTTTACCAAGCGGTTTTTTGCCATGCCGCAGGCGTTCTTGGGCGTGGCCTTTAACTTTGGCATCCTGATTGCTTTTGCCGCTGTGCGCGGTGAGGTGCCTGCCACCGCGTGGTGGCTGTGGCTGGCCAACCTGTTTTTGGTGCTGGCCTACGACACCGAATACGCCATGGTGGACCGTGACGACGACCTGAAGATCGGCATGAAAACCTCGGCCATCACGCTCGGGCGCTGGGATGTGGCGGCCATCATGCTGTTTTTTGTGCTGTGCCTGGGGCTCACGGCCTGGGCGCTGGCACCCGTACAGCTTGGCTGGCCCTGGGCGCTGGGGCTGGCGCTGGCGGCAGCGCAGGTGGTGTGGCACTTTGGCTTGATCCGTGCGCGCGAGCGTGCGGGCTGCTTTGTCGCCTTCAGCCAAAGCCACTGGCTGGGGGCGGCGCTGTTTGCCGGTGTGGCGCTGGGCTTTGCCTTGAAGTAAAAAACGGCTCTAAGCCGCACGGGGCAAGCGCGAGCAGCTCTTGAAAAAGGAGCAACCGCCAGGCCTGCAGCAGGGGCTGCGGCACTGGCGGTTGGGTGCGGCGCTGGAGTTACAGCGGATGCACCACCAGTTTGAACTCGGGCTCCTCGGGGTAGGAGCGGATTTCAAAGCCCAGGCGGCGCATGAGCTTGAGCATTTTTTGGTTTTCCACCAGCACCAGGCCCTGGATTTCGCTCATGCCGCGCTCGCGCGCCACGTCCATGATGCTGTGCATCAGGCGCGCGCCCAGGCCCTGGCTGGCAAAGTCATCGGCCACCAGCAGGGCAAATTCGCAGCTGGTGTGGTCGGGGTTGATGGCGTAGCGCGACACGCCCACGATGCGTTCGGTGTAGCTCAGGCTGCCGTCTTCCAGCACGGTGCGCTCGCGGTGCACGGCCACCAGCGCCATGTCGCGGTCGTAGTCGATGAGCGTGAAGCGCGCCAGCATCGAGGGCGGCAGCTCCATGATGCGCGAGGCAAAGCGCATATAGCGGCTCTCGGGCGAGGCTTCGCGCACCAGGCGCTGCAGCATTTGTGCGTCGCTGGGGTGGATGGGGCGCACCCGGTATTCGCCGCCGCCACGCAGCGGCCAGGTCTGCTCCAGGCGCTCGGGGTAGGGCATGATGGACAGGTGGCTGTACGCTGCCAGCGGGCCGCTGCCACCGCTGTGTTGGCCCACTTCGCCCACCACCACGCGTGCATCCACGGCCACGGTGCCGTGCGCATCAACGATCAGCGGGTTGATGTCCATTTCGCGCAGCTGCGGCAGGGCGCAGGCCATTTCTGAGACGCGCAGCAGCACCTGCTCCAGCGCCGCACGGTCCACACTGCTGGCGCCACGCCATTCGCCCAGGGTTTGCGCCACGCGCGAGCGGTCAATCAGGCGCTGCGCCAGGAATTGGTTGAGCGGGGGCAGTTCCATGGCACGGTCGCCAATCAGCTCGATCATGGTGCCGCCTGCGCCAAAGGTGATGACGGGGCCGAAGGGCTCGTCACGCACCAGGCCAATGCACACTTCGCGTCCGCGCTGTGCCCGTGCCATGGGTTGCACCGTGACGCCGTTGATGCGCGCATTCGGTGCCACGCGCGCCACGCGCTGCACCATGGCCTCGTAGGCATCGCGCGCGCTGGCGGCAGTGTGGATGTTCAGCACCACACCGCCCACGTCGGATTTGTGCGTGATGTCGGGCGAGTCGATTTTCAGCGCCACCGGAAAGCCCAGTTGCGTGGCAATCATCATGGCCTCGGTGCTGCTGCGCGCCAGCAGTGTGCGCGTGACCGGAATGTGAAAGGCCGCCAGCAGGGTTTTCGACTCCATCTCCGTCAGCACGCTGCGCCGCTCGGCCAGCACGCCTTCGATCACCAGGCGCGCGCCCTCGATGTCGGGCTGTGCCAGATTGGAGGACAGCGGCGCGGGCGTTTGCTGCAGCAGCTGCTGGTTGATGTGGTAGTTGGCCATGTTGCTGAACGCGCCCACGGCCGCTTCTGGCGTGCGGAAGGTGGGAATGTTGGCCGTGCGCAGCACCTCGCGCGCTGGGCCTACGGTGGCGTCGCCCAGCCAGCACGAGAGCATGGGCTTGTCGGCGTGGCGCTTGGCGTCAGCCAGGGCCTGGGCAATGGCCGCGGGGTCTGTGCCCGATTTGGGCGAGAACAGGGTCAGGATGCCATCGATTTGCCGCTCGGCCAGGGCCGCGTCAATGGCGGCGCGGTACTGCTCGGGTGTGGCGTCTTCGCTCAGGTCGATCAGCTCTTGCAGTGTGGCCTGGGGCGGCAGCAGCGGTGCCAGCGCGGTGCGCGAAGCTTCCGAGAGCACGCCCAGTTCCAGGTGCAGGTCGTTGGCCGCATCGGCAGCGAGCACGCCGGGGCCGCCGCCGTTGGTCACCACCGCCAGGCGCCGACCTACGGGGCGGTAGCGCGAGGCCAGGCATTTGGTGGCAGAAAACAAATCGACAAACGAATGCACGCGCACGGCACCGGCGCGGCGCAAGGCGGCATCGAACACGTCGTCGCTGCCGACGATGGCCGCGCTGTGCGTGAGCGCCGCCGCACAGCCTGCGCTGCGCCGCCCCGACTTGAGTACCACCACCGGCTTGGAGTTGGCCGCCGAGCGCAGCGCACTCATGAAGCGGCGGGCGTTGCTGATGCCCTCCATGCACACCGCAATGCTGTGGGTGTGCGGGTCGTTGGCGAGAAAGTCCAGCGCTTCGGTCAGGCCCACGCTGGTGTGCGGGCCAAACGAGATCACGCTGGAAAAGCCCACGCCGTTGCCGCGTGCCCAGTCCAGCGTGGCGGCGGTGAGCGCGCCCGACTGGCTGACCAGCGCCATGGTGCCTGCCTGGGCCAGCGGGCCCACGCTGCTGGCATTGAGCTGCAGCGAGGGGCGCTGGATGCCCAGCGAGTTGGGGCCGAGCAAGAAGATGCCTTCGCGCCGCGCCAGGCGCTGCAGCTGCGCGGCCTGCGTGGCATCTACACCGCTGCTCAGCAGCAGCGCGGCGCGGCAGTGCAGGTGGCCGGCCACCTCTAGCGCCGCGCCCATCTCGCTGGCGGGCAGGGCGATGACGGCCAGGTCGGCGCGCGACTGCTTGAGGTCTTGCAGCGTGCCGCTGGTGTTGTGCAGGTCGAGAAAGGCCATGGGGCCGTTGTAGCGCTGCGCTTGCAGGGCCTCGTGCAATGTGCGCGCTTGGGGCGTCCAGGCCTCAGGGGCGTCGGTTTGCCCGGCCATCACGACCACAGAGCTGGGAGCAAACAGGGGAGCGAGGTAGTGTTTGTCGAACATTTTGCTATTGAATGAGGAGCTGCTTGCGCTTGCTAGATAAGGCTTACAAGCGGTTTTGGCCTGAAATTAACTGCGGCCCAGTGCCGGGGCATTTGCTGCCTGTGGATGCTGGGCTTGCAGTCGGAAGGTGTTGGCCAGGCCGGCCAGGTAGCTGGCCTGGTCTTGCAACGCGCTGGCTGCAGCAGAAGTTTGCTCCACCAATGCGGCATTTTGTTGTGTCACACCATCCAGGTGGGCTACTGCTTGGTTGATTTGCGTCAGGCCTGCCGCCTGTTCGCGGCTGGCCAGGGCGATTTCATCAACGATGCTGGCCACGCGCTGGATGCCCGCCACGATGTCCTGCATGGCCTGGCCCGCCTGGGCGGCCTGCTGGTTACCGGCTTCGGCTTTGCTCACGGAGTCGTCAATCAGGGCTTTGACCTCGCGCGCCGCTTCGGCGCTGCGCTGCGCCAGCGAGCGCACTTCGCCCGCCACCACGGCAAAGCCCCGGCCTTGCTCGCCTGCGCGGGCGGCTTCTACGGCGGCGTTGAGCGCCAGGATGTTGGTCTGGAAGGCAATGCCGTCGATGACGGCAATGATGTCCACGATCTTGTGCGAGGACTGGTTGATGGCCTGCATGGTTTGCACCACCTGGCCCACGATGGCACCGCCGCGCTGCGCGACGCTGGTGGCTTCAGCAGCGAGCTGGTTGGCCTGGCTGGCACTGTCAGCGTTTTGCTGCACCGTGCCGGAAAGCTCTTCCGTGGCCGATGCGGTTTGCTCCAGCGCACTGGCTTGTTGCTCGGTGCGGGCCGACAAGTCCAGCGCCCCGGCGGCCACCTCAGATGAAGCGCGGGCAATGGCATCGGTGCCTTGCTTGAGGTTGCCCACGATGCCCGCCAGATTGGCGCGCATACCCTCCATGTGCTGCAGCATGGTGCCAATTTCGTCTTGGCCTTCGTGGCGGATGGGGTGGGCCAGGTCACTGCGGGCAATTTGCTCGGTGGCGGTGTGTGCGGCGTTGAAGCCCTGCTTGAGACGGTTGAGCAGCACCAGCGCCAGCAGCACTGAGGGCAGCACCAGCAGCAGCATGGCCAGGCCAAAAATCCACAGCGCGCGCTGGTAGCGCTCTTGCGCCGCCTGGTAGGCGGCGTTGGCGTGTTCCTCTTGCGCCGCCTGGTAGGCGGCGTTGGCGTGTTCCGTTTGGTAGGTGCGCAGAGCGTTCATGGTTTGCGTCACGGCCTCGCCCTCTTTGCGCCCGGCGGCGAGGAAAGCGGCCATCACCTCGGGGCTGAAGTCCTCGCGCTTGATGGCTTCCACCGCTTTTTCCAGCTCGGCACGCCAGGGCTTGCGCGCGGCAATGGCCGCTTCGTACAGCGCGCGCTCTTGCGGTGAGCGGATGCCTTGCTCTATTTTTTGGTGAATGGCGTTGGCCGCCTGCTGCGTGGCGGTAATGGCTTCCAGGTGGACGTGGGTGGGGTGGTCGTGCACGCTGGCCAGACCGCCTGCGGGCGCGTGCTGAAAGGCCAGCAGCACCTGCATGCGGTTGTCCAGTGTGCTTTCGATGGACTGGCTGGCCAGCAGCGAGCGTGTCATGGCTTCGTCATGCAAGGCTTTGAGACTGTCGCGGGCAGAAGACAAGCCAGTCAGGCCATTGAGTGCGACAACCACCAAACTCAAGACGAAGGCGGCCAGCACTACGATGAAGCGGTGCGTTATTTGCAATTGGTTCCACATAGGCGCGGTCTTTCGGGGAGTTGTCAGTGTTTTGTAGGTAATTCCATTATGTGACAATGCCCACGCCGAAAAGGTGGGAATGCCAGCCTGGCTCGGGGCGCCTGCGGGCGTGCTCAGTTGGCTGTTGTCTTCCTAAAATGACCCGTGTATCTCTTGTCTGGTGACTGGGCCAGGTTGCGTACTCCCACCAGCAGGGAGCACCGGGGTACACAGCCAGGTGGCGTGACGCCGTCGCGCAGTGCCGGTTGATGTTAGTCAATTTCGGTAGAGGGTGCCGTCGCACGGGGCGCACGCTCGATTTGTTTTGTTTTGTTTTGGAGAAAAGCAGCATGGGCCACGAAACTACGCCGGTACCGGAAACCCCCAACGAACGACATCGCCGCGTGGCGCACGCTTTTGACGAGACGCTGCAAACGAACATTGAGCGGCGCACGGGGGGCTTGTCCCCGATTGCCCTGTCGTTGGCGCAAATGGACTGGACTTTGCACATGCTGGGCTCGCCTGCACAGCAAGGGGTGCTGGCACAGCGTGCCCTGGAGTTGGCTGTGCAGGCCTGGGACAACCTGCGCACACCGCCTGATACCGAGGTCACGGAAAAAGATGGTCGCTTTGCCGACAAGGGCTGGAACCAGTGGCCCTACAACGTCTTCAAGGAAGGCTTTAAGGCCTATGACAGTTGGTGGCGTGATGTGGCCGATATGCCCTCCGGCCTGAACAAACACCACCAGCACATGGTGAACTTTTTTGCCGGGCAGGCACTGGACGCCATGTCGCCCTCGAACTGGCTGCTGACCAACCCCGAAGTGCTGCGCGTGGCCCAGGAAACGCAGGGTGCGTCGCTGAAAAAAGGCTGGGAATTCTTCCTGCAAGACCTGCGCGAGCAGCTCAATGCCCGCCCCGACACTCCCGGCGAGCACCTGGAGCCGCTGGAGTACGCCGTCGGTAAGGATGTGGCCGTGACCCCGGGCAAGGTGGTGTTTCGCAACCATTTGATTGAGCTGATCCAGTACAGCCCCAGCACCGACAAAGTGCAGCCCGAGCCGATTTTGATCGTGCCCTCGTGCATCATGAAGTACTACATCCTGGACTTGTCGCCGCAAAACTCCATGGTGAAGTATCTGGTCGATCAAGGCCACACCGTGTTCATCATCTCGTGGCGCAACCCCGATGCCAACGACCGCGACGTGGGCATGCAAGACTACCTGCGCCTGGGCGTGATGGAGGCGCTGGCCGCCGTCAAGTCGCGCAGTGGTGCCAGCCGCGTACACACCGTGGGTTATTGCCTGGGCGGCACCTTCCTGGCCATCGTGGCGGCTGTGCTGGGGCGCCTCAACCGCAAGAAGAGCAAAACCCGCACTGCCGCCGAGCAGGCCATGATTCCGGCCGATATGCCCGAGCTGGCCTCGGTCATCTTGCTGGCTGCGCAAACTGATTTCAGCTCGCCTGGCGAGCTGGGCGTGTTCATTGACGAGGGCCAGATTGCCGCGCTGCGCCGCCGTATGAACAAGCAGGGCTACCTGTCGGGCAAGCAAATGGGTGGCTCGTTTGTCTTCCTGTCTTCGCGTGGCTTGCTGTGGGGCCGCAATACCCGCCGCTACCTGCTGGGCGAGGACGATGCCAGCTTCGATCTGATGAGCTGGAATGCCGACACCACCCGCTTGCCCGCCCGTATGCACTCGGAGTACCTCGATTCGCTGTTCCTGAACAACGCCCTGGCTTCGGGCCAGTACCGTGTGGCAGGCTCTACCGTGGCATTGATGGAAATTGATGCGCCGATGATGGTGGTGGCTACCACGCGCGACCACGTCTCGCCCTGGAAGTCGGTGTACAAAATCCACCTGCAGACGGACACCCACGTCACCTTCGTGCTGTGCGAGGGCGGCCACAACGCTGGCATCGTCAGCGAACCCGGGCGTCCGCGCCGCAGCTACCAGATGGCCAGCGTGGAAGACAACACCGGCTGGATCGATCCCGACGAGTGGAAGGCCACTGCACCTGCCCAGCAGGGCTCGTGGTGGGTGGCCATGCATGAGTGGATCACTGCACGCTCGGGTACGCCTGTGCCCGCCAAGCCCATCGCTGCCGAACACGTCGTTTGCGACGCTCCAGGCACCTACGTGATGACCCGCTATGCCGATTGATGAGCCTTCCAACGAAACAGAAATGGTGCAGCGCCAGCTGCAGCGCATGGTGCGCCATTTCTCCCGTCTGAGCGCGCGCATTGCCTTTTTGGCCAAAAAGCTGGACTTGCCGCTGCAAACCCCAGCCCAGACCCAGACCGCGCTGGAGTGCGACGATCTGTGCAACGCCCCTGCCAGCAACCCGCGCGAAGCCCGCCTGCGCGAGGAGCTGCGGGCGCTGCTGGTGATGCGCTATGAACTGGTGGCGCGTCTGGCGGCGAACGAGCGCGTGGGCGCCACGGCCATGCGCGACATCTTGCTCAGCGCCAACGACCGCCTGTTGGCCAAGGGGTTTGATCCGCAAGACCCCGGCATGAACTTGCAGCCACTGTTTGACAGCGTTGAGATGCACAAGTAATTGTGCAAGCCATGCCCTTGGGGGTGCCTAGCCTGGCTGGGTTGCCCGTGGGCTTGGCCGTGCCTTGTGCGTTTTTGTCTTTCTTTTTCTTTACTTCCGTTTTTTCTTCATGAGCTCCTCCCTGTACAGCCTGGCCGGCAAAAAAGGCCTCATCCTCGGTATTGCCAACGACAACAGCATCGCCTTCGGCTGCGCGCGCCTGATGCGTGCCCTGGGTGCCGAGGTGGTGGCCACCTGCCTGAATGACAAAGCACGCAAATTTGTCGAGCCGCACACCCAGCCCCTGGGCATTGAGCTGGTGAACTGCGACGTGGAAGTCCCTGGCCAGCTCGAAGCCACGGTGGCCCAGGCTGCCGCCCGCCTGGGGCAGTTCGACTTCGTCATCCACTCCATTGCCTGGGCGCCCTTGCAAGACCTGCACGGCGACGTGGTGGACAGCTCGCGCGAGGGTTTTGCCCGCGCTGTGAGCGTGTCGTGCCACTCGTTTGCCGAGTTGGGCAAGCTGTGCGCTCCGCACATGCCCCAAGGCGGTGCCATGCTCGCCATGACCTACCTGGGCTCGGGTGAGGTGGTGCCGCACTACGGCCTGATGGGCCCGGTCAAGGCGGCGCTGGAATCGGTGGTGCGCTATATGTCGCTGGAACTGGGCAACAAGAACATCCGTGTGCATGCCGTCTCGCCTGGCCCCATCCTGACACGTGCTGCCTCGGGCATTGCCCACTTTGATGAGCTGATGGCCACCGCCCAGGCCAAAGCGCCGCTGCAGCGCCTGGTGACGCTGGAGGAAATCGCCCAGCTCAGCGCCTTCTTGTGCATGGACGCAGCCAGCGGCATGACCGGCCAGACGATTTACGTCGACGCTGGCGTGCACGCCATGGATTGAGCGGTCTTTCGTCCCTGCGCTCTTGCCCCGCCTTTTTTGCTTTTTGCCATCACTGGAAGCCTTTTTATGAACAGCAACGTCAGCGAAACCGAAACCTTGTGGATGGAAAACGTCACCTATGACGAACTCAGCGTCGGCCAAAGTGCCCGTTTGCTGCGCACGGTGACTCTGGAAGACATCCAAGCCTTCGCCGCCGTGTCGGGCGATATCAACCCCGCCCACTTGAACCCGGAATACGCTGACGCCACCATGTTCCACGGCGTCATTGCCCACGGTATGTTGGGTGCGGCGCTGATTTCGGCGCTGTTTGGCACGCAATTTCCCGGCCCCGGCACCATTTACCTGGGGCAGGAACTCAAGTTCACCAAGCCCGTGCGCATCGGCGACACCCTCACCGTGCTGGCCACGGTGGCCGAGAAGAACGATGAGAAAAAGCGCGTCAAGATGGACTGCCTGGTCACCAACCAGCATGGCGAGGTGGTGCTCAAGGGCGAAGCCAACCTGATGCCGCCGCAGCAAAAAGTGCGCGTGCAGCGCATCAACGCGCCGCAGTTGCAGCTGTTTGATCCTGAAGCACGCTTTAACGACCTGCTGGCCAAGGTGCAAGGCTTGGAGATCGTGCGCTGCGCTGTGGTGCATCCGGTGGATGCAGGCTCGCTCAGTGGCGCGCTGGATGCGGCCAACCATGGCCTGATCCAGCCCGTGCTGATTGGCCCCGAGGGGCGCATCCGCCGCGTGGCCGAAGAAGCCGGACTGAACCTGCAGGGCGTGGAGATCGTCTCGGTCGAGCACAGCCATGCCGCTGCCGAAGTGGCCGCCGCCATGGCTGCGCGCCGTGAGGTGGAAATCATCATGAAGGGCAGCCTGCACACCGACGAGCTGCTCAAGGCCGTGCTGGCCCAGCCCGCGCTGCGCACGGGCCGCCGCCTGTCGCACGTGTTCCGCTTCGATGTGCCGCTGTACGACAAGCCGCTGTTGATCACTGACGCGGCCATCAACATCGTGCCCAGCCTGCTGGAGAAGGCCGACATCATCCAAAACGCCATCGACTTCACCCGCCTGCTGGGCGTGGAAGTGCCCAAGGTGGCGATTTTGTCGGCTGTGGAAACCGTCACCCCGGCCATTCCGTCCACGCTGGACGCGGCTGCGCTGTGCAAGATGGCCGACCGTGGCCAGATCACCGGTGGCCTGCTCGATGGCCCGCTGGCTTTCGATAACGCCATTTCTATGGACGCGGTGCGCATCAAGGGCATCACCTCGGCGGTGGCGGGTCAGGCCGACATCCTGGCCGTGCCCGACCTGGAAAGCGGCAACATGGTGGCCAAGCAGCTCGAATACCTGGCGGGCGCCAGCGGCTCCGGCCTGGTGCTGGGCGCGCGCGTGCCCATCGCCCTGACCAGCCGTGCCGACGGCCCGGCAGCGCGCGTGGCCTCCACCGTGCTGGCCGTGTTGGCTGCGCACGACCAGCGCCGCAAGCGTGCGGCCAATGCCTGGAAACAGGGCTGAGAAAGGGCGTAGCGCATGGCCATTCTTGCCGTTAATGCAGGCTCGTCCTCGCTCAAGTTCTCCTTGCATCCGCTGGAAGGCGGGCAGGTGCTGCCGCACTCGCTGGCGGGCAACGTCCAGGGCCTGGAGCCCGGTGGCACGCCCGAAATGGGTTGGGTTTTTCAAGGGCAAAAACACACGGAAACCCTTGCTGTACCTGCGGGAGTAGCTCCTTTTACTGTAGCGCTAGAGCGCCTGCGCCACTTGGTGCAGGCGCTGGCCGCAGCGCAGGGCCTGCAGGCCGTGGCGCACCGTGTGGTGCATGGCGGCGGGGAATACAGCGCCAGTGTGCGCGTCACCGACGAGGTGCTGGAGCGCTTGACGCGCTTTAACTCCCTGGCGCCGCTGCACCAGCCGCACAACCTGGAGGGCATTCGCCGTTTTCGCGCTGCCTTCCCGGAGGTGGCACAGGTCGCGTGCTTCGATACGGCCTTCCATGCCCACATGCCCGAGGTGGACTACGCCTTTGCCCTGCCAAAAGAGTTGCGGGATCAGGGCGTGCGCCGCTACGGCTTTCACGGGCTGTCTTACCAGTACATCATGTCGGTGCTGCAAGAGCAGACCTTGCGCGGGCGCGGGCGCGTCGTCATGGCCCACCTGGGCAATGGCGCCAGCTTGTGTGCAGCCAACGAAGGCGTCAGCGTGGCCACCACCATGGGCTTTTCTGCCCTCGATGGCCTGATGATGGGCACGCGCAGCGGCAGCCTCGATGCCGGTGTGCTGCTGTACCTGATGGAGCAGGGCTGGGACCATGCGCGCATTGAAAAGCTGCTCTACAAACAGTCGGGCTTGCTGGGCGTGTCGGGTATCTCGGCCGATATGCGCCGCCTGCGCGCCGATGGCAGCGAGGCAGCCCAGCGCGCCATTGCCCAGTTCACCCACCGCGTGGTGCGCGAAACCGGCGCTTTGGTGGCCTGCTTGCAAGGGCTGGACGTGCTGGCTTTCAGCGGCGGCATTGGCGAAAACGATGCCGTGCTGCGCCAGCAGGTGTGTGAGCGCCTGGCCTGGACGGGGCTGCGCATCGACAGCGAGCGCAACCGCCAGGCCGACGGCAAGGCGGCTTGGGCCATCCATGCGCCCGACAGCCGCATCGAAGTCTGGGTGGTGCCCACCGACGAAGGCCGTGTGGCCGCGCGCGAGGCGGCAGCCTTGATCGGCATGGTGGTGCCGCCCGTCTCCGGCTGAGATACCGAGACATTCACCGGCCAGGTGCCAATGCCCACAGCCCGCTTTTGGCGGGCTGTGTGGTTGTTGGGGAGGGCGGTGGGCGGGGCGCGTAGCCCAGCGCTTACTGAAACGCCACTTCGGTAAAGCTGCGCAGCTTGCGGCTGTGTAGGCGCTCTACGCCATCGGCGCGCAGTATCTCTAGCGCGCGTATGCCAATGCGCAGGTGCTGATCCACGCGCTCGCGGTAGAAATGGTTGGCCATGCCGGGCAGTTTGATTTCGCCGTGCAGTGGCTTGTCGCTCACGCACAAAAGCGTGCCGTAGGGCACGCGAAAGCGAAAACCGTTGGCCGCGATGGTGGCGCTTTCCATGTCCAGCGCCACGGCCCGGCTTTGGCTGAAGCGCCGCTGCGGCGTGTTGCCCTGCACCAGCTCCCAGTTGCGGTTGTCGGTGCTGGCCACGGTGCCGGTGCGCATGATGCGTTTGAGCTGGTCTTGCGGCATTTGCGTCACCTGGGCCACGGCCTGCTGCAGCGCCACCTGGATTTCTGCCAGCGCCGGAATGGGCACCCACAGCGGCAGGTCTTCGTCCAGCACGTGGTCTTCGCGCACGTAGGCGTGCGCCAGCACGTAGTCGCCCAGTTGCTGGCTGTTGCGCAGGCCCGCGCAGTGGCCCAGCATCAGCCAGGCGTGCGGGCGCAGCACGGCAATGTGGTCGGTGATGGTTTTGGCGTTCGCTGGGCCCACGCCAATGTTCACCATGGTGATGCCACTGCTGTCCTCGCGCACCAGGTGGTAGGCGGGCATTTGCGGCAGTCGCTCGGGCCGCGTACCGAGGGCTTCGCTGGCCTGCGCCGCACGGCCACGGCGGTGCGTGACGACGTTGCCCGGTTCGACGAAGGCAATGTATTGGCTGTCTGGGTTGGCCATCTCGGCATGGCCCAGGCGCACAAACTCGTCGATGTAGAACTGGTAGTTGGTGAACAGCACGAAATTTTGGAACCACTCGGGCTGCGTGCCGCAGTAGTGGCGCAGGCGGTGCAGCGAGTAGTCCACACGCGGCGCGGTGAACAGCGACAGCGGCTGTGCCTGGCCGGGCTGGGGCTGCCAGGTGCCGTTGGCAATGCCGTCGTCCATGGCACTGAGTTCGGGCAGGTCGAACACATCGTGCATGGCCTGGCGCTGCGCGGCGCTGAGCTGGCCTTCCACATGGTCGTTCTCGGCAAACGAGAAATGCAGCGGGATGGGCGTGTGGCTGGTGCCCACCTCCAGCGCCACATGGTGGTTGCGCAGCAGCAGGCTGAATTGTTCGTGGTAGTAGCGCGCGAACAGGTCGGGCCGGGTGAGGGTGGTTTCAAACGTGCCTGGCCCATCGACAAAGCCATACGAGAGCGTGCTCGCCTCGCGCGCCACCGTGTCGGTGTGCAGGCGCACCATGGGGTAGCAGGCACGTACGCGCTGCGCTGGCAGGCGCCCGGCCACAAAGTCTTGCATGGCCTGGCGCAGGTGGGCCATTTGCTGCTGGTAAATGTGCTGCACCTGGGCCAGGGCAGCACTGGCGTCGGTGAACTGGGCGGGGGCGAGGTAAGAGGCAGTCCAAGGCATGGCGCCATTGTGCGCCGTGGGCATGGCAAGTGGGTGACGCCCTGCGGCGCGCAGGGCCAGGTTGTTTCGCAAACGCACAGGCCGTGCTTCAATGCCGCCATGGACGCGGGTGTCGAACTTTCTGCTGCGGTGGCTGCCCTGGCCGGGGCACTGGGCTGTGGCTTGCTCATGGGCATTGAGCGCGAACGGCGCAAGGGCGAAGGCCCGCAGCGCGCCTTTGCCGGGGTGCGCACCTTTGCCCTGACCGCCTTGGCGGGGGTGGCTACGGCACTCTGGGGCGGGAGTGCCTTGGTGGCTGTGGGCGCGGCCCTGGTGGCAGCGCTGGCGGTGGTGGCCTACGTGCGTGACGACCGCTCGGGTGACCCCGGTGCAACCACCGAGATTGCCCTGTGGCTGGCCTACCTGGTGGGCGTGGTCTGTGCCCACCACCTGCCTACAGGGGCGGCGCTGGCGGTGCTGGTGACCGGCTTGCTGGCCTTGCGCGAGGCCCTGCACCGCTTTGCACGCGAGTGGCTGCGCCCGGCAGAGGTGCGCGGTGCGCTGGTGCTGGCCGCTTTGGCGCTGCTGGTGCTGCCGCTGGCGCCGCACCGCCCGCTGTGGGGCGAGGTGCTCGATCCCCAGGTGGTGGCTCGCCTGGTGCTGGTGCTGCTGTTGATCCAGTCGCTGGCCCACCTGGGGCGGCGGTTGCTGGCGGCGCGCCACGCGTTGGCGCTGTCGTCGTTGGCCTCGGGCTTTGTTTCCAGCACCGCCACCATTGCCAGCCTGGGCATGGCGGTGCGCGAGGGCTTGGAGTCTGCGCGGGTGCAAGGCGGGGCGGCGGCCATGTCGTGCGTGGCCACCATGTTGCAAATGCTGGCCGTGGCCGCCACCGTGCAGCCGCAGTGGTTGCCGCTTTTGGCAGCGCCTGCGCTGGCTGGGGGCGTGGCGGCGGCGCTGTGGGGCTGGCTCTTGCTGCGCAGCGCAGGCGCAGCGCCAGCACCAGCGGCGCAGGAGTCTGCCCCCGCCCCCAGCGTGCCCCCGGCCGATCCCGCCATGTTCCGCCTGCGCGATGCGCTGGTGATTGCCGCCTTGCTCACCGGCATCCAGGTGCTGGTGTACGCCCTCAAGCTGTGGTGGGGCGATGCCGGTTTTCTCGCGGGCGCGCTGCTGGCCGCGCTGGCCGATGTCCATGCCGCCACGGCGGCGGTGCTGCTACAGGGGCCACCCCAAGACGCCGCAGGGCCAAGCTTGGCCCGTGCGCTGGCGGCGGCCTTGTCCGTTCACGCCCTGAGCAAAACCGCCGTGGCCTGGGCCAGTGGTGGCTGGCGCTACGCCCTGGCAGCGGGCAGTGGCGTGCTGCTGCACACGGTGGTGTTCGTGGCGCTGCTGCTGGGGGGATGAGCAGCTGCGCCGCACACGCCACAGCGCTCTGGTGTAATTCGGCGCTCTGTGCTTTGCTCTGGGGTGCCCCGCTGTGCATGATTTTTTGCCTGCTTCCTTCACCGCTTGGATGACGCCCCGGCGCCTGCTGCGCGCCTCTGTGCTGGTGGCGCTGCTGACCATCGTGCTCAAAACCCTGGCCTGGTGGCTGACGGGCTCGGTCGGCCTGTTGTCGGACGCGCTGGAGTCCTTCGTCAACCTGGCAGGCGCCATGTTTGCCCTGGCCATGGTCACCGTGGCCGAGCGCCCGGCCGATGTTGAACACCCCTACGGCCACCACAAGGCCGAGTATTTTTCCTCGGGCTTCGAGGGCATTTTGATTGTGGGCGCCAGTGCCGCCATTGTCTGGGCCTCGGTGCAGCGCCTGCTGCAGCCGCAGCCGCTGGAGCAGCTGGGCTGGGGCATGGCCTTGTCGCTGCTGAGCACCGGGCTCAACGGCGTGCTGGCCTGGGCCATGTTCCGCACGGCACGCCAGCACCGCGCCGTGGCCTTGGAGGGCGACGCGCGCCACCTTGTCACCGATGTCTGGACTTCCGTGGGTGTGGTGGTGGGTTTGGCTGCGGCCCACGCCACCGGCTGGCAGTGGCTTGACCCCGTGGTGGGCATTGCCGTGGGCCTGAACATTTTGCGTGAAGGCATTGAACTGGTGTGGCGCGGCGCGCAGGGCCTGATGGACGAAGCCGTGGAGCAAGAGCTGATTGACCAGATCGAGGCTGTGCTGCTGCGCCACAGCCAGGCCCATGGCGGTGCCGTGCGCTTTGACAGCCTGGCCTCGCGCCGCGCGGGTGCGCGCAGCTACGTGCAGCTGCACATGCACGCCCCCGCCGAGTGGACGCTGGGCCGCGCTGCCCAGGCGCGCCAGGCGCTGGAGTCCGAGTTGATGGACACCGTGCCCGGCCTGCACGCCACCATAGAGCTGCTGCCCCAGGGTTTGGCCACAGCGTTTGAGCAATCTGAAGCCCAGGAGAAAACCGCATGATCAGTGTGTTGCAACGGGTGCGCGAGGCGCGCGTGGAAGTGGCCGGTACGGTGGTCGGCGCCATTGGCCCCGGCCTGCTGGTGCTGGTGTGTGCCGAGCGCGGCGACAGCGAGGCCCAGGCCCAGCGGCTGCTGGCCAAGGTGCTCAAGCTGCGCATCTTCAGCGACGCGCAAGGCAAGATGAACCGCAGCGTGCAAGACGTGGGCGGCGGCCTGCTCATCGTCAGCCAGTTCACCCTGGCCGCTGATGCCTCGGGCGGCAACCGCCCCAGCTTCACCCAGGCTGCGCCGCCTGCCCAGGGGCAGCGGCTGTACGACTACTTCGTGGCCCAGGCGCGTGCGGCCCACCCCTGCGTGGCAACGGGCGAATTTGCCGCCGACATGCAAGTTCACCTGGTGAACGACGGCCCGGTGACGATACCGCTGCGCATTGCGCCCCAAGGGGCTGAAATTGCTATTGAAAAGTGAGCTGCTTGCGCTTTCCCAGTAAGGGAAAAAGCCGATTTTTCCTCTGAAAAAACCGCCCCAGCCGATGCCGCAGGGGCCTGCCCGGCCAGCACCTGACAGCCCCTTAAAGAGGCTTTTTTGAAGGTATTTTTGGCCTCTAAGCCGCGCCAATCAAGCGCAAGCAGCTATTGAAAGATGAGCAAAATTGGCAGCCGCAGCACAGCGTGCTGCTGCCCGGCTTCACTGGCGGGCAAAAAACAGCCCGGCCATCACCAGCCCGGTAGCGACGATGCCCCAGCGCAGCACGGTGGCTGGCAGGCGCCGTGCCACGCGGGCACCGCCGTAGCCACCCAAGGTGGCCGCCACCATCATCAGCAAGGCCAGGCGCCACTGCACGATGCCGCCTGCAGCGTAAATGCCCACGGCAATCGCCGTCAGCAGGGCCGAGACCAGGTTTTTCATGCCATTCATGGCGTTGAGCTGGGTTTGCCCCAGCAGCCCCAGCAGCGCCAGCAGCAAAATGCCCAAGCCGCCGTTGAAGTAGCCGCCATAAGCGGCCACGGCCAGCATTCCCAGGGCAGCCTTCCATGCTGCAGGTGCCGTGCCCTGGTGGCCACTCCAGGCGCGCAGCTGGGGCGCCAGGGCAAACAAGGCGGTGGCCACCAGCAGCAGCCACGGCACGATGCGCTGGAACACGCTGTCCGAGGTCAAGAGCAGCAGGCCCGCGCCCACCGAGCCACCAACCAGCGACAGCAGCACCACGGCGCGCAGGCTCAGGCTGGGCGGCGGTGCCAGGTCTTCGCGAAACCCCCAAGCCCCCGCCAGATAGCCCGGCAGCAGCGCCACCGTGCCCGTGGCATTGGCCACCACGGGTGGCACACCCACGAACACCAGCGCAGGCAAAGTCAAGAAACTGCCGCCACCGGCGACGGCATTGAGGGCTCCGGCCACGAAAGCGGCGCCCAAAAGCAAAGCGATATCGAACATAGCGGTGAATAATAGGCGGGTATAAGCCCTGGATTACCGCTAAAAAAGGTCAGACTGCCCTGTCGATAGGGGAGCGCAAAAGTGTGAAGCGTGCCGATAAGCCGGATTCTGTGCATTGCGGTTGCCCGCAACGTGACCGCCATTACTCTGGGCCGGGGGTCGCCCACCCGGCTCGGTGCTACCTACCCGCCAACTCTCCTTGCGGAGCCACAAGGTCGAGAGAGGTCGCCCTGCTCCCGTGGTTGGCCTACTTGGTATTGCTGCGCGTAGAGATTGCCCGTTTCACCCCCAGTGGTCTACCTCGCGGCACTCCCCTGGGACTCGTCTCTGTTGCTCTGATCCTCACCTCACGGTGGGCAGCCGTTAGCTGCTACGCTGTCCTGTGCAGTCCGGACGTTCCTCCAGTGCCTGGTTTCCCAGCTTGCACCAGCGGCGGTCTGGCACGCTTCACGGCGGCGATTATTGCACTGCCTGCTCTACCAATACCTCTGCAGGGGTGTGGTTTCCTTGAACAAAGCACAGAAAAAAATTGACCATGATGGAGTGGCGGATATAGTGCGTTACGAGTCGTTGCGACTGGACACAGGGTGCGGTGCTTCGTTTCGTATATCCATCAATTTCTTCGAGAAATACACCATGAAGTTTCTTCCTCACATTTTGATTGCCGCCGCTTCTCTGGCTTGCGCTGCTGGCGCCAGTGCGCAAACCGCGTACACCAAAGTCACTGGTGAAGCCTGTCCCTCCGGCCAGCGCAACGTGGAGTTGTGGGAGGTCAAAAAGGACGCCAAGGCTGCCTGCGCTGCCCTGGCGCAATGGGACATCGTGCGACTGGCCAACGGCGCTTCGCTCTCAGGTAGCGGCTACCAGTGCGGCGTGAAAGAAAACGACACGGGCAAGTTGGGCCACGCGCTGTGCGTCAAGGCGCCAGAACTGTCCAAGGCCGTGGGCACGTTCACCTGGAGCGTGAACGACAAACCTAATGGTGAGACCACGCTGGCAGCCAACGGAACCTGCTCTAACAGCACGTCGCAAATGAAGTGCGTCTGGATAGTCTCCAACCCGCAGAAGCAGGAATTCACGCTCAATTGGAACGACGGTAAGTTTGTTGACACCATGATCCTCAGCGCAGACGGCAAAGTGATCGAGGGCAAAAACCAGGGCAATGACAAGATCAAGGGCACCAGGAAATAAAGCTGGCAGCGCGCATCAGCCGCCGCGTGAAATGGGCGGCTGCAAACCTGAGAGTTCGATGAAGAACTCTCTTTTTTTGCCCTCAAAAATCCCGAACATCACCCCATGCACACTCCCCGCCCCCTTGGATTGAGGTCTTTTGGCATCATTTTTACTGTCGCTATGGCCGCCTGCGGGAAGCAAGAGGTGCCTGCACCTGAGAGCCCCAGCCCTCCCGCACACGCAGTGCAAGCGCCGCAGCCCAGCGCCCTAGCTTCGGCGGCCGTGGCAGCTAGTGTCGTTCAAGGGTGGCAGGGGACTTGGTTTGGGCCAGAAGGCATGTCTTTGACATTGGTTGCCAAGGAAAACGCCAAATACGAGGTCACTATTGACGAGACGCAAACCTTTGAAGGCACGGCAGGCCCCGACTACATCGCTTTTGAGAGAGAGGGCGTCCAAGAACGCATCAAGGCGACCGACGGCGAAGCCACCGGCATGAAATGGCTGGCCGATGAGTCCAACTGCCTCACCATTAAGGAAGGCGAAGGCTATTGCCGCAAGTAGCTGTTCATAACTATTGATTTGATAGCTGCTCGCGCCCATTACAAAGGGACTAGAGGCATAAAACACCATTATCGTCATGCTCGACGGGTGCCGCTGCCTTCCCGCCGCCGTGCATATAGATATGGCTGTAGCACAGAACAACTGGGCCACTTGGTATTGCTGCGCGTAGAGATTGCCCGTTTCACCCAAGTCGCGCTCCGTGCCTAGGTCGGCTATGGGGCTTCAGGCTTGCGCCTGAGCGTCTGGCTTGCACCAGCGGCGGTCTGGCACGCTTCACGGCGGCGGCCCTTCAGCTGGCGTTCATCTTCTATGGGCATAGTGCCCACCTTGCTCCAAGGAGGCGACGGATGCAAACTTTTCAACGCAAAACCGCCCGGCGCATCGCTGGCGTCACGCTGGTGATGGCCGCCTGCGCCAGTCCGCTGGCCTGGCTGGTCTCGCGCGAGAACGCCGAACAAGAGGTGGTGGCCTTTGCCCAGGAAGAATCGCGCCGCGTGCTGGCCGGGCAAGGCAGCGTGCGCCTGGATGGCCCCCAGGCTGGCGCCCAGGCACAGCAGGCGGCGCAGCTGCTCACAGGCGGGCTGTTCGAGATTGCGGAAATTTACGGCGCCGATGGCCGCAAGCTGGCCGAATCGGTCACCCCCGCTGGCCATGCGCTGGAGCAGCGGTTGCCCAAGCACGGCACGCCGCGCTACCAACAATCGTCCTACGAGAGCCTGCCGCTGCCCGGGGGTGAATGGGCGCTGCGCGTGTTTGTGCCACTGCGCGAGGTGCCCTCCGGCCCCATCACCGGCTACTTCGAGGGCGTGCGCACCATCCCTGAATGGCAGCACCAGCAAATTTTGTCGGACGCCTTCATCGTCAGCCTGATGGTGTGCCTGGCCTCGCTGGTGTGCGGCGGCGTGATTTACCCGGTGGTGGTGCATCTGGTGAAAGAGAACGAGCACAAGGCGCAGCAGGTGCTCGAATCGCACATCGCCATGATGGAAGCGCTGGGCCGCGCCATTGCCAAGCGCGACTCTGACACCGGCGCGCACAACTACCGCGTGGCCTGGCTGGCCGCCCGCACCGCCGAGGCGCTGGGCTTGCAGGGCGCGGCCATGCAGTCGCTGATTGCGGGCAGCTTTTTGCACGACGCGGGAAAGATCGGCATCCCCGAGGGCATCTTGCTCAAGCCCGGGCGTCTGGACGATCCCGAAATGGCCACCATGCGTACCCACGTGGCGCTGGGCGAAGACATCGTCACCGGCGCGGGCTGGCTCGATGGCGCGCGCGATGTGGTCGGCGGCCACCACGAAAAATGGGACGGCAGCGGCTACCCGCGCGGCTTGGCGGGCGAGGCCATCCCGCTGTCGGCGCGCATTTTTGCCGTGGCCGATGTGTTCGATGCCCTCAGTTCGCGCCGCCCTTACAAAGAGCCGCTGCCGTTTGAGAAGGTGATGGCCATCTTGCACGAGGGCCGAGGCAGCCACTTCGACCCCCGCGTGCTCGATACTTTCACCCGGCTGGCGCCCCAGTTGCACGCGCAACTACAGGGGCTGGACGAGGCCGCCACCCGTCGGCTGATGACCGACATGGTGCAGCGCCATTTCGATGTGCTGGTATAGGCCCTAGGCCCGCCACAGCCGCACCGTTTTTTGAGAACCTTGGACTTTTTGCTGATGTCTTCCACCACCACTCCCTCGTCTTCTTCGGCGACCCCACTGTCGCACTTCGACGCCGCTGCCGCCCAGTGGGACCAGCGCCCCATGTCGCAGCAACTGGCGGCGGTGCCTGCGTATTTCCTGGAGCATTTGCCCTGGTCGGCGCACGAGGAGGTGCTCGACTTTGGTGCGGGCACCGGCTTGCTGGCCGCCGCCTTGGCGCCGCGCGTGGCGCAGATGACCGCGTTTGACAGCTCGCCCGCCATGCTGCAGGTGCTGCAGGCCAAAGGCGTGCCCAATCTGCGCTTGCAGGTGGGCGATGCCGTGACCAGCGGCCTGCCCGGGCGCTACCACGCCATCGTCAGTTGCATGGCGCTGCACCATGTGGCCGATGTGGCGGCGCTGCTGCGCCAGTTTGTTGCTGCGCTGCATCCGGGCGGGCGCGTGGCGCTGGTGGACTTGTACCAGGAAGACGGCAGCTTCCATGGCGACAACGTGGCCAAGGGCGTACACCACAGCGGTTTCGATCCCGTGTGGCTGCAGGCCCAGGCTCAGCAAGCCGGGCTGCACGATGTGGCGCTGCGCGAAGTGCTGCAAGTGCAGCGCAGCAATGGCCGCAGCTACCCACTGTTTGTGCTCACCGGCCATACGGCGTGAGGCCAGCGCGAGCTGGCATATCGATATGCCCAGCTCGCGCGGTCAGGCCCTGCACAATCGGCCCCTGCATTCGTTTTTTCTGGAGACGCCATGAAAGCTGACAACATCCTGCACACCATTGGCAATACGCCGCACATCCGCATCAACCGCCTGTTCGGTGCCGGTGCCAACGTTTGGGTCAAGTCCGAGCGCAGCAACCCTGGCGGCTCGGTGAAAGACCGCATTGCCCTGGCCATGGTCGAGGCTGCAGAAAAGTCTGGCGCCTTGAAGCCGGGCGGCACCATCATCGAGCCGACCAGCGGCAACACCGGCGTGGGCCTGGCGATGGTGGCCGCCGTGAAAGGCTACAAGCTGGTTTTGGTGATGCCCGACAGCATGAGCATCGAGCGCCGCCGCCTGATGCTGGCCTACGGTGCCAGCTTTGACCTCACGCCGCGCGAAAAAGGCATGAAAGGCGCCATTGCCCGCGCCGAAGAGCTGGTGGCCAGCACCCCTGGCGCCTGGATGCCCCAGCAGTTCGAGAACCCAGCCAACGCCGACATCCACGCCCAAACCACGGCGCAAGAAATTTTGGCCGACTTCCCCGAGGGGCTGGATGCACTCATCACCGGCGTAGGCACGGGCGGCCACCTCAGTGGCGTGGCGCGTGTGCTCAAAGCCAAGTTTCCCCAGCTCAAGGTGTATGCCGTAGAGCCCACGCAGTCGCCCGTGATCAGTGGGGGCACACCGGCACCCCACCCCATTCAGGGCATTGGTGCAGGTTTTATTCCCAAGAACTTGGATACCAGCTTGCTCGATGGCGTGATCCAGGTGGAAGCCGAAGTGGCCCGTGAATACGCCCGCCGCAGCGCACGCGAAGAGGGTATTTTGGTGGGCATCTCCAGCGGCGCCACGCTGGCTGCGATTGCCCAAAAACTGCCCGAGCTGCCCCAGGGCGCGCGCGTGCTGGGCTTTAACTACGACACCGGCGAGCGCTACCTCTCGGTGGAAGGCTTTTTGCCCGCCTAAGAGCGTGTTCACGATCTCGCGCGAAGGGGTGCAGGATGCGGATCGGGATGGGCTGCTAGGCGCAAACCGCAGCAATAGCCTTGCTATTGCGAGGATTTGCAACAACGCAGACCGCCCGATTCCGCGCCTGCACACC
>JAYRPZ010000091.1:0-4825 GCA_041910915.1 Acidovorax sp.
ATGCGCCGTAAGGTTGGCCTCGTAGGCCAAAACCTCCAGCGCCTGGCGCGGGGTCAGCGGGGTGGGTCGGTGCCGCTGCGCGGGTCGGCCATCGTCAACCCAGGCGCCAAGGGCCTTTGCTGCCTCCACAAACTCAAGACCATGCTGCGCCATGTGGTAGGCCAGCACGTCGCCGCCCCTTGCGCCGCAGCCCGCCATGCACACGAAGGCGCCGGACTCGGTGTTGATTCGCATGGAATCAGAACCGCCATGGAACTTGCATTCAGTGGTGCGCCACTTGCCGCGCCCCGTGAGCTTCAGTCCATCGCCCTCGTAATAGCCAACGGGGTCAGGCAGGGCGCGCCGGTCGAAGCCACCAGCGCGCACCACCGGCCTGCGGTCTTGCGGCTCTAAGGGCGCGGGCGGTGTCGCGCTGCGCATGGCCTGCACTGGCGCATGGTCGTTGACGCGGCCCAGGTTGCCAACGATAATGGTGTGGTCTGCTTTTTGGATGGCCGCCTCGGGTGTTGGTACCACCCCGGCGGTTTTTTCTTGGTCGGTCATTTTTCAACCTTTGCAAATTGTTCTTCGATCCAACGATCGACAGAAAACGAATCCCAGCGGGTGCAACGACTCGACAGCCGCACCGGGGCGGGAAACTCGCCGCGCAGCACAGCCGCATGAATCCAGCTCTTACCCCTGCCGATACGTGCCCCAACCTGCGTCACATCCTCCATGCGCCGGGGTTGGTTGATCTGGGTTTGTTGATTTGCCTGCATACACACCTCCAAAGATGAAAGCCCCGTCGTTTCCGCTTGGAGCCAAAAGCGAACCCTTGAGGGTTGGCTGAATGTGCAAGGCAGAGAAAAACCCAAAAAGGGCTAAAAATAAAATTTATTCCTGCCCTTGACGTACGCGCACCCTTAGAAATACGTCGCCATACAGCGCGGCGGCCATACCCGGCGCCCAACGCCACCCAACGCCGCGCACCGTAAAACCGCCGTCCTCTTGCTGCTCAAAATGTCGCCACAAGGCAGCGATGGCAACCCCTGCAAGCACCACGTGCGAATCGCCCGTGGCCTTTTTCCCGTCCTGAATCAGGCGCCGCAAACTGCGGTCATCAGCCGGCAAATCCGTCCACAGTTCGCGCAACTTTTCGAGCACAGAAAACCTAACGATTCCGGCCCTGTGTGCCCCGCGTCGGAGACACACCGAAGCCAAATACACGGCCACACTGCGGCCTGTTTTTTTGGGCGCCCCGCGCGTTTCTTTGGACACAAACTCAACGCCCTGAAGTGACCCACGGAAAAGCCACTCTTTGCCCTCTGAGTCGCACAAATAGCCCTCCAGTTGGTGATCCGCAGCACCTCGCCCGAAGTCGTTGGCATATAAGGTGCCAGCCAACCCCAGCCCAGGGGAGTTGAAACTGATTGCCCGCTGAACGGGCGCTTGCTGCTTGCCTGCCTGCTTCTTTGCCATGTGTGAACCCTCAATCAAATGCATGCGAAAGCCTTTGCGGCCTGGTGCTGCTGGCGCGGGTGGTTGGTGCGCTCAAACGAGCCCTTTTTCAGCCATGCTAAGCGCCGCGTCAGGTGTGACGATGATGTGATCCAGAACCCGCACGTCAACCAGCGCCAGGGCACTTTTGAGGGTCTGTGTCAAAGCCTCATCGGCCCGGCTGGGTGCCGTGCTACCGCTGGGATGGTTGTGCCCTAGCACCACGGCTGCAGCGTTGTGGCGCAGGGCGCAAAGCACCACTTCACGCGGGTAAATGCTGGTCTGGGTCAGGGTTCCCGTGAACATTCGCTCAAAGGCAATCCCACGGTGTTGACTGTCGAGGAACAGCGCCGCGAAGTGCTCTACAGGCTCGGCACCAATCGCAAGGCGGAAGTAATCCTTGGCACCATGGGGGCTGTCGAAAGCCGCCCATGGCATGCGCAACTGACGACCGACAAGGGCCAGGGCCCTGTCCACCTGGGCACGCTCGCGGGCGGTCATTTGCAGCCGGGCCGCACAGGCGCCCGAAGGCAGCCCGCCATAGACGAGGATGGACTCGCTCGCCTTGGGTTGAGGAAGGGGCCGGGGCTTGCGTGGGGTGTTGCTGGGTGCCATGCTCAAGGCCTCCCGGCTGGGTGACCAGCCACATGCAGGGCGTGCAGCAGCTCGCGCTGTACGGCCTGCCAGTCGGGTACGGTGGCGAAGCTCTCGGCATCGCCTGCCTGGGTGTAGGCAAAGTGAATCGTTCCTGATGCCGTCAGCGTGGCCTGCACCAGCGCCCGCGCGGCCTCGGGGCTGCCCAGGTTGCTGCAGTAGCGCCAGGCATCGCCCGTGGGCTGCGTGGGCGCGGTGGGCTGCGCATCGTCACACACCACCAAAGCGCCGTCCTGGGTCAGGCCCACGGTGGCGCCTGCGGCCTCCAGTTCCTCCACCAGGCGCTGGGCATCTTCGCGCCACGCTTCGGCGGTGTCCCATGCGCGGGCGGCGTCGATTTCGAGGGCCTCTATGCGCTGCTCTGCAGCCTCCAGCTGGTCGGCAAGGCTGGCAGCC
Source organism: Acidovorax sp. (assembly GCA_041910915.1). Taxonomy (GTDB): domain Bacteria; phylum Pseudomonadota; class Gammaproteobacteria; order Burkholderiales; family Burkholderiaceae_C; genus Paenacidovorax. The sequence goes on from JAYRPZ010000091.1 coordinate 2,527, forward strand.
AACTGGCGCAGGTGCTCCAGCTCCCAGCGCTCCAGGCGCTTGCGCAGGGCCTTGATGGTCTTTGCGGTATCTGCAGGGGTGGGCGTGGTGGCGCTCATGCTTCGCCCCCCTCGGTCTGCAGGCCGCGCACGGCGGCAAGGGCTTGAACCATCTTGCGCTGAGCGGCTGCAAAGTTGCCTTGCTGCAGGTAATGCCGCGCCATGCTCAAGCCGTTGCTGGCGTCGGCATAGGCTTGCTGTGCGGCCTCGTAGGTGTCGGGGGTGGGGTTGGTGGGCGCAGCGCGGCGGCTGGCCAGGGTGATGATGGTCACGGCTTCATGCTCCTTTACGAGACTTGAAACCACCGGCTGCGTTTCTACGCGCAACAGGTGGGCGTGGCGGTTAGAAACACGGGTAAAGCCGTGCGCCAGGTGTTACCACTCTGGCCCACCACGCCCGAAACCAAGAAACACGGCGAAGCGCCGCATTTGCTGAAATCCAGACGTGACAAAACCCCGTTGTCGGAGGGGTTGCACCGCTTTACCAAAGGTGTTTCTACGCACCGGCCCCTTTCGGGGTTGCGCGGATTATGGCATGGGGTTGGGGCTGGGTGTCAAGCGCAAATGTCCCGCCTACGGACATTCAGCGGCGCAGAGGGGGGGGGTAATCGGTTGAATGTGGGCGCTGCGCACATTCAGGTGACGCCACGCGCGCGGGAGGAACGATAAACATGGAAATATTTCCATGTTTGAAAAGTGCGCCCCCCACGCGCGCGGGAGGAACCGTCACGCCACCCGTGGCGCCAGCGGTATCACGTCGGCACCCTTGCGCAGCTTGTCCAGGTGGTCGCCCCACCAGCACATCATGGTGCGGCGATCTTTCAGGTAAAGCGCGTGGTTGTAGGCTGCTGCGGTTTCGTTGCGCTCCTGGTGCGCAAGCTGGGCTTCAATCACATGGTGGGCAAAGCCATGCTCATGCAAGGCTGTGCTGGCCACGCCCCGGAAGCCGTGGCCCGTCATGCGGCCCTTGAAGCCCATGCGATCCAGCGCGGCCAATATCGTATTGTTGCTCATGGGCTTGGCGTGGTCGCGCTCGCCAGGGAACAGCAGCTCGCGCCCATTGGCCAGGGTCTGCAGCGCCTGCAAGACCTCGATGGCCTGGGGTGCCAGGGGCACGATGTGGAGTGACTTCATTTTCATGCGCTCGGGCGGTATGCGCCATTCAGCGGCCTGCAAGTCAAATTCACTCCAGCGCGCGCCTATCAGCTCGCTGGTGCGGACAAAGGTCAGCGCCATGAGCTTGAGGGCCAGCCGGGTGTACGGCCCGCCCTGGTAGGCCTCGATTTTGCGCAACAGCTCGGGCATCTCTTTTTCGTCAAGGCGAGCAAAGTTTTCCTTGGTGCGCTTCTTGAGAAAGTCGCCGGGCTTGACGTCTGCAGCCGGGTTGCGCTCTGCCAGGTCGTTGGCCACGGCGTAGCGCATGACCTGGCCAGACATCTGCATGACGCGCCGGGCCAAATCCTGCGCGCCGCGCGCCTCCACGGCCTTTGCCATCTGCGTGATGTGCTTTGGGGTAACGCTGCGCACCGGCAAATGACCGATGACCGGGAACACATCGGCCTCCAGGCGCCGCCATGCGTAGCCCGCGTGGCGCTCGCTGCGGCCATGGCGCCAATGCTCCCACCACAGCCGCGCCACGGCCTTGAACGTGTTTGCCTGGTCGGCTGCGCGGGCTTGCTTTGCCTCGCGCCGCAGGGCGCCAGGGTCTTGCCCGGCTGCAATGGCCTTGCGCGCCTGGTCGCGCGCCTCTCGCGCCTGCGCAAGGCTGGTGTCCGGGTACACGCCCAACGCCAGCAGCTTCTCCCTGTCGTCGAAGCGGTATTTCAGCCGGAAATACTTGCCCTTTGGGGTGACCTCCAGGTAAAGCCCGCGCTCATCCGTGAGGCGCACGCGGGGCTTGTCGGGTGGGCATGTAGCCTTCTTGCAGGCGGTGTCTGTCAGAGGCATTTGGGGGTATTTTTTGGCGGTTGGGGGTACTTTTGAAAATATACCCCCAAGACTACCCCCAAAAAATCCTGGCTTCAACAGGACGCATCAGGACGGTACAGGACGAAAAAAACCCCGCTGGTCAATGACTTAGCGGGGTTTTTTGGACTGTACCGGACGGTACAGGATGCATTTTTGGCGGAAACGGAGGGATTCGAACCCTCGATGAGGCTCTACACCCCATACTCCCTTAGCAGGGGAGCACCTTCGGCCACTCGGTCACGTTTCCAGGCAATCCCAATATTATGCCTCAGATTGAGGCCGTTTTTCACTCTG
>JAYRPZ010000092.1:0-38598 GCA_041910915.1 Acidovorax sp.
ACTTTGTGCGCCTGGTGTACCAGAACGTGCTGGGTCGCGAGCCCGATGCGGCGGGCCAGGCCCACTGGGTGGGCCAGCTGCAGCGGGGGCTCTCGCGTGGCGCCCTGATGCTGCAGTTCTCGGAGTCTGCGGAGTACCAGGCGTTTCACCAGGGCAGCACCGAGGTGGTGATGACGTACGTGGGCTTGCTGCGGCGCGCCCCCGAGCAAACGGGGTTTGATCACTGGCTGGCGCAGCTGCAGGGCGGTGCGAGCATCGTGGAGCTGATCGAGAGCTTTTTGCGTTCGCCGGAGTACAACCTGCGGTTTGAAGGGTGAAAAGTGACTCCAGCCCTTGCTGGATAAGCGCGAGCAGCTACTGAATCAAGAGCAAACCCCAGGCCCAGGCCTGGGGTTTTTTCATGGTGCGCAGGCTGCTGAAAGTGCTCCGCACCTCAGCGCGCATCAAGCGCTGGTGGCGGCAGCATGATGCGCTGGCACGCTGCGGTGGGCAGGTGCAGCCAGTGGGCGACGGCACTGCGCAGCACCAAAGGGTTGCCAGAGGTGAGCCACTGCACAGAAGGGGCCTGCGCTTGGGCGGGGGGGCTGGGGGTGGCGAGGAGCTGGGCGTACAGCAGCAGGCGCCGCGTGTGGCGTGCCACGGGCACCCCGGTGTCGAGCAGCTGCACGTCGGGGCCGACCAAGGCGCGCAAATGTTCCTGGGCAAAAACGTAATGGGTGCAGCCCAGCACCAGGGTGTCGATCTCGCCAGCCTGGCGGCCAAACCGTCCCATGGCCTGGGTGTAGCGCTGGCACAGTGCCTGTACGGCGGCACGCGCAGCTTCGTCATGGGGCTGCAGGGCTGCTTGCTCAATGGCCAGGGCCAGGCCATCACAAGGCTGCAAAACGCATTGCACCTGGGGCGGGAGGCTGGCCAGTAAGCGGGCAAAACGCGCACTGCCCAGTGTGCCCCGGGTGCCCATCACGCCTACGCGTCCGGTGTGGCTGCGCTGGGCTGCCGGTTTGATGGCCGGTTCAATGCCCACCAGCTGCAGGTGGGGCAGTTGTTGGCGCAGCAGTTCAATGGCCGCGGCCGTGGCGGTGTTGCAGGCCACCACCAGCGCTTTGATGCCGTGCTGCTCCAGCAGGTGGGTGGCAATGGCCAGGCTGCGCTCGGCAATGAAGGCGGCGCTGCGTTCACCGTAAGGGGCCCAGGCGTTGTCGGAAAAATAGACGAAGCGTTCGTGTGGCAGTTCGTTGCGCAGCGCCTGCAGCACACTCAGGCCGCCTACGCCGCTGTCAAACACCCCGATGGGGGCTCCCGCAAGGCTGGGGGAGATGGGGCAGGAGGGAGCGGGAATCACAAAAAAGCGGCCACAAAAAAGTGCAAGGAGCCAAGGTGTGCAAGGCAGACTGCACCAGGTTCAACAAAGGGGAAAAGAGCGGGGTGAATAGGCGGTGCGGGCTCAGCTGCCCGGCAGGGGAAGGATGTGCTGCACCGCTTGGGCGGTGGCAGGGCGGACTACGCGGGCGAGTTCCTGGCCATGCTGCAGCACGATCAAGGTGGGCCAAAGCCGCACGTGAAAGCTGCGCCCCAGCGCCTGGCCCTGCCCATCTTCGATCTGCAGATGGGTGATATCGCTGCGGCCCTGCAGTGCCTGGGCAATGGCGGGCTGTGCGGCCTGGCAGTGCGGGCACCAGGGCGCACCAAACTCTAGCAATACAGTGCCAGGCAGGGCGTCCACAGTGGCGCGCGTGGGCGCGTGTGACAGGGGGTAGGTGTGGGCAGGCATGGCTACAAGGTGGTGTCGAACATCAAAATTTCCACCACGTCGCCGGCGGTGACGTCGCCTTGTTCGTGGCGCAGCACGATCAAGCCGTTGGCACGTGCCAGGGAGCTGATCTGGTCGCTGCCCTGCACGCTGGTGGTGCAGACCTGCAAGTTGCCATCGGGGGCGGTGAAGACGGTGCCCAGTTGGTACTGGGTGTGGCCTGGTTTTTTGCGCAAAATTTCGCTGCTGCGCGCTTGCAACAAGGGCGTGGCCTGGGGGTAGGCGCCCATCAGGCGCAGCAGCGCGGGGCGGATGAACATGGCAAAACACACCCATGCCGCAACCGGTTGAGCGGGTACGTCCAGCCACACACTCCAGGCTGCAGCGGTCATATTGCTATCTTCTTCATAGCTGTTTGCGCTTGCTGCATAAGGCTTAGAGCCATTTTTTTCTTCTAATTCTTCAGCGCTTGGGTGGGCTGTAGTACGGGGCAGGCAGCCGACCGTGAGGTGGGCGGCCGGGCGGATGGCCAGCTGCCAGCGCACAGCCTCAGCGCCTGGGGGCAGGGGGGGACTCACAGGGGCTTGTGTGCCTGTGGGGGTGACGCCGCAGGTGATGACGGCATCGGCATGCTGAGCGGCCTGGGCCAGGGCTGCGGCAGGTTCTGTGCACAGCGCAGGCGTGGCGGGCAGGCAGACGAGTTCCACCCCCAGCCGGGTCAGCAAGGCCTGCAGGGCAGCTTGGGTGGCTTGTGTTGCAGGATGCTGGGCCGCGTGCAGCAGGGCCACCCGTAAGGGCCGTACCACGGGCAGGCTTTCCAGGCCCAAAAATGCCGCCAAGGCAAGCCCAGAAGGCGTGAGCAGCTCTCCTTTTTGGAGCGCCATTTCGCCCGGGGTGAACTCTGCGCCGACGCTTATGCAGCCTTCACGCGGGCGTGGCAGGGGAAAGGTGAGCTGTAGCAGGCCGTGGGGGCCGCGCTGTACCAGCTCTTGGGGCACTACCGTGTCGGTGCCCTCGGGCATGGCCTGACCCGCCTGTACATACACGCAGGGGCCAGCTGGGGTGGGTGTGGCTGCATCGGTGTCTGCGGGGGCGGGTGGCCGTTCGTTTAACCAGGCACCGCTGCGCAGCACGCTGTGATGCAGGGCGTAGCCGTCGATGCTGGCTTGTGCGTGGGTGGGGACGGGCTGGGTGGCCAGGATGTCGCGCGCCAGCACCCGGCCCAAACATTGCGCCAGCGGCAGTGTGTGTACCGCTGTCAGAGGGCATACCAAGCGTTCGAGGAAATCGCTGGCATCGGCCGCACACAGGTGCTGTGGGTCGTAGCCGGGGAGTTCGGCAGCAATGTCGGCAAGGGTGCTCATGGTCAGGGGCCTGTCGGATGCAGCAGTCGCATCATATGCACTTTGTCGTGGTAGGCGCAGCCCACCCGCAGGGCACGGGGCTCACGCCCCCAGGCCGTGAAGCCTGCGCGTTCGTACAGTCGCATGGCGTGGGCGTTGCCTGCCTGCACGCTCAACTGCAACTGCTCCAGGCCGGGTACCTGCGCTGCCAGGGCCAGGCACTGTTGCAGCAGTGCCCATCCCAGGCCCTGGCGCTGTGCGGGGGGGGCCACCATCAGGCCCACCAACTCGCCGCTGTGGCGTTGTTGGGGGTAGAGTGCGCGCTCGCAGCCCACGCAGCCGAGCATGGGAGCAGCAGCATCGCTGCAAAATGCTCCAAGAAAAAACCGCCCGGAAGCGATGCCGCCAAAGCGCGGCACGTAAGCCTGTGCTGGGCGTGCCAGGGCGCTGGCCAGGTCGGACACAAAGGCTTCGGGAGCACTGTGCAGCACGGTGTCGTGCAGGGTTTTGTAGGCCGGGGCGTCGGCAGCCGTCAGCACGCGGATGAATGCGTTGGCCGTCATGGTGGCGAGGAGGGCGGTGCACACCATTGCTCTAGCTGTTGCAATTCCTGCAGGGTGTTGGCGTTGTAAAAAGCCAGAGGATGGTCATGCGGCTGCTCAAACACGGCCCAGGCAGGGCGGTGCGTGTCGGCCCAGGCGCGGATGGTGTGCCCGCCTGTGTGCAGGTAGTGCTGCAAACTGGGCAGCAGGCGCTGGTGCAGCAAGCAAAACACGGGTTGGGGGCGCAGCTGCGCACAGTCTTGCGGCGTGTGCGCCAGCACCATGGCCAGGTCGGTGTGTGCCTGCACGGCAGCCTGGGCCAGGCGCGCTGCTAAATCTAGTGGCAGCAGCGGGCTGTCGCATGGCACGGTGAGCAGCCAGGGTGTTGTGCAGCGTTCCAGTGCCGCGCAAAAACCTGCCAGAGGTCCCAGGGACGTGGCTGCATGGTCGGTGACGATGCCCGCCTGCAGCGGCGTGGCCAGGGCCTGGTAAGCGGGCAGGTTGCGGTTGACGCTGAGCAGCAAGGGCCCCACCTGGGGTGCCAAGCGCTGCAGGGCGTGCTGTGCCAGGGGCTGGCCTGCCCATGGTTGCAGGCCTTTGTCCACGCCGCCCATGCGCCGGCCCTGGCCTCCTGCCAGGACCAAGCCGGTGATGTTGTGGCGCGCGATCGTGAGGGTCATGTTCTGGAGCGCGGGGCCGATCAGCCGCCGATGTAGCTCATCTCAATGCGTTGCCCAGGCTCGTGGGTGGCCGCACCAGCAGCCGCAGCACGCAGCTGCGAATAGCGGTTCGTGCGCGTGTGCCACACAGCGGCCAGGGCGTGGGCGATGTCGGCATCGCTGGCCTGGCTGCGCAGCAGTTGGCGCAGATCCCAGCCTTGCGTGGCGAACAGGCACAGGTACAGCCGCCCTTGCGTGGACAGCCGCGCACGGTTGCAGCTGCCGCAAAACGCTTGGGTGACGCTGCTGATCAGGCCAATTTCACCCAGGGCCGGATCGTGGTGTCCATGCGCGTTGGCCCAGCCCCAGCGCTGCGCTGTTTCACCCTCGGCCTGGGCGGGCAGCGGCACCAGGGCCAGCTCGGCCTGCAGGCGTGCCAGCACCTCGGCACTGGGCAGCACTTGCTCCATGCGCCAACCGTTGGAGCTGCCAACATCCATGTATTCAATGAAGCGCAAGGCAATGCCTGTACCGCGAAAGTGGCGTGCCATGGGAACGATCTGGTGGTCGTTGGTGCCGCGCTGCACCACCATATTCACCTTGATGCGTTGCAGTCCGGCGGCCTGAGCGGCAGCAATGCCATCGAGTACCTGGGCCACAGGGAAATCGACATCGTTCATGCGCCGGAAAGTGGCATCGTCCAGGCTGTCCAGACTCACAGTGACGCGCTGCAGCCCGGCAGCGCGCAGGGCGCGGGCTTTGCGTGCCAGCAGGGCGCCATTGGTGGTGAGCGTTAAATCGGGCGCGCGGCCTTGCACAGTGCGCAGTTGTGCCAGTTGTGCAATCAAGTGCTCCAGTCCCTTGCGCAGCAGGGGTTCACCGCCAGTGAGGCGGATTTTTTGCACCCCATGCTGCAAAAACAAGCGCGCCAGACGCGTGATTTCCTCAAAGCGCAGCAAATCCGCTTGGGGTAAGTAGCGGTACTGGGCATCGAACACCGTTTTGGGCATGCAATAGCCGCAGCGGAAGTTGCAGCGGTCGGTGACGCTGATGCGCAGGTCGCGCAGGGGGCGGGCCAGGCTGTCGGCGAGGTGACCGGAGGGCGGCAGCAGACCCAGGGGCACGATGGGCGCGAGCGCCGGGGTGCGCTGGTCCACGATGGGGATGACACGTTCAGCCATGGCGGAAATTGTGCCGCATGGTTCGTGTAGGGATATTGGCCGCAGGGGGATTGCCACGGCTTCATCCGGTGCTTGCGTGGTTCTTGACCATCGTCAATGCCCGTGCGCAGGGGGCACTATCAGAATGCCCAGCATGCAAAACATAGATTTCACATTCATGTCTAACCGCGCGGCGAGCCGTCGGCAGGCGCTGCGCACGGTAGCGGGTGTGGCGTTGATGGCCGCCTTGCCCTTGTCGGCGCAGGCGCGCCTGGCGCTGTCCACGGCCATCAACCGTACGGCGCGTTTGCGGGCGCTGTCGCAGCGCATGGCCAAGGCCTATGCGCAGTTGTTCCTGGGGGTGCTGCCGGATCGCGCGCGCGAGGTGTTGACCACCGCGCGCCAGCTGGTGCATTCGGGCTTTGATGAATTGGACCAGCATGAGTGGCCAGCCGATGTGGCCAAGTTGCTGGCCGAGGTACGCACCCAGTCCGGGCGGCTGGAGGCGCTGACGGCCCAGACGCCCACCAAGGAGTTGGTGGCGCAGGTGGCGGTTCAGTCCGATCGCATGATGGATGCCGCCAACGCCGCCACGCTGGCGCTGGAAAAGCTGGCCCAGGGCGGCACGGCCAAGCTGGTGAACCTGGCGGGGCGCCAGCGCATGCTGACGCAGCGCATGGCCAAGAACTACAACCTGCAGGCCCTTGGCCTGGACAGCAAGGCCGCGCGCGACCTGCTGGGCGCTGATGCGCAGGAGTTCAAGCGGGCGCTCGACGAACTGGGCAAGGCGCCGATCTCCACGCCTGCCATCCGCGCCCAGCTGGATCTGGCGCAGGGGCAATGGGTGTTCTTTGATGCCGCAGTGCAGCACCAGACCGACAAGCGCGGCCTGGAGACCGTGGCCACAACCAGCGAGCGCCTGCTCGAGGTCATGAACCGGCTCACCGACCTGTACGAAGTGGCACTGAAGGAGGTGCTGGGCTGAATGCCAAGCCACCGCCTGCGGCCTTGCAATGGGCGCGGCCCAGGCCGGCGGACGCCGCGCCAGGGCCGGCCTGCTGCGCTGCGGCTCAGGGGGTGGTGCTCGCCTTCACCATCTTCATGGCCGAGCCGATGAGTGCCGACACCTCGGTCATGTTGCTGGGCACGATGAGCGTGGTGGTGGCGTCTGAGGCCACCTTGCCGTAGGCCTCCACGGCTTTTTCCGCCACCTTGAGCTGCACGGCCTGCTCGCCGCCGGGTTGGCGTATGGCATGGGCCACGCGCTCAATGGCCTGGGCCGTGGCCTCGGCCACGGCCTTGATCGACTCCGCCTCGCCCAGGGCCTTGTTGATGACCGCCTGCTTTTCGCCCTCGGAGCGCGCGATGAAGGCCTCGCGCTCGCCGGTGGCGATGTTGATTTGCTCTTGGCGGCGGCCTTCGGATGCGGCGATCAGCGCGCGCTTCTCGCGTTCGGCGGTGATTTGCGCCTGCATGGAGCGCAGGATTTCGGCGGGCGGCGTCAGGTCCTTGATCTCATAGCGCAGCACTTTCACGCCCCAGTTCAACGCGGCTTCGTCGATGGCGCTGACCACCTGGGCGTTGATCATGTCGCGCTCTTCAAAGGTTTTGTCCAGTTCCAGCTTGCCAATGACGCTGCGCAGCGAGGTTTGTGCCAGCTGGGTGATGGCCATGACGTAGTTGCTCGAACCATAGCTGGCGCGCATGGGGTCGGTCACTTGAAAGTACAAGATGCCGTCGACTTGCAACTGTGTGTTGTCGCGCGTAATGCAGACTTGGCTGGGCACGTCCAGCGGCACTTCCTTGAGGCTGTGCTTGTAGGCGACCTGGTCGATGAAGGGCACCAAAAAATTCAACCCGGGCGAGAGCGTGCCCGCATATTTGCCTAGCCGCTCTTTCACCCAGGCGTGCTGCTGGGGCACGATCTTGACCGAGCGAACAATGAAAAAGCCGGCAATTACAAACAAAACCAACGCGACTTCCATGGGGATGCTCCTTCAAGTGGCAACAAAGAGAAAAAGACAGCAGGGCCGAGGGTAGGTCATATTTTGTCCACCAGCAGGCGGTTGCCTACCAGCTCGGCAACGCGGTGGGCGCCGGGCGTGGGGCTGCTGCCTGGGCGGGCCAGGGCCGTCCACTGAGCGCCGCGGTAGCGTACCTGGGCCGTACCGTCGGAGTTCCAGGCTTCGATGTGGATGGTTTCGCCGATGTCCAGATTCACGCTGCGGTCGGCACGGGCCGAGGGTGCGCCAGGGCGTCGGCGCCGACGCAAATAGGCCAGGCTCACGGTGGTGGCCCCTACCAGGGCTGCTACCACCAACTGTCCACTCAGCCCCAATTGCGCGTGCGCGGCCAGGGCGCCAGCGGCCAGGCCAATGGCCAGCATGAGCAGGTAAAACGTGCCCGTGAGCAGCTCCAGCAGCACCACCAAGCCCGTGGCCAGCCACCATACGGTGGCATCTCCCATCAGCGTCATACACCCTGCCTTTCTGTGGAAATCGATGGAGGCAGGCGTGGGTGCGCCCCCTCCGGGTTTGTCTCTGCAGCGCCACAATGGGACACTACATTGCAGCCGCAAAGTCGGGCGCAGGCGTAGCGAATCTAGCTTATTCCTTACACTTCGCGCCTATTTTCTTTTTGGGCCTTCAAACGCCCGCAGACCCGCCCTGGAGGCCGTGCATGAAATTTCGCTTCCCCATCGTCATCATCGACGAGGATTACCGCTCTGATAACACCTCGGGACTGGGGATTCGCGCGCTGGCGCAGGCCATTGAGGCCGAGGGCTTCGAGGTGCTGGGCGTGACCAGTTATGGCGACCTGAGCCAGTTTGCGCAGCAGCAAAGCCGCGCCAGTGCCTTCATTTTGTCGATTGACGACGAGGAATTTACGCTGGGCGCAGGGCAAGACCCCATCATCCACAGCCTGCGCAGCTTCATCGGCGAGGTACGGCGCAAAAACGCTGACGTGCCGATCTACATCTACGGCGAGACCAAAACAGCGCGCCACCTGCCCAACGACATCTTGCGCGAGCTGCACGGCTTCATTCACATGTTTGAAGACACGCCGGAGTTCGTGGCCAAGCACATCATCCGCGAGGCCAAGAGCTACCTGGAGAGCGTGCAGCCACCGTTCTTCAAGGCGCTGCTCGACTACGCCGAAGACGGCTCGTACTCCTGGCACTGCCCTGGCCACTCGGGCGGCGTGGCCTTTTTGAAGAGCCCGGTGGGCCAGATGTACCACCAGTTCTACGGCGAAAACATGCTGCGCGCCGACGTGTGCAACGCCGTGGACGAGCTGGGCCAGCTGCTGGATCACAACGGCGCCATTGGCGAGTCTGAGCGCAACGCCGCGCGCATCTTCAATGCCGACCACTGCTTTTTCGTCACCAACGGCACGTCAACCAGCAACAAAATCGTCTGGCACCACACCGTGGCGCCGGGCGACGTGGTGGTGGTGGACCGCAACTGCCACAAGTCGGTGCTGCACAGCATCATCATGACGGGCGCGGTGCCGGTGTTCTTGAAGCCCACGCGCAACCACTTTGGCATCATCGGCCCGATTCCGCAAAGTGAGTTCGAGCCCGCCACCATCCAGGCCAAAATCCGTGCCAACCCGCTGCTGCAAGGCGTGGATGCCGACCAGGTCAAGCCACGCGTGCTCACGCTCACCCAGTCCACCTACGACGGCGTGCTCTACAACACCGAAACCATCAAGTCCATGCTCGATGGCTACGTGGACAACCTGCACTTTGACGAAGCCTGGCTGCCGCACGCCGCTTTCCACCCCTTCTATGGCAGCTTCCACGCCATGGGCAAAAAGCGCGCCCGGCCCCAGCACTCGGTGGTGTATGCCACGCAGTCCATTCACAAGCTGCTGGCCGGTATCAGCCAGGCCTCACATGTGCTGGTGCAGGATTCGCAAACCACCAAGCTCGATCGCCACCTGTTCAACGAGGCGTATTTGATGCACACCTCGACCAGCCCGCAGTACAGCATCATTGCCAGCTGCGACGTGGCCGCCGCCATGATGGAGCCGCCCGGCGGCACGGCGCTGGTGGAAGAACGCATTGTGGAAGCGCTGGACTTTCGCCGTGCCATGCGCCAGGTGGCCGACGAATTTGGCAAAGACGACTGGTGGTTCAAAGTCTGGGGCCCAGAAGAGTTGGTGGACGAGGGCCTGGGCACCGCCGACACCTGGGTGTTTCGCAACAAGGGCAAGAAGAAAAACGGCGCAGCCAAGTGGCACGGCTTTGGCGATTTGGCCGATGGCTTCAACATGCTGGACCCCATCAAGTCCACCATCGTCACGCCCGGCCTGAACCTGGACGGCAAGTTCGACAAAACCGGGATTCCCGCCAGCATCGTCACTAAATACCTGGCCGAGCACGGCGTGGTGGTGGAGAAAACCGGCCTGTACAGCTTCTTCATCATGTTCACCATCGGCATCACCAAGGGCCGTTGGAACACGCTGCTGGCGGCGCTGCAGCAGTTCAAAGACGACTACGAGAAGAACCAGCCCATGTGGCGCATCCTTCCCGAGTTCTGCCAGCAGCACAAGCGCTACGAGCGCATGGGCCTGCGCGACCTGTGCCAGCACGTCCACCAGCTCTACGCCAAGTACGACATTGCGCGCCTGACCACCGAGATGTACCTCTCGGACCTCACGCCCGCCATGAAACCCAGCGACGCTTATGCCCACATTGCGCAGCGCAAAACCGAGCGCGTGGCCATTGATGACCTGGAAGGGCGCATCACCACCAGCCTGATCACACCCTACCCGCCCGGCATTCCGCTGTTGATTCCGGGCGAAGTGTTCAACAAGAAAATCGTGGACTACCTCAAGTTCTCGCGCGAATTCTCCAAGCTCTGCCCCGGCTTTGAGACCGACATCCACGGCCTGGTAGAGATTGAGGACGACGACGGCAACGTGCGCTACTACGCTGACTGCGTGGTGGCCTGATGGCTGGCGCTGGCACACCATGCTGATTCTGGGCATTGAATCGTCGTGTGACGAAACCGGCGTGGCGCTGGTGCAAACCGGCGCGCCGGGCAGCGTGCCACGCCTGCTGGCGCACGCCCTGCACAGCCAGATCGACATGCACCAGGCCTACGGTGGCGTGGTGCCCGAACTGGCCAGCCGCGACCACATTCGCCGTGTGCTGCCCCTGGCCGAGGCCGTGCTGGCCGAGGCGGGCCAGCCCCTGCAGGCACTGGATGTGGTGGCCTTCACCCGTGGCCCCGGCCTGGCGGGGGCGCTGCTGGTGGGCGCAGGCGTGGCCTGCGCGCTGGGTGCAGCCCTGGGCAAACCGGTGCTGGGCATTCACCACCTGGAGGGGCATTTGCTCTCGCCCTTTTTGAGTGCCGACGCGCCGCAGTTTCCCTTTGTGGCGCTGCTCGTTTCGGGTGGGCACACCCAGCTCATGCGCGTCGATGGCGTGGGCGAGTACGCCATCCTGGGCGAAACCATTGACGACGCTGCCGGTGAGGCCTTCGACAAATCGGCCAAGCTGCTGGGCCTGGGCTACCCCGGCGGCCCGGCGTTGTCGCGCATGGCGCAGCAGGGCGATGCCCGTGCTTTCGCTTTGCCGCGCCCCTTGCTGCACAGTGGCGATCTGGACTTTTCTTTCGCCGGGCTGAAAACGGCGGTGCTGACGCAAACCAAAAAACTCGGCGACGAGCTACCCCAGCGCTGCGCCGACCTGGCCGCCAGCACCGAGGCGGCCATCGTCGAAGTGCTGGTGAAAAAAACCCTCAAGGCGCTGCAGCACACCGGATTGCAGCGCGTGGTGGTGGCCGGTGGCGTGGGCGCCAACCGCTTGCTGCGCGAGCAGCTCAATGCCGCCTGCGCCCAGCGCCAGGTGCGCGTGCATTACCCCGAGCTGCACCTGTGTACCGACAACGGCGCCATGATCGCCCTGGCCGCCGCCATGCGCCTGCAAAGCGGCCGCGAGCAGGCGCAGTGCCACTACGCCTTCGATGTGAAGCCACGCTGGCCACTCGACAGCCTGGCTTGAGAGAAAAACGCTTCTATATTGATAGCTGCTTGCGCTTGCCTGGTAAGGCTGAGAGCCATTTTTGATGCTGATTTTGGCTGCCCTGCAGCGCTGCAGCGCCCTGGCCGCCCCCGTGCAGGCCGGTGGGGCGGCGTAGGTGGGCTTTTTTCAGAGAGTTTTTCGGCTTTGGGCCTTGCGTAGCAAGCGCGAGCAGCTATCAAATAAAGAGCTTTTTCACTGCTGCTGGCGCTGCGCCTCTATCCACATGCCCTTCAGGCCAGGGTGGCCTGGGGCGGGGCGAGCCAATCGGGGGGCATCATGCTGCGCAGCCCGTCTTGTCTGCGCTAGTTGCCACTCCAACTCTCCCCCAACACCTGCGCCTGCCGCAGCACCAAATCCACCGCCGCTTCCTGCAAGTCCGGCGGGTACTTGTACTTGCGCAACACCCGTTTGACCATCAGCCGCAGCTTGGCGCGCACGCTCTCGCGCTCGCTCCAGTCCACGCTCAGGTTCTGGCGCAGGTTCTCGGTCAGCTCGTGGGCGATCTTTTTCAGGGTTTCGTCGGTGAGTTCTTTCACCGCTGATTCGTTGGTGGCCAGGGCGTCGTAAAAGCGCACTTCGTCTTCGGTCAGGCCCAGCAGCTCGCCCCGGTGGGCCGCCTCGCGGAACTTCTTAGCCATCTCCACCAGCTCTTCCATCACCTGCGCGGTTTCAATCGAGCGGTTTTGGTAGCGCTTGATGACGTTGCCCAGCAGGTCGGAGAACTTCTTTTCCTGCACCACGTTGCTGCCAAAGCGGCTCTTGATTTCGCCTTCGAGCAGGCGTTCGAGCAGTTCCACCGCCAGGTTCTTCTCGGGCAGGTTCTTCACCTGGGCCAGAAATTCATCATCCAGCAGGCCGATATTGGGTTTGTCCAGACCCACAGCATCAAAAATGTCCACCACCTGGTCAGACACCACGGCGTTGCTGATGATCTGGCGGATGGCCGCGTCACGCTGCGCGTCGGTGCGCTTCTGGGCGGTAATGTCCCTTTTGGTCAGGATGACCTTCACAGCCTGCATGAAAGCGACCTCTTCGCGCACGGCCTTGGCTTCGTCCAGTGTGCAGCACAGCGAGAAGGCTTGGGTCAGTGCCAGCGTGGTGTCGGCAAAGCGGCGTTTGCCGTCCTTGCCACCTGCTTCGCGCAGGCCCAGGATGTGGTTGGCAGCCCGGGCCAGGGTTTGGTGGCCCCCGGTGAGGAAGTCGCTGGTGTCGCAGCCATGCAGCATGGAGTGCAGCACATCGAGCTTTTCCATGAGGACGCTGTACGCCTCACGGGCATCCACCGTGGGAGTGCCCCGGCCTTTGCTGGCGGTGTACTCCTTCATGGCGGCTTTGAGTTCGTTGCCGATGCCGATGTAGTCCACCACCAGACCGCCCTGCTTGCCCTTGAAGACCCGGTTCACCCGCGCAATGGCCTGCATGAGGTTGTGGCCCTTCATGGGCTTGTCCACGTACAGGGTGTGTACGCAGGGTGCGTCAAAGCCGGTGAGCCACATGTCGCGCACGATGACCAGGCGCAGCGGGTCGGCCGGGTCTTTGAAGCGCTTTTCCAGGCGCTTTTTGACCTTGCCATCGTAGATGTGCGGGCGCAGCAGGGCTTTGTCGCTGGCGGAGCCGGTCATCACGATCTTGATGGCGCCTTTCTCGGGGTCGGGGTCGTGCCAATCGGGGCGCAGCTTGATGATCTCGTTGTACAGGTGAACGCAGATGTCACGGCTCATGGCCACCACCATGGCCTTGCCCGATTGGGCTGCGCTGCGCTCTTCAAAGTGCGCCACCAGGTCGGCGGCCACGCTGGCCACGCGGGGTTCGGCACCCACGATCTTTTCCAGCGCGGCCCAGCGACTTTTGAGCTTGGCCTGCTGGCTTTCTTCTTCGTCTTCGGCCAGCTCGTCCACTTCGTCGTCAATGGCAGGCAGGTCTTCGTCGTTCAGGCGCAGCTTGGCCAGGCGGGACTCGTAGTAGATGGCCACAGTGGCGCCATCTTCCTTGGCCTGCTGCATGTCGTACACATGGATGTAGTTGCCAAACACGGCGCGGGTGTCGTGGTCGGTGCTGCTGACCGGGGTGCCGGTGAAGCCGACAAACGTGGCGTTGGGCAAGGCATCGCGCAAATGCTGGGCATAGCCCGCTTGGTAGCGGGCGGTGTATGGCGGTGGCTCGAAGTCGGCGGGTATGGCGTGACTTTGATGGTTGCCAGTAACTATGCTTTTGATAGCTGGTTGCGCTTGCCTGGTAAGGGTTGGAGCCAGATTTGATCCCAAACCATCAGCCCCGCCGCGCTGGCGCATCTTGAGCGTGGCCTTGAAGCCGTACTGCGTGCGGTGGGCTTCGTCGGCCATCACCACGATGTTGCTGCGCTCGGACAGCACCGGGAAGCTGTCTTCATCCTCCCCCGGCATGAACTTCTGGATGGTGGCGAAGATGATGCCGCCCGAGGGCCGGTTGCCCAGCTTGGCGCGCAGGTCGGGGCGGGTCAGCGCTTGGGTAGGCTGCTCGCGCAACAGGTCTTGGGCCAGGCTGAACACGCCAAAGAGTTGCCCATCCAAGTCGTTGCGGTCGGTGATGACCACGATGGTGGGGTTCTCCATCGCGGCTTCTTGCAGTACACGGGCGGCAAAGCAGGTCATGGTGATGCTCTTGCCGCTGCCCTGGGTGTGCCACACCACGCCGCCTTTGCGGGAGGCACCAGGGCGGGATGCGGCCACCACTTCATGAATGGCAGCGCGCACCGCGTGGAACTGGTGGTAGCCCGCTATCTTCTTGACCAGCTGGCCGTCGTCCTCGAACAGAACGAAGTAGCGCAGGTAGTCCAGCAGGTACGGTGGGGCCAGCACGCCACGCACCAGGGTTTGCAGTTCTTGAAACGGCCCCAGTGGATCGATGTTCACCCCATCGATCGTGCGCCAGGCCATAAAGCGCTCGGCGTTGGCAGACAGCGACCCCATCAGCGCCTCGGTGCCGTCCGAAATCACCGACACCTCGTTGTACTGGAACACGTCGGGGATTTGCTCCTTGTACGTCTGGAGCTGGTCGAACGCCTTCCAGATGCTGGCGTTCTCGTCCGCAGGGTTCTTGAGTTCCAGCAGCACCAGCGGCAGGCCATTGACGAACAAGATGATGTCAGGGCGGCGGGTTTTGTGCGGGCCTTTGATGGTGAACTGGTTGACGGCCCACCATTCGTTCTTCTCGGGGTGCGCCCAGTCAATCAGGCGCACGAAGTCGCCGCGTGTCTCGCCATCCTTTTGATACTGGACGGGGACACCGCCCACCAGCAGCTTGTGGAAGGCGCGGTTAGCCGACAGCAGGGACGGAATGCCCAAGTCCGTGACTTGCTTGATGGCATCTTCACGGGCGGCCACTGGAATGTCTGGGTTCAGGCGGTTGATGGCTTCGCGCAGCCGGAAGGGCAGAACGACCTGGCGATAGTCGGCACGCTCGGGCGAAGCACCATCGAAGGCGATGTCGGGGCCGTAGCGGTGGGTGTAGCCCACGTCTTGCAGCCAGGCCAGGGCTTCTTGTTCGAGTTGGTCTTCGGTCATCTTTCTCCCGCTTCTTCCCAAAATTTTGGACCACGCTAGAATGCGCCCAGCTCATCTACCATGCGTAGAAGGAGTATCCGAAGCCCTTGTACATCCGTGTACCGGGGCTTCAGTCTTTTTTGCTTGCCCAATACGCATCGCGTTCCTTGGCAAAGCGGCGTACGTTGTGTGATCGCAAGCAATAAGCCGTTTTGAGCAAGTAGAAGCGGACGCCTTCACCATCGCACGCATGTGGTCGTTTTCCAGATGGCACGATTCGTCGCAGTAGATGTGAATGCGCTCAGTCATAGCGCGCCCTCCAAAGCGGCTCGGGCTTCGGGCAGGCGCAGCTGGCCGGATATCAGACGGGGAAGCAAGGTGTCGCGGAGGGTGGAGAGGGTCTGGGCTTGCCGTTCGTTTGCCGTCAAGCGTGCGAACAGCGCATTCGCAGTCTCTGTGAATCCATTCACCAGTTCGTTGTTGGGCACCACGGCTGGTATGGGGCGGAATGCCTTCTTGCTTATTTCCATGAATGTCGACCCATTGGCCCTGCCTTTGATGCTGTCCATGTTCTGGCGGCACCAGAAGTACATGTAGAGAGGTGGCAGCAGGCCGCCGGGCAGCATGGCGATGTAGCCTTGATTGATGGCCAAGGGCACTTGGGCAAGTGCAAGGTAGCCAATAGGAGCCCGCGACGACATTAAAAGCGTGCCGGACGGCAAAAGACCAGAGCCAATTTTTGCCAGCCCTTGATCGCTGACCTTGCGCTCGGTGTCTAGCAGCACGGGTGCTGCAATGCCAGACAGATCCTTCGGAGATGTCCAGCAATGGACGGGCGGTTCCCAGAATGCTTCGTTTTTGGTGTCTGGCGTAGCGCCGCCAACCGCCTCAATGGCATCGCCAACGGGCATCACCCGCCACCCCCTTGGCACCTCCCCCAACTCCGACGTTTCCAACCCATCGGGAAACAGCGCTGCGGTGGCCTCGTCCATGCCTTCGGGCGCGCAGCCTTCCATCTTGGCGCGCACGGGGTCGAAATCGACGAACCAGGACTTGAACAGGGCCTGGGCGATGGCTTCGAGGGTGGCGTTGGTTTCACGCAGGAGGGTGATGCGGTCGTCAATAGACCCGAGGATTGTTGCGATTTCTCGCTGCTGATCAAGCGGGGGGACAGGCAGTTCGAAATTGGGAATGTCGCGACATCGCAGGCTGTCAAAGACAGCCCCAACATTGATGTACTTTCCAACTTCACTCCACCATTCAGCACCTCTCACCAGCCATCGCAAATACTGCGGCAGAACTTTTGATCCATCTGAACGAAGGACAACAAGGTTTTGGCCGATTGCGCACTTCAAGTTGGCAGGTACGTGAGCACTCTCACCGGAATTGCAGCGTCGGACGACAATCACGTCGTCGGCTTGTGGCGAGAGTTTCTTCGTCCATTCGATGTAGTCAGCCTCCGAAATTCTGCGAACACCGTCCAAGACGATATGTCCGTCTCGCAACTGCGGAATGGCGATGTAGGGAATCCCTTCGTTGGCCGCCGCAGGAGTTCGGTGGTCGCAATCAATCAGCGCTACGCCGGCAGCTTTGAGGGTTAGTTGTTTCCACTCTGCCTCAGAACTCATACCCCAGCCCCCCCAGCTTCGCCCGAATCATCGCCACCCGCAGCATCCAGCCCTAACTCCCGCTCCAATTGCTCAATGCTGGGCAACTGCCCCCGTAGCGCTTCGGGCAGGGTATGGCTGAGGTGGTAGGTCGCAAGGCCCATGGGCTTTTGCATATCGCTCAGCGCGTATTCGGCCACCAGCCGGTCTTTGCTTTTGCACAGCAGCAGGCCGATGGTGGGCTGGTCGCCCTCGCGGCGCAATTGTTCATCCACGGCTTTCAAATAGAAATTGAGCTTGCCCGCAAACTCCGGTTCAAAGTCCACGGTTTTCAGCTCGACCACCACATAGCAGTGCAGGCGTGCGTGATAGAAAAGCAAATCCAAGAAGAAGTCGCGCTCGCCCACTTGCAGCGGCACTTGGCGGCCCATGTAGGCAAAGCCTGCGCCCAGCTCCAGCAAAAACTGCGTCACATGCTCGATAAGGGCGGTTTCCAGCTCGCGCTCGGTGTGCTCGGGCGTCAGCGACAAAAAATCGAACGTGTAAGGGTCTTTGAGCAACTGCCGGGCCAGGTCGGATTGCACGGCAGGCAGGGTGTGGGCAAAGTTGGTGATGGCCTTGCCCTCGCGCTGCCACAGACCGCTTTCGATCTGGTGGGTCAGCACGCTGCGGCTCCAGCCGTAAGTTTGCGTGGCTTGCACGTAGTACAGCGCCTCATCCGGCTGTTTGCACTTGGTCAGAATGGTGACGTGGTGCCACCAAGGAACCCCCATCAATTGCGAAGCAGCCTGCTGCGCAATTGATGGTGAGGCATTCCAGAAGCTGTACCAGCGCCGTATCTGCTCCAGATTGCGCTTGGAAAACCCCTTGACCTCAGGGAACTCGCGCATCAAGTCGGCGCTGAGCTGGTTCAAAAAACCGCTTCCCCACGCAAACTGCGTTTGTTTGGCCACCATGTCTGCACCCAGCTCCCAATAAAACTGGAGCATCGCGGTGTTCACCGCGACGGCAGCTCTGAGTTGTACTTGGCGAAAGCGGGTTTTCAGCTCGCTCAGCCATTGGCGGTAGTCGGCGGTGTTGGTCGTCATTTCAAAACTCATACCCCAGCCCTCCCAGCTTGGCCCGAATCACCGCGTCCAGCTCCGCACCCTTGGCCATTTGCTCGCCCAGCTTCTCAGTGAGCTTTTGCATCTTGTCGGCAAAGGCTTCATCGTCGTCTTCCACTGCTTCCGCGCCCACATAGCGGCCGGGGGTAAGCACATGGCCGTGCTGGGCGATTTCGGCCAGGGGCACGCTGCGGCAAAAGCCTTTCACGTCTTCATAGCTGTCTGCGCCTGGCTCGCCACGCCAGGCGGCCACCACGGCTTCGATGCGGGCAATGGTGTCGTCGGTCAGCTCGGCCTGCACGCGGCTGATCATGCGGCCCAGCTTGCGGGCGTCGATGAACAGCACTTCGCCTTTGCGCGTTTTCTGCTTGGCCAAAAACCACAGGCAGGCGGGGATTTGGGTGTTGAAGAACAACTGGCCGGGCAGGGCCACCATGACTTCGACCACGTCGGCATCGACCATGGCGGCGCGGATCACGCCTTCGTTGTTCTGGCTGCTGCTCATGCTGCCGTTGGCCAGCACGATGCCTGCGCGGCCCGTGGGTTTGAGGTGGTGCAGCATGTGCTGCAACCAGGCGTAGTTGGCGTTGCCGTGGGGTGGGTCGCCATACTCCCAGCGCGGGTCGCCTTCCAGGCTGCCATGCCACCAGTCGGATATGTTGAAAGGCGGGTTGGCCAGGATGTAGTCGGCCCGCAGATCGGGGTGCTGGTTGCGGGTGAAGGTGTCGGCAGGCTCGCGGCCCAGGTTGTAGTCGATGCCGCGAATGGCCAGGTTCATGGCGGCCAGGCGCCAGGTGGTGGGGTTGGCCTCTTGGCCATAGATACTCACATCGCCCAACTTGCCGCCGTGGGCTTCGATGAATTTTTCAGACTGCACGAACATGCCGCCTGAGCCGCAGCACGGGTCGTACACCTTGCCTTCGTGGGGGCTGAGGATGGCGACCAGGGTTTTGACGATGCTGGCGGGGGTGTAGAACTGCCCGCCGCGCTTGCCCTCGGCACTGGCGAACATGCCCAGAAAGTATTCGTACACCTGGCCCAGCACGTCGCGGGCAATGGCGGGGTCTTCACCAAAGCCGATGGTGGACACCAAATCGACCAGCTCGCCCAGCTTGCCATCGGGCAACTGCGCACGGGCGTAGCGCTTGTCGAGGATGCCTTTGAGCTTGGGGTTTTCGGCCTCGATCAGGGTGAGGGCGTCGTCAATGCGTTTGCCAATGTCGGGCTGCTTGGCGGCATTGCGCAGCGCCTCCCACCGCGCGCCTTCGGGCACCCAGAAGACGTTGACCTCTTTGTAGTAGTCGCGGTCTTCCAGCTCGGCTTCAATGTCAGCGGGGTCGGCGTCGCCGTAAAAGTATTCGTCGTCGGGATTGGTGAGGCGGGTGGTCAGCTCGGCACGGCGGGCGGCAAAGGTGTCGGAGATGTATTTGACGAAGATGAGGCCGAGCACCAGGTGCTTGTATTCGGCGGCGTCCATGTTGGCGCGCAGCTTGTCGGCAGTGGCCCAGAGGGTTTTTTTGATGTCGTCGAGCATGGAGGCAGGAATGGGTTGGCTGCCCCACCCGACTTGGGGCGCGGACGGAGCAGGTAGAAAACGTTCACGCCATCTTACCGTTGTACCCCTTATCTAGAAAGCGCGAGCAGCTATTGAAACTATAGCTTTTGAAGTGCTGCAGGATGCTGCGTATGGGCATGAAAAAACCGCCTGGGCGGGGCGCCGCAGGCGGTGTGTGCAGGCTGGCTGTGGGCCGTGCTTAGCTAAAGAAGCTCTTGAGCCGGTCGGTCCAGCTTTCGGTGGAGGGCGAGTGCTTGCCGCCGCCTTTTTTCAGCGACTCTTCCAAGTCACGCAGCAGCTTGCGCTGGTACTCGGTCAGTTTCACCGGCGTTTCCACCACGATGTGGCAGTACAAGTCGCCGGGGTAGCTGGCGCGCACGCCCTTGATGCCCTTGCCACGCAGGCGGAACTGTTTGCCTGCTTGGGTGCCTTCGGGAATGTCGATCACCGCTTTACCGGCCAGCGTGGGCACTTCAATCTCGCCACCCAGTGCGGCCGTGATGAAGCTCACCGGCACCTGGCAGTGCAGGTCGTCGCCATCGCGCTCGAAGATGTCGTGCTTGCGTACGCGGATTTCGATGTACAGGTCACCCGGTGGGCCGCCGTTCATGCCGGGCTCGCCGTTGCCGCTGGAGCGGATGCGCATACCGTCGTCGATGCCGGCAGGAATTTTCACTTCCAGCGTTTTTTGGCGCTTGATCTTGCCTTGGCCGTGGCAGCTGGTGCAGGGCTCGGGAATGATCTTGCCGGTGCCGCGGCAGTGCGGGCAGGTTTGCTGCACGCTGAAAAAGCCCTGGCGCATTTGCACCACGCCCTGGCCGTTGCAGGTGGTGCAGGTTTTGGGTTGGGTGCCGGGCTTGGCGCCGCTGCCGTGGCAGGTGTCGCAGTTGTCCCAGGCGGGAATGCGGATTTGCGCATCTTTGCCATGGGCGGCTTCTTCCAGCGTGATGTCCATGGTGTAGGACAGGTCGCTGCCGCGATAGACCTGGCGCCCGCCCGCACCGCGGCGCCCGCCGCCGAACATGTCGCCAAAAATGTCGCCAAAGGCTTCGGCAAAACCACCGAAACCTTCCGCACCCGCGCCGCCGGGGCCGCGCATATTCGGATCCACGCCAGCGTGGCCGTACTGGTCGTAGGCCGCACGTTTTTGTGCGTCCGAGAGGATTTCGTAGGCCTCTTTGGCTTCCTTGAATTTCTCTTCCGCACCTTTGGCTGCATCCCCCTGGTTGCGGTCAGGGTGGAACTTCATGGCCAGCTTGCGGTAGGCCTTTTTGATGTCGTCGTCCGAGGCGTTTTTGGCAACGCCCAGAACCTCGTAATAGTCTCGTTTGGACATGCTTGGGAATCCGGTGGCTTGAAAGAGGCAACGCCGCGCAGGTCTCCTGCAGTGGGGCAGGGTACCAGCGCGGCGGAGGGATCAGCGCGGGCGCTGCATCAGCCCTTGCGGACTTCTTTCACTTCGGCATCGACCACGTTGTCGTCATCGGCAGGCTTGGCACCACCGCCTTGGGCTTGGTGGGCCGCGCCTTGGGCCTGGCTGTCAGCCGCGCCTGCACCCGCTGCACCTGCGGCTGCCTGGGCGTCGGCGTACATTTTTTCACCCAATTTCTGGCTGGTGCTCATCAGGGTGTTGGTTTTTTCCTCGATGGCGGCTTTGTCCTCACCCTTGAGGGCTTCTTCCAGAGCTTTCACCGCATCTTCGATGGCGGATTTTTCGCCCGCATCGAGCTTGTCGCCATGCTCGCCCAGGCTCTTGGTGACGCTGTGTACCAGCGCTTCACCCTGGTTCTTGGCCTGCACCAGTTCGAGCTTTTTCTTGTCGTCAGCAGCGTTCAGCTCGGCGTCTTTCACCATGCGCTGGATTTCGTCTTCCGACAGGCCCGAGTTCGCCTTGATGGTGATTTTGTTTTCCTTGCCCGTGCCTTTGTCTTTGGCGCCGACGTGCAAGATACCGTTGGCATCAATGTCAAAGCTCACCTCGATCTGGGGGATGCCGCGCGGTGCCGGTGGAATGCCTTCCAGGTTGAACTCGCCCAGCAGTTTGTTGCCGCTGGCCATCTCGCGCTCGCCTTGGTACACCTTGATGGTCACGGCGGGCTGGTTGTCGTCCGCCGTGGAGAAAGTTTGGGCGAACTTGGTCGGGATGGTGGTGTTCTTGGTGATCATCTTGGTCATGACGCCACCCAGGGTTTCAATGCCCAGCGACAGCGGGGTGACGTCCAGCAGCAGCACGTCTTTGCGGTCACCCGAGAGCACCTGGCCCTGGATGGCGGCGCCCACGGCCACGGCCTCGTCGGGGTTGACGTCCTTGCGTGGCTCTTTGCCGAAAAATTCCTTCACCTTTTCTTGCACCTTGGGCATACGGCTCATGCCGCCGACCAGGATCACGTCGTGGATGTCGGAGACGCTCACGCCTGCATCTTTGATGGCGGTGCGGCAAGGTGCGATGGTGCGCTCGATCAGCTCTTCCACCAGGCTTTCGAGCTTGGCGCGGGTGAGCTTGATGTTCAGGTGCTTGGGGCCCGAGGCATCGGCGGTGATGTAGGGCAGGTTGATGTCGGTCTGCGAGCTGTTGGACAGCTCGATCTTGGCCTTCTCAGCAGCTTCTTTCAGGCGTTGCAGCGCCAGCACGTCCTTGGACAGGTCGACGCCCTGTTCCTTCTTGAACTCGCCAATGATGTAGTCAATGATGCGCTGGTCGAAGTCTTCACCACCCAGGAAGGTGTCACCGTTGGTGGAGAGCACCTCGAACTGCTTCTCGCCATCGACGTCAGCGATTTCGATGATGGACACGTCAAACGTGCCACCGCCCAGGTCGTACACGGCAATTTTGCGGTCGCCCTTCTCAGCCTTGTCCAGGCCGAAGGCCAGGGCAGCAGCGGTGGGCTCGTTGATGATGCGCTTGACTTCCAGGCCCGCAATGCGGCCAGCGTCTTTGGTGGCTTGGCGCTGGGCGTCGTTGAAGTAGGCGGGCACGGTGATCACGGCCTCGGTCACGGGCTCGCCCAGGTAGTCCTCGGCGGTCTTCTTCATCTTGCGCAGCACTTCGGCGCTGATTTGCGGCGGTGCCAGCTTTTGGCCGCGCACTTCCACCCAGGCGTCGCCGTTGTCGGCAGCCACGATGGAGTAGGGCATCAGATCGATGTCCTTTTGCACTTCTTTTTCTGTGAACTTGCGGCCAATCAGGCGCTTGGCAGCGTAGATGGTGTTCTTGGGGTTGGTGACGGCCTGGCGCTTGGCCGAGGCGCCGACGAGGATTTCGCCGTCTTCCTGGTACGCAATGATCGAGGGCGTGGTGCGCGCACCTTCGCTGTTTTCGATCACGCGTGTGGTGTTGCCTTCCATGACGGATACGCAGCTATTGGTCGTTCCCAGGTCGATACCAATGATTTTTCCCATGTTTTTCTCCGAAGACTGAAATGTGTGGATGGCTCTTAACTGTGCATGACTTGCTGTGTTTCAAGAGCCAGATGATGACTTGGTGCTTATTTTGGTGCGGTGACAGTGACCAGCGCCGGGCGCAGCACGCGGTCGGCAATCAGGTAGCCTTTTTGCAGCACGCTGACGACCGTGTTGGGTTCTTGCTCGGCTGGCACCACGCTGATGGCCTGGTGCTGGTGTGGATTGAATTTTTCACCTGCGGCAGGAGCAATCGTGATGACTTTGTTGCGCTCCAGCGCCGAGATCAGTTGGCGCAGCGTGGCGTGCGAGCCTTCGCGCAATTGTTCAGCCGTGGCATTTTGGATGGCCAGGGCGGCATCCAGGCTGTCGCATACGGGCAGCAGGCTTTCTGCAAAGCTTTCGATGCCGAACTTGCGTGCCTTCGATACTTCATCTTCGGCACGGCGGCGGGCGTTCTCGGCTTCGGCCTTGGCACGCAGGAACTGGTCGGCCAGGTCGGCGCTTTTGGCTTTGAGTTCAGCCAGCTCGGCTTGCAGGCGGCCCAGTTCGTCCGCAGCATTGGCGGCCATGGCGGCTTCGAGTTCTTCGGGAGTGCTGTTTGGCGCGGGGGCTGTGGAATGCTGTTCGCTCATAGTGCTTGGGATATATACGAAGAGAAAAAAGACGTTGAAAACCGCTACGGCCCTCCAGGTGGGGGAGGTTGGCAGGATTTCAAGGCCGCTCGTGCGTTCAGCGAGCACGGGCTAGCTTACCGTTATAATGCCCGGCTTTGCCTTGTCGCACCGCTTCTCTTGGGCGCAGCGGGCGACTTTACTCACAAGGAGTGTCAATGCGTCACTACGAAATCATTTTGTTGATCCACCCGGATCAAAGCGAGCAGGTTCCGGCCATGCTCGAGCGCTACAAAGGCATGATCACCCAAGGTGGTGGTCAGATCCATCGCGTGGAAGATTGGGGCCGCCGCCAACTGGCTTACCTGATCAACAAGCTCGCCAAGGCCCACTACATTTGCCTGAACATCGAAGCCGATCAGGCTGTGATGCAAGAGCTGGAGCACGCCTTCAAGTTCAACGACGCTGTGCTGCGTCACCTCACCGTGCAAAAGAAGAAGGCTGAAACTGGCGCTTCTTCCATGATGAAGACGGTCGAGCGCGAAGAAGCGCGCAAGGCCAGCGCTGCCGAACAGGCTGCTGCCTGATAGGTTTCCCCCTGAGAAGTGCATAACCACGTCAGCTTGACTGCCTGTATCGCCGAGGTCGATCCTTTGCGTTACACCCCCGCCGGTTTGCCTGCGCTAGATGTTCGACTGGAACATGCCTCGCGCCAAACCGATGCAGGGCAGGTTCGTGAAGTCAAGCTGCTGCTGAAAGCCGTTGCTTTTGGCACCCTCGCAGAGCGCTTGGCGCGCCAAAACCTTGGAAGCTGTTTTGCTTTTCACGGTTTTTTGGCCACAGGGCGCGGGGGCAAGTCGGTGGTGCTGCACATCCAGGACATGCAACAAAACTAATTTTTCAGAGGCTTCACATGGCCACGTTCAAGAAATTCAACAAGGACAAGCGTCCTAAGCGCAATTCCCAGTCGCTGCTGTTCAAGCGCAAGCGTTTCTGCCGCTTCACCGTCGCCGGTGTGGAAGAGATCGACTACAAAGACGTCGATACCCTGCGCGACTTCATTGCTGAAAACGGCAAGATCATTCCCGCACGCCTGACCGGCACGCGCGCCATTTACCAGCGCCAACTCAACACCGCCATCAAGCGCGCTCGCTTCCTGGCTTTGTTGCCCTACAGCGACCAGCACAAGATCTAAGGAGCACGACCATCATGCAAATCATCTTGCTCGACAAAGTCGTGAACCTGGGCAACCTGGGTGAAATCGTGAAAGTCAAGGACGGTTACGCACGTAACTTCCTCATCCCTACAGGCCGCGCTCGCCGCGCCACTGCTGCTGCCAAGGCTGAGTTTGAAGCCAAGCGTGCAGAACTGGAAAAAGCTGCAGCTGAAAAGCTGGCTGCTGCCCAGGCCCAAGGCGAGAAGCTCGGTGGCTCCACCGTCAAGCTGACGCAAAAAGCCGGTGTGGATGGTCGCCTGTTTGGCTCCGTCACCAACCAAGACATCTGCGAAGAGCTGAACAAGCAAGGCTATGGCCTGGTGAAGTCGCAAATTCGTCTGCCCAACGGCCATATCAAGGTCGTGGGCGATAACACTGTGAGCGTGTCTCTGCACACCGACGTGACGGTGGACATCACAGTTTCGGTGTACGGCGAAACCGCTTAAGCACTGACGGCGCGGCTTCTTTGCTGCGTTCGCACACAAGCCGCCCCCAGGGGCGGCTTTTTCATTGGCGTAGCACCCAGGGTGGTGGCTGCGCACAGCTTCTCAGCGCTGTCTGCACCACTTCTCCACAAGCTTGTGCCGTGACAGGGTGCGCTGCCCTGCTTACCATCGCAGCCCGCATATCCGCCAACTTTCCCACTCCCAAACACCTATGTCCGCTGTGATGCCCCCGCTGGAAGATTTTGACGCCCCCGATGATGGCTTTTTCCCACCGCCGTCCGACCGCGAGGTGGCCCAGTTGCGTGTGCCGCCGCATTCGGTGGAGTCGGAATCGAGCGTGCTGGGCGGCTTGCTGTTGGACAACAACGCCTGGGATCGTGTGGGCGACGTGCTGCATGAAGGCGACTTTTACCGCCACGAGCACCAGCTCATCTACACCGCGATTGGCGCGCTGATCAATGCCAGCAAGCCTGCCGATGTGATCACGGTGTACGAGCAGCTGCAAACCCAGGGCAAGGCCGAAGAGGTGGGCGGCCTGGTGTACCTCAACCAGCTGGCACAGTACGTGCCCAGCGCCACCAACATCCGCCGCTACGCCGAAATCGTGCGCGAGCGCGCCATCTTGCGCAAACTCATCACCGCCAGCGACGACATAGCCACCCACGCCTTCAACCCCCAGGGACGCACGGTGGAGCGCATTCTGGACGAGGCTGAGGCCAAGATTTTTGCCATTGGCGAAGAAGGCTCGCGCAACAAGCAGGGCTTTCAGTCGCTCGATACGCTGGTGATTGACCTGCTCGACCGCGTGCAGGAAATGGCCGACAACCCGGTGGATGTGACCGGCGTGCCCACCGGTTTTGCCGATCTGGACCGCATGACCAGCGGCCTGCAGGCGGGTGACCTGGTGGTGCTGGCGGCGCGCCCCTCGATGGGAAAAACCTCGTTCGCTGTGAACATTGCCGAGCACGTGGCGCTCAACGAAGGCCTGCCCGTGGCGATTTTTTCCATGGAAATGGGCGCAGCACAGTTGGCCGTGCGCATTGTGGGTTCGATTGGCCGGGTCAACCAAGGCAATCTGCGCACCGGCAAACTGACCGATGAAGAGTGGCCGCGCCTGACCGAGGCCATTGAGCGCCTGCGCACGGTCTCGCTGCACATTGACGAAACCCCGGGCCTCACGCCCACGGAGCTGCGTGCCAACGCCCGCCGCCTAGCACGCCAGTGCGGCAAGCTGGGCCTGATCGTGGTGGACTATTTGCAGCTCATGAGCGGCTCTGGCTCCAGTGGTTCAGACAACCGCGCCACCGAACTGGGCGAGATTTCGCGCGGCTTGAAAATGCTCGCCAAGGAGCTGCAGTGCCCGGTGATTGCGCTGTCGCAGCTCAACCGCAGCGTGGAGCAGCGCACCGACAAGCGCCCGATGATGTCCGACCTGCGTGAATCGGGCGCCATCGAGCAAGATGCCGACATCATCATGTTCATCTACCGTGATGACTACTACAACAAAGACTCCAATGAGCCCAATGTGGCCGAAGTCATCATTGGCAAGCAGCGCAACGGCCCCACCGGCACGGTCAAGCTGTACTTCCAAAAGAGCCAGACACGTTTTGAGAACCTGGCTATTGGTAACGATGATTTTTAATGGTCAAATTGGCCTCTAAGCCGCATATAGCAAGCGCAAGCAGCTCCTGAATTAGGAGCGTTTTGCGCTGTTACAGCACCTCGCTGGCAAAGTCTGCCAGGCGTGAGCGTTCGCCCCGGGCCAGCGTGATGTGGCCGCTGTGGGGCCAGCCTTTGAAGCGATCGACGGCAAAAGTCAGCCCCGAACTGCCCTCGGTAAGGTAGGGCGTATCGATTTGCGCCAGGTTGCCCATGCAGACGATTTTGGTGCCGGGGCCAGCGCGGGTGATGAGGGCTTTCATCTGTTTGGGCGTGAGGTTTTGCGCCTCATCGATGATGAGGAACTTGTCCATAAAGGTGCGCCCGCGCATGAAGTTCATGCTCTTGATCTTGATGCGGCTGCGGATCAGATCGTTCGTCGCCGCGCGGCCCCATTCCCCTGCGTTGCCACCGTCACCTTTGGCGAGGAACTCCAGGTTGTCGTCGAGCGCACCCATCCAGGGGCCCATTTTTTCTTCTTCGGTACCGGGCAGAAAACCAATGTCTTCGCCCAAGCTCACGGTGGCGCGGGTGACGATGACTTCGCTGTAGCGGCGCTCATCCAGTACCTGGCTCAGGGCTGCGGCCAGGGTGAGCAGCGTTTTGCCCGTGCCCGCCTGGCCAGTGAGGGTGACGAAGTCCACGTCCGGGTTCATCAGCAAGTTCAGGGCAAAGTTCTGCTCGCGGTTACGTGCGGTCACGCCCCACACGGCGTTCTTGCCGTGGCTGTAGTCCTTGAGTGTTTCCAGTACGGCGCTTTTGTCTTGGATTTCCGCCACGCGTGCGTACAGGCTAGGCTCGCCCGGCGCTTCAAAGTACACAAACTGGTTGACCATCAGGTTGGCCACCAGCGGCCCGCCCACGCGGTAGTAGGTGTGCGTGCCGTTTTGCCAGCTTTCCACCTTCTTGCCCGCTTTGCGCCAGAAGTCTGGCGGCAGCGCCAACATGCCCGCGTAGAGCAGGTCGTCGTCGTCCAGCGCCTTGTCGTTTTGGTAGTCCTCTGCCGGCAGGCCCAGGGCGCGGGCTTTGACGCGCATGTTGATGTCTTTGGACACCAGCACCACTTCGCGTGGGGCGTGCTGGGTGCGCAGTGCTTCGACCACACCGAGGATTTGGTTGTCCGCCTTGCCTTGCGGCAGGCTGGAGGGCAGCTGGTAGGTAAGCGCTGCCGTCTGAAAAATCAGCTTGCCAGTGGCGGCGCGCTGGCCGGTGGCATTCAGGGGAATGCCTTGGCAAATGTCCCCGCCTTGGCTGGCGGCCAGGGCGTCGAGCGAGCGGCTGACCTGGCGGCCATTGCGCGCCACTTCGGTCATGCCTTTTTTGTGTGCATCCAGCTCCTCCAGCACGATCATGGGCAGGAAGATGTCGTGCTCTTCAAAGCGAAACAGGCTGCTGGGGTCGTGCAGCAGCACGTTGGTGTCCAGCACAAAGAGCTTGGCTGGGCCATGGGGGCGTGCCTTGGGTGCTGGCGCGCGCGCGGCAACAGGCGCTGCATGGGTGAGCGTGGGCGCAGGGGTGGCTTTGCGTGTGGCGGCGGCACGCACCGGCGCGGGGGCTGCTGTGGCGCTGCGCTGGGGGGTGGGTAGCGCCACTTCCGGCAGGCTGCGAGCGGCGGGTGTTGCGCTGAGGGTGGCCTCGTCGCTGCTGGGCGCAGCGCGGCGGGTGCGGCTGGGGGTCTTGCGCGCAGCGGTGGCCAGGGCTTCAGGGGCCAGGCGGCTGGCGGGTTTGGTAGGGGCGGGGGGCAGGGGCATGGGGGCTGATCCTCCGGGCAGGTCAAAAAGCAAAAAGCCGCCCGGCGAACCGGGCGGCTTGTGTTAGCAAGTGGTGAAGGGGACGGCGCGCAGTTGTGGCATCGACCCCATTATGCAGCGTGCTTGTGACAGTCCGTGGCGATGCGCCCGTGTGGCGCGGGCTGTGAATCAGGCAGCTTTTTTCAGCGCCTTGAGCGATTTCACGGCCTTGAGCACTTCTTCCACGTGGCCAGGCACTTTCAGGCCGCGCCACTCTTGGGCCAGGATGCCCTCTTGGTTCACTAAGAAGGTGCTGCGCTCAATGCCTTTGACCTTCTTGCCGTACATGATCTTGTTTTTGACCACGCCGAACATGTGGCACATCTTCTCTTCGGTGTCGGCAATCAGCTCGAACGGCAGTTCCAGCTTGGCTTTGAAGTCATCGTGCGACTTCATGTTGTCGCGCGAGACACCGAACACCGCCGCACCGGCTTTGACAAAGTCTTGGTACTTGTCGCGAAACTGCATGGCTTCGGTGGTGCAGCCGGGCGTGTTGTCTTTAGGGTAAAAGTACAGCACCACAATCTGACCCAGATGCGACGTGTTCGAGACCTTGATCTCGCCGGTGGCATTGGCTTCAAATTCGGGCAAGGGTTTGTTGACAACAATCGCCATAGGGTCTGGATCTCTGCTGGAAATGGTCGATGAAAAAAACCAAGGCACTGGCTGTGTTATTGTTTTGGGTTGCCTTGGCCGAAACGCTCAATTTTACCCGCAAAAGCGTTTTTTCAAAAATCAGGCCTGCAAGAGCAGCGCCAGCGCCACGCGGCGATCTTCCCCAAGCAAGAAGTTGTAGGTGCGGCAGGCGGCTGCGCTGTCCATGGTTTCCAGGCCAATGCGCCGCTGCATCAGGGGCGCCAGCCAAGCGGGCGGCACAAAGCGCAATTGCGGGCCGCTACCAAACAGCACCAGCTCTACATCCAGCTCGGCCAGCGGGGCGAAGTGCTCGCTGCGCAGGTCTTCAAAGCGCTGGCAGTTCCAGTTCTGGCGCAGGCCATCGGGGCCCAGCAGCAGGCTGTGTTCAATTTTCTCGTTGCCCACCATCACCCAGCCAGGGCCGTAGCTGCGGATGGAGTGGTCGCTGGCGCGGTCGGGTTGGAATTTCATGGCGCGGATGTGGGGGGGTTCTGTGGTCAAATTATAGGTTTCACTGCTGCGCCGGGCGCCTTGCCGGGCCTTGCGTGGCTTCGTTCAGACCGCCGGGATCCGTGCATGAAAACCGTCCGCAAATCCGCCAAACTCAACCATGTTCTCTACGACGTTCGCGGGCCTATCGTGGACGCGGCCAAGCAAATGGAGGACGAGGGGCAAAAAATCATCAAGCTCAACATCGGCAACATGGCGCCGTTTGGCTTTGATGCCCCCGAGGAAATCCAGCAAGACATGATCCGCAACCTGCCCGCCTCGGCAGGTTATTCGGACAGCAAGGGGATTTTTGCCGCGCGCAAGGCCGTCATGCACTACACCCAGCAGCTGGGCATCGAGGGTGTGACGCTGGAAGATATTTACCTGGGCAACGGTGCCAGCGAACTCATTTGCATGGCCACCAATGCGCTGCTCAATGAAGGCGATGAGCTGCTCGTGCCCATGCCCGACTACCCGCTGTGGACGGCGGCCACGTCGCTCTCGGGTGGCACGCCGGTGCATTACCGCTGCGACGAAAACGCCGGTTGGCTGCCCGATCTGGACGATATGCGCGCCAAGATCACGCCCAACACGCGCGGCATCGTCGTCATCAACCCCAACAACCCCACGGGCGTGCTCTACCCGCAAGAGCTGCTGCGCGGCATCATCCAAATTGCCCGCGAGCACGATCTGGTGTTGCTGGTCGATGAGGTGTACGACAAAGTGCTGTACGACGGCGTGAAGTTCACCTCCATGGCCAGCCTGAGCACCGACGTGCTCACGCTCACCTTCAACTCTCTGTCCAAGGCCTACCGCTCCTGCGGCTACCGCGCGGGCTGGATGGTGATTTCCGGCCCCAAGCACGATGCGCGCGACTACATCGAGGGCCTGAACATGCTGGCTAACCTGAAACTCGGCTCGAATGTGCCGGGCCAGTGGGCCATCCAAACCGCCTTGGGCGGCTACCAAAGCATCAACGATTTGGTCAAACCCGGTGGCCGCCTGTGCCGCCAGCGCGACCTGGCCTACGAGCTGATCACGCGCATTCCTGGGGTGACCTGCGTCAAGCCCCAGGCGGCGCTGTACATGTTTCCGCGCCTCGATCCGGCCATGTACCCGATTGCCGACGACCGCCAATTTTTCATGGAAGTGCTGCGCGCCACGCGCGTGATGCTGGTGCAGGGCTCGGGCTTTAACTACCCGGACAACCACCATTTCCGCATCGTCTTCCTGCCGCACGAGGACGACTTGCGCGAGGCCATCGAGCGCCTGGCAGGCTTTTTGGCGCAGTACCGCCAGCGCCACGCCAAGGTGGCTTGAGGCAGCGCTTCCTTTGTTTTTGTAAGCTTCTTTTTTGATAGCTGCTTGCGCTTGCCGCATAAGCCTTGCAGCCTTTTTTCATAGGTAAAACTGAGATGAAACCAATCCAAGTCGGCCTGCTGGGCATTGGCACCGTGGGCAGCGGTGTGTTCAAAGTGCTGGAGCGCAACCAGGCGGAAATTCGCCGCCGTGCAGGTCGGGGCATTGAAATTGCCATGGTGGCGGATCTGGACACCGAGCGTGCCCGCGCCGTGGTGGGCAACCAGGCCCAGGTGGTGGCCGATGCCCGCCAGGTGATTGCCAACCCGGCGATTGATGTGGTAGTGGAGCTGATTGGCGGCTACGGCATTGCCAAACAGTTGGTGCTCGAAGCGATTGCGGCAGGCAAGCACGTGGTCACGGCCAACAAGGCGCTGTTGGCGGTGCATGGCACGGAAATTTTCCAGGCAGCGGCAGAAAAAGGCGTCATCGTGGCCTTTGAGGCCGCCGTGGCCGGAGGTATTCCCATCATCAAGGCCCTGCGCGAAGGCCTGACGGCCAACGAAATCCAGTGGGTGGCCGGCATCATCAACGGCACCACGAACTTCATCTTGTCGGAAATGCGCAGCAAGGGGCTGGACTTTGACGTGGTGCTGAAAGAAGCCCAGCGCCTGGGCTACGCCGAGGCCGATCCCACCTTCGACATTGAAGGCGTGGATGCCGCGCACAAAGCCACCATCTTGAGCGCGCTGGCCTTTGGCATTCCGGTGCAGTTTGACAAAGCCTATGTGGAAGGCATCACCAAGCTGTCTGCGGCCGACATCAAGTACGCCGAGCAGCTGGGCTACCGCATCAAGCTGCTGGGCATCACCAAGCGCACCGACAAGGGCGTGGAGCTGCGCGTCCACCCCAGCCTGGTGCCCGCCAAGCGCCTGATTGCCAATGTGGAAGGCGCCATGAACGCCGTGCTGGTGCAGGCCGACGCCGTGGGTGCCACGCTGTACTACGGCAAAGGTGCAGGCTCCGAGCCTACCGCCAGCGCCGTGATTGCCGATTTGGTGGACATCACCCGCCTGCACACCGCCGACCCCGAGCACCGCGTGCCGCCGCTGGCCTTCCAGGCACACACCCTGAGCGATGCCGCCGTGCAGCTGCCCGTGCTGCCGATGAGCGAAGTCGTCACCAGCTACTACCTGCGCCTGCGCGTGGCCGACCAAGCGGGCGTGCTGGCCCAGGTGACGGGCATTTTGGCCAACAGCGGCATCAGCATCGACGCCATGTTGCAGCGCGAAGCCGATGAAGTGGGCGGTGAAGGCAGCACCCAAACCGATCTGATCATCCTCACCCACGACACGCGCGAGGGCGATATGGACGCCGCACTGGCGCACATCCAGCAGCTGCCCACCGTGCTGGCCGACATCACGCGCATCCGCAAGGAAGAGCTGCAATAAGCCAGCGCAGCGTGCCCCCAGGGCGGGGGCGCTGCGGTGCGTTATTTGCGCAACTGGCCTTCAGGCCCGACGATGGTCAACTCCACGCCGCCCCAGCCCTGGCGGCCCTGGGGGCCGTAGTTCACGGTAATGCCGCCCAAATCGTAGGAACCGAACTGGTTGAGCGCCGCCAAAATGCGCTCGCGCGAGGGCGTACCCGCGCGGCGCACGGCCTCAGCGGCAATCTTGGCTCCAGCAAAGCCCTCCAGGCTGGAGTAGCTGATGGGCTCGTTGGGCGCGTAGCGCTTCATGGTCTGCTGGTATTCCGTCACCAGCGGCTTGTACATGGTGTAGGGGTAGGGCAGCGACTGGCTCAGCACCATGCCGTGGGCCTTGTCTTTGCCAGACTGCGCTGCCAGGTCGTCGTGCAGCAGCACCGAAATGCCATAAATCTGCATGGTGCCGACCGGAGCCTGGCGCATTTGCTTGACAAATTCATAGGCTGGCTTGCCCGCTGCCAGCACCAAAATGGCCTTGGGCTGGGCCTCGGAGGTTTTCTTCACGGCGGCTTGCACGCTGCTGGCAATCAGCTCGGCCTTGGTCTCCAGCACCGCATGCGACACCACTTTGATGCCCAGGGCAGGCGCACGCTCCAGCGCCACCTTGGCCAGCGAGGGGCCAAAGGCAATGCCGATGTTCACCACCGCCAAAGTGTCTTTGCCCCAGACCTTGGCCTCTTTCAAGAGCGCTTCCACTTCCTGCACATAGCCGCTGCGAAAGGGGAAAAAATTGCTTGCGCCCACCACATGCTTGTCGCCTTGCAGGGGGGCGATCACGGCGATGCCACCGGCTGCCGCCAGGTTTTGCTTGGCCACCTCGGCCAGCCCGGCACTGTTGAGCAGGCCCAGCAGGCCCACCACCTCTGGCTCGGCAATGCTCTCTTTGGTGAGCTTGAGCATGTTCTCGGCGTTGAGGTCGTCGTCTTTGATCTTCAGCACCAGCTTGTGGCCCTGAATGCCGCCCTTGGCGTTCACCGCGTCGAAATAGGCCTGAATGCCTACCGCCATACCTTTGGCGTTGTCTTTGGAGGCAGGGTTGGTTTGCGAGGCAATCTGCACAAACACCACATCTTGGGCGTGTGCTGCCAGGGTGCAGGCCAAGCTGCACAGCAGTGCAGCCAGCGTTTTGCTGGGAAAAGCCGTTGAGGCCATGGTGTCTCCGTGGGATGGTTTTTGATTGGGCGCTAATTTAGGGTGTCTGAGCCGCTTTTTCCCTGCCATTGCGCTCTGTTGTGTGTTTTTTCGTAAGCCCGCCGGTGCGCGGGTGGGGCATGCGTGGCGGGCTGCAGGGCGCTGTGATTGGTGATAATCGCGGCCCCGGTGCCCACCCAGCGATGGCGCGGCCTTGTCCAGCAGCTTTTCTTTTGCCCTGAATGAACTACCTGTCCACCCGCGGCCATCCTGACCGCAAGCATTTTTGTGACATCCTGCTCGAAGGCCTGGCCCCCGATGGCGGTCTGTACCTGCCCGAGCACTACCCCCAGATCAGCCCGGCACGCCTGGCCGAGCTGCGCAACGTGTATGCGCGCGACGGCTACGCGGCGCTGGCGTTCGAGGTGCTGTCGCTCTACATCGACGACATTCCCGCTGACGACCTGCGCGCGCTGTGCGCCAAAACCTACACCGCCGAAGTGTTCGGCACCGCCGCCATCGTGCCGCTGCGCCCGCTGGAAAGCGGCCTGTGGCTGGAGGCGCTCTCCAACGGCCCCACGCTGGCTTTCAAAGACATGGCCATGCAGTTGCTGGGCAACCTCTTTGAGTACGAACTCAAGCGCCGTGGCGAGCAGCTGAACATTTTGGGCGCCACCAGCGGCGACACCGGCAGCGCAGCCGAATACGCCATGCGCGGCAAGGAAGGCGTGCGCGTGTTCATGACCAGCCCGCACGGGCGCATGAGCGCTTTCCAGCAAGCGCAAATGTTCTCGTTGCAAGACGACAACATCCACAACATCGCCATCGAAGGCGTGTTTGACGACTGCCAAGACATCGTCAAAGCCGTCAGCAACGACCTGGAGTTCAAGCGCCAGTACAAGATTGGCACCGTCAACTCCATCAACTGGGCGCGCTTGCTGGCGCAGGTGGTGTACTACTTTGCGGGCTACTTCCAGGCCACCGAGCACGAGGGCCAAAGCGTCAGCTTCACCGTGCCCAGCGGCAACTTTGGCAACGTCTGCGCCGGTCACGTGGCGCGCCAGATGGGCCTGCCCATTGCCAAACTGGTGGTGGCCACGAACGAAAACGACGTGCTCGACGAGTTCTTTCGCACCGGCGTGTACCGTGTGCGTGGCAGCAGCGACACGCACGAAACCTCCAGCCCCTCCATGGACATCAGCAAGGCCAGCAACTTCGAGCGCTTTGTGTTCGACCTGCTGGGCCGCGATGCAGCGCGCACCCAGGCGCTGTTTGGCCAAGCGATTGCGCAGCAAGGCTTTTTTGACCTCAGCGCCGACCCGCTGTTTGCCCAGGCTGCCACGCGCTACGGCTTTGTCAGCGGCAAGAGCACGCACGCCAACCGCTTAGAGACCATCCGCCGCGTCTGGCAAGAGCACGGCCAGATGATCGACACCCACACCGCCGACGGCGTGAAAGTGGCGCGTGAACACCTGGGCAGCGAGCCCATGATCGTGCTGGAGACGGCGCTGCCCATCAAATTTGCCGTCACCATTGAAGAGGCACTGGGCCGCACGCCGGATCGCCCGGCCAAGTTCGCTGGCATTGAAGAGCTGCCCAAGCGCGTGCAGGTGATGGCGGCCGATGCCGCGCAGGTCAAGGCCTACATCGCCCAGCACTGCGCTTGAGACTTTGCCGCCTAGCACGCCTGCCAGGCACCGCAGCAAGCCCAGGAAGCTTCTTTTTTGATAGCTGCTTGCGCTTGCCCAGTAAGGCTTAGAGGCCTCTGGAGCTTGTAAAAATGCCATGGCAGAGGCAGAAAAAGGGCGCCAGAGCGGTGCCCACCGCGCGCCAGCAGCTGGCACAGGGTTAAAAAATGGGTCAAAATCGGCTCTAAGCCTTATCTGGCAAGCGCAAGCAGCTCTTTTTTTAAGAGCATTGAAGGAGGCACCGTGAACGTCATTGGTTTTGCAGGCTACTCTGGCGCGGGCAAAACCACGCTGATCGAGCAGCTCATTGCGCTGCTGTGCGCCCAGGGGCAGACGGTGTCGGTGGTCAAGCACGCCCACCACCGTTTTGATATCGACCACCCTGGCAAAGACAGCCACCGCCACCGCCAGGCCGGTGCCTACGAGGTGTTGTTGGCCTCGGATCAGCGCCTGGCACTGCAGCGCCAGTACCCAGAGCCGCGCGAGCCGCATCTGCCCTCTTTGCTGGCACAGCTCGACCCGTGTGTGGACTGGGTGCTGGTGGAGGGCTTCAAAGACGCCGTGCTGCCCAAAGTGGAAGTGTGGCGCCCCGCCGCTGCGGGCCAGCCGTCACCGCCCTTGCTGTGTGTGCAAGACCCCTGGTGCCTGGCCTTGGCCACCGTGGCAGGGGCCGACCCCGGGCCGGGTGTGCCCGCTGCCTTGCCCCGGCTCGACCTCGACCAACCCGCCGCCGTGCTGCACTGGCTGCAGGCGCAGGCGCAGGCCCAGACACAGCGGTTTTCTTCCCCTTTTTTGCCCCGCCCTTCGGAGGCCTGAATGCAACGCTCCCCCCTGCAATCTTTGGACGACGCTCTGGCCCAGCTGCTGGCCCAGGCCCAGCCCCTGACGGAGCTGCAAACCCTTTGCACCTTTGAGGCCGATGGCCGTGTGCTGGCGGCAGATGCCGTCTCCCCACTGCACATTCCGCCCTGGGACAACAGCGCCATGGATGGCTACGCCCTGCACAGCGCCGACTTGCCCGCAGATGGGGCGCCGCCGCCGCCAGGGCCGCTGGAATTTCCCGTCACCCAGCGCATTGCGGCGGGCAGTGTGGGCCAGCCCTTGCTGCCTGGCCAGGCGGCGCGCATTTTCACGGGCGCGCCCGTGCCTGCGGGTGCCGGTGCCGTGGTCATGCAAGAGCAGTGTGAAGTGCTGCAAGAGGGTGCGCGGGTGCGCGTGCAGGCCGCTGTGCGCGCCGGGCAAAACATTCGCCGTGCCGGGGAAGACATCGCCCAAGGCGCGACGGTGCTGCAGGCGGGTACCCGGCTCACGCCTGCGGCCCTCGGTCTGGCTGCCAGCATCGGGCTCGACCGCCTCACGGTGGTGCGCCGCCCGCGCGTAGCGCTGTTCTCCACGGGAGACGAATTGATCATGCCCGGCACGGTGGCGCCGCAGCAACTGCCGCCAGGCAGCATCTACAACAGCAACCGCTTTGTGCTGCGCGCCCTGCTGCAGCGCCTGGGCTGTGAAGTCACCGACCTGGGCAATGTGCCCGACGAGCGCGAGGCCACCGTGGCAGCGCTGCGCCACGCCGCGCAGGGGCACGACGCCATCGTCACCAGCGGCGGCGTGTCGGTGGGCGAGGAAGACCACCTCAAGCCTGCCGTGCAGGCACTGGGGCAGTTGGCGCTGTGGCAAATTGCCATCAAGCCGGGCAAACCGTTTGCCTATGGCCGCGTGGGCGATGCCCATTTTCTGGGCCTGCCAGGCAACCCGGTGGCCAGCCTCATCACCTGCTGCCTGCTGGTACGCCCGTTTGTGCTGCGCCTGCAGGGCGTGCAAAACGTAGCACCGCGCGCCGTGCTGGCTGCGGCGGACTTTGTGTGGCCACGGGCCGATGCACGGCGTGAGTTTCTGCGCGTGCGTGTGCAAGAGGACGGCACGCTGGCGCTGTTCCCACGGCAAAGCTCGGCCGTGCTCAGCTCCACGGTGTGGGGCGATGGGGTGGTGGACCTCGCCCCCGGGCAGACGGTGGCGCGTGGTGACCAGGTGCGTTACCTGCCGTTTGCCACCTTGCTGGGATGAATGCCGTGCCTGCCGACCTCACCCCCACCATCACCGTCACGGTGCGTTATTTCGCTGCCCTGCGCGAGACCCTGGGCTGTGCCAGTGAAAGTGTGCCCACCCAGGCCAGCACCGTGGGCCAGCTGCGCGAACAGCTGCGCGCACGTGGCGCCCCCTACGCTCAGGCGCTGGAGGCCAGCCAGGCCGTGCGCATGGCGCTCGACCAGGTGCTGTGCCAGGCCGATGCGCCGCTGCACCCAGGGGCCGAGGTGGCCTTTTTCCCGCCAGTCACCGGGGGTTAAGCCGCTGGTGCGGTGCCTGTATCTGGGCTGACCAGCAGCGGGCATTCCCACTGCAGCAGCTCCCCCAGGCGCAGCGTGATCCAGCGCGCCTCGCTGGCGTTGCAGCCCGAGCCGGGCGTACACAGCCCCTGGTAAATGCGCAGCAGCACCTGGTCCTCGCTGGGCACCGCGCCGTGCAACAGCTGCTGCGCTTGCGCCACCAGATGGCAGGCCAGGTCTTCGCACAGCTCGTAGCGTGCCCGTAGCTCGGCCACGGGCAGGCGCAGGCGGGCGTGTGCATCGCAGTACAGCGCGCTGAAAGAGGGGGGGATGAAAATCTGGTTGTCGTCGTCCATGGGCGGCGATGGTAGCGACACAATGGGCCGCCAGGCCCCTACGGGCCGTGACCATGACCACTGGGGTGCCCTTGCCATGACGTTTGCCCGCGTTTCCATCCAAACCGAAGATTTCGACGTATCCACTGAACTGGCGGCGCTGCGCGCGGGCGATGGGCGGGTGGGGGCCGTGTGCAGCTTTGTTGGCACGGTGCGCGAGCACCCCGCAGCTGGCAGCACCTTGAGCCACATGGAGCTGGAGCACTACCCGGGCATGACGGAAAAATCCATCGAAGCCATGATCGATGCCGCCCACCAGCGCTTTGCCATTTTTCAGGCGCGTGTCATTCACCGCATTGGGCGGCTCTTACCGCAAGAGCAGATTGTGCTGGTGGCCGTGAGCAGCGCGCACCGTGGCGAGAGCTTTCAAGCCTGCGAGTTTTTGATGGATTACCTCAAAACCCACGCCCCTTTCTGGAAGAAAGAGCACACATCCGAGGGCGCACGTTGGGTGGATGCGCGCGTGAGCGATGATGCCGCGCTGGCGCGCTGGGGGCTGCAGTTGCCGGCCATGGCTGGCGCTCGTTGAGCGTGCCGCGCAGTGGCTGCTGCTGACCCATCTGCGCCTGATCATGAAGAACGGCAAGGTTTACACAAACACCTTGTAAGAGCGTGTTCACGATCTCGCGCGAAGGGGTGCAGGATGCGGATCGGGATGGGCTGCTAGGCGCAAACCGCAGCAATAGCTTTGCTATTGCGAGGATTTGCAACAACGCAGACCGCCCGATTCCGCGCCTGCACACCCG
>JAYRPZ010000093.1:0-10599 GCA_041910915.1 Acidovorax sp.
ATTCCCGTCAAGCTGTGGGTGGCACCGCCCACCAAGATGGACCAGAGCGAGCTGATCAAGGAAGGCCACTACGCTGCCTTCGGCACGGCTGGTGCGCGTACCGAAATGCCCGGCTGCTCGCTGTGCATGGGCAACCAGGCACAGGTGCATGAAGGTGCGACGGTGATTTCCACCTCCACCCGCAACTTCCCCAACCGCCTGGGCAAGAACACCAACGTGTTCCTGGGCTCGGCCGAGTTGGCCGCCATTGCCTCGCGCTTGGGCCGCCTGCCCACCAAGGAGGAATACCTCAAGGAAATGGGCGTGATCGATGCCGACAAGGCCAGCGTGTACCGCTACATGAACTTTAACGAGATCGCTGAGTACGCCGAAGTGGCCGAAAAGGTCTAATCACCTGCGCTAGCCATCTACGCTAGCTCGTTGATCTACCGGCCAGAGCGCAAGCCCTGGCCGGTTTTTTCGTTTCTCTGCAGGAATTGTTATGGGCTTTCTGTCACCTTCTGATGCAACTGAATTGCTGGACTATGTCAGCTCCACCACCTTGACGCGGGGGCGTACCTTGCAGCGCAGCGGCAAGGTGCTGCAGTGCATCGTGCATGAGGACGAAGACACGGTCGGCACGCAGGTGCTGCGCTTTTGGGATCTGGAAGGGCTGGTGCAGGGCAGCCAGCGCCATCCCTATGCGGTGGTAGCGCGGCTGGAGTTTGGCCCGGACGAGGGCGAACTGTTTTTTTTCACCGGGCGGTGCAGCTGCCCCGTGGGTGTGGACTGCAAACATACCGTGGCGCTGGCGCTGCAAGCCGGGGTGCAGCAGGAGCAGTGGCAAGACGATGCCAGCGCACCAGCGCCTTCTACCCAAGACCGCAGTGGGCGCGTGACCATGCAGCGTGTGCAGCAGTGGTTGGAGTCTTTAGAAAGCATGGACAGGAAGTCGTCCCCTGCGCCCGATGCGTGGCAGGGGCAGAACGTGTATTTGCTGCGCACCGTTGCGCCACGCGCAGGCACGCTGCCTGGTCTGGAATTGAGTTGGCAAATATCGCGCCCCCTCAAGCGCGGTGGCTGGTCCAAACCCACCAGCCCGTCTTACGGCGTGGAGCAGGGGGTGGATGAAGCCTCGCCCGATGGCCAGGCCATACACCTGGTGCGTAGCTTGAGTGATCAGCGCTCGGGCTATGTGAGTGGCCTATGGCGCAGCGTGCGCGGCAGCTTGGGCGTGCTGGCCCTGCAGGCTTGTGCAGCCACGGGGCGGCTGTATTGGCTGGATGCGCAAGGCACCATCACCGGCGAGCCGCTGCGCTGGGGGCCAGAACAGGCGCTCGACTGGGCATGGCAGTCCGTGCCTGTGCCCATGGGCCAGGAGCCGTTGTGGCAGCTGGAGCCGCGCTTGCCCAGCACCACTGCCACGCTGTACGCCTGCCCGCCGCTGGTGTTGTCCGTCGATCTGGCCCTGCACACTTGCACCAGCGTGCATGCGCCGCAGATCGAGGCTGCCCGCTTGCCGTGGCTGCTGGCCGCGCCGCCGCTGCCCGCTACCGCATTTGCTGCGGCGCCCCCCCGGCTGCTGCGCGAGTTGGCACCGTTGCCTCGCCCGCCCGGGGTGCCCGCGCTGGAGCGCTGGCCGCAGGCCAGCCCCGTACCACACCTGGCTTTGACCCTGGTGCCACTGGCTGAGCGTGCGCAGCATGGGCTGGTGCGGGCCACCTTGGAGTTTGATTACGCGGGCCTGCGCGGGCTGTGGCCTGCCGACGAGGCCGTGGTGCTGGCACAGCATGCCAGCGCCGGGCAGGTGTTGCTGACGCGCGACCTTGGACAGGAAGCATCGGCTGAGGCCCGCCTGGCTGGCTTGGGCCTGGAGGAGTCTGGGCGAGGGCGCTTCTACCAGCAGCATCCGGCAGTGTGGCTGGAATGGGCGGCCCAGGCCTGGGCGCCGCTGCGCGAGGCGGGCTTCGAGCTGCAGCTAGACCCCGGCCTGGAGGCCCTGGTACACACCGTGGACGATCTGCATGTGGGCATGGCCGCCAGCGGGCCGGGCGAACAAGAGGAGGGTGGCTCGGGTTCGGCATGGTTTGATTTGTCGCTGGGGATTGACCTGGGAGGCGAACGCATCGACGTTCTGCCGTGGCTGCCCGAATGGCTGGCGCAGGTAGAGCACACCCCCGAAGGCCCCCAGTTGCCCCGCTGGCTGTGGCGCGAGCAGCCTGATGGGCGCTGGCTGCGCCTGCCCTCGGCGGCGCTGCAGCCGTGGCTGCGCGCGCTGTTGGAGCTGGTGGGCGAGCGCGAGGTGGGCAGTGGGCGCCTCTCGCGTCTGGAAGCCTTGCGCCTGGCGGCCAGCCTGGGCGAAGGGGTGGTGTGGGAAGGGGCTGCGCATTTGCGCGCCATGCTGGGGCAGCTCACGGGGGCGGGCACCTTGCCCCCCGTGCCCGTCCCCGTAGGTTTGCAGGCCGAGCTGCGCCCCTACCAGCAGCACGGTTTGGCGTGGTTGCAGTTTTTGCGCACCCACCACCTGGGGGGCGTGCTGGCCGACGACATGGGGCTGGGCAAGACCTTGCAAACCCTGGCCCACCTGCTGCGCGACAAGGAAGACGGGCGCATGGTGCTGCCGTGCCTCATCATTGCCCCGGTCAGCCTGCTGGGTAACTGGCGCAGCGAAGCGGCACGCTTTGCCCCGGGGCTGCGCACCCGCGTGTGGCACGGCGCTGATCGGCATGACAGCGGTTTTGCGCAGGACTGTGATGTGCTGATTGCCCCGTATTCCTTGCTGCAGCGCGACCGTGAGCGCTGGCTGGGCCAGCGCTGGCACGCCGTGGTGCTCGACGAAGCCCAGAACATCAAAAACGCCACCACCCATGCCGCGCAGGTGGTGGCAGAACTGGATGCGGGCCAGCGCATTGCCTTGTCTGGCACACCGCTGGAAAACCATCTGGGCGAGTTGTGGAGCCTGTTTCACTTCGTCATGCCCGGTTTTTTGGGCAGTGCCAAGCGCTTTGGCACACTGTTTCGCATCCCCATCGAAAAACATGCCGACACCACGGCGCTGCACCGGCTGCGCCAGCGCGTCACCCCCTTTATCTTGCGCCGCACCAAGACCG
Source organism: Acidovorax sp. (assembly GCA_041910915.1). GTDB lineage: Bacteria > Pseudomonadota > Gammaproteobacteria > Burkholderiales > Burkholderiaceae_C > Paenacidovorax. The sequence continues at coordinate 3,090 of JAYRPZ010000093.1, forward strand.
CCGTGGCCGCCGAGCTGCCCGCGTTAAGCGAGAGCGTGTTGCGTGTGGCCTTGCCCCATAAACAGGCCGATTTGTACGAAACCATTCGCCTGACCACGGCCAAGGCGGTGCGCGACGCGCTGGATGCGCGCGGCCTGGCGCGCTCGCACATTCAGGTGCTGGACGCTTTGCTCAAGCTGCGCCAGGTGTGCTGCGATCCACACTTGCTCAAAACCGAGGCAGCGCAAAAGTGCAAGACCTCGGCCAAGCTCGATTTGCTGATGGACATGCTGCCACCGCTGATTGAAGAAGGCCGCCGTGTGCTGCTGTTTTCGCAGTTCACCAGCATGCTCACGCTGATCGAGGAGCGCTTGCAGGCGGCAGGGCTGCGTTGGAGCAAGCTCACCGGCCAGACGCAAAAGCGCACCGAAGCCATCGAGCGCTTCACCAGTGGCGCGGTGCCGTTGTTTCTCATCAGCTTGAAGGCGGGCGGCACGGGGCTGAACCTGCAGCAGGCCGACACCGTCATCCACTACGACCCGTGGTGGAATCCCGCCGTCGAGGCCCAGGCCACGGGGCGCGCCCACCGTATTGGCCAAACGCGCCAAGTCATGGTTTACAAACTGGTGGCCGAAGGCACCATTGAGGAGCGCATTCTGGATTTGCAGGCGCGCAAAGCTGCGCTGGCCGAGGGTTTGTTGACCGGGGCTGCAGCGCGCGAGCAACCCTTGTTCACAGAAAGCGATGTGGCCGAACTGCTGCGGCCGCTGGGCGGATAAACACAGCCATGGATCAGACCTTACTCATCGTGTACCACTCGCGCACCGGCGGCGCGCAGCAGATGGCGCAGGCCGTGCAGGCGGGGGCGGTGTCTGCTGGTGCCCCGGTGGCCGTGCGTTTGCAGCAAGCCCAGGCGGCGCAGCCGCAGGACTTGCTGCAGGCCCAGGCCTTTGTGTGGGCGTGCCCGGAAAACCTGGCCGCCATCAGCGGGGAGATGAAAGAATTTTTCGATCGCTGCTACTACCCCGTGGGCCAGCAATTGGCGGGGCGTGTCTATGCGCTGCTGGTGTGTGCAGGCAGTGATGGGCACAACGCCGTGCGGCAGATGCAGCGCATTGCCACGGGCTGGCGGCTGCGCGCCGTAGCCGAGCCGTACATCGTGTGTACCCATGCACAAACACCTGAAGCCATCCTGGCCCCCAAGCAGCTCTGTGCTGAGGCCCTGCAGCCCTGCCACGCGCTAGGCCAAGCGCTGGCAGAAGGCTTGGCGCTGGGGGTGTTTTAAGAGCGTGTTCACGATCTCCACGCGGGTGTGCAGGCGCGGAATCGGGCGGTCTGCGTTGTTGCAAATCCTCGCAATAGCAAGGCTATTGCTGCGGTTTGCGCCTAGCAGCCCATCCCGATGCGCATCCTGCACCCCTTCGCGCGAGATCGTGAACACGCTCTAAGCCCCTCGGGGCTCAGGGGCTGCTCAGGAAGTCTTCAATCAGCCGGGCCACAGCCTGGGGTTGGTCGTGGTGCAGCATGTGGCCTGCGTCTGCTACTTCGGCGCTGCGGCAGTGGGGCACATGGGCCAGGCGCTGGTGGTATTCCTGCAGCGTGTACGCGCCCTTGAACCACTGGGCCAGGCTGTCATCGCTGGCTTGCACGCTGAGCACCGGGGCGGTGATGGCGGCGTACAGGGCATTGGCTTCTTCCACCCGGTACAGGGTGGGGTTGATTACCTTGTGCGCCGCTTCACCCAAGATGTGCCATTGGCCCGTGGCGTCTTCCTCGGCCCAGTGCTGGGCCAGCCAGTGGGCTTTGCCACTGTCCAGGCGGGGGTTGGTTTTCATCAGGCGCTGGGCCACGGCCTCGGCGCTGGGGTAGCCCTTCAGGTTGAGTTCACCTGCGCGCAGTTGGCGCAGCTCTTGCAGCCACTGCGCCAGGCGCTGGGGAGCCTGCTGCGGCGTGGTGGCATTCAGGCCAAAGCCCTCCAGGTTCACCAGGCGGCGGATCCGTGCAGGGTTGGCTCCAGCGTACAGCATGGCCACGTTGCCGCCCATGCTGTGGCCAACGAGGTCGATGGGGCGATCACCTACGTGCTTTTCGAGCAGCAGATCCAGGTCGGCCAGGTAATCGACGAAATGAAAGCTGTCGCACGCTGGGCCTCGGCTGTGGCCAAAACCACGCCAATCGGGCGCAATCACCTCGCGCCCGGTGAGGAAGGCGTCGCTCAACGCATCCATCACGAACTGCCACGATGCGCCCACATCCATCCAGCCGTGCAGCAGCACCAGCGGCGGCGCGCTGCCGTGGGGCGTGCCCCAGTGGCGTACGTGGTAGGTGTAGGAGCGAATGGGTAGTGTGAAGTGTTGGCTGGGGCGCAGGGGTGTGTACATGGGTGTGCAGGTGCAAAGCAAAATCGGCGCCATCATACGAGGGAAGCGCTGCGGCTGCTTTATGAATAAAAAAGGCCTCTAGCCCGCTACAGGCAAGCGCAAGCAGCTATCATTTTTTTCTTGTTTTCTACCTTCTTTTTTGCCATGGCCAAGAAAAGCAAAGCCGCCCATGTGAGTGAAACCCCGGCCACACAGTGGCTGCGGGCACAGGGTGTGGCGTTTACCGAGCACCCTTACGATTATGTGGAGCACGGCGGCACGCGGGAGTCGGCGCGCCAGTTGGGTCTGGATGAGCACCAGGTGGTCAAAACCCTGGTGATGCAAGACCAGGACGCCCAGCCGTTGATCGTGCTGATGCACGGTGACTGCAAGGTCTCGACGAAAAACCTGGCACGCCAGATTGGGGCCAAGCTGGTGCAGCCGTGCCAGCCCGAGGTGGCCCAGCGCCACAGTGGTTATCTGGTGGGTGGAACTTCGCCATTCGGTACGCGCAAGAGCCTGCCGGTGTACATCGAGCGCAGCATCCTGGCACTGCCGCGCATTGCCATTAACGGTGGGCGGCGCGGTTTTTTGGTGCAGATCGATCCGCAGGTGTGCGTGCAGGTGCTGGGTGCCCAGCCAGTGGATTGCGCGCTGGCAGAATAGCCCTCCTCTTGGCGCCCCTCTTGGCGTCACTTTTTTTGTCACTTTTTGCAGGGTCTGTCCTTGAACGCGCTTGTTCCTTTGTTGGCCACTGTGGCCGCGTATGTGCTGGGTTCGTTGTCGTTTGCCGTCATCGTCAGCCGTGTGATGGGTTTGTCCGATCCGCGCACCTACGGCAGCAAAAATCCGGGCGCGACCAATGTTTTGCGCTCAGGCTCCAAGGCAGCAGCTGTGCTGACCTTGCTTTTGGACGCCCTGAAAGGTTGGTTGCCTGTGGCGCTGGTGCTGGGCTGGGGCCAGCCTTATGGCATGGCTGAGGGCACGGCGGCGCTGGTGGGCTTGGCAGCGTTTGTGGGCCATTTGTGGCCGGTGTTTTTCCGCTTTGTGGGCGGTAAAGGGGTGGCTACGGCTTTGGGCGTGTTGGTGGGCTTTTCCCCTTGGCTGGGCTTGGCGGTGGTGCTGGTGTGGCTGGTGGTGTTGGCGCTGTCGCGCTATGTCTCGTTGGCCTCTTTGGTGGCAGCAGCCTGCGCGCCGGTGGTGTATTTGCTCGGCGCAGGGGGGCTGTGGTATGGCGAAACGCCGATCGCACTGGCCATGGCCGTGATGGCTGGTTTGCTCGCCTGGCGCCACCACGAAAACATTCGTCGTTTGCTGCAGGGCACCGAGTCGCGCTGGGGCCGCAAGGGCGCTAGCGCGGCCCAGGGTGCAGAGGTACCTGCCGGGGCAGCAGTGCCCAAGCATGTGGCTGCCACCGGGCCCATGCACGCACACCACGCGCACAAAAAGCACAAGAAGAAGAAACGGTAACGAAAAAAGCGTTGTGTGGCCCGGGCGGGCGCGCGCTTCAGTGCAGCGCGCCGGGCACGGTGATCAGGTTGCGCATGTATTCCTGGCTGTTGCGCGCAGCGTACAGGCCGACGCGCACCATGGTGCGGTGGTTCAAATCCACCCTCACCGCCGAGCGTGCCAGCGCCGATTGCACCTGGGGCTTGCACAGCCAGGTCTGGTGCAGGCGGGGTTCGTGCCGTTGCACGCCTTTGGCATCGATCACGCTGGCCACCAGCGGGTGGTTGGCTTTTTCGCTGCGGCGCAGCACCACGGCGGTGTCACCGTTGTCCAGGCGTACAAAGGTGCCGGGCGGGCACAGGCCCACGGCGCGCACCAGGGTGTAGCCCACCTCGTCGTGCAGTTGGTTGGCTTGGCCGACGATGGCGCGCACCGAGTCGATGGCGCTGCGCCCGGCGCGCGATTTGCGTGGGCTGATCATGGCGGCGTAGCGGTCGATGGTGCCCAAAATGCGCGTCAACCGGTCGGCTGGCGACAGGCTGGCCAGGGGGACCCGCTCAGAGAATTGCCTGTGGTGCTGGCCTACGACGTCCAGCCAGAGTTCATCTTTGATGAACAGGCGCATCAACAGCGCCTGACTTTCGCGTGGATGGGTGCGAATGGCCTCTTGCTGTGCACTGCTGGGGCGTTCGCGCTGGTGTGCCAGTTCGTCTTGCAGCTGCGTCATGGCAATGTTCATGGTGAGTGCGGCACGCACCAGGCTGTCGCGCTCGGCAGGCATCAGGTGCAGCTCGTGCGCCAAGATGTGGCACAGCGTGGCACACACCAAAGCGTGTGAGGCGCTGTAGCCCACCGTGGAGGTGGAGGCCAGTTGGAACATCAGGTACAGCGCGGCGTCAATGTCATGCACCACCAGGTTTTGCAGCCACAGATCGAGTTGCTGCACTTTCGATGCAAATTCCTGCACTTGCAGCGGGCGGCGCAGCAGCATCGACAGGGCGCACTCCAGGTCGGCCCACAGTCCGAGCAAATCCTCGAACTGGTCTTCCAAGTGGTCGCCAAGGAGCGTGGCCATGGTGTGTGAGCAGGGTGGTGCTGGCAGGGGAAGGAGGGGGGATCAGCCGCGCGAGCAGCTCAATCGCGGAAGTTGTCGAACGACAGGGGGGTGTCGTCAATTTCCTTGCGAATCAACGCCATGGCGGCTTGCAGGTCGTCGCGCTTGGCACCGCTGACGCGCACCTTCTCTTCCTGGATGGCTGCTTGCACTTTGAGCTTGCTGTCTTTGAGCAGTTTTTGGATTTTTTTCGCCAACTCGGTTTCGATGCCGTTTTTCACCCGCACGGCTTGCTTGAGCTTGTCACCACCGATTTTTTGCGGTTTCTGTACGTCTAGAAAGCGCACATCCACGCTGCGTTTGGCCAGCTTGGCGCGCAAGATGTCTTCGACCTGCTGGAGTTGGAAGTCGGCATCACCGTACAGGGTGATTTCTTTGTCCTTGAGTTCGATGGCGGCGCTGCTGCCTTTGAAGTCAAAGCGTGTGCCGATTTCTTTGGCCGTGTTTTCCACGGCGTTTTTCACTTCTACAAAATTGGCTTCGCAAACGGTATCAAAAGAGGGCATGGTGATGCAGGGCTGATAAGGGAAAACCCGCCATCAGGGATGGCGGGTGCGACAATTCGGGCGATGTTAGTCGAGAAAAACGCCCCCCTGCAAACTTGTAACACTTTTGGTATTGCGGCACGTGCCCAAGCTTTGGTACGCGTGCGCAGTGCGCAGGATGTGCAAAACGTGCTCACCCATCCCACCTTGGCGCGTGCGGGTTTGTTCGTGCTGGGCGGGGGCAGCAACATCGTGCTCACAGGCGACGTTTCGGCGACGGTGCTGAAAATGGAAATTAAGGGTCGGCGCCTGCTGCATGAGAGTGATACGCAATGGGTCGTTGAGGCCGGTGCGGGCGAGTCGTGGCATGACACCGTGGCCTGGACGCTGGCGCAGGGCTGGCCGGGCCTGGAAAACCTGGCGCTGATTCCCGGCACCGTGGGCGCGGCACCCGTGCAAAACATTGGCGCCTATGGCGTAGAGCTGCAAGACCGCTTCCATTCCCTGGTGGCGCTGGATTTGCACACTGGCCAGCCCTTCACCTTGAATGCCGCGCAATGCGCCTTTGGCTACCGCGACTCGGTGTTCAAACACGCTGCACCCCAGCGCCCGGGTCGGGTGCCCACGGCTTTGGGTATGGGCCTGGCTGGGCGTGCTGTGATTACCCATGTGCGCTTTGCTTTGCGCAAGGACTGGCGAGCTGAGTTGAGTTACCTGGAATTGGAAAAAAAATGTACCCAAGAAGGTGTGACCCAGCCCACTGCGCAGCAGATTTTTGACTGGGTGTGCGAGATTCGCCGTGCCAAGCTGCCCGACCCGCGCGTGCTGGGCAATGCGGGCAGCTTTTTCAAAAACCCTACCGTCACCCCAGAGCAGTGCCGCGACATCATTGCCCGCGAACCCAAAATTGTTCACTACCCCATGGACGATGGCAGTGTGAAGCTGGCCGCCGGGTGGTTGATCGATGCGTGCGGCTGGAAGGGCAAAACCGTGGGCCGGGCCGGGGTCTATGAAAAGCAGGCCCTGGTGCTGGTGAACCGTGGCACGGCGCAAGACAGCGTGACCGGCGGCGAGGTCATGACCCTGGCCAAAGCCATTCAAACCAGCGTGTACGAGCGTTTTGGCATTCGCCTGGAGCCCGAGCCGGTCGTGGTGTAAACCCGTAGGCGCACCGCTGGGGCGTTCTGGGGCCGCCGTACAATCGCGGCCCCCGCCCACACCACAGCCCGGTTTTACGTCTGCGCTGTGGTGGGTTTTCTTCATGGGTTCCCTCACCCCCATTTGCCAAAAAGGTCTTGTATGCCTCAGTCACTGGCCACGCCTTCGCGCGTGCCGCTGTTTCTTTCGCTGTTGGTGGCACTGCACATTGCCATCGTGATTGCCAGCAATTACCTGGTGCAGTTGCCCATCACACTGCTGGGCTTTCACAGCACCTGGGGCGCCTTCAGTTTTCCGTTCATTTTCTTGGCTACTGATTTGACGGTGCGCCTGATTGGCAAAACCGCCGCACGGCGCGTCATCACCCGCGCCATGCTGCCAGCGCTGCTGGCCTCGTACGTGGTGGGCGTGCTGTTCCACGAAGGGCACTTCAACGGCTGGCAGGCGCTGGGCGAGTTCAACACCTTTGTGTTTCGCATTGCTTTTGCCAGTTTTGCCGCTTACGTGCTGGGGCAGTTGCTGGACATTCAGGTGTTTGACCGCATCCGCCAGCAGCATCGCGCCTGGTGGCTGGCGCCAGCGGCGGCTTCGGTGTTTGGCCAGGCGCTGGACACGGCGGCGTTTTTCTCCATCGGCTTTTGGCACAGCTCCAACGCCTTCATGGCAGCCCACTGGATGGAGATTGCCTGGGTGGATTACGCCATCAAGCTCGCCGTGAGCTTGCTGCTGTTCGTGCCCGCCTATGGCGTGGCACTGACAGCGATTGTCCGCGCCATGGGTCGCCCATTGGCCCCCCAGCCGGTGTAAGAGCGTGTTCACGATCTTCACGCGGGTGTGCAGGCGCGGAATCGGGCGGTCTGCGTTGTTGCAAATCCTCGCAATAGCAAGGCTATTGCTGCGGTTTGCGCCTAGCAGCCCATCCCGATCCGCATCCTGCACCCCTTCGCGCGAGATCGTGAACACGC
>JAYRPZ010000094.1:0-1924 GCA_041910915.1 Acidovorax sp.
ATGGCGGTACAGCTGGTGGCGTTGTGCACCAGCATGGCCTGTGCGGCGTTGGGCTTGGCGTACACCCACGCGTTGCCGTCCTGGGGATTGAAGCGGGTGTAGTCGGATGCCTTGCCTTCGAAGGTGACCAGCACATCGGCGACGGCGGCATAGTCGGCCACCGGCAGGGTGCCTGGGTTGCCAATCACACGCAGCTCTTCGTCCAGCCCCTTGATGTAGCTGTAGATCTCTTTGTAGAAGGCCAGGTGCTGGCTGGTGGCGCCCATTTCGTCCAGGAAGAAGCCGCTGAGCTGGTTGCGGCCGTAGAAGCGCAGGTAGTTGTCGATGTTCTGCTTGACGGCACTGACGGAGCGACCCGTGCCATAGCCGGTGGCCACATAGGCCAACACCTGCCCGCCTTCGCCGGTGAAGTCGCTGACCACGCGGGCAAACTGCTCATCGGCGCTGCTGAAAATGCCGTCGTTCGGGTTCATGATGGCAGTCACCTGCACCCCGGGGTAGGCTTGGGCGGTGCTGATCAGCTGATCCCAGGGTGAGCCGCTGGGGTTGGGATTAAAGTAGGCGGGCACCAGCACTTCCAGGGCTTGGGGTGCCGGGCGCAGGTACAGCGTCTTCGTGGCGCTGCTGGTCTGCCCGGACACTGTGGCGCTGGCCTGCACCTGCAGCATGCCGCCAGCGGTTGCGACCATGGTCGAGGACGCTTGCCCTCCCGTGCTGCTGCTGCGGGCGGGGGAGAAACTGGCATTGGCCGCGCTCCACACCACCGACGTGCCATCGGCCGCAGTGGCGCCATTGACGGTGACGCCCACTGCCACCGGTATGCCCACGCCCAGGGTCTGCACGTTGTCGGCCTCGGCAGGCGCGCTGAACTGCAACTGCACCTGGGTGGTGGGTGTGGGCGTGGTGCTGTCGCTCGATCCTCCGCCACAGCCAAACAGCAGTGTGGTCAGCAGGGGCAGGGCCCAGGGGCGGAGCGTGGAGGGCAGGGGAGTCATGAATCTATCGCCAAGTGCAACCAAAGGTATCCCATTGTGCCTGCGGACCTTGCAGGGTTTGCAAAGGCTGGGTAAAGACTCACTGCAGCATGAAGGTTTGGTATTCCAAGCGGTTCAGGCGGCGTGTGAGCAGCGCCAGCCCTGCGCCCAAAGTCAGCAGGGTGGCCAGCGCAAAGCCATAGCCATACAGGGCCGCACCGTAGGCCAGGGTCCAGCCCGTGAGCACGACGTTCAGCAGCACAAACAGCACGCACAGCAGCAGCACGGTGCGGCGCTGGTCCAGGTAGAAGAACACGTTGAGCACGGCCATCAGGCCCACCTGCAGACCCGCGCCTATCACCTGCACTTGCAGCAGTGGCAGGTAAAGGCGCGAGATGCCCAGCGCGTCCAGCAGTACCGGCCCGGCGACAAAGGTGACCAGCACGGCCAGGGTCTGGATCTTGGCAATCTCGCCCAGGCCCTGCTGGATGGAATAGACCATCTCGTCGCGCATGGTCTCGATGTATTCCAGCGAGCCACCACCGCGCACCGCGTCGTAGAACTTGTCGTAGAACTCGACGAAATCCGTTTCGATGCGCACCAGGAACACGGCCATGCCGGGGATGATGGACAGGTAGGCCAGGAACACCGGCAGGTCATAGATGATGGATGCGCGCAGACTGCCGATGATGGCATCCGAGGTGGACGGGAAGTACCAGAACATGAACTTGTCGATCCACACGCCCAGGTTGTAGAGCAGGCCGATGGCCATGAGTGTGGGGTACAGCATGGCGCGGCGTGCAAAGTCGAAGGCGATGATGGGCCCCGACGGATTGAACTCGCGCACCACCAGCAGCCACATGCCCACCAGCAGCACATAGTTGCCCAGCACAAAGCCGCCCAGCAGCCCCTCCAGCCCCCAGGGGCGCATCAGCAGCGCGCTCACCACG
>JAYRPZ010000095.1:0-17835 GCA_041910915.1 Acidovorax sp.
CGGGTGTGCAGGCGCGGAATCGGGCGGTCTGCGTTGTTGCAAATCCTCGCAATAGCAAAGCTATTGCTGCGGTTTGCGCCTAGCAGCCCATCCCGATCCGCATCCTGCACCCCTTCGCGCGAGATCGTGAACACGCTCTTAACTTTCGGCGCGCACCCTGGGCTGACTTGCCCGCGCAGCGCGCAGCACCGTCAGCCTTGCGAGCGCGCCAGGTAGCGCTTGCGCCAAAACACCAGCACCAGCGCCGCTGCCATCAGCGCCATCGCCCCCACAGCCCACCAAAAGCCGTTGTGCTGGTGGATCAAGGGGATGAAGTCGAAATTCATGCCAAAAATGCCTGCCAGCAGGTTCAGGGGCAAGAACACGGCCGTCAGCGCCGTGAGGGTGCGCATGATGTCGTTGGCACGGTTGCTTTGCATACTGAAGTGCATTTGCACCACGGTTTCCGTGCCCTGCTCCAGGCGGCGCACGTGGTGGGCCATGCGCTCGATGTGCTCGATCACGTCGCGCGTGCGCACCTGCAGCAGCTCACGTTCGCGCGCGGCCTGGGCCGAGGTGGGCTCGCCCTCGTCCAGCGTTTCGCTCCACTTTTGCAAGGCGTTGCGCTGGTCTTCGCACACTTCGTCCAGCTCGTGCAGCGCCAGGCGGGCACGCAGCAACGCGCCCCAGTCGGCAAAGCGCGCATGGGGCCGCAACAGGGCGGCGTGCCAGTGGTCGAGCTGGCGTGAGAGTTCCCGGCGCAGCGCCAAAAAGCCATCCACCACCACGTTGAGGGCACGCAGCATCAAATCCGCCGTGCTGCTGGGCAAGCGCGTCCCGGCAGGTGCGCCAAAACGGCCCTCGCGCGGGTCGGTGGGCTGCGCTGCCAGCAGGCGTGCTGCATAGGCATCGCGCACGCTGCAGTCGCGCGGATGCACCGACAGCAGCAGCGCATCCCACAGCGCAAAGCCCATGGGGCTGGTATCGATCTGGCGCAGCACGGGCGGCACCCGGCGCCCAGGCCGGGGCGGCGCAGGCTGGCCCGTGAGGCCCGCTGCAGCCGCATCGCTTGGGCTTTGCAGCAAACGGCGAAACACCAGCAGGTCGTACTGCGCGGTGTAGTCGTAGCCCGAGGGGCGCTGCACGTTCAGCAGGTCTGACACGTGCAAGTCCAGCAGGCTGGCGCCCGTCACCGCCTGCAGGCAGGCCTGCACCGGCGCCAGGTGCTCGGCCAAGGCCTCGCGCGTGCAAGCAATCCAGTAAAAGCCCTGGGCGGGGGGCGCTTGCGGCAGCGTCTGCAGCTCACGGCAGCCGCTGCCGGGCTGCAAATGGAAAATGCGCAGCGCGGCTGTGGTTGCAGTCGTTTCAGTGGTCAAATCGACCTCTAAGCCTTACTGAGCAAGCGCAAGCAGCTCTTACTTTTGCAGCAAGCGTGCCGCATCCCGGGCAAAGTAGGTGAGGATGCCGTCAGCCCCCGCGCGCTTGAAGGCCAGCAGCGCTTCCAGCATCACCGCGTCGTGGTCGAGCCAACCGTTGGCGGCGGCGGCCTTGAGCATGGCGTATTCGCCCGACACCTGGTAGGCGAAGGTGGGCACCTTGAACTCGTCCTTCACGCGGCGCAGCACGTCCAGGTAGGGCATACCGGGCTTGACCATGACCATGTCCGCGCCTTCGGCCAGGTCCAGCGCCACTTCGCGCAGCGCTTCGTCGGTGTTGGCGGGGTCCATCTGGTACACGTTTTTATCGGCCTTGCCCAGGGCGCCGCGCGTGCCGACGGCGTCGCGGAAGGGGCCGTAGAAGCTGCTGGCGTACTTGGCGCTGTAGGCCATGATGCGCGTGTGGATGTGGCCGTGGGCCTCCAGCGCGTCGCGGATGGCGCCAATGCGCCCGTCCATCATGTCGCTGGGTGCCACCATGTCCACGCCGGCGGCGGCGTGCGCCAGGGCCTGGCCGACGAGGATTTCCACGGTCTCGTCGTTGATGATGTAGCCGGTCTCGTCCAGCACGCCATCCTGGCCGTGGCTGGTGTAGGGGTCGAGCGCCACGTCGGTCATCACGCCCAGCTGTGGGAACTCGGCTTTAAGGCGGCGCACCACGCGCGGGATCAGGCCGTCGGGGTTCAGCGCTTCCTTGCCGTCGGGCGTTTTGAGCGCAGCGTCAATGGCCGGGAACAGCGCCAGGTAGGGAATGCCCAGCTGCACGCACTCTGCCGCCACGGGCAGCAGCAGGTCCAGGCTCAGGCGCTCCACGCCTGGCATGGAGGGCACGGCCTCGCGGCGGTTCTCGCCTTCGTGGACGAACACCGGGTAGATGAAATCGTGCGCCGACAGGCGGTGTTCGCGCACCAGGTTGCGGGTGAACGCGTCGCGGCGCAGGCGGCGCGGACGGTTCGCGGGAAAGGGGGTGGGGCTGGACAGATGCATGGGGCGCGATTGTCGGCCACATCGCCCGGCCCCACCAAGCACCGCACCGGCGCAGGGTGGAGCCTGAGGCCCTACCCTTGCCCTGACCGCGCCACAGTGCTAGATTGCGCGCGGGCGGACAACCGCCCCCCGCTTCTCCTCCCTGAGCGGGGCCTCGGCGGGTCGTGATGTCCGGGGCTTACCGGCCCGGCTTCCCCGCCGGGCTTTTTTTTGCCCCTGCGCCACGGCTGGGCCAGCGCCTGCCCAGCCTTTACCGCAGCTTTACCCCCGCTTCAAGCACGGCCAGCGCAATGCAGACAAGATCACACCCCATGAGCACGCGGATTTTGATGATCGACGACGACCAGCGCCTGGCCGACATGGTGGCGCAGTACCTGCAGCACAACGCCATGGAACTGGCGCACTGCGCCGACGCCGCCAGCGGCCTGGCGCGCTTGCAGCAGCCGCCGCTGCCGGAGCTGCTCATCTTGGACCTGATGCTGCCCGATGCCGACGGCCTGCAGGTATGCCGCCAACTGCGCGCCCAGCCCGGTGCGCTGGGCCAGCTGCCCGTGCTGATGCTCACCGCCAAAGGCGACCCCATGGACCGCGTGGTAGGCCTGGAAGTGGGGGCCGACGACTACCTGCCCAAACCCTTTGAGCCGCGCGAACTGCTGGCGCGCATCCGCGCCATCTTGCGCCGCAAGCAAGCCACCAGCGCTACAGGTGGCCTGGCGGCCCCAGCCCCCGTGCTGCGCTTTGGCAGCCTGGAGATTGACTGCGACGCGCGCCGCGTGAGCGTGGCGGGCGCAGTCGCCGAGCTGACGGCCTACCAGTTCGACCTGCTGCGCGTGCTGGCCGAGCGCGCTGGGCGGGTGCTCACGCGCGAACAAATCATGGAAGCCGTGCGCGGGCGCGAGCTGGAGGCGTTCGACCGCAGCATCGACGTGCACATGGGCCGCATCCGCGCCGCCATCGAAGCCGACCCCAAAGCGCCGCAGCGCATCCTCACCGTGCGCGGCGTGGGCTACGTTTTCGCCAAACAGCAGGCTTGAGCCACGCCCATGCCCCTGCCCACACACTGGCTACGGCCCTGGATTGCCCACTTTCACCAGCGCCTGTACCTGCGCATCTGGCTGGCCATGGTGGGCGCTGTGGCGCTGCTGAGCCTGCTGGTGGCCTGGGCCTGGCACCTGGCGGTGCAAGACGCCTTGCAAAACACCAGCCCACCGCCGCGCACCCTGGTGCTGCGTGACGCCAGCGGCCAGGTGCTGCTACAAGGCCAGGCGCTGCGCCAACCCCAGCCCCCCGGCCAGGGCCAGCGCCTGCACGTGACCAGCGACGATGGCCGCCGCTTCGAGCTGCAGCTGCTGGCACCCGACCCCAGCGCACAGCCCTTGGCGCGCCACCGCAGCCCCAGCGCCTGGTGGCTGCGCCCGCCCTGGGGCTTTGGCTGGACGCTAGGGCTGGTGAGCCTGGGCGTGATCGTGGGCGTGTTCCCCATCGTGCGCCGCCTGCTGCAGCGCCTGGAGCGGCTGCAGGCCGGGGTGCGGCGCTGGGGTGAAGGAGATTTGTCAGTGCGCGTCCCTGAGCACGGCAGCGACGAGGTAGCCGAGCTGGCACGCCAGTTCAACGCCGCCGCCGCGCGCATCGAGGCGCTGCTGGCGGCGCACAAATCGCTGCTGGCCCACGCCTCGCACGAGCTGCGCTCGCCGCTGGCACGCATCCGCATGGCGCTGGAGCTGCACGGCAGCGGCGGCGCCCAGGGGGCCAACGCCCGCCAGGAAATGGAGCGCAACATTGCCGAGCTGGACCAATTGGTCGATGAAATCTTGTTGGCCAGCCGCCTGGACACGCGCACCAATGAGACCCGGGAGCTGGAAAGCGTCGATCTGATTGGCCTGGCCGCCGAGGAATGTGCGCGCGTCGATGCCGCGCTAGAGCTGGCCCCCGGCACCAGCGCGCTAGAGCTGCCGGGCGAGGCCAAGCTGCTGCGCCGCGCGCTGCGCAACCTGCTGGAAAACGCCCGCCGCTACGGCCACAGCGCAGTAGAGCTGCAGCTGCAGCGCAGTGCTACGCACGCCATCGTGCAAGTGTGCGACCACGGCCCGGGCGTGCCTGTGGCACAGCGCGAGCGCATTTTTGAGCCGTTTTACCGCCTGCCCGGCGCCAGCGAACGCAGTGGCGGCGTGGGTCTGGGGCTGGCGCTGGTGCGCTCGATTGCCCAACGCCACGGCGGCCAGGTACGTTGCGGCGCACGCCCCGACGGCCACAAAGGTGCCTGCTTCACCCTGGAGCTGGCACTGCAGCCACCCATTTGCAAAGACGCTGCCGTGCTGGACAATGCCTGCCATGCAGCACCCTGACCTTGCCCCTACCGCATCCGATGCCCACCCCGGTTGCGCCCTGTGCGCCCTGCGTGCCCGCAGCTCGCCCTGGAACCCCCGGCGTGGCTTTTTGCGTGCGGCAGCAGCTGCAGCCACAGCAGGCGCCGCGCTGCCCGCACTGGCCCAGGTAGATGTAGGCAATGCATCGCAAATGCGCATGCTGGTGCCTGCCGACACGCTGGAAAAATCTGCCCAGCAACAGTACGGCCAGATGCTGGCCGAAGCCCGTAGCAAAGGCGCGCTGGCACCCGAGGGCCACCCGCAATTGGTGCAGCTGCGCCAGGTGGCCCACAAGCTCATCCCCTTTACCAGCCCGTGGAACGAGCGCGCGCGCCAGTGGCGCTGGGAGGTGAACCTGATCGGCAGCCGCCAGGTCAATGCCTTTTGTATGCCCGGGGGCAAGATTGCTTTTTACAGCGGCATCCTCGACCAACTGCAGCTGAGCATCGACGAAATCGCCATGATCATGGGCCACGAAATGGCCCACGCCCTGCGCGAACACGCCCGCGAGCGCGTGGCCAAAACCCAGGCCACCAGCCTGGGGCTGTCGCTGGGTGCGCAGCTGCTAGGCCTGGGCGAGCTGGGCAACGTGGCGGCCAACCTGGGCACGCAACTGCTGTCGCTCAAGTTCAGCCGCGCCGATGAATCCGAAGCCGACCTGGTGGGGCTGGAGCTGGCCGCCCGCGCAGGCTACAACCCCCAGGCCAGCGTGAGCCTGTGGCGCAAAATGGGCCAGGCCACGGGCGGCGGTGGGGGCGGGCTGGAATTTCTCTCCACCCACCCCTCGGGGCCGCAGCGCATTGAGGAGCTGCAGAGCAACGTACCCAAAGTGATGGGCCTGTACCAGCAAGCGCGGCGCTGAAAGCACCCTCAGCGCGAGGCCGCCGCCACGCTGCGCGAAGCCTCCCAGCGCACGTCTTCGTACAGCGCGTGCAGCGACACCTGCAAGCCCAGGCTGGCCAGCTCCACCTGCTGCTCGGGTGCCTCCAGCGGGTACAGCGACCAGCGCTCGGCCACGTCATGGCGAAACAAATCGACCGCCATGCGCTCGCTGTCAATCAGCAGGTACTCGCGCAAGCTGGGCAGCTTGCGGTAAGAAGAAAACTTCGCTCCCCGGTCATAGGCACCGGTGGCTGGCGCCAGCACCTCGACCACCAAGGTCGGCTCGCACTGGAACTGGCTGCGCTGGCGGTCGGCTTCGCTGCAGGTGACGAACACATCGGGGTAGTAAAACGCGCTGTCTGGCGCGACGTGTACCTGCATATCGGCCACAAACACCGTGCACGGGCTGCCGTGCAGGTGCTGGCGCAGCAACGTGGCCAGATTGCGTGCAATCGTGGCGTGCCGCGCCGACGCCTGGGCCAGGGCGAACACCTCGCCATCGATGTATTCGTGCCTCTCTTGCTGTGCCGCCTCCCAATGCAGGTAGTCCTCGGCATCAAAGAACGGCTGGTGTGCTGACAAAGACATTGCGCTCTCCTCCCTCTACGGCATTCATGACGGCGGTGATTGAACCACAAGGGCCCGCACAGGCCCAGTCAGGTTTGCCCCCAGACACACGGACACCCACGGCCCGCTGAATATCAGCATTTTTGGCCTCTCAGGCCCATACAGCAAGCGCAAGCAGCTCTTAAAAAAGGAGCACACCAGCCCTGCCGCACAATAGAGCGCCCCAGGCTGCACGCCGGGCCCGCCTGCGGCCTGCTGCGCCTCTTGTGTGCCACCTTGCCAGAAAGCCGACGATGAACCCATCCACCTCCTTGCGCTGCAGCCTTGCCTTGGGCACCCTGGTGCTGCTGAGCGCCTGCGGCGGCGGTGGCAGCAGCGCGCCACCCGTCGATCCGCCGCCCCCACCACCGCCACCACCCCAGGTCGGGCAATTGCTGGATGTGCAGCCGCTGGGCGACATCAGCCGCCGCGACATTGCCGATGCCATTGCCGACAGCGACCGCATTCCCACCTCGCTGGCGCCGCGCTACGGCGTCACCACCTACCGCCTGAGCTACCTCACGCAAGACAAAGACGGCGCCCTGGTGCGCGCCTCGGGCCTGGTGGCCCTGCCGGTGCGCCCCGCTGGCGCCACGCCCAGCGCGGTGCTGAGCTACCAGCACGCCACCACCTTTGAAAACGCCTACGCCCCCTCGGTGAACCTGGCGCCTGCCGAGCCGCCGCTGGTGCTGGCCTCGCTGGGCTACATCGTCGTGGCCTCAGACTATGTGGGCTTTGCCGACAGCCAAGGCCTGGACCACCCTTACCTGCAAGCGGACGCCACGGCGCGCGCCGTGCTGGACATGCTCACGGCCGCGCAGCGCTGGCGCAGCGACACCGGCGTGCCCGACAACGGCCAGCTCTACCTGGTGGGCTACTCCGAAGGCGGCTACGCCACCATGGCCGCACAGCGCGAAATCGAGCGCGCCCAGCTGCCCTGGCGCAGCCAGCTGCGCGCCAGCATTCCCGGCGCCGGCCCCTACGACATGCAGGCCCTGATGGATGCGCAACTGGCGCGCGTGCGCGACGAAAACCCCGTGATTGGCTGGATGCTCAACCCCGGCACCCTGAGCAAACTGGGTGCCACGGTGCGCGCCGAAGTGCGCCGCCTGCTGCTGCGCCTGCTCATCCCCAAAGAAGCCGACGTGAGCTACGACGCGCGCTTCCTTGACGACTACCTAGCCGACGACCAAGAGGCGCTGTACGAACGCAGCAGCGTTCACTGGGGCTGGACGCCCAGCACGCCGGTACACCTGTTCCATGGCCGCGACGACAGCACCGTGCCCTTCGTCACCAGCGAGTCGGCCTACGACACGCTGCGCGCGCGCGAGGGCGCCGCCCGCGTCACGCTGCGCGAATGCGTGGATACCCAGCCCAGCGAACACACCGCCTGCGTGCCGGAATACTTTGGCTACGTGCTGCAGGTGATCGAGAAAAACGCTCCTTAATCCATAGCTGCTTGCGCTTGCCACAAGCGGCCTAGAGCCCGAAACGACCCTTGAAAAAGCGGTGTTTCGGGCTTTTTTGCGTTTTTCAGCCATGCGCCTGTGCCCAAAGCCATGGCAAGCCCACACTGCAACACTGGAACGCTCGATAAAATGGAACAAAGATTGACCAATGAAAGCATCAAATGAGCATTGTTCGTACAACCGTTGACGACAAATTGTTCCATAGCGCCAATGACATTTTGTCCACCCTGGGGCTGGACATGAACGGCGCAGTGCGCATGTTTTTGCAGGGCGTGGTGCTGCACAACGGCATTCCCTTTGACCTGCGCCTGACGGCTGAACAGGCCCAGGCGCTGCGCGTGCGCAAGCAGACAAATCGCCAAGCGACCCAGGAAGCCCGCGACATCGCCAAGCATGGTGGCCCCGGCCATGCCAGCGTACAGGCCATGCTGGCAGCCATGGACAAGGATGCAGGCTGATGGCAGCCAAGAAAGGGCGCCCGCTGCGCACCCTTGCCTACACCAAAACATTCAAGAAGGATTACCAGCGCATGGCCGCCGCAGGCCGCTATGACATGACCGTGGTGAACGAGGTGGGCGGCCTGCTGATTGCACACACTGCGCAAGAAGTGCTGGCCCAGCAGTGGAGTGACCACGCCCTGACAGCGAGCGATGAGTGGGATGCAGGCGACCGTGACCTCCACCTGGGCGGCGACTTCCTGCTGATCTACCGCATTGACCCACACCCTGATGACAAAGGCATGGAGATAGTCATCTTCAAGCGCCTGGGCACGCACAGCGAGTTGTTTGGTTGAACGCCCCAGGTGTGTGCCCCGACGAACTGAGCACCCTGATATAGGCACACTGATCGCTCTTAAAAAAAGAGCTGCTTGCGCTTGCTGCAAGCCGCTGACAGCCCGAAACGACCCTTGAAAAAGCGGTGTTTCGGGCTTTTTTGCGCCGGTGGTGGCTGCCGTGGTGTGCGTGGGCGGCAGGAGCAGGCCGTTTTTCAGAGGCTTTTTGGCCTCAAACCCTGATGCTACAAGCGCAAGCAGCTATCAATTTGTGCAAACCTTAAGGAGACCCACACGATGTGGCACAGAAAATCTTTGGGCAGCGCTGGCAAACAACCCATAGCCGTCACTGCTGCGGCGCACCGATTGGCCCGCCTGATGACAACCTAAGCGACCTCAAGCTCTCGTGGGGGTTTCTGCCGCACAGGCATCGGACTACCGATGAGCGACGAGGCCGGAATACCTAAGGTGAGCAGGCGCCGAACCATGTCCATGCTCAGCTGTCGCTTTCCGTTCAATACTTCATAGACCCGGTTGCTGGGGCCAATGTAAGGAACCATGTCTTTCACAGACATCCCCTTTTGCTCCATCATGAATTTGATGGCCGATATGGGGTCGGGGGCGGCGATGGGGTAGTGAGCTTCCTCGTAGGCTTGAACGAGGGTGCCCAGCACTTCCAGCAGTTCTCCCTCGGGTGACTGCGGCGAAGGGTCGCGGTCAATCAGCGCAGACACCTGGCGCAGCGCAGCACGGTAGCTCGCATTGTCACGAATGGGTTTAACTTCCATGATGACTTCTCCTTTCACTGCGACATGTCCACAGTAGCAGCGTCGACAGCATCGTATTGCGTGTGGGTTCCAATGAATTTCACGTAGCCAAAACCCATCCTGTAAGCGAAGGCGACGATCAGTCTGTAGTCATTGCCTTTGATGTTGAACACCACGCGGTTGTTTCCAACAATGCTGGCGTTACCGAATGTGGCCTTCACATCCTGGGGGCACGTCCATTTCGCTAACTTCGCTATGTCGTACCAAGCTTCCAATGCAGGCTTGGAATCTTGGTATGCGGTGTTGTTATAAAACTCCACAAGCATGGCTTTGGAAACAATCTTCATCGTTTGATTTTAGTCCCGTAATGGGACTATGCGGATCATGTTTGAGGGTGGATTACAAAACGTCATCGCCTGAGCGCTGTGGCCTGCTTGACGGTGCTGCCGTGGCGTTCCAAGGCAGCAGGAGCAGGCCATTTTCAGAGGCTTTTTGGCCTCAAACCCTGATGCAGCAAGCGCAAGCAGCTATCAATTTATGCAAATTCCAGCGGCCCGGGTGCCATGCCCCAGCGGGATAGCGCAGCGCCCGCCTGGGCTTGTGTGGGGCGGCGGGCTTCCCTCGCTAAAATCGCCGGTTACCGCACGGTTACCACGCGGCTGGCGCACGCTGGCCACGCTCTTTTTTCAACCCCCCTCGAATGGACTCCTGCCATGCCCCTCGTCTCGATGCGCGAACTGCTCGACCATGCCGCAGAGCACTGCTACGGCATCCCCGCTTTCAACGTCAACAACCTGGAGCAGGTGCAAGCTGTGATGGCAGCGGCCGATGAGGTCGGTGCGCCGGTCATCTTGCAAGCCAGCGCTGGCGCGCGCAAATACGCAGGCGAGAGCTTCATCAAACACCTGATTGCCGCCGCCAGCGAGGCCTACCCACACATTCCGCTGGTCATGCACCAAGACCACGGCACCTCGCCCGCCATTTGCCAAGGCGCGCTCGACCTGGGTTTTGGCTCGGTGATGATGGACGGCTCGCTGCGTGAAGACGGCAAAACCCCCTCCGACTTTGACTACAACGTGCGCGTGACCCAGGAAGTGGTGGCCATGGCACACCGCATCGGTGCCACGGTCGAGGGTGAACTGGGCTGCCTGGGTTCGCTGGAAACCGGCGAAGCCGGTGAAGAAGACGGCGTGGGCGCCGTGGGCAAGCTCGATCACAGCCAAATGCTGACCGATCCGGAAGAAGCCGCCCAATTTGTGCAGGCCACGCAGCTCGACGCCTTGGCCATTGCCATTGGCACCAGCCACGGCGCGTACAAATTCACCCGCCCACCCACAGGCGATGTGCTGGCCATTTCGCGCGTGAAAGAAATCCACGCCCGCATCCCGAACACCCACCTGGTGATGCACGGCTCGTCCAGCGTGCCGCAAGAGCTGCTGGCCATCATCAACCAGTACGGCGGCAAGATGAAGGAAACCTATGGCGTGCCGGTGTCGGAAATCCAGGAAGCCATCAAGCACGGCGTGCGCAAAATCAACATCGATACCGACATCCGCCTGGCCATGACCGGTGCGGTGCGTAAGTTCATGGCTGAAAATCCTGACAAGTTCGATGCCCGCGAGTGGCTCAAGCCCGCACGTGAAGCTGCCAAGGCCATCTGCAAGCAGCGCTACCTGGAGTTCGGCTGCGAAGGCCAGGCAGGCAAAATCAAGGGCTACACGCTGGAACAAATGGCACAAAAATACGCTGCAGGCGCGCTGGCCCAGGTCGTGCGCTGATGCCGTGGGCGCTGCCCGCGCCCTGCATTTTTTCTGTTTTTCAAGCCCGGCCGCCTCAGTGCACCGGGCTTTTTTAATGTTGTAAGCAACGTCTTGCGGATGACACTCTGGTGCATTTGCGGTTTCTTCATGTAAGCTTATTGACAGTTTTGCCCGAAGGGACGCCACGCGAGGTTTCCGGGCTTTTTTTATGACTCTGACCCTCTCGACCCTGCGCAACCTTCTGCCCTGCGCCCTGTTGTTCTTGGCTGCCTGTGCACAGCTGCCGCCCGATCAAGCGCACTACCCTGTGGGGCGCGGGCAGATCATCTTGCCGCCAGGTGACTGGCAAGACCTGGGCACTACTGAACAGGCCCTGCCTTTGCTGCCCCAGGCCGAGGGGCGCATTCCTTTGCAAAGCCGCGCCGTGGCCTTGCGTGGCCCGCAAAAACAGCTGCTGGCGGTGCTGCGCGTGCAAACCAACCGCAGCGCGCTCGATTGGGCGGGGCATATCTCCTGGCCCGCACACTGCCCACAGCAACAAGGCATGTTGGTGGAAGACGCGGCAGAGGGCAGCCGTGTGCGCATGGACTGCCTGCGCTACAAACGCCGCGCCGATGACCGGCAGTGGCTCACCCAACACCAACCCGAGCTGGCGCAATGGATGGCCAGCCGCCAGCTGGCTATCAGCACTCCTTTTTCGTACATGAGTTACCACTACACCACGGCCGATGGCGCCATGGTGGCGGTGGACGCCCTGGTGGATCAGCGCCTGCTGCTGCCCCGCACCAGTGGCACGGAAGCGTTTTTACATGCTGGCCGCCCCGCCTTGTTCTGGGGCCGCGATCTGGCCCAGGCAGCGCGGGTGAGCGTCGGCATGATGGATGGCACGCTCACGCTGCCCCCCTTCCCCTATTCCGTGCCCACGCCCTGACAACAGGCGCCGCCGTGCTGCGGTGCGCGCCCTGTGGGTGGCCGTGTACAAAGATTTCGAAACTAAAGGAGCTTTCTCATGCAGACCAACCCAGCGCCGCAGGCGCAGCGCATCGGCGTGCCCCGTGAGGTGTACCCCGGCGAAAAACGTGTGGCCACTGTGCCCGACGTGGTGGAAAAACTCGTCAAACTCGGCTTTCAAGTGGCCGTGGAAGCGGGTGCCGGCGATGCCGCCAATTTCAGTGACGACAGCTACCGAGCCGTAGGTGCCGAGGTGGTGGCCGATGCTGCCACGCTGTGGGCCAGCTCCGACATCGTGCTGAAGGTGCGCCCCCCCAGCAGCGAAGAAGTGGCGCTGATGCGCCAAGGCGGCACGCTGATTGGCTTCATCTGGCCTGCCCAAAACCCCGCGCTGATGGAGCAGCTGCAGGCCAAGCAGGCCACGGTGCTGGCCATTGACTGCCTGCCGCGCACGCTCAGCCGCGCGCAAAAGATGGATGCGCTGACCTCCACCGCCGGTGTGAGCGGCTACCGCGCCGTGATTGAGGCTGCCAACGCCTTTGGCCGTTACTTCAACGGCCAAATCACGGCTGCGGGCAAGGTGCCTCCGGCCAAGGTGTTCATTGCGGGCGCTGGCGTGGCCGGTTTGGCCGCGATTGGCACGGCGGCCAACCTGGGCGCCATCGTGCGCGCCAACGACACGCGTGCCGAAGTGGCTGACCAGGTCAAGTCCTTGGGCGGCGAGTTCGTCAAGGTCGATTACGAAGAAGACGGCTCGGGCGGCGGCGGCTACGCCAAGGTGATGAGCGAGGGCTTTCAGGCCGCGCAGCGCCAGATGTACGCCGATCAGGCCAAGGATGTGGACATCATCATCACCACCGCGCTGATTCCGGGCAAGCCTGCGCCCAAGCTGATCACTGCCGAAATGGTGCAGTCGATGAAGCCCGGCAGCGTGATCGTTGATATGGCGGCTGAACAAGGCGGTAACTGCGAACTGACGGTGCCCGGCGAGGCCGTGGTGCGCCATGGCGTGACCATCATCGGCTATACCGACCTGGCCTCGCGCCTGGCCAAGCAGTCGTCCACCCTGTACGCCACCAACTTGCTGCGCCTGACCGAAGAGCTGTGCAAGGCCAAGGACGGTGTGGCCGTGGTGAACATGGAAGACGATGCCATCCGAGGCCTCACCGTGGTCAAAGACGGGGCACTGACCTGGCCCGCTCCTCCTTTGAAGCAAGCCCCCGCACCCGCACCCAAGGCTGCGGCAGCCGTGCCCGTGGAGCAAAAGAAAGGCGGCCACGGCCATGGCAGCAGCGGCCCGCTGCCGGCCAAGACGCTGGCCATCATTTTTGCGGTGGCAGCGGTGGCGTTCTGGTTCATTGGCGCCTACGCGCCAGCAGCCTTCCTGGGCCACTTCACCGTCTTCGTGCTGGCCTGCTTCATCGGCTACATGGTGGTGTGGAACGTCACACCTGCACTGCACACGCCACTGATGAGCGTGACGAATGCCATCTCCAGCATCATCGCCATTGGCGCGCTGGTGCAGATTGCACCGCCTGAAGCGGGCGTGAACGGACGCCCGGACGGGCTCATCCTGTGGCTGGCCTTTGCCGCCATCGTGCTCACAGCCATCAACATGTTCGGCGGCTTTGCCGTCACGCGCCGCATGCTGGCCATGTTCCGCAAGTAAGAACAACGATAAGAACGAGGAAGCATTTCCATGTCCCAAAGTCTCGCAACGGTGGCCTATCTGGGCGCTGCCATTCTTTTCATTCTCAGCCTGGGAGGGCTGTCCAACCCCGAAACCTCGCGCCGGGGCAACCTGTTCGGCATGATCGGCATGGCCCTGGCCGTGCTGGCCACGGTGTTCGGCCCGCGCGTGGCACCGGCAGGCATTGCCTGGATCGTCGGCGCACTGGTGGTGGGCGGCGGCATTGGCCTGTACGCAGCCCGCGTCGTGAAGATGACGCAAATGCCCGAGCTGGTGGCCCTCATGCACAGCCTGGTGGGTCTGGCTGCCTGCCTGGTGGGTTTCGCCAGCTATGTGGACACCTCCATCCAGCTCGAAGGTGCCGAAAAAGCCATCCATGAAGTAGAGATTTACGTCGGCATCTTGATCGGCGCGGTGACCTTCTCAGGCTCGTTGATTGCCTTTGGCAAACTCAACGGCAAGATTGGCGGCAAGCCCCTGCTGCTGCCCGCACGCCACTGGCTGAACCTGGTGGCGCTGCTGGTGGTGATTTGGTTTGGCCGCGAGTTCCTCAACGCCCACGATGTGCAATCGGGCATGCTGCCGCTGATCGTCATGACGGTGATTGCGCTGCTGTTTGGCATCCACATGGTGATGGCCATTGGTGGCGCCGATATGCCCGTGGTGGTGTCCATGCTCAACAGCTATTCAGGCTGGGCTGCTGCAGCTACCGGCTTCATGCTGGGCAACGATTTGCTGATCATCACCGGTGCGCTGGTGGGCTCTTCGGGCGCCATCCTGAGCTACATCATGTGCAATGCCATGAACCGCAACTTCATCAGCGTGATTGCTGGCGGCTTTGGCTCAGGCGGCGGCACACCTGCTGCAAGCAGTGGCGGCGCCGCTGAGCCCCAAGGGGAGGTGGTGCCCGTGAGCGCGCAAGACACCGCAGAAATGCTGCGCGAGGCCAAGAGCGTGATCATCATTCCCGGC
The DNA here is from genome assembly GCA_041910915.1 of Acidovorax sp. Classification (GTDB taxonomy): domain Bacteria; phylum Pseudomonadota; class Gammaproteobacteria; order Burkholderiales; family Burkholderiaceae_C; genus Paenacidovorax. The sequence continues at coordinate 14,638 of JAYRPZ010000095.1, forward strand.
TATGGCATGGCCGTGGCACAAGCACAGCACACGGTGAACGAGATCACCCAGACGCTGCGCGCCAAGGGCGTGAACGTGCGCTTTGCCATCCACCCGGTGGCTGGTCGCATGCCTGGCCACATGAACGTGCTGCTGGCCGAAGCCAAAGTGCCTTACGACATCGTGATGGAGATGGATGAGATCAACGAAGACTTCCCCGACACCGATGTGGCCATCGTCATCGGCGCCAACGACATCGTCAACCCGGCAGCGCAAGACGACCCCACCAGCCCCATCGCCGGTATGCCGGTGCTGGAAGTATGGAAGGCCAAGACCAGCATCGTGATGAAGCGCTCCATGGCCAGTGGCTACGCTGGCGTGGACAACCCGCTGTTCTACAAAGAAAACAACCGCATGTTGTTCGGTGATGCCAAGAAGATGCTCGATGAGGTACTGACCGCACTCAAGAGCTGACAGGGCATAATCTCCACAGAAAAAAGAACGACCGTGCTTAATTTTGCGTGCATGGTGGTTCTTTTTTCATCGCCCCCGGGGGGGTGCGGTCTCTTTGCACAGGGGCGTGCCCACGGGGAGCTTCATTACATAAGACAGGAGACATGGAGATGACTGACCGCACGTGGCTTGAGAGCTATCCCCCCGGAGTGCCCGCCGACATCGACCCGACGCAATACCCCTCGCTGGTGGCACTGATGGACGAGGCCTTCCATCGGTACGCCCCGCGCGTCGCCTACAGCTTCATGGGCCGGGACATCACTTTTGCCGAAACCGAAGCCCTCAGCCGCGCCCTGGCCGCCTATTTGCAGGGGCTGGGACTGAGCAAAGGCGACCGGGTGGCCATCATGATGCCCAACGTGCCACAGTACCCCGTCAGCGTCGCAGCCATTTTGCGGGCGGGCTTTGTGGTGGTGAACGTCAACCCGCTGTACACCTCACGTGAGCTGGAGCACCAGCTCAAAGACGCAGGCGCCAAAGCCATCATCATCATTGAGAACTTTGCCAGCACCTTGCAGGCCTGCCTGGCGAACACGCAGGTCAAACACATTGTGCTGTGCGCCATGGGTGACCAGCTGGGCATGCTCAAGGGCGCCCTGGTGAACATGGTGGTGCGCAACGTCAAAAAAATGGTGCCAGAGTACGACCTGCCCGGTGCCGTGCGCTTCAACGACGCCATCGCCCAGGGCGAACGTGGCAGTTTTCAGGCACCCGACATTCACCCCGACGACATTGCCCTGCTGCAGTACACCGGCGGCACCACCGGCATTTCCAAGGGGGCGGTGCTGCTGCACCGCAACATCATCGCCAACACCTTGCAGGCCGAGGCCTGGTATGCACCGGTGATGCGCACCATTCCCACTGAGCAGCAGCTCACCTCTGTGTGCGCGCTGCCGCTCTACCACATCTTCGCCTTCACGGCGAACATGATGCTGTCCATGCGCACGGGCGGCAAAACCATCTTGATTCCCAATCCGCGTGACCTCGCTGCTGTGCTCAAAGAGCTGTCGCGTCACCAGTTTCACAGTTTTCCCGCCGTCAACACCCTGTTCAACGGCCTGGCCAACCACCCCGACTTCAGCAAGGTGGACTGGAGCCACCTGAAGGTGTCGGTGGGCGGCGGCATGGCCGTACAGGGCGCCGTAGCCAAGCTGTGGCTGGAAAAAACCGGCTGTCCCATTTGCGAGGGCTACGGCCTGTCGGAAACCAGCCCGATTGCCTCATGCAACCCGGTGACCTCCAAGGAATACACCGGCACGATTGGCGTGCCCGTGCCCAGCACGCTCATGAAGCTGATCGATGACAACGGCAACGACGTCACCGAACTGGGCCAATCGGGCGAAATCGCCATCAAAGGTCCCCAGGTGATGGCAGGCTACTGGCAGCGCCCAGACGAAACTGCCAAGGTCATGACGGCGGATGGCTATTTCAAAAGCGGCGACGTCGGCACCATGGATGCGCGCGGCTACTTCAAAATTGTCGATCGCAAGAAAGACATGGTGCTGGTCAGCGGCTTCAACGTGTACCCCAACGAGGTGGAAGACGTGGTGGCACAAATGCCCGGCGTTTTGGAGTGCGCCGTGGTGGGCGTGCCCGATGAGCGCACGGGCGAAGCGGTGAAGCTGGTCATCGTGCGCAAAGATCCGCACCTGAGCGAAGCCGATGTGAAGGAATACTGCCGGGCCAACCTGACCGGCTACAAGCAGCCCAAGGTGATCGAATTCCGCACCGAACTGCCCAAAACGCCCGTAGGCAAAATTTTGCGCCGCGAACTGCGCGACAAAAAATAAGCACGCACCATGACCACAGCCATCCTCAGCGCCCTGCCCGAAGAACAAGCGGGCGTGCTGCAAAACCTGCAGCACGCCCGCCGCCATGTCCACGGTGGGCGGGTGTTTTGGCAGGGCCTGCTGAGTGATCGGCCTGTGGTGCTGGCCTTGTCCGGCATGGGCAAAGTGGCGGCGGCCACCACGGCCACGGTGCTGATCGAACGTTTTGCGTGCGCGCGCGTTTTGTTCACCGGCGTGGCCGGCGGGCTGGGGCAGCAGGTGCGGGTGGGCGATGTGGTGGTGGCCCGCCAGTACCTGCAGCACGACATGGATGCCTCGCCGCTGTGTCCGCGCTGGGAGCTGCCAGGCTATGGCCGTGCCGATGTGGCGTGTGACCCGGCCCTGAGCACCCTCTTGCTGCAAGCAGCCCAGGACTTTCTCCTGGTCACCTCCCAGGAAAACCCGCCGGACTCTGCGGCTGCAGCGCAAGCGCACCATGGTTTGGTGGTCAGCGGCGACCGCTTTATTGCCACCGCACAAGCCTCCAACACACTGCGGCGTGAGCTGCAAGAAGCTGGCCACACCGTGCTCGCAGTAGAAATGGAAGGCGCGGCAGTGGCCCAGGTCTGCGCCGACTACCAGGTGCCGTTCGCAGCCATGCGCACCATTTCAGACCGCGCCGATGACGATGCCCACGTGGATTTCACACGCTTTATCGAAACCGTGGCCAGCCGCTATGCCGAGCACATCGTGCAAAGCTGGCTGCAAGCCGTGCCCCACTGAGCAGGCGCACGGCTGCTCTTAGAGCGTGTTCACGATCTCCACGCGGGTGTGCAGGCGCGGAATCGGGCGGTCTGCGTTGTTGCAAATCCTCGCAATAGCAAGGCTATTGCTGCGGTTTGCGCCTAGCAGCCCATCCCGATCCGCATCCTGCACC
>JAYRPZ010000096.1:0-12370 GCA_041910915.1 Acidovorax sp.
GCGGGTGTGCAGGCGCGGAATCGGGCGGTCTGCGTTGTTGCAAATCCTCGCAATAGCAAGGCTATTGCTGCGGTTTGCGCCTAGCAGCCCATCCCGATTCGCATCCTGCACCCCTTCGCGCGAGATCGTGAACACGCTCTGAATGGGATGGGGTTATCGCCTGCGATGTTGGGCAACGGTGGGACAATCGCGGATTAGCCGGGCTTGACGCCCTTTTTTCATTCCCTTGTCTTATTTCTGTAGAGAGTTTCGCACCATGAAAAAGCTCGCCACCGTGGCCCTGGTTGCCGCTGCTGCCTTGCTGGCGGCCTGCACCAAGCAAGAGCCCGCCACCCCCATCAATGCCGCACCGGCCCCGGCAGCGGTGGCCAAGATCGTGGTGGGTCTGGACGACAACTTCCCCCCCATGGGCTTTCGCAACGAGAAAAACGAGCTGGTCGGCTTTGACATCGACATGGCCCGCGAAGCGGCCAAGCGCCTGGGTGTGGAAGTGGAGTTCAAGCCCATTGACTGGAGCGCCAAAGAGGCCGAACTCTCGGGCAAGCGCGTAGATGCACTGTGGAATGGCCTGACCATCACCGAGCAGCGCAAGCAAAACATTTTGTTCACGGCGCCCTACATGGAAAACCACCAAATCATCGTGGTGTCCGCGGGCTCGCCCATCAAGACCAAGGCCGATTTGGCTGGCAAAGTGGTGGGTGCGCAAGAGGGCTCCAGCGCCGTGGACGCGATCAAGAAGGAAGAGGCGGTGTTCCAGTCCTTCAAAGAGCTGAAAACCTTTGGCGACAACGTCACAGCGCTGATGGACCTGAGCACAGGCCGCCTGGAAGCCGTGGTGGTGGACGAAGTGGTGGGCCGCTACTACGTGGCCAAGAAGCCTGACCAGTACGCTGTGCTGGAAGATCACTTCGGCACCGAAGAATACGGTGTGGGCCTGCGCAAGGATGACACCGAGCTGCACGGCAAGCTGGAAAAAGCCCTGGGCGAGATGAAGGCCGACGGCGCTGCCGCCAAAATTGCCGAGCAGTGGTTCGGCAAGAACATCATCAAGTAACCCCCTCCCACCCGCACCTCCTGCCCGTGGCAGGAGGGTGGGCACTGGCACACCGGCCTTCCCCGATCGGGCAGGCCGGTGTTTTTGTTGGGCCAGGCCCGGCATCGCCGCCACCACGACCACGAGCGTGCTGGCGGTCTTCAGGAAGAGCGTATGGACTACTTTCTCTCTCTTTTGCCGCCACTCGGGCAGGGTGCGCTGGTCACCTTGAAGCTGTTCGTCATCACGCTGGCGCTGGCCGTGCCGCTGGGCTTGGGGCTGGCGCTGGCGCGGCTGTCGCCGTGGGCACCGCTGTCCACGGCAGTGAACGGCTACATCTGGCTGATGCGCGGCACACCGCTGATGCTGCAAATGCTGTTCATCTACTTTGCATTGCCGTTTGTGCCGGTGATTGGCGTGCGCCTGCCTGACTTTCCCGCTGCCGTGGCAGCGTTTGCGCTGAACTACGCGGCGTACTTTGCCGAGATTTTTCGCGCAGGCATCCAGTCGGTGGACCGTGGCCAGTACGAGGCTGCCAAGGTGCTGGGCATGAATTACCGCCAAACCATGCGCCGCATTGTGTTGCCGCAGATGGTGCGCAACATCTTGCCGCCCATGAGCAACGAAACCATCACCCTGGTGAAAGACACCTCGCTGATTTACGTCTTGGCCCTCAACGATTTGCTGCGTGCGGCGCGCGGCATTGTGCAGCGCGACTTCACCACCACGCCGTTCATCGTCGCCGCCGCTTTCTATCTTGTGATGACCCTGGTGCTGACCTGGGGCTTCCAGCGCCTGGAGCAACGCTATGCCCGATACGACCAGTGAACTTGCTGCCCATGGCGCCCAGCCCGCAGCGCTGATGATCGATGCGCGCGACGTGCGCAAGCGTTTTGGCACGCACGAAGTGCTGCGCGGCGTGTCGCTGTCGGTGGCACGCGGTGAGGTGGTGGCGGTGATTGGCCCCTCGGGCTCGGGCAAAAGCACTTTTTTGCGCTGCCTGAACCACCTGGAAACCATCGACAGCGGCCACATCGCCATTGAGGGTGAAACCCTGGTGAGCACCGACTCCCAAGGCCGCAGCCACTACGCGCCCGAGGCCCAGGTGCGCCGCATTTGCGCGCGCACCGGCATGGTGTTCCAGCATTTCAACCTGTTTGGCCACCTCACGGTGCTGGAAAACCTCATTGAGGCGCCGCTGGTGGTACAGCGCACGCCGCGCCAAACAGCCATTGCCCGCGCCGAGCAACTGCTGGCCAAGGTGGGCATGGCAGCCAAGCGCGACAACTACCCGGCGCGCCTGTCGGGCGGGCAAAAGCAGCGCGTGGCCATTGCCCGGGCGCTGTGCATGCAGCCGGACATCATGCTGTTCGATGAACCCACCTCGGCGCTCGACCCCGAACTCACGGGCGAAGTGCTGCGCACCATGCGCGAGCTGGCCAGCGAGCACATGACGATGGTGGTGGTCACGCACGAAATGGGCTTTGCCCGCGAGGTAGCGCACCGCGTGGTGTTCATGGATGGCGGCGAGCTGATTGAGCAGGCCCCGGCGGCGGAATTTTTTGCCCAGCCGCGCCACCCGCGCACCCAGGCGTTTTTGCAAAATATGCTGTAAAAACAACAAACATTCATGGATGTATGTTTGCTGCGCTGCACGTCTGCTGGTTTTCCCGGACAATCGCCGCCAGCCCAGGCTGCCGTGCAGCGTGGGCCTTTTTCTTCTGTGATTCTTCTGAGATGTCCCCCCGTCCATGACCTCAACCACGCCCTTGGTGGAACTGCGCAACGTCAGCTTCGGCTATGGCGAGCGGGTGATCCTGCGTGACGTCAGTCTGCAGGTGCCGCGTGGCAAGGTCACGGCGCTCATGGGCGCTTCGGGCGGGGGCAAAACCACGGTGCTGCGCTTGATTGGCGGGCAGCAGCGCGCCCAGGCGGGCCAGGTGCTGTTCGATGGCCAAGACGTGGGCCAGCTCGGCACGCACGGGCTGTACGCCATGCGCCGGCGCATGGGCATGTTGTTCCAGTTCGGTGCGCTGTTCACCGACATGTCGGTGCTCGACAACGTGGCCTTTCCCTTGCGCGAACACACCGACCTGCCCGAGGCCCTGGTGCGTGACATTGCCCTGATGAAGCTGCACGCAGTGGGCTTGCGCGGTGCCCGAGACCTCATGCCCAGCCAAATTTCTGGTGGCATGGCACGGCGCGTGGCGCTGGCGCGTGCCATGGCCTTAGACCCCGAGCTGGTGATGTACGACGAGCCCTTTGCCGGGCTCGACCCGATTGCGCTGGGCACAGCGGCCAGCCTGATCCGCGCGCTGGGCGACGCCATGGGCCTGACGACCATTTTGGTGTCGCACGACCTGGAGGAGACGTTTCGCGTGGCCGATCACGTCATCATCCTGGGGCCGGGCAACGTGGCCGCTCAGGGCACGCCTGACGAAGTGCGCGCCAACGCCGATCCGCTGGTACACCAATTCGTTCACGCCCTGCCCACTGGCCCGGTGCCGTTTCACTACCCTGCACCCAGCATGGAAGACGAATTTGGCCCCGCCTTGGCCACACGCCACCCCGGAGGCCGCCCATGAACCGTTGGCACCCCGCCGCCTTGGGCTATGCCGTGCGCTGCAAGCTGGCCGATCTGGGCGCCGCCACGCGGCTGTTTGTGCAGCTGGTGGGCCTGCTGGGGGCGGTGCTCAAGCGCCCGCGCCTGTGCAGCGACCAAATTCACTTTCTGGGCAACTATTCGCTGTCCATCATTGCCGTGTCGGGCCTGTTCGTCGGCTTTGTGCTGGGGCTGCAGGGCTACTACACGCTGCAGCGCTACGGCTCGGCCGAGGCGCTGGGGCTGCTGGTGGCGCTGTCGCTGGTGCGCGAGCTGGGGCCGGTGGTCACGGCGCTGCTGTTTGCCGGGCGCGCAGGCACCTCGCTGACGGCCGAGATTGGCCTGATGCGTGCAGGCGAGCAGCTCAGTGCCATGGAGATGATGGCCGTCGATCCCGTGCGCCGCATTCTGGCGCCGCGCTTTTGGGCGGGCATTGTCGCCATGCCCTTGCTGGCGGCGGTGTTCAGCGCCGTGGGCGTGCTGGGCGGCTGGATCGTCGGCGTGCTGATGATTGGCGTGGATGGCGGTGCCTTCTGGGGCCAGATGCAAGACGGCGTGGACGTTTGGAAAGACGTGGGCAACGGCGTGCTCAAGAGCCTGGTGTTTGGCGTCACCGTCACCTTTGTGGCCTTGCTGCAGGGCTGGGCCGCCAAGCCCACGCCCGAAGGCGTGTCCCGCGCCACCACGCGCACCGTGGTCATGGCCTCGCTGGCCGTGCTGGGGCTCGATTTCGTCCTGACAGCCCTGATGTTCAGCCTTTGAGAAAATTCCACCATGCAGCATTCCAAAAACGACCTGTGGGTCGGCCTGTTTGTTCTGATTGGCGCGCTGGCGCTGCTGTTTCTGGCCTTGCAATCGGCCAACTTGCTGAGCCTGAACTTTCAAAGCGGCTACCGCGTGACGGCGCGCTTTGACAACATTGGCGGCCTCAAGCCCAAGGCAGCGGTGCGCAGCGCCGGTGTGGTGGTGGGGCGTGTGGAGTCCATCACCTTTGACGACACCACCTTCCAGGCCCAGGTCACGCTGTCGCTGCAAAGCAATTACCAGTTCCCCAAAGACAGCTCGCTGCAAATTCTCACCAGCGGCTTGCTGGGGGACCAGTACATCGGCATCAGCCCGGGCGCGGACGAGCGCTTTCTGGCCGAGGGCGACACCGTCACCGCCACGCAGTCCGCCGTGGTGCTGGAAAACTTGATTGGCCAATTCCTCTACGGCAAAGCCGAGGAGGGGGCTGGCAGCGGCGCCGCAGCGAATAAAAAATGAGAAAAATGAGTTTCACCATGCCCACCTTTGTTCCTTCTTCTGCGGCACGCGCCGTGCGCCCTGCGCTGGCATCGCTGGCTGCTGTGGCAGCGCTGGCGCTCACAGGCTGCGCCAATTTGCCGCCTGGCCATGTCTCGCCCGAGCACGACCCCTGGGAGTCGTACAACCGCGCCATGTTTGGCTTCAACGAAGGCCTGGACAAAGCTGTGCTCAAGCCGGTGGCTACGGTCTATACCGACGTGGTGCCCTCGCCTGTGCGTACGGGCGTGAGCAATGCCAGCGCCAACATTGCTGACGTGTGGTCGCTGGTCAACAACCTGCTGCAGTTCCAATGGGAAGGGGCGTACAACAGCCTGGTGCGCGTCACCGTCAACACCGTGCTGGGCTTTGGCGGTCTGCTCGATATCGCCACTGAGGCGGGCGTGACGCGCCACAAGCAAGACTTTGGCCTGACCCTGGCGCGCTGGAACGTGCCCAGCGGGCCGTACTTTGTCATCCCGTTCTTCGGCCCCTCCAGCGTGCGTGACGGCGTGGGCCTGGTGGCCGACTGGACGGCCAGCCCCGTGACGCGCGAGATTCAGCATGTGCCCACGCGCAACTCGCTGTACGCCCTGTGGGCCGTGGACAAGCGTGCCGGGCTGCTGCAGGCCGACGAAATGCTTGAATCCATGGCGCTGGACAAATATAGCTTCACGCGTGACGCCTATTTGCAACTGCGTGCGCGCCGTGCAGGCCATGAAGTGCCCGATGGCGACGAAGGCGATGCTGGCCGCTTGCCGCCCGAAGAGGAATAAGCGCATAAGCGCATAGGCGAAGAAGCGGCTGGCCCTTGCCCTGCTGTCTGTGCTGTGAATTTTTGAATTTGTGAATCAGTGAATTTGTGGATACCACCATGTTTTTTGCGTCTTCTGAGTCTCGTGTGTTGAACCGCCGCCAATGGGGCCACTGGGCCGTGGCGCTGGCTGTGGCGCTGGGCGCCACCACTGGCCTGAGTGCCCATGCTGCTGACGAGGCGCCCGATCGGCTGATCCAGCGCTTGTCGGACGAATCGCTGCAAGCCCTGCGCAATGACAAAGCCGTGCAAGCTGGCGACGTGGTGCAAATCGGCGTGCTGGTGGACAAGCTGGTGATGCCGCACGTCAACTTTCGCCGCATGACGGCCTCGGCCGTTGGCCCCGGCTGGCGCAAGGCCACGCCCGAACAGCAGCAGCGCCTGCAGCAGGAATTCAAAACTCTGCTCGTGCGCACGTACGCGGGCGCCTTGGCGCAGGTGAAGAACGAAACCATCAGCGTCAAACCCCTGCGCGCCCAGCCCAGCGACACCGACGTGCTGGTGCGCACCGAAGTGCGTGGCCGCGCCGAACCGGTGCAGCTGGACTACCGCCTAGAGAAAACCCCGGGCCAGGGCGCGGGCTGGAAAATCTACAACCTCAACGTCATGGGCGTGTGGCTGGTGGAAACCTACCGCAACCAGTTCACGCAAGAAATCAACACCCGGGGTGTGGACGGCTTGCTGGCCAGCCTGGTCGAGCGCAACGCCGCTGGCGCCTCGAAGTAAGCCCCCGTCTGGCTGCCATGCTGGTGCTGCCCCCGGAACTCACCCACGCTCAAGCCCGTGCCAGCTTGCGCCTGCTGCTCGACGGCCTCAAAGCCCTGCCGCCGCAAGCGGCGGGCGTGGTCACGGTGGATGCCTCGGCCCTGCGGCGCTTTGACTCCAGCGCCCTGGCCGTGCTGCTGGAATGCCGCCGCGCCGCCCTGGCGCGTGGCCTGACGCTGGCGCTCGATCGCTTGCCTGCTGGCCTGCACAGCATGGCGCAGTTGTACGGTGTGCTGCCTTTGCTGGTGGCACCCACGGCGACCAACGAACCGGCGTAGCTGCGCCGGTAAAAATTCAAAATTGATAGCTGCTTGCGCTTGTCCCATCTAGGTTTTAGGCCGATTTCATGCTCCATCTCAGGGCATGGGCCAGGGCAGGGGCCTTTGTTGCACCCTGCCAGGGGCTTGCGGGCAAACCCGTAGAATCGCGCCTCCCATGCCTGCCCTGTCTTTTCAAACTGTTTGCAAAACCTATTCCACGCCGCGCGGCCCCTTCCAGGCTCTCGACGGTGTGAGCCTGGAGATCCAGGAAGGTGAATTTTTCGGCCTGCTCGGCCCCAATGGCGCGGGTAAAACCACGCTCATCAGCATCCTCTCGGGCCTGGCGCGCGCCAGCAGCGGGCGCGTGCTGGTACAGGGCCACGATGTGCAAAGCGACTACGCCGCTGCACGCCGCAGCCTGGGGGTGGTGCCGCAAGAGCTGGTGTTCGACCCCTTTTTCAATGTGCGCGAAACGCTGCGCATCCAGTCGGGCTACTTCGGTGTGAAGCACAACGACGACTGGATTGACGAGCTGCTGCAAAGCCTGGGCCTGGCCGACAAAGCCAGCGCCAACATGCGCCAGCTCTCGGGTGGCATGAAGCGGCGCGTGCTGGTGGCGCAGGCGCTGGTACACAAGCCGCCCATCATCGTGCTGGACGAACCCACGGCGGGTGTGGACGTGGAGCTGCGCCAAACGCTGTGGCACTTCATCGACAAGCTCAACAAGCAAGGCCACACGGTGCTCTTGACCACGCACTACCTGGAAGAGGCCGAGGCGCTGTGCGGGCGCATTGCCATGCTGAAAAATGGCCGCGTGGTGGCCTTGGATAGCACGGCGGCGCTGCTCAAAACCGCCAGCGCCAACGTGCTGCAATTCAAAACCAATGCCGCGCTGCCTGCAGCCCTGGCGGCGCAAGCGCGCGTGACCGGGCGCGTGGTGCAGTTGCCCGCGCAGGATGCAGCGCAAATTGAGCAGCACCTGGCGCAGCTGCGCCAAGCGGGCATTGCCCCGGAAGAGGTGGAAATTCGCCGCGCCGATTTGGAGGATGTGTTTTTGCAAGTAATGAACACCGCACCGGGAGCACGCGCATGACCGGCTGGCAAACCCTGCTCTACAAAGAGGTGCTGCGCTTTGCCAAGGTCTCTTTTCAAACCGTGGCCGCGCCCGTGCTCACGGCAGCGCTGTACCTGCTCATCTTCAGCCATGTGCTCGAAGGCCATGTGCAGGTGTATGGCACGCTGAGCTACAGCGCCTTTTTGGTGCCTGGCCTGGTGATGATGAGCGTGCTGCAAAACGCTTTTGCCAACAGCTCATCGAGCCTCATCCAAAGCAAGATCATGGGCAGCTTGGTGTTCGTGCTGCTCACACCGCTGTCGCACTGGGCCTGGTTTGGCGCTTACGTGGGCGCTGCCGTGCTGCGTGGCCTGGTGGTGGGCCTGGGCGTGTACCTGGTCACGCTGTTTTTTGCCGCGCCGCATTTTGCTGCGCCGCTGTGGGTGCTGGTGTTTGCGCTGCTGGGCGCGGCGCTGCTGGGCACGCTGGGGGTGATTGCCGGGCTGTGGGCTGACAAGTTCGACCAGATGGCAGCCTTTCAAAACTTCATCATCGTGCCCATGACGTTTCTCTCGGGCGTGTTCTATTCGATTCACTCGCTGCCGCCGTTTTGGCAGCAGGTGAGCCAGCTCAACCCGTTTTTCTACATGATCGACGGCTTTCGCTACGGCTTTTTCGGCCAAAGCGATGTCTCGCCCTGGCTGAGCTTGGCCATTGTGGGCAGCGCCTGGCTGGTGATCAGCGCCTTGGCACTGCAGCTGCTGCGCCAGGGCTACAAAATCCGCAACTAAGGGGCCAGCGCTGCGCTGCCCTTGGGATTCCTCCTCGCTCTTGACTGCTTGTTATGACCGCCGACGACATCAAAAACACCATCAGTGCCCACCTGCCGTGCGACTACATCACCCTGGAGGGCGATGGCCGCCATTGGTATGCCGTCATCGTTTCGCCAGAGTTTGAAGGCAAGCGCCTGATTGCACGCCACCAGCGCGTGTACGCCACTTTGGGTGACAAGATGGCGCGCGACGAGGTGCATGCCCTGTCGATGAAAACCTTCACTCCCGCCGAATGGGCACAAGCACAGCAGCAGGCCTGAATTTTGCTCTTAAAAAAGGAGCTGCTAGCGCTTGCTGCGCAAGGGTTTGCGGCTGATTCCACTCTTATGGACAAACTCTTGATTCGCGGTGGGCGGCGCCTGCAAGGCCGCGTAGCCATCTCGGGCGCAAAAAATGCGGCCCTGCCCGAAATGTGCGCGGCACTGCTCACCAGCGAGCCAGTGCATCTGGTGAACGTGCCGCGCCTGCACGACGTGCGCACCATGCGCCGCCTGCTCGACCACATGGGTGTGAGCACCGAAACCCACGGCGAGCGTGGCGGCATGAGCTTCGTGGCCCCCGATGACCTCAACCCCGAAGCGCCCTACGAGCTGGTGAAAACCATGCGCGCCTCGGTGCTGGCGTTGGGGCCGCTGCTGGCGCGTTTTGGCCGCGCCAAGGTGTCGCTGCCCGGTGGTTGTGCGATTGGCTCGCGCCCGGTGGACCAGCACATCAAAGGCCTGCAGGCCATGGGCGCGCACATCAGCGTGGAACATGGCTACATGCTGGCCAGCTTGCCGCCGGGGTACACGCGCCTGCAGGGCGCGCGCATCACCACCGACATGGTCACCGTCACCGGCACAGAAAACCTGCTGATGGCCGCCACGCTGGCCGAGGGCGAAACGGTGCTGGAAAACGCCGCGCAAGAGCCTGAAATTGTGGATTTGGCTGAAATGCTGATGGCCATGGGCGCGCGCATCGAGGGCCACGGCACGAGCCGCATCCGCATTCAGGGCGTGCCACAGCTGCACGGCACCACCCACCACGTGGTGGCCGACCGCATTGAGGCGGGCACGTTTTTGTGCGCAGTGGCGGCCACTGGCGGCGAGGCCGTGCTGGAGCACGCCCGCGCCGACCACCTGGACGCCGTCATCGACAAGCTGCGCGAAGCCGGTGTGCAGGTGCAGCCCGTGGCCGAGGGCCTGCAGGTGGCCAGCCCAGGTGCGGCGCAGCTCAAGGCGCAAAGTTTTCGCACCACCGAGTACCCCGGCTTTCCCACCGATATGCAGGCCCAGTTCATGGCGCTCAACTGCGTGGCGCAGGGCAGTGCCACGGTGGTGGAAACCATTTTTGAAAACCGCTTCATGCACGTCAACGAGCTGATGCGCCTGGGCGCGGTGATTGCGGTAGATGGCCGTGTGGCCACGGTGCAAGGCCCGGCGCAGCTCACGGGGGCCAGCGTCATGGCCACCGACTTGCGTGCCTCGGCCAGCCTGGTGATTGCCGCCTTGGTGGCGCAGGGCGACACCCTGGTCGATCGCATTTACCACCTCGACCGTGGCTACGACGCCATGGAGGCCAAACTGCGCGGCCTGGGCGCAGACATTGAACGCATGGTGCAAAGGGCTGCCGCATGATCACCCTCGCTTTGTCCAAAGGTCGCATCTTTGAAGAAACCCTGCCGCTGCTGGCCGCCGCTGGCATCGAGGTGCTGGAAGACCCAGAAAAATCGCGCAAGCTGATTTTGCCCACCAACCGCGACGACGTGCGCGTGGTGCTGGTGCGCGCCAGCGACGTGCCCACCTACGTGCAGTATGGCGGCGCCGACATGGGCGTGGCGGGCAAGGATTCGCTCATCGAGCACGGTGGCCAGGGGCTGTTTTTGCCCTTGGATTTGCGCATTGCCAAATGCCGCGTGAGCGTGGCCGTGCGCAACGATTTCGACTACCTTGAAACCGTGCGCCGGGGTGCGCGCCTGCGCGTGGCCACCAAATACACCACCATTGCGCGTGAGTTTTTCGCCAGCAAGGGCGTACACGTGGACATGGTCAAACTCTACGGCTCCATGGAGCTGGCACCGCTCACCGGCATGGCCGACGCCATTGTGGATTTGGTGTCCACCGGCAACACGCTCAAGGCCAACCATTTGGTGGAAGTCGAGCGCATCATGGACATCAGCTCGCACCTGGTGGTGAACCAGGCGGCGCTCAAGCTCAAGCAAGAGCCGCTCAAGCGCATCATCAACATCTTTGCATCGGCCATTTCCCAAGATTCTGAGGATTGAGGACTATGACTTTTGTAGCTGCTCCCGCCCGTCTGTCAACGGCTAGCGCCACTTTTGAGCAAGATTTTGCCCAGCGTCTGCACTGGTCGGCCGAGCAGGATGCAGCCATTGAGCAGCGCGTGGCCGACATCCTGGCCGATGTGCGTGGGCGCGGCGACGCCGCCGTGCTCGACTACACCGCGCGCTTTGACCAGCTGCAGGCCGCCGACATGGCCACGCTGGAGCTGACGCAGGCCGAACTCAAAGCCGCCTACGACAGCCTGCCCGCCGTGCAGCAGGGCGCACTCACCGCTGCTGCCGCCCGTGTGCGCAGCTACCACGAGGCGCAAAAGAAAGCCAGCGGCGAGAGCTGGAGCTACCGCGATGCTGACGGCACCCTGCTGGGCCAGAAGGTCACGCCGCTGGACCGCGTGGGCATTTACGTGCCCGGTGGCAAGGCCGCCTACCCCAGCAGCGTGCTGATGAACGCCATCCCCGCGCACGTGGCGGGCGTGGGCGAAATCATCATGGTGGTGCCTACGCCGCGCGGCGAGAAAAACCCGCTGGTGCTGGCCGCCGCCTACGTGGCGGGCGTGACGCGCGGCTTCACCATTGGTGGCGCACAGGCCGTGGCGGCGCTGGCCTACGGCACCGCCACCATCCCCAAGGTGGACAAAATCACCGGCCCCGGCAACGCCTACGTGGCCAGCGCCAAGAAGCACGTGTTCGGCCTGGTAGGCATCGACATGATTGCCGGCCCCTCAGAAATTTTGGTGCTGGCCGATGGCAGCACCCCGCCCGATTGGGTGGCCATGGACCTGTTCAGCCAGGCCGAGCACGACGAACTGGCGCAAAGCATCTTGCTGTGCCCCGACGCCGCCTACATCGACGCCGTGCAAGCCGCCATCGACCGCCTGCTGCCCGAGATGCCGCGCGCCGAGATCATCGCCAAAAGCCTCACGGGCCGGGGCGCGCTGATCCACACGCGCAGCATGCAAGAGGCTTGCGAAATCTCCAACCGCATCGCCCCCGAGCACCTGGAAGTGGCTAGCCACGACCCGCACCGCTGGGAGCCGCTGCTCAAGCACGCGGGCGCCATTTTTCTGGGTGCCTACACCAGCGAGAGCCTGGGCGACTACTGCGCAGGCCCCAACCACGTGCTGCCCACCAGCGGCACGGCGCGCTTCAGCTCGCCGCTGGGCGTGTACGACTTCCAAAAGCGCAGCAGCATCATTGAAGTGAGCCAGCAAGGCGCGCAAACGCTGGGCCAGATTGCCAGCGTGCTGGCGCACGGCGAGGGCCTGCAGGGCCATGCGCGTGCGGCGGAGATGCGTCTGCAGCCCGCGCGCTAAGAGCGTGTTCACGATCTCCACGCGGGTGTGCAGGCGCGGAATCGGGCGGTCTGCGTTGTTGCAAATCCTCGCAATAGCAAGGCTATTGCTGCGGTTTGCGCCTAGCAGCCCATCCCGATCCGCATCCTGCACCC
>JAYRPZ010000097.1:0-4896 GCA_041910915.1 Acidovorax sp.
AATAGTCGGCCTGCGCCGCCGCGGCTACACGCCCGAAGCGCTGCAGCTCTTTGCCGAGCGCATCGGCGTGACCAAGAGCGACAGCTGGATCGACTACAGCACGCTCGAAGGCTGCCTGCGCGAAGACCTGGAAAACAAGGCCCACCGCGGCATGGCCGTGCTGGACCCGGTCAAGCTCGTGCTGACCAACTGGGCCGAAGTGTTTGGCTCCGACGCCTACCTGGAGGCCTGCACCCAGCCCGCCCAGCCCCACAGCGCCATCGCCGAAGGCCAGACGCCCCCGCCCGACCGCGTGTTCCAGATCGGCAAGGAAGTGTGGATCGAACGCGAGGACTTCGAGGAAGTGCCGCCCAAGGGCTACAAGCGCCTGACCCCGCCCAAGGTGAACCCTGACGGCTCCACGTCCCCCGGCGCCGTGGTGCGCCTCAAGGGCGGCTATGTCATCGAATGCACCGGCGTGGGCGCGAAAGACGCTGACGGCAAGGTCACCGAAGTGCACGCCCAGGTCATCCCCAACACCAAGAGCGGCACCCCCGGCGCCGACAGCGTGAAGGCCAAGGCCGCCATCACCTGGGTGGGCGTGCAGGATGGTGTGCAGGCCGAGGTGCGCTTGTACGACCGCCTGTTCACCGACGCCCAGCCCGACGCAGGCGGCAAGGACTTCCTGGCCCTGCTGAACCCGGGTAGCCTGAAGGTGGTGACGGCCTATGTGGAGCCGTCGCTGGCGGCGGCACAGCCCGACGACAAGTTCCAGTTCGAGCGCTTTGGCTACTTCGTGGCCGACCGCAAGGACCATGCGCCGGGCAAGCCGGTGTTCAATCGGGTGACGGGGTTGAAGGATTCGTGGGGAAAGTGAATGCCCCTTGACCCGCCCGCCCCGCGCGTCGTGGTGTTTGCAGGCCCCAACGGGGCCGGCAAGTCCACCCACGCCGATGCGATATTGGCGGCGCTGGGCATCCCCACCTTCGTCAATGCGGACTACATTGCCCGCGGCCTGGCCGGCCAACGCACCGAGACCGTGGCCTTTGCGGCGGGCCGCATCATGCACAACCGCTTGCGCGAGCTGGCCCAGGCGCGTGCCGACTTTGCCTTTGAATCCACCTTGTCCAGCAGGAGCTTTCACCCATTCTTGCTGCGGCTCAAGGAGCGCGGCTACCATGTGGCCATCTACTACTTTGTCTTGAGCAGCAGCCGGCTGGCCCAGCGCCGCGTCAAACACCGCGTAGCCCTGGGCGGCCACGATGTGCCGGCCGACGTGATCAAGCGCCGCTTCGGGCGCAGCCTGCGGAACTTCTTGCAGCTTTATGCAGGCGTGGCAGACGAGTGGATGGTGTTTGACAATTCCAGCGGGCACACCGCCCAGACCGTGGCCCATCTGACCCACGGACAGCAGACCATCGAGGACACAGCACTATGGCGCAAACTGCAAACCATGGCCCGCGACTGACCCCCAGCCCCCGCGCGCTGCAAAAGGCCCTGCTGCAATCCGCCCAGCAGGCCCAAAAACTGGCCCAGGCCTTCGGCAAAGTGGTGCCGGCAGAAAAGCGCAAGACCACAGCGCACACGGAGCAAGAGGCCCCAGCCAGCACGTCCGCGCACTGATTGCAGCGAAAACGATGGCTGGCGCCAGAAACAACAACGTCTACGCCGACGACGTGAAGACCAAGGCAGCCGTCACCTGGGTGGGGTGCCGGGGTTTTGGGATACAAACATCGCCATGCCTCTGACCCCGCCCCAACCGCCTGGCTTTGCACCCACCTACGCCCACATACCACCCGGCCCGGTGGCGGGCCCCTTGCAGTTGCTGCCCATCAACGCCGAGGTGGTGGCGGTGCACACGGCCGATGGCGCACATGTGGGTTCGCTCAAAAAGGTGGGCGGGGTCTGGAAGTTCAAGGCCATGGGCTACGGCGCTGACGGTGGCATGGAGCCGGGCCACGGCCCGCTGACGGAGCAGCACAACATGCAGTTCGTCACGCCCGATGCTGCCGAGGTGAGTGCGCGGCTGCTGGGGACGCTGGCGGGTGTGCCGGGACCATCGGTTTGACTCGTAGCGCATCCATTTTGCTTCTATGTTTATAGCTGTTTGCGCTTGTAATTCAAGGGCTAGAACCGGATTTAATTCATTATTCGGGTTCAAATTCCAATGACGACAGACAGAAGAGGTTGCCTGTTGTCGATCCACGCCTCCTGTCAGTACACTTGGCCCATGCGCCCCTCTGAAGCCCTCTCACAGCACCGCGCGGAGATCCGCGCGATAGCGTTGCGCCACCGCGTGAGCAGCGTGCGGGTGTTTGGCTCGGCGCTGCACGGGGACGACACGGCTGACAGCGACCTCGATCTGTTGGTGGAACCCACGGCCCAAACCACACTGATGGACATTGGCGCGATCCGGTTTGAACTGAAGCAGTTGCTGGGCATGGAGGTGGATGTGCTCACCCCCAACAGCCTGCCCGCCAGCTTTCGGGATCAAGTGCTGCGCGAGGCGATGGCCGTATGAGCCGGGCGCACCCGCTGCGGGTGGCAGACTATTTGCAGCACATCCTGGAGGCCATTGGCAACATCCAGGACTACACGGTGGGTATGGACCTGGCTGCGTTCCTGGCAGACCGCAAGACTTGCGACGCCGTGATTCGCAACCTGGAAGTGATTGGCGAGGCCTGCAACAACGTGGCTAAAAGCCACCCCGCCTTTGCGCAGAAACATGCCCATGTGCCGTGGGGCTTTGCCTATGAAATGCGCAATGCACTGGCCCACGGCTATTTCACAGTGGACCTGGGCATCGTCTGGCAAACCGTGCAGAACGATCTGCCAGCGCTCAGGGCGCAAGTAGCAGCACTCTCGCTGTAGATTGCTACTGTTTCGATAGCTACATACGCTTATCCATAAAGAGCTAGAGGCCAATTTCGTTCAAAGAACTGCAGCGCCACCAAAGTCCATCCATGACGCGCCCGTTCACCCCCACCTTCGCCCATGTGCCGCCCGGCTCGGTGGCAGGCCCCCTGCAGTTGCTGCCCGTCAACGCCGAGGTGGTGGCGGTGCACACGGCCGATGGCGCGCATGTGGGCTCGCTCAAAAAGGTGGGCGGGGTCTGGAAGTTCAAGGCCATGGGCTACGGCGCTGACGGTGGCATGGAGCCGGGCCACGGCCCGCTGACGGAGCAGCACAACATGCAGTTCGCCACGCCCGATGCCACCGAGGTGAGCGCGCGGTTGCTGGGGGCGCTGGCGGGCACACCGGGGTCATTGCCTTGATTCCTTGCGCACCCAGTTTGCTTCTGTTTTTATAGCTGCTTGCGCACTATTCATAAGCGCTGCAGGCCTATTTTTCACAAAATGGCTTGCTCCGCTAAACTTCCGACCATGCGCCCTTCCCAAGCCCTCAGCCAGCACCGTGAAGCCGTCTGCCTTGCCGCAGCGCGCTACCACGTGACCAACCCTCGGGTGTTTGGTTCGGCTCTGCGTGGGGACGATGGCGACGGCAGCGATCTGGATTTGTTGGTGGACACGCTGCCCGGAACCACGTTGCTGGATCTGGGTGGCCTGCAGGACGAGCTGCAGGAGTTGCTGGGGGTGCCGGTCGATGTGCTCACCCTCAAGGACCTGCCAGCCAAGTTCCGCGATACCGTCGCCCAGGAAGCCCGGCCCGTATGACCGTGAACAGGCTGGCGGATTATCTGGACCACATGCGCCAAGCCATTGCCGACGCGCAATCGTTCACCGAAGGCATGGTCCAGGCGGACTTCGAGCAAGACAGGCGCACCCAGCAAGCGGTGGTCATGAGCCTGATCGTGCTGGGGGAAGCGGCCACCAAGGTGATGGATCAGCATTCCGCTTTTGCGGCAGAGCACAACCACATCCCTTGGCGCAGCATGCGCGGCATGCGCAACCGCATTGCCCATGGCTACTTTGAGATCAACCTTGAAGTGGTATGGGACACAGTTCAAACCGCCTTGCCGACTTTGAAGACTCAGCTCGACGCCTTGCCGTCGTCCATTTGATCTGACACCGCCGAGCACAGCAGCTTTTCGGAGCAGCACAACATGCAGTTCGCCATGCCCGATGCCGCCGAGGTGAGTACGCGGCTGCTGCGGGCGCTGGCGGGCGCCCTGTAAAGCGCCCCCAGCTTACGTTTTTGCAGCCAGTTCCCGGCGCAGAGGCAAACCACAAGCGGTGTACTCTGGGTTGTCTCACCCTCGCTATAGTGGTGCCTTGTCCCGATGCCACCGGAGTTGCCATGACCAACGCTGTAGATGCACTGAGCACCCAAGCCACCCAACTGCCCCCCGCAGAGCGATTGGAGGTGGTGGAGCGCATCCTCGACAGCCTGGATCAGCCCGACGCCGCGCTGGACACGCTCTGGGCCAACGAGGCCAACGACCGGCTGGCCGCCTACCGGCGCGGAGAGATCAAGGCGATGGCCTTGTCCGATGTGATTGCAAAATACCAAGTTGCTGCCCAGCGCGCATGAGCATCCGCTTGCTGGAGCCAGCCCAAATGGAGCTGGACGAGGCCATTGCCTGGTACGCAGAACAAGCGCCAGGGCTGGGTGATGCCTTCTTGATTGAAACCCTCAGAACGCTGCGGCTGGTTGAGCAGTTTCCCCAAGCGTGGCACCCGCTGACCCCGGAGATTCGGCGTTGCCGGTTGCGGCGTTTTCCATACAGCGTGGTCTATACCCAGGACGGCCCAGCCGTTCTGGTGCTTGCCATTGCGCACCAGCATCGCAAGCCGGGCTATTGGAAGAGTCGGCTTGGCTAACTGTCATGACCCAGTTGGTTCACCCTGGATGATGGAAGACACTGTAGGCGTGCGGGCCAGCACGGGTAGAGGTCGGTCAATTCTTTGATGGCACTCGACCGCGATCGCTAACTTGACCCGCTGCCGACCACTCGTA
>JAYRPZ010000098.1:0-31100 GCA_041910915.1 Acidovorax sp.
GACGGCTGGGCCATCGAGTGCCGCATCAACGCCGAAGACCCCTTCCGCAACTTCCTGCCCTCCACGGGCCGTCTGGTGCGCTTTCAGCCGCCAGAAGAAACCATGTTCCAGGCCGACACCAGCAAAAAGCTGGGCGTGCGCGTGGACACTGGTGTGTACGAAGGTGGCGAGATTCCGATGTACTACGACTCGATGATCGCCAAGCTCATCGTGCACGGCCAAGACCGCAACGACGCGATTGCCAAGATGCGCGCTGCGCTCAACGGCTTTGTCATCCGTGGCATCAACAGCAACATCCCGTTCCAGGCGGCGCTGCTGGCCCATCCCAAGTTCGTTTCGGGCCAGTTCAACACCGGCTTCATCGCCGAGCACTACGCGCACGGCTTCCGTGCCGAAGACGTGCCGCACGACGACCCCGACTTCCTCGTGGCTTTGGCCGCTTATATGCACCGCCGCTACCGCGCGCGTGCCAGCGGCATCAGCGGTCAGCTCTCGGGCCATGAGATCAAAGAAGGCGAACAGTTCACCGTCGTCACCTTGGGCGAAGAGGGTAAGCACAGCTACTTTGACGTTTCCGTGACCGACTACGAAAACCAGTCGGGCTCCAGCGCCGTACAGCTCAACGGCAAAACCTACCGCCTGAGCAGTGCTGCTCACCTGGGCAGCATCCGCGTGCAAGGTTCGTGCAATGGCCAGGGCTTCACCGCGCAAATCGAGCGTGGCACGCCCAAGAACCCGCTGGTGCTGCGCGTGACGCACAACGGCACGCAAATCGACGCCATCGTGCTCACCCCTGCGCGTGCCGCGCTGTACCGCCTGATGCCCTACAAGGCACCACCAGACCTGTCGAAGTTCTTGCTCTCGCCCATGCCCGGTTTGCTGGTGGATGTGGCCGTGCAGGTGGGCCAGAAGGTGCAGGCGGGCGAGCGCCTGGCCGTGATCGAAGCCATGAAGATGGAAAACGTGTTGTTCGCCGCCCAAGACGGTGTGGTGAGCAAAATCGTGGCCACCAAGGGTGCTTCGCTGGCGGTGGACGAAGTCATCATTGAATTTGAATAATTTTGAGTAAAAAGTGGCTCTAGCGCTTACTGGGTAAGCGCTAGCAGCTACTGAAAAAGGAGCAAATTCCATGACCCGACCGTTCAAAGTGCTGGGCATTCAGCAAGTGGCCATTGGTGGCACCGACAAGCAGCGCATGAAAACGCTGTGGGTCGATATGCTGGGCCTGGAGCAAACCGGCACCTTCCAAAGCGAGCGCGAGAATGTGGATGAAGACATCCTCGCCATGGGCCAAGGCCCCTACAAGGTGGAGGTGGACATCATGCAGCCGATGGACATCGAGAAAAAACCCGCCGTCCACACCACGCCGCTGAACCACATTGGCCTGTGGATTGACGATCTGCCCAAAGCGGTGGAATGGCTCACGGCCCAGGGTGTGCGCTTTGCGCCCGGTGGCATCCGCAAGGGCGCCGCAGGCTACGACATCACCTTTTTGCACCCCAAGAGCAACGAGCAGTTCCCCATTGCGGGCGAGGGCGTGCTGATTGAACTGGTGCAAGCGCCGCCAGAGGTGATTGCTGCGCTGGGTTGAGCACTGTTTTGACCACCGCCTAGGCTCGCTACAGAGCCATCTCAGGGTGCAATGTGTGAAAATTGCACCCTTTTTTTGTCTTTCATGGCAGGGCAATGTGATATTTCCGGCATTTAATTACAAAAAATATCCCAGGAAATATCCAGTAACAGGATAATTTCCTGCCATGCCGTACTCCCTTTACACCCGCGAATACCAACTTTTTGTCCAGATGCTGGTGCAGGCGCGCAAAGCGGCGGCGCTGTCCCAAGTAGAGCTGGCACAGCGCCTGGGCAAGCCGCAGAGTTTTGTCTCCAAATGCGAGAACTGCGAACGGCGGGTGGACATGGCTGAATTCCTGGCCATGGCCCAGGTTCTGGGCTTGGATGCGCCAGCGTTTGTGCAACGCTACCAAGCCGATCGCGCTGCTTTGATGTCCGTAGTGGCCGTGGCGGCATGAAATACATGGCTCGTTGGCGCGGTGCTATCCACCGCACGGCAGCTTTGTTTGCCCAGGCTTCGCCCTCGCAGTTGCGCAAGGTGGCCCTAGCCTGGTTGGTGCTGGTCGGGTTGCTTGCTGCGTACTGGTGGCAGCTCACGCAATCACACCAGCGGGCCTTGCAAGAGGTACAAGACAACGCCCGTCTGCGTGCCAGCCAAACGGCGCAGGCACTGACCTACCAAACCGAAAGTGTGCTGCGCAAATTCAACTTCATCGTGCAGCACCTGGGTGAACATTGGCGTGGGCACGACGAAGACGAGTTGCGCCGGGTGATTGCCATTGCCTTAGAGAGCGTGCCGCCGGGTGCCATCTTGCAGGTGCTGATTGCCGATGCCCAGGGGCAGGTTGTTTTCTCCAATCTGCATCCACCGGGCAAGGTGTTGGGCGCTGTCTCGGTGGCTGACCAACCGTTTTTTCGTGCCCACGCTGTAAGGTCACAACCGGGAATGTTCATTGGCACGCCGGGCAAACAGCGTATTTTTGGCCAATGGAGTGTGGAGTTGTCGCGCTCCTTTTTGCGCGACGGGGCACTGGACTATGTGGTTGCCGTGTCGATTTCGGTCGCACACTTGGCGCAGGCCTTTCAGCAGGTGTTCCCGAATCCTCAAGACGTGGTCATGCTGCTGGACAACGAAGGGAACTACATTACCCGCAGCCATGGCCTGGACCAGGCCATGGGCCGCCGGGTACCTGTTGAGCGTGAGTATCTGCACGACCTGCACAAGCAGGCTGGCAGCTACGAGGCACACGCAGCGCCGGATGGCATTCTGCGCTACTACGCTTGGCAACGCGTGCCAGGTTTTCCGCTGGTGCTCAGTTTGGGGTTGGGGCATGACAAGGTGATTGCCCCGCTGAACAACAGCCTGCGCGCCAGCCGCTGGCAAAACTTGGTATCGACCGTGCTGCTGTTGTTGGCTACCTGGCGCATTACCTTGTTGGTTTTAGCCCGCGCACGCCAGCAAAGAAAACTGCTGCACACCCAGCAGCGCCTGCAGCAAACCCTGCAGGCCGTGCGCGACGGCCTATGGTCTTGGGACGTGGACAGCGACCACCTGCAGTGGGATGCGCTGTGCCACGACATTGCAGGCTGGCCTCAAGGGCAGTTACCCACCTGCTTTGCCGCGTGGTGTGAGCTGCTGCACCCCGATGACCGGGCACGCGTACAACAGGCGCTGCAAGGCTACCGCCAGCACCCTCTGGGAGCGCAGAGTGCAGCCCGCACACCGCTGCGCCTGGAGTGCCGCGTGCAGGGCAGCGACCAGCGCTGGCATTGGGTGGAGCTGCGTGGCCAGATGGGCTCGCTGGACTTGCCCACGGAACCCAGGGCTTTCGATCCACCACGGCGCCACTTCATGGGCACCTGTAGCGACATCAGCGAGCGCGTGGCCGCCGCACAGCTGCGCCATGCTTTGCTGGAGCGCAGCACCGCCGCTATTGTGGTGACCACGCCACAACGCATCATCTTGCAGGCCAACCACCGGGCGCAGGAGATTTTTGCGCCGCCCGCCACCTCGCTGGTGGGGCAACACGCCCGCATATTGCATCTTGACGAAGCCTATGCCTGCGCCATGGAAGCGCACTACCAGCAATTGCGTGACCAGGGACAGACCCGGCTGGAATATCCCCTGCTCGACGCCACCGGGGCCATGCGCTGGTTCGATATGCATGCCGTGCTCAGCCAACCCGGCGACCCCGACAGCAACGCCGTCTGGACGATGACCGACGTCACCGATCGCCATCTGGCCGTGCAAGCGCTGCAGGCCCAGCATTTGCGCATGGTCACGCTGCTGGAGCAGTTCCAGGCGGCAGTGCTGCTGGAAGATGCGCAAGGCTGCATCGTCACCGCCAACACGGCGCTGTGCCATTTGCTTGGGCTTGATGTGGCGCCGCAAGAGCTGCAAGGTGCCAGCCACGCCGGTTTACTGCAGCAGCTCAGCCCCCAGCGCGCGGCTTGGCTGGCCCTGCCACAGCAGCAACAGCGCCACAGCCTGGAGCTAGCCGATGAAGAGCGGGGCCGCTACCTGTGGCTGCAGTGGCTGCCCATCGTTCACGGCGCGCAGCCATTAGGGCAAATTTGGCTGCTGCACGACATCACCGAGCGCAAACACAAAGAGCAAGAACTGGCCACGCTGGCCAGCACCGATGCACTCACCGGCCTGCCCAACCGGCGCAGCTTCATGGCCATGCTGGAGCAGTACCAAGAATCCGCCAATGAAACCATTGCAGCGGGCGCGGTGTTGGTGCTCGACGTGGACCATTTCAAACGTGTGAACGACACCTGGGGCCACCCGGTGGGCGACCTGGTGCTGCAAAGCATTGCCCAGCAAATGCGCGCGCACCTGCGCACCTGCGACTACGCCGGGCGCTTGGGCGGCGAGGAATTTGCCGTGCTGGTACGCCATGCCACGCTGGACGAAGCCAGGCAACTGGCCGAACGCATACGCCACGCCGTGGCCAGCCACCGCACCCCGCTGGGCACACACGGCGCACCCGGGGCCGAGCCCATTGCCGTCACCATCAGCATCGGGTTGGCCTCGTTGGCGGGTGCTGACTGCCTGACGGCGCTGGCCGAGGCCGACAAAGCCCTGTACCAGGCCAAAAACACGGGCCGCAACCGCGTGTGCATAGCCCCCAGCAGCACCCCAGGGGTGTAAGAGCGTGTTCACGATCTCGCGCGAAGGGGTGCAGGATGCGAATCGGGATGGGCTGCTAGGCGCAAACCGCAGCAATAGCCTTGCTATTGCGAGGATATGCAACAACGCAGACCGCCCGATTCCGCGCCTGCACACCCGCGTGGAGATCGTGAACACGCTCTAAACCCCACCCCGGCTGCAGCAACATTGCGCGCGGTTGCCTGCGGTTAGGCGGCTGTTCGCTGCACGATGGCAGCGGCTGCAGCGGCCCTGGGTGGCCTGCTGGCAACGTGCAGCCAACTTCGCGCAAAAATTCCCATCTTCTGTTAAAAAAATAGCGTTTTGGCGGCGATTAGCAGCATTTGCAGCACTTTTTTGCCTCCCTTTATTTGCGCCCTGGGGGATTCCCCTGCGCTGTGCCGCGCACCACAATCGCGCCCCAACCGCTGCCCACCGGCTGGCACCAGGCCGCTGCGCCGCTGCCGGGGCGGTTTTTGTTCGATGCACTTGTTGGAGCGCGCTCATGCCATCTCTTTCTTCCTCCGCCACCACCACCCACACCCCTGCGCCCGGCGATGCCACCCCCTTGTGGAGCGTGCAGGCCGTGCAGGCGCTGCTGGACCTGCCGTTCATGGAGTTGCTATGGCAGGCGCAGACCGTCCACCGCCAGCACTGGCCCGCAGGCGACATCGAGCTGGCCACGCTGCTGTCGGTGAAAACCGGTGGCTGCCCGGAAAACTGCGGCTACTGCCCGCAGTCTGCGGCGTTTGATACGGGCGTCACCGCACAAAAACTGCTGTCTGTAGAGGAAGTCACCGCCGCCGCGCAGGCCGCGCAGCAGGCGGGGGCCACCCGTTTTTGCATGGGCGCAGCCTGGCGCGCACCGAAAGACCGCGACATTGAAAAAATGGGCCAGCTCATTCGCGCCGTGAAAGACCTGGGGCTGCAAACCTGTGCCACCCTGGGCATGTTGCAACCCCACCAGGCCCACGCGCTGAAGGAGGCAGGGCTGGACTACTACAACCACAACCTCGACACCGCGCCCGAGTACTACCAAGACGTGGTCAGCACGCGCCAGTACCAAGACCGGCTCGACACCCTGCAGGCCGTGCGTGACGCGGGCGTGAAAGTGTGTTGCGGCGGCATCGTGGGTATGGGCGAAGCGCCCGTACACCGCGCCGGCCTGTTGGCGCAGTTGGCCAACTTGCAGCCCTACCCGGAATCTGTGCCCATCAACAGCCTGGTGCCCGTGCCCGGCACGCCCCTGGCATACAGCGATCCGGTCGATCCGCTGGATTTTGTGCGCGTGATTGCCGTGGCCCGCATCCTCATGCCGCGTGCGCGCGTGCGCCTGTCGGCCGGGCGCCAGCAACTGGGCGAGGCGGTGCAAGCGCTGTGTTTTCTGGCCGGTGCCAACTCCATTTTTTATGGCGACAAGCTGCTCGTCACCGGCAACCCCGAGGCCGAGGCCGACGAGCGCCTGCTGGCCAAGCTGGGCTTGCAGGGCCAGCGCAGCACACCGGAGGCAGCATCCACCGCGTGCCAGCAGCCATCGCCCTGCGCGGCGTAAGCTATGAAAAAAAGAGCTGCTTGCGCTTGCCTGGTGCGGCTTAGAGGTCTAAAACTCTCATATTTTTGAATGCCTCAAAGCCCCACCGCACTCCCGACGGCTCTCAGCGCATTTCAAACAGCTCTTGGTGAAAGCGCTCGGCAGGCAACCCGTGGGCTACAAAGTCGGCCCGCAGCGCCTGGCCAAAGCCGGGCGGGCCACAAAACCAGATGCTGGCCGACTGCCACTGCGGCACCGCCGCCCGAATGCGTTCCCCGTTCAGGCGGCCATCTTTGCCATTCACCAGCAAATGCAGCTTCACCCCGCCTGCCTGGGCATCGGCGCGCAGGCGTTCAATGGCTTGTGCATCAAAGTCTGCCGTGGGGTGGAACAGGTCAATTGCCTTGCCGTCGGGCTGTGCGGCGCGCTGCTGCATCCGGGCGATGAAGGGCGTGATGCCAATGCCCGCACCAATCCAAATCTGCTGCGGCTGCGCATCCTCAAAGTCAAAACAGCCGTACGGCCCTTCCACAGTCACCGGCATACCGACCTGCAGCGTGTGCGGCAAGCGGCTGGTGTGGTCGCCCAGTGCTTTGGTGATGAAGACGAGCTGGCGTTGCTCGGGCTGCCAGGCCGAGGCAATGGTGTAGGGGTGGGCCCCTTCGCGCGGGTTGGAGGTGACAAAGGCAAACTGCCCCGCCCGGTGGCCGGGCCAGGGCTCTTGCAGCTCCACGGTGGTTTGCAGCACACGCAGCGCCGGGTAGGGCGTGAGTGCCACGATGTGGCCCCGGCGCTTGCGGCTGGCACCAATGCGCCCAGCCCAGGTCCACAGCGCCGCCCAGCACCCCACCAGCACCAGCACGGCGCTCACCCAGCCAATGGGCTGGGCCCAGTAATCTGCCTTCATCAGCACCACCGTGTGGTAGGCCAGGGCCAGGTAGGCCAGGGCGATCAGGCGGTGCGTTTGCACAAACCAGTGGTAGGGAAAGCGCTTCACCAGCGCCAGCACCAGGAGCACGGCGGCGGCGTAAAACGCCCACTCGCCCACGTCCTCCGCCAGGCCGCGCTGGCTGCGCAACCAGGCCTCCAGTGCGCCCAGGGTGTCGGCGCCGCCGCCGGCTTTGCGCGCCGGCTTTTCCAGCCAGCCCCAGCCCACCATCCACTTGGTGCCCTGGGCCCACCACCAGTGCAGCACGCTGGCTACCAGGGCACCAATGCCCAGCCATTTGTGCAGGCGGTACATCTTGTCCAAGCCCTGCAGGCGCGGCTCCAGCCACTGCGGGCGCAGTGCTAGCAGCATGGCCAGGCTCATCAGGCCCATGGCGAGCACACCGCTGAGCTGCACAAACACGGTGCGAAAGGAAAAATACGTCAGCGGCGTGGGTAGCAGCGTGTCGGCGGCCAGCCACAGGGCCGTGAGCAGCAGCACGAAGGCCGCCAGCACCAAGTGGATGCGGTACATACAAACCTCCCAGGGGGTGGTAGGGGTGAGGGGTGGTAAAGCGTGCCATGCTACACAGCTTGTGTGGCCCCCCAGTGGGCGAAAGCGCGGGCAAAAAAATACCGCCTGCTCGCGCCGCAAGGGGCAGAGCAAGGCGGTGGGTGCGCCAGCGAACCACACGCCGCCGCGATGGCGCTGGCCGCAGGCAAGCCTGAGCTTGGCTGGATCAGTCGGCTTTGTCGGCAGGTTTTTTCATCGGGCAGGTGCTCATGCCCAGCAGCGGGTAGGCCGGGCAGAAGCGAAAAATGCCCGTCAGCAGCGGCACCACGCCGATGTAGCCCCACCAGCCCACGGTGCCCGTAGCGGCCAGTGCGATCAAAACCAAACCGACGACGATGCGCAAAATGCGGTCGATACCGCCCACGTTGAATTGCATGGTGGAACTCCTTGAAGTGACAGGGAAAATAGGGAAAGCAGGGAAAAAACGCAGCACAACCATTCAGCCGAACTGTGGCAGTTGGGGCTGCACCACCGGTTTGCCCGCCGCCACCCAGGCGTCAAAGCCACCGGCGATGGAGCGCACCCGGGTGTAGCCCATCTCTTGCATGGCCAGTGCGGCCAAGGCGGCGCGGCCACTGGTTTTGCAGTACAGCACCACCTGCAGATCGGGCACCTGGCACGCCGGGTTGCTGCTGAGCTGAAACTCCAGCAGGCCGCGCGGCATGTTCACGGCGCCGGGCAAATGGCCTTGGCGAAACTCGTCGGGTTCGCGCACATCGATCAGCACCTGGGCCTGGGCCATGGCGGCTTCGGCCTCTGGTAGCGCAACCTCTTGGATGCGGGCTTTGGCTTGGGCAACCATGTCAAGAGCAGTTTTCATAGGGGTGTCTTTCGCAGGGAGGTGGTGAAAAAACAGCGCCGCGTTCAGTTGCCGGGCTTGGCACCGAGCTTGCGCAAGATGGTTTCCAGTAGGCACCATTTCGTCAAGCCGCTTTGCAGCAAGTTGGCACCGACAAAAGCTGTGAAGGCCAAAAACCACTGGCTGACGAACACCGGGCTGCCCGGCACGCCCAAAGCCAGCGACAGCAAGATGAACAGGCCCGCGAAGACACGCACGATTTGCCAAGAGGTCATAGCAGAGGTTTCCTTACAAAAGTCAAAGTTATCAATGGTTGAAAAAGAGCGGCGGGCATTCAGCGCACTTTGATTGCGCAGCGTGGGCACAGCAACGCAGCCACAGGAATGCAAAACACCCCCACTAAAGCGCCCAGGCCCAAGGCCACGGCGAGCAAGTTGGCCCAATCGACCCAGTAGCCCATGTTGGCAAACGATGATTGCGTGAGCGCAGGCAGGGCGAAAAACAGCACCCCCGCCACCAGCGCCGTCAGCACCAGCGCCGGACGCAGCGCGCACAAGCTCAGGCGCTTGCGTGCCAGCACCAGCAGCACCAGCCAGACCAGCAGCAGCACTGCCAGCCAGGGGGCCACGCTGAGGGCGATTTCATAGACGATGTTCATGGCCAGCCAGATTTCGTACATGGTGTGTGCTCCTTGTGTCAATGCAATGAGGGCGGGGCGCGTTAAACGCGGCCCTTGAGGACGGCCATGTAGGCGGGCTTGAGCAGGCGCGTTTTCATCAGCCAGGCGAAGTAGCTGTCTTGCAGCGGCTCAATCATGGGCAGCGAGGGAATCAAGCGCCCCTCGTAGTCGAACTCGATCAGCCAGGCCGAGCCTTCGCGCAACAGCAGCGGGCACGAGGTGTAGCCATCAAACTTTTGCCCCGGCGCGCGCCCAGCCATCACATCCACCAGGTGCTGCGCCACGATGGGGGCGCTTTTCTTCACCGTGGCGGCTGTTTTGCCGCGCGGCGTGCCGTTGATGTCGCCCACGCCAAACACGTTGGGGTAGCGCCTGTGCTGCAGTGTTTCTTTGTCCACCTCTAGCCAGCCACCGGCGGCCATGGGGCCTTCTTTCCAGGCGAGGTCGGAGTTTTTCACCGCATCGGGCGCGCGCATGGGCGGCACGACGTGGATGAAGTCGTAGGGCACCTGGGTGCGCGCGCCCTCGGGGTTCACGAAATACGCCTGGCGCGCACCAATGTCGATGGCTTGCAGCTTTTGCGTGGTGTGCAGGCCAATGCCCAGGGTTTGCCAGCGCGCCAGCACAGCGTCGTTGACCGATTTCACACTGAACACATTGTTCAAGGCGGAATAAAACTGCACGCTAGAGGCCCCCAGCGTGCCCGCCTGCGCCAGGCGGTCGCGCACCATGAAGGTCATTTTCAGCGGCGCACCGGCGCACTTGAGCGCGGTGGCGGGCAGCGTCATCACCGCTTGGCCGCCTTTTTGGCGGAAGCTGTCCATGGCCTTCCAGGTAGCTACGGCGGCATCGGGGCTGGGGTACACGCTGGCCAGGCCGTTGCGGCCAATGGCTTGCACGTCCATGCCTTCAATTTGCGTCCAGTCTTGGTGCGTGCCCACCGCCACCACCAGGTAGTCGTAGGCAATGCGCTGGCCGCTGCGCGTGACCACCGCGTTGGCGACGGGGTCGAATTCGGCCACCATGTCTTTCACCCACTGCACGCCTGCGGGCTGTAGCTCGGCGTTGCTGTCAATCACTTTCTCTACGGGCCACACGCCGCTGGCAATCAGGGTGTAGCCGGGCTGGTAGTTGTGGGTTTCTTTGGCGTCGATGAGGGTGATTTTGGCGCCGTCAAGCAAGTTGCCCAGGCGGTGGGCGATGGCAATACCGCCCAAGCCACTGCCAGCGATGACGATGTGCGCCTTGGTGGCGAGCTTTTGCGCCTGGGCGGCAGGCGCTGCTGTGGCCAGGCCCAAACCGACCGCCGTACTGCTGCTGGCCAGGCCACCGAGCAGCGCACGGCGCGAAAGGGCTGGGGAGGCTGAGGGCATCGGGGGTTTGCCGAGGTGGTTGCGGTGGGTCATGTTTGTCTCCTGGTAGTGGACGGGTTCAGTCTGTTTTTTATTCAAATTCAATAGCTGTTTGCGCTTGCTGGGTAAGGCTTAGAGGCTTGTTTGGCTATGAATTTAGAGCTGCAATGTGGTGTTGGGGCAGTGCTGGGGCGCTAGCGGGCAGTTTCGGGGGCTGGGGAGGGACTAAAGAGACTCAAAAAATGAATCAAATTGGCTTCTAAGCCTTATGTAATAAGCGCAAGCAGCTCCTTATTTAGTAGCAAAATCGGTGGCCTGCAGGCTATGGTTGGCTTGGCGCAGGGCGTCTTCATCCAGGCTGCCTGCCAGTTGTGCCAGGCGCAATTGGTTGAGCAGCAGTTCGCTGCGCGCTTGGGCCAGGGCGAGCTGCTGCGTGGCTTGGTCGGCGTGGGCGTTGAGCACGTCGAGCAACGAGCGGTCGCCCACCTCGTGGCCAGTGCGGGTGGCGTCCAGGCGGGCGTTGCTGGCGGTGAGGGCGGTTTGCAGCGCACGCACGCGTTCGCCGCCCAGGTGCAGGCCCAGCCAGGCGCTGTGTACCTGCTGCGCCACCTGTTCGCGCTGTTGTTCCAGCGTGGCTTGGGCGGCTTCGTGTTGGCGCAGGCTGTCTTCTAGCTTGGCGCTGCGCCAGCCGCCAGTGGACAGCGGCACGGTGAGCTGCAGGCCGACCATGGCGTTGAGCTGTTTGTTCTGCGCGTCGCCATAGCTGCCACTGCCATGCAGGCGCTCTTGCCCGGCCTGGGCCACCAGGTCCACGCTGGCGGCGCTGCTGCGCTGGTGCTTGTCGGCTTCGGCCTGGGCCAGCTCCACCGCGCGCTGCTGCAGCAGCAGGCCGGGGTTGCTTTGTGCGGCGCGCTCTTGCCACAGCAGCAGGCTGGCGGGGGTGTTGTTGGTGTCGGTGCCGGGGGCGGCCAGGCTGGCCTGGGGCAGGTGGGCGTGCAGCTGGGCCGGGGCCAGGCCGGTGCTGTCGGCCAGGGCGCGGCGCTGGATGTCCAGCTGCGCCTGCGCGGCCCATTGCTGGGCTTGCAGTGCGGCCAGGCGGGCCTGGGCTTCGTGGGTGTCGGTAATGGGTGCGCTGCCCAGGCGGTAGCGCTCTTGGGCGGCGTCAAAGGCTTGCTGCACAGCGGCAAGCTGCTGCTGCGTTACGCGCAGCGTTTCTTGTGCCAGGGCCAGGCCCAGGTAGCGCTCGGCGGTGCGCAGCATCACCTGTTGCTGGCGGGCGTGCCATTGCAGCTCGGTCATGTCGGCCTGCAGCTGCAGTTGCTGCTGCTGGGCACGCCGCTGGGGGTTGTACAGGGGCTGGCTGGCTTGCAGTTGCCAGCGTGTGGCCGTGCTGCCGGTGACGGAGGTGGCAAAGTCCACCCCCCGCTGGGTGCCCATGCCAGGGGCAGAGAACTGCGCCCCGCGCATTTCGCTTTCGCTGCTGCCCAGGCCTGCGGCCAGCGTCAGCGCCACGCCGGGGCGCCACAGGGCGGCGGCTTGCGCGCGCTGGGGCTGGGCGCGCTGCAGCTCGGCACGGGCTACGGCCAGCTCGCGGTCGTGCTGCTGTGCGGCCTGCCAGGCTTGCAGCAAGTCGGTGGCGCCAGCCAAAGAGGGCAGGGCCACCAGGCTGGCGGCCAGGGCGAGGGAGCGAAGGGTGGGGCGCATAGGGTGTTCAGGCCGTGGTTTTGGCGGCTTGGGCCGCAAATTGGTCAAAGGCTTCGCTGGCCCGCGCGGCGTACATCAGCGAGGGGCCACCGCCCATGTACACCGCCATGCCCAGCGCTTCGGCCAGCTCTTCGCGCGTGCAGCCGAGCTTGACCAGCGCTTGCGTGTGGTAGCCCAGGCAGGGGTCGCAGCGCACGCCCACCGACAGGGCAATGGCAATCAGCTCTTTGGTTTTGGCGTCCAGCGCACCGTCTTTGGTGGCGGCCTGCGCCATGGCGGTGAAGCCTTTGAGGGTGTCTGGAATGTCGGCGCGCAGCTTGGCCATGGCAGCGCTGGTGTCTTTGATGATCTCAGGGTAGTGGGGCAGCATGGTTTTCTCCTGGGTGAAGTGAAACAAGGAAACACAACAGGCTCAGGCGTGCTTGGCCTGGGCCACGCGCCGGTGGTAGGCGGCGTAGTACAGCGTGGGGATGACGATGAGCGTGAGCAGCGTAGAGACCAAAATGCCAAAGATGAGCGAGATGGCCAAACCGTTGAAGATGGGGTCGTCCAAGATGAAGAAGGCGCCAATCATGGCGGCCAGCCCGGTCAGCACAATGGGCTGGGTGCGCGTGGCCACGGCATGCACCACAGCCTGCGCCATGGGCACGCCTGCATCGAGCTGCAGGCGCACAAAATCCACCAGCAAGATGGAGTTGCGCACGATGATGCCGGCCAGCGCAATCATGCCGATCATGCTGGTGGCGGTGAACTGTGCCCCCAGCAGCGCGTGCCCTGGCATGACGCCAATCACCGTGAGCGGAATGGGCGCCATGATGATCAGCGGCGCCAGGTAGGAACCAAACTGCGCCACCACCAGCAGGTAAATCAGTACCAGGCCAACGGCGTAGGCGGCGCCCATGTCGCGGAAGGTTTCGTAGGTGATGCGCCACTCGCCATCCCAGCGCAGGCTGTAGTGGCGCTGGGCGTCTTGTGGCATATCGACAAACAGCTCTTGCAGCGCGCTGCCACCAGGGGCTGTGATGCGGGCGATGTCGCTGCGCATGGCAAACATGCCATACAGCGGGCTGTCCACGCGCCCGGCCATGTCGCCCTGCACGAAATCAACGGGCAGCAGGTCTTTGTGGTAGATGGGCTGCTCGCGCTCGCTGTCGCTGATGTGTACCAATTCGCTGATGGGTACGCTGCGCCCCGAAGCGCTGGGCACCTGCAGTTGCAGCAGCGCCTGCAGGTTGCCGTGTTCTTCGCCCGGCAGTTGCAGCCACACAGGCACGGGCACGCGGCTGGCGTCGTGGATATAGGTGGCGGCGTCGCCCGCCAAGCCGGTGCGCAGCGTGGCCACGATGGCCTGCTGGCTCACCCCGGCCAGGGCGGCTTTGCGCCGGTCAATCAGCAGCAGTTTGCGCGGTGCGTTGGCGATGAGGGTGGAGTCCACGTCCACCACGCCCTCGGTTTTCTCAAACACGGCGCGCACGGCCTGCGCCACTTGGCGCCGCCCGCTGGCTTCGGGGCCGTAGATTTCGGCCACGATGGGGGCCAGCACGGGAGGGCCGGGCGGCACTTCCACCACTTTCACGTTGGCGCCCCAGCGCTGGCCGATCTCTTGCAGGGCCGGGCGCACGCGCATGGCAATGGCGTGGCTTTGCTGTTTGCGCTGGCTTTTGTCCACCAGGTTCACCTGGATGTCGCCCAGCTCGCTGGCGGCGCGCAGGTCGTACTGGCGCACCAGGCCGTTGAAGTTGATGGGCGAGGCGGTGCCCACGTAGGCTTGGTAGTTTTTCACCTCGGGCACGCTGGCCAGGTGCTGCCCGAGTTCACGCAGCACGGCGGCGGTGTCTTCCAGCGGGGTGCCTGCGGGCATATCCACCACTACCTGGAACTCGGATTTGTTGTCAAACGGCAGCATCTTGAGCTGCACCCAGCCCAGCACCGGCAGCAGTACCGACAGGCCAATCAAGCCCAGCACCGCCAGCCCGAGCAGCGCCCGGTTGCGCGCGCCGCGCTGGGCATCGAGCAGGGGGGCAAAAATGGCTTGCAAGCGCGGCTCCAGCCGGGCACTCAGGCCGCTGGCAGGGGGCACGCCGTGGCCGCTGGCCGTGGGTGCGCTGCCTGGGGTGTGGCGTTTCATCCAGTGCAGGGCTAGCCAAGGGGTGACGACGAAGGCAATCGCCAGCGACAGCAGCATGCCCATGCTGGCATTGATGGGGATGGGTGCCATGTACGGCCCCATCAGCCCCGAGACAAAGGCCATGGGCAGCAAGGCCGCAATCACTGTGAGCGTAGCCAAAATGGTGGGGCCGCCCACTTCATCCACGGCGCGTGGAATGCTTTGCAGCAGCGTGAGGTGGGGCTCCAGCTGCTGGTGGCGGTGGATGTTTTCCACCACCACGATGGCGTCATCGACCAAGATGCCGATGGAGAAAATCAAGGCAAACAGCGACACGCGGTTCAGCGTAAAGCCCCAGGCCCAGGAGGCAAACAGCGTGGCCGTAAGGGTGAGCACCACCGCCAGACCCACAATGGCTGCTTCGCGCCGCCCCAAGGCAATGAACACCAGCGCCACCACGGAAGCCGTGGCGAACAGCAGCTTTTGGATGAGCTTTTGTGCTTTGTCGTTGGCGGTTTCGCCGTAGTTGCGCGTTTCTACAGTCTGTACGTTGTCGGGCACGATGGTGCCTTGCAACTGCTGCATGCGTGCGGCCAGGGCGTTGGCCACGTCGATGGCGTTTTCACCGGCTTTTTTCGTCACTTGCAGCGTGACGGCAGCCCACTCCTGCGCCGCCTGGCCCTCGGTGCCCGGCTGGCCAAACCAGACCATGCGCTGTGCCGGGGGCGCACCATCGCGCACCTGGGCTACGTCTTGCAGGAACACGGGCTTGCCCTGGTGGCTGCCGATGATCAATTGCGCCACTTCCTGCGCACTCGACAGGTAGGGCCCAGCCTGCAGGGCCACGGTTTTTTCACCGGCCAGCAGATCGCCTACGGGCAAGCCCAGGTTGGCCGATTGCAGCGCACTGCGCAGGGCCAGGGCAGTGGTGCCGGTGCTGGCCATGCGTGCAGGGTCTAGCTCTACCAGCACCGCCCGGCCCGGGCCGCCCAGGGTGCGTACCTCGCGCACACCGGGTACGCGCTGCAGCTCGGCCTCTACGCTGTGGGCGACGCGCTCCAGGTCGAAAGCGCTGGTGGTTTCGTCTTGGCCGTGCAAGGTGAAGGTGACGATGGGCACATCGTCGATGCCTTTGGGGCGAATCAGCGGCTGCAACACGCCTAAGCCTTCGGGCACGAAGTCGCTGTGGCTGCGGATTTGGTCGTGCAGGCGCACCAACGCTTCACTGCGTGCCACACCCACTTTGAACTGCACCGTGAGCACGGCCAAGCCGGGGCGGGAGACGCTCATCACATGCTCCACGCCTTGCAAACCGGCCAGCAGCTGCTCGGCCGGGCTGGCTACCATTTGTTCTACATCTTGCACGCTCGCCCCGGGGAAGGGAATGAGCACGTTGGCCATGGTGACGTTGATTTGCGGCTCTTCTTCGCGCGGCGTGACCAGCACGGCAAATACGCCCAGCAAGAACGCCACCAAGGCCAGCAAAGGGGTGATTTGGGCCTGCAAAAATTGCGCTGCCGTGCGCCCGGAAATGCCCAGGGCAGGGCGGTGGGAAGGGGTGTCGGGTTTCATGGTCAGCGCACCTGTGCGGCAGCCTGGGGGTCGGTGGCCACGCGTTCACCGTTGCGCAGGCCACTCAAAATTTCCACCTGGGGGGCTTGGCCTGGGGCGGCGGGTAGCACACGGCCCAAGCGCACTTGGCGCAGGCGCGGCTGGCCTTGTTCGTTCAGCACGTACACACCGGTCATCTCTGCACGGCGCACCACAGCGCTGTGGGGCACGCTGGCCAGTGCTGTGCTTGTGCTGGCAGCAGGCAACCAAAGGCGGGCAAACATGCCGGGGGCCAGGCCCTCCAGCCCCTGGGGCAGGGTGGTGCGCCATTGCACGGTGTGGGAAAGCGCATCGACCCGGGGCAGGCGCTGCAGAGCGGCTGCGTTGATAGTGAGGCGCTCAGGCCCGAGGGCGGGAATCTCTAGCTGTGCGCTGCTGCCTGCGGGCAGTTGCTGCCCCCAAGCCTGGGGTGCCGTGGCGGTGATGCGCCACTGGCGTGGATCGTACAAACGCACCAGGGGGCGCCCGGGGCCTGCCATGTCGCCCAAGGACACGGGCACGTCACTGACGATGCCCGCAAAGGGTGCGCGCACCACGTAAAAGCCCGATTGCGCACTGGCTGCACCGGCCTGCGCCTGCAAGGCCCGCACCTGCGCTTGGGCGGCGTCAAGCTGTGCCTGGGCGCGCTCCAACCCTGCTTGGCTGATGTACTGCTTGGCCGCCAGTTGGCGCTGGCGCGCAAGTTCTTTTTCTGCCAACTGTGCCTGGCTGCGCGCAGCCTCTACTTGGGCTGCACTGGCCTGGGCGTTTTGCTGCGCCGCTTGGGCGTCCAGACGCACCAGCTCTTGGCCTGCTTGTACTTTGTCGCCCGCTTGCACCAGCAGCTGCACCACTGCGCCGGGGACTTGCGCTGCCACCACGGTGTCGCGCACGGCCTCCACCACGGCATCTGCACTGCTCCAGCTGGCTGTTGTACCGCTGGTTTGCACTGTGATGTGGGCCAATTCAGCCGCATGGGCTGCCCCCATGCTGGCCAGGCTGAGCAAAGCGGCACATACAACCCGGCGGTGCCAGGAGGCAAGGAAGGGTGAAGGAGGGAGGTAATGCATTGTTTGATTATTTAACCAATTGATTAAATAGTCAAGCAATCATACAATGCAGGCCTGTCACTATGGAAAATCCTCTATGAAAGACTTGCCACCCGATGCCCTGGAGCAGGTCGCCGCCTACTTTCAGGCCCTGTCCGAGCCCACGCGGCTGCGTATCCTGAATTTGTTGCGCAGCGGCGAGCACAACGTGGGCGAACTCGCCCAAGAATGCGGCTACACCGCCGCCAATGTGTCGCGCCACTTGTCTTTGCTGACAAAAAATGGCCTGGTGGCACGCGAGAGTCGGGGTAATTGCGCGTACTACCGCATTGCTGACGCGTCGGTGTACGAGCTGTGTGATTTGGTCTGCGGCAGTTTGGCTCGCCAGTTCGATCGCCAGGCGCAGCAGCGTGCGGCGTTCAGCGTGCCTAGCGCAGCAACTTCAGCCTAGCGCCAGCCTTAGGCGGAGAACAAGCCGCCTTCATTGAGCAGCTCGTACACAATTTCCGGGTGCTGCTCCATGCTTTTTTTGATGGCAGCGGGCAAAGCCTGGCGGGTTTTGCGACACAGGCCCGGCTGCGGCAGCACCAATACCGTGACCCCGCGCAGCGTGCGTACTTCGCTGCCACTGGTGCCAATTTCCAAGCGAATGCCCAATTGCGTCTGCATACGCTCTTGCATATGACGTAGCTCTTGCAGGCTGGTCAGGCGTTCCAGCCGCTGTACCAGGCGATTTTCCTCTTCACGCGTGAGCAGCAACACACGGGTATCTGCCTGCGGCGATTGCAGCAGAGCGTCGCGCTCGCATACACATGCCCCAGGAGGGCATTCCGTGCGCAAAGGAAAAAGCTTGGTGGACATCACAAGGCACGAGGATAGGGCCACACAGTACTTTTCTGCAAAACAAGCAATTGCCTTTCTTTAATTTAACATAATACACATCGTTTAAATTTTTTATTACACAAGGGATGGTGTTTGCCGCCCAAGATAATGGCCACATGCCTAACGCCTCTTCACGCACTTGGTGGATTCACCTTGCAACCGCTACCGCCCTGGCCCTGGTGGGCTGTGGCGGTGGTGTGACCAACGACATTCCTCCTGCGCCACCAGTCCCGCCCATGGATCCCAGCAAGCCTTTTGTGCCCAGTGCCGATGACTTGCCTGCGGCAATCGATCAAACCTATGTGTACCCAGAGCCCTCTGTGCAACAGCTGCGCGTGCGCTATGTGCCCACGCCAGTCAGCGGTCCTGGTTACTACTTGAATGCAGACAAAACTTGTACCTACCAAGAGCACCCGCCTGCACAAACCTATCCCGCTGGCCTGGTGACCTTGGACACCGTGAACCTGGATGAATCCAAGGACGATCCGTGCGAGCCAGAAATCAATGTGCAAGTGGCCTTGTCTGGCGGCCCATTTGCCGATGCCAAACTGCGCGTGCGCGGTAGCAGCACCCGTTTGGCAGAACAAAAGTCGTACCGCATCAAATACAGCGGTACTGACAAGTGGATGGGTGAAGACACCTTCCAGCTCAACAAACACCCGTGGGACTTAAGCCGTGTGCGCAATAAGCTGGCGTTTGACCTGATGCGCACCGTTCCCCACCACCCTTCATTGCGCACGCAGTTTTTCACGCTCGACTACACCGATGGCACAGGTTCCACCCGACCCATGGGGCTGTTCACCCACGTAGAAAAAATGAGCAAGAGCTATCTGGCACGACGTGGCTGGGTGGCAGGCTCAAACGTCTATAAGGCAGAAGATTTCAGCTTCAACGCGAACAACCTGACTGAATTGGGCGTACAGCCCGATGGTTCAGCCGGGCCAGATTTTGAAAAAGTGCTGTCTTTAGAGGTTGATGCGAAAAACCACCAAGCGATGGCCAAGCTGCTGAAAAACATCAACGACGACAAGCAAAAATTTGACGCTGTTTTTACCCAGCACTTCAACCGCAACAACTACCTGGCCTGGCTGGCTAGCGCCATCTTGCTGGGCAATTACGACACACGCTCGCAAAACTTTGGGCTCTACCAGCCCCTGGGCACCGAGAAGTTTTACTTTCTGCCCTGGGACTACGATGCAGCCCTGGGTTTTCCCGATCAGCCGGGTACACAAAACTATCCCGAATGGTCGCTGGGTATTGG
The DNA here is from genome assembly GCA_041910915.1 of Acidovorax sp. GTDB lineage: Bacteria > Pseudomonadota > Gammaproteobacteria > Burkholderiales > Burkholderiaceae_C > Paenacidovorax. The sequence goes on from JAYRPZ010000098.1 coordinate 19,179, forward strand.
TAACTGGTGGAACAGCGCCCTGCACCGCCGTTTTATGCAGCAACCCCAGCATCTGGAGCTGTTGGCATACGCCGTGCAACAAGTGCGTGACCAGTACCTGACCGATGCAGCCGTGGATATGCGACTGCAAAGCTACCGCCCACTGGTAGAGCGCTGGATCACTTCTGCACCCGATGTGACCTATCTGCCCACACTAGAGCCCATCACCGACAACCCCCTGGCGCCGCGCGAATGGGATGCTGAATACCGCCGTTTGCAGCAAGTGATAGCCACCAACCACCAGCACTTTCTGCGCAGCCTAGAAAAGCCCCTGCCCTTTTGGATCAGCCCGAGCAGCACTCCCAGTGGCGATTTGGCGCTGGATTGGGGCTGGCCACAGCCGTTTCACCCCCAAGGCAAAACCATCACCTACACCGTGACAGTGGCCCAGGCCGTGCAGGGCATCGCCCCGTTTGCGCCAGAAACTGTCGTGCTCACAGACACTGGCTTGCAAACCACGCAGTGGAGCCGCAGCGCCTTGCCACCAGGCAACTACCTGGTGCGCGTGCAGGCCAGCGATGCCGACGGCCACCACACTTTGGCCTTCAACGAGCATTTCATGGCAGGCCAAAAAGTGTTTGGCACTGTGTGCGTGCGCCTGCCCAGTGCAGACCCCTGCTGAAAAAGAAAAAGGGAAGATGCTCAGCATGTTCCCTTGGGGTTAAGGCCAGGCTTGCAAAGAAGCCCAGCGCTTGTGAAGGCGAAGATGTTCAGGGCAGCAGCGTCACTTCCACCCGGCGTGCGTGTGCATCGTCGCCACTGGCGAGGGTTTGTTCGGGCTTTTTCAGCACGATGGCTTCTTCGGTGGCACCAAAAAACATCAGGGCATCGCGCACGGCAAAAGCGCGCTGCTTGGCCAATTCCTGGTTGGCGGCCAGATCGCCTTGGGCATCGTGGTAGCCCGAAATCTGGGCTTTCTTACCCTGCACCACGCCGCGCAGCACATCGCCCAAGGCCTCTTTGGCACCTGGGCCAATCTCGGCTTTCTTTACGGCAAAGTAAAACTTCACCACCTTGCCATCGACGATCACAGCCGATTCGTGCGCTGCCAGCATCACGGCGGGGCCTTGCCCGGCCACACTGGCGGGGTCATCCACCACAGCGGCCACGGGCGCATGGGCCATGCCGCGCTGGTACACCGTTACCCCCACCACGGTGGCAACCACCAAGGTGATCAACGCGAACAAAAAACCCAGGGCAAAACGCTCTTGGCCGTCTGCATCAGAACTGCTCAAAGACATGGTGACAACTCCCTTAACCATCGCAAATGAATGAAGCGGGCGATTGTAGATTCCGCCCCAGGGGCGCGGCACAATGCCACGCCATGAACGCAACGCCCTCCTCCCCCTCTTCGGCCTTGGCCGACCTGCGCAAAAGCTACGAACGTGCGCAACTGAGCGAAGACGCCTCGCACGCCGATCCGCTGCAGCAGTTTGGCCAGTGGCTCTCAGAAGCCATCAGCGCCGAGCTGCCCGAGCCCAACGCCATGACCGTGGCCACCGTGGGCAGCGATTTGCGCCCGAGCACGCGCGTGGTGCTCATCAAAGGCTATGACGCGCGCGGCATCGTCTGGTTTACCAACTACGACAGCCGCAAGGGGCGCGAGCTGGCTGGCAACCCCTTTGCCGCGCTGCAGTTTCACTGGGTAGAGCTGGAGCGCGTGGTACGCATTGAGGGCGTGGTGGAAAAAGTCAGCGCCGAGGAAAGCGATGCCTACTTTCACAGCCGCCCGCTCGATTCGCGCATTGGTGCCTGGGCCAGCCCACAAAGCCAGGTGATTGCCGGGCGCCATGTGCTGGTGGCCAATGCGGCCAAATACGGCGCGCAATTTTTGCTGCAGCCGCCGCGCCCACCGCACTGGGGCGGCTACCGCCTGCTGCCGCAGCAGTGGGAGTTTTGGCAAGGGCGCAAAAGCCGCTTGCACGACCGCCTGCGCTACCGCCAAGACGACACCGGCACCAGTACCGGCACCGGCACCACCTGGGTGCGCGAGCGCCTGGCGCCCTGAGCGCAGCTTGTCCCCGCTTCAGTGCTGCAGCTGCTGCCACACCTTGTCCAGCCGCTTGGTGCTCACCGGGTACGGCGTGCGCAGCTCTTGCGCGAAAAAGCTCACGCGCAGCTCTTCGAGCATCCAGCGGTACTCTTGCAGGCGCGCGTCCATCTGGCCCTTGCGCTCGGCCAGCAGGCGCCAGTAGCGCTGCTCTAGCGGCTGTAGCTCTTTGAGCTTGGCCGCGTCGCGCGCGGGGTCGGCGCGGTATTTGTCCAGGCGCACGGTGATGGCCTTGAGGTAGCGCGCGTAGTGCTGCAGCTGCGTCCAAGGCGCCTGGGCAATGAAGTTCTTGGGCATCAACTTTTGTAGCTGCTCGCCCGCGTCCCGCGTGGCTTCCGGGGCATTTTTGGTGTCTTTGATCTTGCGCTGCGCGCTAGCGTATTCCAGCAAGATGGTGGCGGCCATGCGCGCCACTTCGTTGGCAATCAAGGTCAGGCGGCCCCGGCCCTCTTGCACGCGCTGCTTGAAGGCCTCTTCCGTGGCGGGCAAGGGGTCTTGCAAAAAGGCACGGTCCATGGCCACATTGATGATTTGCGCGCGCAGCTCTTCCTGCGTGCCCAGCGGCATGTAGGCCACGGCCATTTTTTGCAGGTCGGGAATGTTCTTTTCCAGGTACTTGAGCGCGTCTTTGATCTGCAGCGCAAACAGGCGGCGCAGGCCCACGCGGTGGCGCGCAGCGGCCACTTCGGGCTCGTCAAACACCTCGATGGCCACGGCCTCGCCGTGGTCGATCAGGGCAGGAAAACCCAGCAGCGTTTGCTGGCCCTTTTTGATTTCCATCAGCTCGGGCAGCTCGCCAAAGCACCATTCGGTGTAGCGGGCATCGTGCGGGGCTGCGGCAGGTGGCGCGGCCTGCGCTCTTTTTTCAGGAGCTGCTTGCGCTGGCTTGGAGCCATTTTCTGATGGTTTTGACTCTGAAACCTTTTCAGGCTGAGCGCGAGCAGCTACTTTTAATGTAGCAAGCGCTTGGAAGGCACCGCGTGCCTTGCTACCCCACTCGGCCTTGAGCGCGGCCAGGTTGCGCCCCTGCCCTAGCTGGCGGCCATGCTCGTCGGTCACGCGAAAGTTCATGAACAGGTGCGGGCTGAGCATGTCGAGCTTGAAGTCAGCGCGCTTGACATCCAGCGAGGTTTCATCGCGCACCTGCTTGAGCAAGGTGTCAATCAACCCAGCCTTGCCCGTGACTTCGGCCCAGCGCCCGTTCTCGGTGAACAGCGCCGCCAGGCGCGCGGCGTTTTCTGGCAGCGGCACAAAGCGGCTGCGCGGGCGCTGCGGCAGGCTTTTCAAGAGCACCTGGATTTTCTCTTTCAACATACCGGGCACCAGCCACTCGGCGCGCTCTTCGCTCACCTGATTGAGCACGAACAGCGGCACCGTTACGGTGATGCCGTCGCGCGCATCGCCCGGGCTGTGCAGGTAGCTGGCCGAGCAGTCGGCGCCGCCGAGCTTGACGGTTTTGGGAAATTTTTCGGTGGTGATGCCCGCCGCCTCGTGGCGCATCAGCTCGTCGCGCTTGAGCTGCAGCAGGCCGCTGTCGGCTTTGCTGGCGGGGCGGAACCACTTGTCAAACGTGGCGCCGCTGTACACGCCCTCGGGAATGTGCTGGTCGTAGAAGGCGTAAATCAGCTCGTCGTCCACCAGCACGTCTTGGCGGCGGCTTTTGTGCTCCAGCTCTTCCACCTTGCGCACCAGCTTGTGGTTGGCGGCCAGAAAGGGCCAGTGCGTTTCCCACTCGCCCTCCACCAGCGCGCGGCGGATGAACAGCTGGCGCGCCTCCACCGGGTCGATGCGGCCGTAGCTCACGCCGCGCCCGTTGTAAATCACCAGGCCGTAGAGCGTGGCGCGCTCGTAGGCCACCACGTCGGCCTGTTTTTTCGACCAGTGCGGGTCGAGCAGCTGCTTTTTCAGCAAATGGTTGCCCACCTCTTCCAGCCACTGCGGCTCAATCGCGGCAATGCCCCGACCGTACAGGCGCGAGGTTTCTACCTGCTCGGCCGCGACGATCCAGCGCCCGGGCTTTTTGCTCAGGTGCGCGCCGGGGTGTGGGTGGAATTTGATGCCGTGCGCGCCCAGGTAGGCCTCGCTCTCCTCGCCCTTGAAGCCGATGTTGCCCAGCAGGCCCGAGAGCATGGACAGGTGGACCGCCTCGTAGCTGGCGGGCTGGGTGTTGACCTGCCAGCGGTGTTCCTTGACCACGGTGAGCAGCTGCGAGTGGATGTCGCGCCACTCGCGCACACGGCGGATGTTGATGAAGTTCTGGCGCAGCAGCTGCTCCCACTGGCGGTTGCTGAGCTTGTGCGTGGCCTCTGTGTCGGGCGCCGCGCCGCCGGGCTGGAACGCGGCGGGGCGCGGCTCGGCGCTGTCTTGCGCCTGGGCACCGCTGCCGCGCTGGGCCACGGGCAAAAAGGCGGTTTGGCGCGCGTTCTGGCGCGGCGCCGGGGCGCTTTGGGCGGCCATTTCCTTGCGCGTTTTGGCCACCACTTTGCCGCCGCGCGCATCCATCAGCCACTGCCACAGGCGCAGGTAGCCGGAGAACTCGCTTTTCTCGTCGTCAAACTTGGCGTGCGCCTGGTCGGCTTGCTGCTGCGCCTCCAGTGGCCGGTCGCGCACGTCTTGCACACTCAGCGCCGAGGCAATCACCAGCACCTCGGCCACGGCGCCGCGCGCACGCGCCTCCAAAATCATGCGGCCCACGCGCGGGTCCAGCGGCAGGCGCGACAGCTCCTGCCCCATGGGCAGCAGGTTGCCGCGCTCGTCCACCGCGCCCAGCTCCTGCAACAGCTGGTAGCCATCGGCAATGGCACGGCCCGAGGGCGCTTCGAGGAACGGGAAATTCACCACGTCGCCCAGACCCAGCGACTTCATGCGCAAGATGACGCCGGCGAGCGAGCTGCGCAGAATTTCCGGGTCGGTAAAGCGGTCGCGCTGGTTGAAGTCCGCCTCGTCGTACAGGCGAATGCAAATGCCGTTGGCCACGCGCCCACAGCGCCCGGCGCGCTGGTTGGCTGCGGCCTGGCTGATGGGCTCGACCAGCAGCTGCTCGACCTTGCTTCTAAAAGAATAGCGCTTGACGCGCGCTGTGCCTGCGTCAATCACATAACGGATGCCCGGCACGGTGAGCGAGGTTTCGGCCACGTTGGTGGCCAGCACAATGCGCCGCCCCGTGTGGCCGTCAAAAATGCGGTCTTGCTCGGCCTGCGACAGGCGCGAAAACAGCGGCAGCACCTCGGCCGAGCGCAACACGGGCGAATGCTGCAAGTGCTTGCGCAGGTGGTCAGCGGCTTCGCGGATTTCGCGCTCGCCGGGCAAGAAAATCAAAATATCGCCGCCCTGCCCGCCTGCCCACAGCTCGTCCACGCCGTCGGCAATGGCGTCGTTGAGGTCGTAGTCTTTCTTTTCCTCGAAGGGCCGGTAGCGCATCTCCACCGGGTAGGTGCGCCCCGACACCATGATCACCGGCGCCGGGCCGTTTTTGCCCGCAAAGTGCTTGGCAAAGCGCTCGGCGTCGATGGTGGCCGAGGTCACCACCACCTTCAGGTCGGGCCGCTGGGGCAGGATTTGCCTGAGGTAGCCGAGCAAAAAGTCGATGTTCAGGCTGCGCTCGTGCGCCTCGTCGATGATGAGGGTGTCGTAGGCCTTGAGCAACGGGTCGGTCTGCGTCTCGGCCAGCAAAATGCCGTCGGTCATCAGCTTGACCGAGGCGCCCTTTTGCAGCGTGTCTTGAAAGCGCACCTTGTAGCCCACCACCTCGCCCAGCGGGGTGTTCAGCTCCTCGGCAATGCGCTTGGCCACGCTGCTGGCGGCAATGCGGCGCGGCTGGGTGTGGCCAATGAGCTGACCGCGTTCACCGGGTTTGGCGTTCAGCCGCCCGCGCCCCAGCGCCAGGGCGATCTTGGGCAACTGGGTGGTCTTGCCCGAGCCGGTTTCGCCGCACACGATGATGACCTGGTGCGCGGCCATGGCGGCCATGATTTCCTCACGGCGGCTGGAAACGGGAAGGGATTCGGGAAAGGTGATCTGCAAAGGCATAGGGGCGCGGATTATCCCAGCCTGGGGCTGCCTGCGCCCAGCCACTGGCGAGCCTCAAGGCTGCGGCCCTATGGCCATAAAACAACATCTCGGGCAACGACCCTCACCAGGGGGCCGCCAATCTGCTCGCAGGCTTTGCGCTGGCTGGAGATATGCTAGAAACTGTGGGGCTTGTCCACATGGCCTGCCTTTGCGGTTGGATGTGCCGGATACCACCTTGCAAGTGCCGCACTTGTGCATCTACTCCGTCGTCGGAAATCCCACGTATGAGCTTTTCCCTGCTGTCTGCTGCCCCTACCGCGCTGTCGCCCCAGGAACAACGCCCTCGCCTGCTGGTGGTCGATGACCTGCCTCTGAACGTGCAAATCCTGAGCCAGCTCTTTCGCCATGAGTACGAAGTCAGCATGGCCACCAACGGCAGCGAGGCGCTGGAGTTTTGCGATCGCCGCCCGCTGCCCGACCTGATTTTGCTAGACGTGGTGATGCCCGGTATGGATGGCCTGGAGGTGTGTCGGCGCCTGCAGCGCAACCCCATCACGGCGGATATTCCAGTGATTTTCGTCACCGCACAGTCCAGTGCGGCCCAGGAAACCGCCGCCCTGGAGGCCGGGGGCGTGGACTTCATCAGCAAGCCCTTTGTGCCTGCCGTGGTGCGCGCGCGCGTGCGCACCCACCTCACACTCAAAGCCCAGCGCGACCAGTTGCGCGATCTGGCTTTTGTCGATGGCCTGACGGGCATTGCCAACCGCCGCCGTTTTGATGAAACCCTGGACATCGCCTGGCGCAATGCCTGTCGCAGTGGCGAGTCGTTGGCGCTGATGCTGATGGACATCGACCAATTCAAGGCCTACAACGACCACTACGGTCACCCCAGCGGTGACGAATGCCTGCAAACCGTCGCCCGCTTGCTGCCCCCACTGCTCAAGCGCCCGCGCGACTTGGCAGCGCGCTACGGCGGTGAAGAATTTGCCTGTCTGCTGCCTGGCTGTGCGCTGGAGGGTGCGCTGGCCAAAGCGCATGAAATTGTGCACACCGTGAACACCTTGCGCCTGCCCCACACCACCTCGCGCGTGGCACCGCATGTCACCCTGAGCGTTGGCGTGGCCGCCTGCCAACCGCAGCATGGCGAGCCTGCCTTGCAGCTGCTGCAGGCCAGTGATGCGGCGCTCTACCAGGCCAAAAGCGCAGGGCGTAACCGCGTGGTCTCGGCGGAGGCATCGGTGCAGCAGCAAATCACTTTGTTGCAGCAATTGCCGCAAATGGCGTAAGGGCGGCAGCCCCTGGCTGCGTGTTGGCGGACAAGGCGCACAATCGGGCGCTTTTTTGCCGCCTGTTTTTGCCATGTCTTCTGTCACGCTTTCCTCGCAAGCCCCACGCAACATGGCCATGCTGGTAGCGGCACAGGCCCTGGGTGGGGCCTCGCCACCCATCATCATTGCACTGGGTGGGCTGGTAGGACAGCAGCTTTCCAGCAACCCCACGGCCACCACGTTGCCTGTGAGTTTGTTCCAGCTGGGCCTGGCCCTGTCCACTTTGCCCGTGGCGTGGTTGATGCAGCGCTGGGGGCGGCGCGGTGCGTATCTGCTGGGTGCATGCATGGGGGTGGTGTCTGGTGCGGTGGCAGCCCAAGGCATTGCGCAGTCAGACTTTTGGCTGTTCTGCCTGGGCACCACGCTCGCTGGGTTCTATGCAGCCTGCGTACAAAGCTACCGCTTTGCCGCCATGGACGCTTGTGAGACGGCGCAGCAACCCAGCGCGATTGCGCGCGTGATGCTGGGTGGCTTGTTGGCCGCCATCATTGGCCCGCAGGTGGTCATTTGGACGCGTGATGCCCTGCCTGCCACCCCATTTGCGGGCAGCTTTTACAGCCAGGCAGTGCTCGCCTTGCTCGCCCTGCCTTTTTTGTGGAGCTTGCGCCTGCCTCCGGCACCCAAGCCCAGCATGGCTGAAGGCGCCCGGCCCCTGCGCGAGATTGCACGCACACCCCAGTTCATCGTCGCAGCCAGCGCCGGGGTGGTGAGCTATGGCCTGATGGCCTTTTTGATGACTGCCACGCCCATGGCCATGGTTGGCTGCGGTCACAGCGTGGGCGAGGCCGCACTGGGCATCCAATGGCATGTGCTGGCCATGTTTGGGCCGAGTTTTTTCACCGGCAAGCTGATCCAACGCTTTGGCAAGCGCCGCATCACCGCCTTGGGGCTGGCGATGATCGGTGCCTCGGGTCTGCTGGCACTGATGGGCCTGAGTCTGGGCCACTTCTGGGGTGCCTTGGTGCTGCTGGGCGTGGGCTGGAATTTTGGCTTCATTGGTGCCACAGCCCTGCTGGCCGAAAGCCACCGCCCGTGTGAGCGGGCCAAAGTGCAGGCCTGCAATGATTTTTTGATGTTCGGCGCCGTCGCCCTGGCCTCGTTTGGCTCGGGCCAGCTGCTGCACAGCGCGGGCTGGAGCGGCATCAACTGGGGCATGTTGCCCCTGGTGGTACTGGTGCTGGGTCTGCTGGCCTGGCAAGGGCGCACACGGTTGGGGGTGGTAAATTCTCAATAAAAACAGGCTCTAAGGCTTATGTGGCAAGCGCAAGCAGCTATGTTTTTAGGAGTTCATCCTCGCAGAAAAGGGGTTTCAAAGCTCTTCAAAATCGTCGTCTTGCTCGGTATCGTCCAGCTCGCCCTGGACATCCTGGGTGTCGCCCAGCGTGGCGGGGGTATCGCCATCCGGGCTCCAGGCGATGGTGATGCCATGAATCACACCGTCGTCAATATCGACATCTTCCAGCCCGTGGGCGTCGTCTAATTCAAAGGCAAACTCGCCGCCAACACGCATACGCAGCACACCGGGTTGCTCGTCTTCATCTTCCAGGTCGTAGTCGTAGCCAATGCCCTCCTCCCAGAACGAGCCGGTGACCACTGGTTTTTCACTGCCTGCGTGAAAATCCACCGCCCCCCGCACCTGGCAGGACACCAGCAAAACTTCTTCGGTTTCTAGGGCGGCAATGTAGAAAGAGCCATCGGAAAAATTGATGTCTTCGGGAAATTGAACGATGACTTCGGTATTTAAATTGGCGCGCAGGGCTGTGGACATCGGGGCTTCTTGCTGGGAGTGAATGGTGTTTTCAATTGTAGGTTTCAGGCATCAACTTCTTGCCCTCCTCGCGCACCGTCTCTTTCAAAAACCCCCACACCGCCTGCATACGTGCCAAATGCTTGGCTTCGGCGGGCATGCTCATCCAGAAGGTGCGGGTAAAGCGCGCCTCGGTGGGCAGCACACGCGCCAAGATGGGGTCGCGGTCGGCCAAAAAGGCGGGTAACACAGCCAGGCCGGCACCGGCGCGCACGGCTTCGTACTGCGCTGTGATGCTGGTGCTGCGAAAGGCAAAGCGCTCGGGCGGGTACAGCTGGTCGAGAAACTGCAGCTCTTTGGTGAAGAGCAAATCGTCCACGTAGCTGATGAAGGCGTGGTGGCGCAGGTCTTCACGGCAGGTCACCAGCGGGCGGCGAGCCAGGTATTCGCGCTGGCCGTACAGGTGCAGCGTGTAGTCGGCCAGCTTGGTGACGATGACCGAGCCACGCCGGGGCCGCTCCAGCGAGATCACAATGTCTGCCTCGCGCCGCGACAGGTGCAGCAGGCGTGGCAAGGCCAGCAGGTCGATGGACAGGTGTGGGTGGCACTGCGTGAGCCGCGCCAGTTGGGGCGCCAAAATCAGCGTGCCCAAGCCCTCGGTCGTACCCACGCGCACCAGCCCCGAGGGGCCGCCGCCTTGCACCGGAGCCGAGCGCTCAACCCCTAGCACGGCGGCCTCCATGGCTTCCACCCCGGGCAGCAGGTGGCGGCCCGCTTCGGTCAAGCGGTGGCCTCCGGCCTCGCGGGCGAACAAGGCAATGCCAGTTTGCTTTTCCAGCGCCTGAATGCGCCGCGCCACCGTGGTGTGCTCCACCCCCAGGCGCCGCGCGGCCGCAGCCAAGGTGCCGGTGCGCGCCAGCTCTAAAAAATAACGCAGGTTGTCCCAGTCCATCGTGTCTCCGAAGAGTGTCAATCCGTGCAAAACCGCACACCGAAAGTGCAGTTTTTCCCATTGTTAAAACAATTATGCACAGCTAGGATGCGCGGCTGGACATCTTCCATTCCATCCAAGGAGACACACTGCCATGGGCGCATCCATCCCTACCGTCAAGCTGCTGATCAACGGCGAATTCGTCGAATCCACCACCACCCAGTGGCGCGATGTGATCAACCCCGCCACGCAAGAAGTGCTGGCTCGCGTGCCTTTTGCCACGCCCGATGAAATCAACGCCGCCGTTGCTGCAGCCAAAGTCGCTTTCAAAACCTGGAAGAAGACCCCGATTGGCAGCCGTGCGCGCATCTTCCTGAAGCTGCAGCAGCTCATCCGTGAAAACATGGGTGAACTGGCCGCGCTCTTGACTGCGGAACAAGGCAAAACCCTGCCCGACGCCGAAGGCGACGTGTTCCGTGGCCTGGAAGTGGTAGAGCACGCGGCCAGCATTGGCAACCTGCAACTGGGCGAGCTGGCCAACAACGTGGCCTCTGGCGTGGACACCTACACCATCTTGCAGCCGCTGGGTGTGTGTGCAGGCATCACCCCGTTCAACTTCCCGGCCATGATTCCGCTGTGGATGTTCCCCATGGCCATCGCCACGGGCAACACCTTCGTCTTGAAGCCCTCTGAGCAAGATCCGCTGGTCACCATGCGCCTGTGCGAGCTGGCCTTGGAAGCAGGCATTCCTGCCGGTGTGCTCAACGTCATCCACGGTGGCGAAGACGCCGTGAACGCTATTTGCGACCACAAAGACATCAAGGCTGTCTCCTTCGTCGGCTCCACCAAAGTGGGCACGCACGTGTACAACCGCGCCACGCTGGCTGGCAAGCGCGCGCAGTGCATGATGGGCGCGAAGAACCACGCCATCGTGCTGCCCGACGCCAACAAAGAGCAAACGCTCAACGCCATCGCCGGTGCCGCTTTCGGCGCCGCAGGCCAGCGTTGCATGGCACTGCCGGTGGTGATTTTGGTGGGCGAGAGCCAGCAGTGGATTCCTGAGCTGGTGGCCAAGGCCAAGACGCTGAAAGTGAACGCTGGTACCGAAAAAGGCACCGATGTGGGCCCGGTCATCTCTTGCGCTGCGCTGTCGCGCATCGAAGGCCTGATTGAGCGCGGCATTGCCGACGGTGCCACGCTGGAACTCGACGGCCGCAAGCCCGTGGTGCCCGGCTTTGAAAAGGGCAACTTTGTTGGCCCGACCATTTTCAGCAACGTCAAGCCCGGCATGGCCATTTACGACCAGGAAATCTTTGGCCCCGTGCTCAGCCTGGTGGCTGCCAAAGACCTGAACGAAGCCATTGAGTTCATCAACGACAACCCCAACGGCAACGGCACGGCCATCTTCACCCAGTCGGGCGCAGCAGCGCGCACCTTCCAAGAAGAAATCGACGTGGGCCAAGTGGGCATCAACGTGCCAATTCCAGTGCCCGTGCCGCTGTTCTCGTTCTCGGGCTCGCGTGCCTCGAAGCTGGGCGACTTGGGCCCCTACGGCAAGCAAGTCATCTTGTTCTACACCCAGACCAAGACCGTGACGGCCCGCTGGTTTGACGACAGCACCACCAACCAAGGTGTGAACACCACCATCAGCCTGAAGTAAGGCACACCCTCTGCGGGCCTAAGAGCGTGTTCACGATCTCCACGCGGGTGTGCAGGCGCGGAATCGGGCGGTCTGCGTTGTTGCAAATCCTCGCAATAGCAAGGCTATTGCTGCGGTTTGCGCCTAGCAGCCCATCCCGATCCGCATCCTGCACCC